>CANJCB010000016.1 GCA_947473305.1 Rhodospirillales bacterium
AGAGCTGGCTCGGTTTATCTGAGCAGCTTTTTCGCTTTGATAAGTGGAACCTCTGCGGGGTTCAGGCGGCCGCGATCTGCGGCAGCCTGTTGAAGTAAGCTTGGTCCGGGGTCTTCCGGTCAAGGCTCGAATGGGGTCTGCGGGCGTTGTAGAAGCCGAGATAGCGGCTGATCGAGGCGCGCGCCTCGGAGACTGTGTCGTAGGCTCTGAGGTAGACCTCCTCGTATTTGATCGTCCGCCACAGCCGCTCGACGAAGACGTTGTCGCGCCAGGAGCCCTTGCCGTCCATGCTGATGGCTATGTCGGTCTTGAGAAGAACGCCGGTGAAGGCGGTGCTGGTGAACTGGCTGCCTTGGTCGGTGTTGAAGATCTCCGGCCTGCCATGCCGGGCGAGCGCCTCCTCCAGCGTCTCGATGCAGAACGCCGCTTCCATGGTGATCGAAAGACGCCAGGCCAGAACCCGCCTGCTGAACCAATCAACGACGGCGGCGAGATAGACGAAACCGCGCGCCATCGGGATGTAGGTGATGTCCATCGCCCAGACCTGGTCGGGCCGAGTGACCGGCAACCGGCGCAAGAGATACGGATAGATCTTGTGGCCCGGCGCCGGCTTGGAGGTATTGGGCTTGCGATAGATCGCCTCGATCGCCATCCGCTTCATCAGCGTCGCGACATGACGGCGACCAACCTCGATACCCTCGGCGTTCAACAGATCCCGCAGCATCCGGCTGCCCGCGAACGGGAAGTCGAGATGGAGTTCGTCCATCCGGCGCATGAGGGCAAGATCGGCGACCGAAACCGGCCGGGGCAGGTAGTAGACGCTGCCGCGGCTGATGTTCAGGGCTTTCGCCTGCCGGGTGATCGACAGGTCGTGGGAGCGGTCGATCATCGCTTTGCGCTCAGCAGGCCGGCCTTGCTGAGCGCCGATCCTAAAAAATCGTTCTCCAGCGTCAACTCTCCGATCTTCGCATGGAGCGTTTTGAGGTCGACGGTTGGAACCGCCGGATCGGTCCGGGCCTCGGAACCGAATACCCCGGCAGCACCCTCCAGAAGCTGCGCCTTCCATTGCGTGATCTGGTTGGGATGGACATCAAACTGCTGCGCCAGTTCGGCCAGCGTCGTCTCGCCCTTGATCGCAGCCAAAGCTACTTTCGCCTTGAAGCCCGCTGTGTGGTTCCGGCGTGGTCGTCTGCTCATCATCTCTCCTGCTCAGCAGCCATCTTGGCCGCGCTCAGGCAGAAACTCCACTTATCCTGATGTTCAGATTCTCAAGGCCGGCTCTAAGTTCCAGGAACTGGCTGCCAAGGCGAAAGCCGGTTGCCCGGTCTCGAAACTGCTGAAGGCCGAGATCACGTTGGATGCGGCGCTGGAGAGCTAGATCTCCCTTGCGACCGCCCTCAGAAATTCTCGGGGCGGTCTTTCCAATCCTTATCTGACACAGAAGACTCGCGAACCAAGCTCGATGCCGGATGTTTATCGGATGCTATAGCCTCGCAAAGGAATGCCAAGTCCGATAAACCGACCGTCAACTTGGCCGATCCATATCGGACGAGAGGGAAAGCCGCTGGATTATTGGGAAGGAGAGGGAGATTGATCCCGATTATTCCCCCAATGCGCGGCCATAATGCGTATCGGCGCAGGGATCGCAGAGGCCGTGACTGATCTGAACTTCTGACGGGCCGCCGGCCCGATAATAGTTCTCCCCGGTGATCCAGTGGTCCGAGCCTTTCAGGCGGACCTTCTGACATAGGCTGCACAAGGAAAGCATAGGCAGGGGCCGGCGCTTCGTTAAATGTGCTCTTATTGCCTGAAAATCATAGAGCGAGAGGGGCGGCCGTTCTTCCTCGTTGAGAAGCGTCGAATGAAAAAGGATGCCTTCGATCCGGCCCCCTTTTCGGAAAGGGGTCATCGCCAGTCTCAATTCCCGCATTCGGTGCGGCGCGTCGCAGCGGGTCGGTAGCACGATCGCCCGTTCCTCGCCGTTCAAGATCTCGTCCATCCGCTTGCGATAGAAGGCGCGGACCTCGTCACCGAGAATGAAGGTGAAGAGGTCGTGGCCAAGAACGCGGTCGGGCGATACGAGGTCCGTCGCGCCGTTGCGCTCGGCGAAGGGCGCCCAATCCTGGCCGCCATAGGCGACGATCTTTCCCTGGGGATCGGCCAGATAGACGATGCCGTCCAGCGCGGACAGAATCTCGGATGGATTGCCTCCAAGCATCGAAGATCCTCTCGTTCAGAGTGTCTTCCTACAGGACGCCGCTATCGCAAAGTTGGAAAGCGCTACAACCTTGGATTTTTTCGAGGCGGGAGCTCTTCCTCACGCCGGCAGTTTCATCTCCGTCAGCGGGACGATCTTGACGCCGGCCGCTTCGAGGCCTTGAACGACGGCCTGGGCGATCTTCACCGAAGTGGGCTCGTCGCCGTGGATGCAGAGGCTCTCGACCTGATGGGGGATGCGCTTGCCGTTGCGCGAGATGACGGTGCCTTCCAGCACGATGGAAAGCACATTGCGCTTGGCCTGCTCCGGGTCGCTCATGACGGCGCCGGGGATCTTGCGGGAAGTCAGGTTGCCGTCATCATCGTAAAGCCGGTCGCAGAAACCTTCGCGGGCCAGCGGCAGGCCGAGCTTGATCGCCGCCTTCTCCATCTCGGAGCCGCCAAGCGCCACATAGATCATCTTGGGGTCGACCGCCTTCATGGCGCGGCCGATGGCCAGCGCGTATTCCGCATCCTCGGCGGCCATGTTGTTGAGCGCGCCATGGGGCTTCAGGTGCGTGACCTTGGTGCCGGTATAGGCGGCCATGCCCTGAAGCGCGCCGATCTGATAGGCGACCAGGTTTTCCAGCTCCACCGGCTTCATGTCGATGCGGCGGCGGCCAAAGCCCCAGACATCGTTGAAGCCAGGATGACAACCGATGCTGACGCCCTCCTTGGCGGCGTTCTCGCAAAGCTCGCGCATCACATTGGCGTCGCCCGCATGCATGCCGCAGGCGACATTGGCGGACTTGATGTATTTGAGCAGCGGCAGGTCGTTGCCGATATGATAGATGCCATAGCTCTCGCCCATGTCGGCGTTGAGGTTGATCTGCTTGCTCATGCTGTCTTCTCCACCGCGTCTCGCGAGATCGTCGTTCCGACCAATCGCCGTATCGTCCTAAGAATAGAACCATGATAAGAGAGGGGCTGCGAGGCGGGCAACAGGTTTCCGCGATGCTCCCCGCGACCTAAAGCCCCAAGTGTCCCTTCCGCAAGAGCCTGCCTTCCCGTGACCATCCGTTTCCTGCCCAGTGGTGACACAGCCCTCGTCGTCGAATTCGGCAGCGTGGTCGATCGAGCTTTGAGCGATCGGGTGCTCCGGCTCGCGGCCGGCCTGGAGGGAACGAAGGGCATCGTGGAGACGGTGCCGACCTTCCGCTCCATCATGATCCACTACGACCCCCTCTCGACGGGTTTTGCGGAACTGAAATCGGCGGTCGAGGCTTTGCTGGGCCGGGACAAGCCCATCGAGCGGCAAGCGAAGCTCTGGCACGTGCCCGCCTGCTACGAGGGTGAATGGGCGCCCGACCTCGAAGACGTGGCCCGCCGCACCGGTCTCGGGACCGCGGAGGTGGTGAAGCTCCATTCGGAAGTCCGCTACCACATCTATATGCTGGGCTTCCTGCCGGGCTATCCCTACATGGGCGATTTGCCCGAGGTGCTGCGACTGCCCCGCCGCATCGATCCCCGGGTCAAGGTTCCGGCCGGTTCGGTGGCGATCGCAACGACCATGACCGCGATCTATACGCTGGAAAGTCCTGGCGGCTGGCATTTGATCGGCACCACGCCCCTGCGTTTCTTCGATCCCGCTGCCGAACGGCCGGCGATCCTGAGCCCTGGCGACGCCATCGAATTCGAGCCTGTGAGCCCCGGCGAATTTGCCTCGGTCAAGCGGGCTGTCCTCGCCGGCGACTACAAGGTGCAGAGCGAGAGGCTGGTGCTGTGACGCTCAAGGTCGCCTCGCCGGGTTTTCATACCACCGTCCAGGATCTGGGTCGCGTCGGCTGGCAGGATTCAGGCGTGCCGGTATCGGGGGCGCTCGATCCCCTGAGCCTGCGTATCGCCAATGGCCTCGTCGGAAATGCGCCTGATGCGGCTGCGCTGGAGATGCTCCTCATGGGGCCTACCTTGGAGGTCGAGGCGGAGTCCGTCCGGGTGGCGCTTGCGGGCGATGCCGCGAAGCTTGAAATCCTTGGCGAGAGCCCCCGTGCTCTCCTGTCGCATCAGAGCGTGTTTCTCAGCCGGGGCCAGAAGTTCCGCGTGGCGGGACTGGCATCTTCGGCCTGCGCCTATCTTGCGATCGAGGGCGGGATCGCGGTGCCGCCTTTTCTCGGCAGCGCCTCGACCTATGTCCGGGGCGGGCTGGGAGGTTTCGAGGGGCGCGCGCTGAGGGCCGGGGATCTGCTTCCCTTGGTTCGCGACAAATCCCCGGAGCGGCCGGAGCTCCGGCTGCGCCGTGCCCCGGAAATCGACCGCGACGTGATTCGTGTGGTGCTGGGACCCCAGGACGATTTCTTCGACGAGGCCAATATCGCCACCTTCCTCGGTTCGGACTGGCGTATCTCGCGTGACGCCGACCGGATGGGGATGCGGCTCGAAGGACCTACGCTCGCTCACAAGGCTGGCTATGATATCGTGTCGGACGGGATCGTGACCGGGGCGATCCAAGTCCCGGGCTCCGGCCAGCCGATTCTTCTGCTGGCGGATCACCAGACCACCGGGGGCTATCCCAAGATCGCCACCGTGATTTCGGCAGACCTGCCTGCCGCCGGGCGCCGCCGGCCGGGCGGAACCATCCGCTTTGCCGCGGTTACGGTCGAAGAAGCGGAAGAAATCCGCCGGGCGCAGGAACGGGATCTGGCGAAACTTCTCGCCTCGGCGGAAACCGTGATGCAGGAAGCGATCATCGATCTCGGCGCCCTCTATTCGGCGAACCTCATAAGCGGGGTCGTCGGGTGAGCGCGGTTCCGGTAGACTCACAAAAAAGGAATTCAGGATTGTGGGGATGACGAGCGCGCCGGCAAGGACGACAAGGCAGAACGGCATCCCGCTCTATGTGCAGCTTGCGACGACGCTTCGCCGCCGCATCGAGACTGGGAAATGGCCTTCGGGCAGCAAGATCTCGACCCTGGAAGAATTGCAGGAGGAGTTCCAGGTCGCCCGGGTCACCGTGCGCCAGGCCGTGGACCTCATCCAGAAAGAAGGGCTCGTCCGCCGTCAGCAGGGCAAGGGCACTTTCGTGCTCGAAGGGCTCGAAGACAGGCGCTGGCTCAAGCTCGCCATGGATTGGAAATCGCTTGTCGATACCATCAAGGACAATGTCCTGAAGGTGATTGAACTCGACAAGGAGCCGGCGGCGCCCCGACTCGACGAAGGGCAGGGGAAGCCTGCCGCAGCCTATGTCTTCCAGCGGAGCGTCCAGTCGAGAGGGGATCAACCCCATTCGGTGGTGAACCTTCATCTGGCGAAGGACCTCTATGAGAGCGATCCCCGCGCCTTCCGCAGCCGTTCGGCGCTTGGCACCATCGCTGCGATGAATATAGAGGTGAAGGGCGCGCATCAGACGCTGGTGATCGGCACTGCTGATACCCAGACTGCCTCGCTTCTGGCGCTGCCCCTCAATGCGCCCATCGTCGAGACTCATTGCGTGGTGGTCGATCAGGCGGGTATCGCGATCTATGTGGCGGATGTCATCTATCGCGGTGACGTCATAAAGCTCGATATCGACCTGCTGGCCTCGCGCGACTAGGGTTGCCGCACATCGCGACGCGGTTGACGGGTAACGACAAGGGCCTAAGAATAGAACCATAGTCCCATCGGGGTTGCGAAGTGGCAGACGGAGATATCAAAGAGGGCAAAGGCGTCGGCGCGCGGCTCATCCGCAAGGAGGATGACCGCTATATGCGCGGGCGCGGCCAATATATCGCCGACATCAAGCTGCCGGGGATGGTGGAGGTCGCCTTCCACCGCAGCCCGCTTGCCCATGCGCGGTTGCGCGGCGTCACGATCCCGGAGGAACATCGGGGCTCGGTCTTTACCGCCGCCGATATGGTCGGCGTGAAGCCGATGCGCGCGGTCTCCGGGCTTCCGGGGTTCAAGCCCTCCGAACAACCCGCCATCGTTACCGAGAAGGTCCGCCATGTGGGCGAACCGGTCGCGATCTGCTTCGCCGAGGGTCGCGCCGAGGCCGAGGACATCGCCGCCTCTCTGATCGTCGATTGGGAGGAACTGCCGGCCGTCTCCGACATGCTCAAGGGCCGGGAACCCGGTGCGCCCCTGCTGCATGAGCATTGGGGCGACAACATCTTCCTCGAATCCTTCGTGGATGGGGATATCGAGTCCATTGCCAAGGATGCGGCGATCAAGGTCACGCGGGAAATCCGCACGGCCCGCCAATGCATGGCGCCCATCGAAGGGCGCGGCGTCGTCGCCTGGTGGGACAACCGCCTCAACCAGCTGACGCTCTATAGCGCCTGCCAGATGCCACATATCATCCGGACCGGGCTTTGCGGCTGCCTCGGTCTCGATCATGCGCAGGTGCGGATCATCGCGCCCGACGTGGGGGGCGGTTTCGGCTACAAGGGCATCCTGCTCGCCGAGGAAGTGGCCTGCGGCTGGCTCGCCATGAAGATCGGGCGGCCGGTGCGCTGGATCGAGGACCGGCGCGAGGCGCTGACGGCCGCCGCCAATTGTCGCGAGCATCATTATTTCATCACCGGCTATGCCGCGGCGGACGGCACGCTCCTGGCGCTGGAAGCCGAGGCGACGGTCGATAGCGGCGCCTATTCGGCCTATCCCTTCAGCGCCTGCCTCGAAGCGGCCCAGGTCGCGAGCATCCTGCCCGGTCCCTACGACTTCAAGGCCTATCGCTGCCGGACCTATTCGGTGGCGACCAATAAGTGCCCGATCCTGCCCTATAGGGGCGTGGCGCGGACGGGCGTTTGCCTGGCGATGGAACTGATCCTCGACGGCATCGCGGTCGAGGCCGGGATCGAACCCTATGAGGTGCGGTTGAAGGCCTTGGTGCCGCCAGAAAAGATGCCCTTCGACAATATCACCAAGAAGCATTTCGACAGTGGCGACTATCCGGAATGCCTGAAGCGGGCGGTTGCGGCTATCGACGTGCCGGCGGTTCGTGCCCGGCAGAAGCGGGGCGAGCCGGATGGCCGGCTCATCGGCCTCGGTATGTCGATCTTCTGCGAGCAGGGCTCCCACGGAACCTCGGTCTATGCGGGCTGGGGCATTCCCATGGTGCCGGGCCACGAACAGGCCCAGGCGCGCATGACGCCGGACGGCGGCCTCGAAATCCGGGTTGGTGTTCAGTCGCATGGCCAAGGCCTGGAGACGACGCTCGCCCAGGTCGCCAATGAGGTGCTCGGGATCGATCCTGCCAAGATCCAGGTCGTTCACGGCGACACGGGCATGACGCCCTATTCGACCGGCACCTGGGGCTCCCGCTGCATGGTCATGGCCGGCGGCGCGGTGGCGACCGCCTGCAAGGAACTCGGCAAGCGGCTGGGACGCATCGGCGCGAAGCTGCTCCAGACCGATGTCGCCAACGTCAAGATCGGCAATGGCGAGGTCGTCGGGCCTTCGGGCAGTGTCTCCATCGCCGAAATCGCCCGCGTCTGGTATCTCCGCCCCCAGGATCTCCCGGCCGATGTCGATCCAGGCGGGATCGAGGTCACGGCAGGCTATAAGCCCCAACGCGACAGCGGCACCTTCAGCTATGCGGCCCATGCGGTCGTGGTTGCCGTGGATCCCGTGACCGGCGGGGTCGAAATCCTCGACTACGTGGTGGTCGAGGATGGCGGCGTGCTGGTCAATCCGATGATCGTCGATGGCCAGGTCTATGGCGGTGTGGCCCAGGGGATCGGCACCGCGCTTCTGGAAGAAATGCCCTTCGATGCGGCGGGCCAGCCGCTCGCATCGACCTTGGCGGACTATCTGCTGCCGGGTTCGACCGATGTGCCGTCGATCCGCATCCTCCATATGGAGACGCCCTCGCCCTATACGGAATTCGGCCAGAAGGGCATCGGCGAGAGCGGCGCGATCGGTCCCCCCGCCGCCATCGTCAATGCGATCAACGATGCGATCCGTCCCTTGGGCGCGGAAATCAACCAGGTTCCCGCCACCCCGCGCCGGGTGGTCGAGGCGATCGCTGCGGCCGCCCGCGCCAAGAAGGTCGCATGAAGCCCGGTCCTTTCGATTACGCCCGGCCCGCGACGGTCGAGCGTGCGGCGGCTCTGTTGGCCGGCAGCGGCTTTGCTAAGCTGCTTTCCGGTGGGCAGTCACTTGGCCCGATGCTGAATCTTCGATTGGCGCGGCCGGATCTGCTGGTCGATCTCACCCATATCGCGAGCCTGAAAGAAATCCGCGAAACAAAGGACTTCCTGGAAATCGGCGCCTGCGTGACCCATGCCAATATCGAAGATGGCCTGGTGCCCGATTGCACCAATGGGATGCTGCCCTCGGTGGCGTCCAATATCGCCTATCGGGCGGTGCGCAACCGGGGCACCATCGGCGGCAGCCTCAGCCACGCGGATCCTGCCGCCGATTGGGTCAGCACGCTGACCGTGCTCGATGCCGAGATCGTCATTCGCGGGGCCAAGGGACAGCGCCGCGTGCCCATGGCGAATTACATGCTGGGCACCTTCGAGGTGGCGCTCGAAGAAGGCGAGTTCCTGGAAGCGGTTCGCGTGCCGAGGTTCTCGAAATCCGCGCGTTGGGGCTATTACAAATTCTGTCGCAAGGCGGGCGAATTTGCTGAAGCCATCGGGGCGGTGGTGCGCGATCCCGAGCGTGGCGTTTGCCGCGCCGTAATGGGGGCCACCCATTCGACGCCCATCCTGGTAGCAGATGCGACCGCGCTTATCGGCCAGGGCTTCGATGCGGCCGCGGCTGGGGCGTTGCTCGACCGGCATGAGATAACCGACGCCTATGAGCGCCAGCTCCATGTGGAGGCCTTGCGCCGCGCCACGGTCCAGGCAGGGGCCTGAGATGGAAAAGCTCACGCTTACCGTCAACGGCAAGAAGGTCTCCGCCGAGGTCCAGCCGCGTACCCATCTCGCCGACTTCCTGCGCGAGCAGGTGGTGCTGACGGGCACTCACATCGGCTGCGAGCATGGCGTCTGCGGGGCCTGCACCCTGCTGATTGACGGTCAACCCGCGCGGTCCTGCATCACCTTCGCCATCGCCTGCGAGGGAGCCGATGTCACCACCATCGAAGGCCTCGACGACGACGAGGTGATGGTGCAACTCCGGACTGCCTTTTCCCGCGAGCATGCGCTGCAATGCGGCTATTGCACGCCGGGGATGCTCGCCATGGCGCGCGATATCGTGCGGCGGCTTCCCAATGCGGACGAGCAGCGCATCCGTCTCGAACTCTCCGGCAACCTCTGCCGCTGTACCGGCTATGTCGGGATCGTCGGCGCCATCCGTAGTGTTCTGGAGGCGCGTAAAGGCACGGCCGCCGTGCCGCTCCCCGAAAAACTCGGGCCGGTGGGATCGCAGGGCTTAGCCTCGGAGACCGTCACCGCCGATGTGAAACACGAGCCGAAGCCTATTCCGCCCGAGGCTTTTGCGCCGACGAAGATAGCGCCCGGCCCAGATCTGCCGATGGGCAAGCCCGCGACGGTAATCAACCAGTCCTTCACTGTCCATCGCCCGCGCCCCGAGGTCTGGGCGCAATTCGGCGATATCGCTAGCACGGCGACCTGCATGCCCGGCGCCAAGCTCTCGAAACCTCCCGAGGGCGGCCATGTGGAAGCCGAAATCCGCATCAAGTTCGGCCCCATCGTCGCGCAATTCCAGGGTGAACTGGATGTGGAGCGGGACGATGCGCAATTCCGCGGCGTCGCTCATGGCCGGGGTCGCGACGACCGCCAAGGGGCTCTTGTCCGTGCCGAGGTAACTTACGCTCTGGCCGAGGTCGAAGGCGGTGCGGCCACCCGCGTCGATGTGACGGTGGGCTTTACGCTCGCTGGCCCTCTTGCTCAATTCAGCCGCAGCGGACTCGTCAACGATTTCGCCTCCCGGCTCACGGCGGAATTCGCCCGCAATCTGGAGGCGCGCATGGCAGGCGGCTCGGAGGCCATCCTGCCTGCCGAGGAATTAAGCACGGTCTCGCTGTTCTTCTCGGTCGTCTGGGGACGGGTGAAGCGGCTCTTCGCGCGTTCGTGATTGTGCACAAGATACGCAACCCGCTAGGGTCTCCGCCGCGGCGATCCTTCGGGTACTATAATCAGGAGGCTTCCATGATCGCGTCTCGGAAACGCAGGGGTCTGGTGGGTCGCCGCAACTCTCCCGATATCTCCGGCTGAAGCCGTAACTTTTCTTTTCCCCTGGAAGCGCTTAGCTTTGCGGGAATTGTTCGCCTTGAAAGGAAGCGCCATGTCCGAGATCCAGTTTTATCGCCCGACCGGCAAGTCCGTCTGGTACGGCAAGGACCTGGCGAAATCCACGGAATGGACCTACCAGTTCACCTCGGCGGCGCTCGCCGAAATCGACCGTAACTTGACCGAGGTCAAGAAGCGCGGCGCCAAGATCGAGGAGATCACCAAAGCCGACTTCCCGCTGACCGCCATGGCCGAGGATATGAAGGCGCTCATCCAGGAAGTCGCCAAGGGCCGTGGTTTCGTGGTCATGCGCGGCCTGCCTCGGGACAAGTACAGCGACGAGGATCTCGGCCTTATCTACTGGGGCGTGGGCGCGCATTTCGGCCGTCCGATCATCCAAAGCCACCAGGGCGACCGCCTCGGCCATATCATGGACCTGAGCGACGAGGAGCCCGATCCGACGCGCCGCCGGGCCTATCATTCGGGCGGCCCGCAGCATACCCATACGGACGCCTCGGACATCGTCTCCATGCTCAGTCTGCAGGCCGCTAAGACCGGCGGCTGCAGCCGCCTCGCCAGCGCCCATACCGTCCATAATGTAATGATGGACACCTGCCCCGGCCTGTTGCGCCAGATGTACGAGGGCTTCCTCCTGCGCGAGCCCGACAGCGACGCTGCCGCCGCCCAGCGCCCGCCGCTGTCGCCCTATCGCGTCCCGGCCTATACGGTCCAGGGCGATCTCCTAGATTGCTATTATGTCGGCGGCTTCGTCGACCGTGGCGTGCGCGCCGGCGACTTCACCCTGACGCCGGTGGAGCAGGCGGCGAAGGACGCCTTTGCCGCCATCAGCAACCATCCGGATATCTATCTCGACATGCATCTGGCGCCCGGGGATATGCAATTCTTCAACAACCGCAGCGTTCTCCACGGCCGCGAGGCTTTCGAGGATTTCCCCGAGAAGGAACGCCGCCGCCATCTCCTGCGCCTCTGGCTCAAGGTGCCGGAATGGAAGCCGATCGATGCTCGTCAGGGCCGTTATTCCTCCGACGAGTTGACACGGAACTGGGAAGCGTCGGCGCAGAAACATCGCGCGGCAGCGGCGGAATAGACCTCTCATGAACCCTCGGGCTTTTGCCGCGAGCCTTCTTCTCGCAGCGGTTCTGGCGATGCCCCTATTCGCCCAGACCGCCACGACGCGAATCGCTGGAACCGTGGCCTCTTTTGATGGCCAGACCGTTTCCGTGAAGCGGGCGGACCAGTCGGTGGTGACTGTCCTCTTGCCGGCGGGTATCGAGATCGGCGCGGTGGTGGACCGGAAGCTATCGGACATCAAGCCGGGCGACTTCGTGGGATCCGCTGCCGTCAAGGGCATGGACGGGAAACTTCATGCCCAGGAAGTCCATATCTTCCCGGAAGATCGGCGGGGTAGCGGCGAAGGGCACAGGCCCATGGGCGAGCCTGAGCAGACCATGACCAACGCCACGGTCGCCGAGGTCGCCACCATCTCCGATGGCCGGACGCTACGCCTCAAGTATCCGGGCGGGGAGCAGGTGATCGATGTGGCGCCGGGTACGCGGGTCGTCATGTTCGTGAAGGGCGACAACAGCCTCTTGAAGCCCGGTGCGGCGATTCGGATCCAGGCTGCCACGGGCGGGGACGGCAAACTCGTGGCGCGTTCCGTCCAGGCGGAAAAGGACGGCGTCAAACCTCTGATGTAGCGATTTGTGACCTAGACAAATAATGCGATTTGTTGACTTCTGTCGCGAGTTTGTCACAAGGCAGTAACGTCCGGTCCCTAGTCTCAGGCATCGCTTCAAAGCGTCATGCCGCGACGAAAGGAACCTCGCGCCTTGTTCACTTCTCGCAGGCTCATATTGAGTTTGATGCTCGGTATCGCTCTTCTTGCTGAGGGAGCAGCCGCTGCTGCCGATATTTCCGGCGCCGGGGCGACATTTCCTTATCCAATCTATGCGAAATGGGCGGAGATTTATAAGACGCGGACAGGAGTTTCCGTCGTCTATCAGTCGATCGGGTCCGGCGGGGGAATATCCCAGATCCGGTCGAAGACTGTGGATTTTGGCGCTTCGGACATGCCGCTCGAATCCGAAAAGCTTGATGAATCAGGATTTGTCCAATTTCCGATGGTCATCGGCGGCGTGGTGCCGGTGGTGAACCTCGCGGGCGTGAAGCCGGGAGAGCTGAAGCTCGATGCGCGGGCGCTTGCCGATATCTATCTGGGTCGCGCGCGAAAGTGGAACGATCCGGCGATCACGCGGCTCAATCCCGGGTTGAAGCTGACCTCGCAGCCCATCGTGGTCCTGGCGCGCTCCGACAGTTCGGGGACGACTTTCATCTTCACCAATTATCTTTCCAAGGTCAGCGCTGATTGGCGCGACCGGGTGGGGACAAACGCATCGGTGGATTGGCCGGTCGGCACCGGAGCCAAGGGCAACGAGGGCATCGCGGCCCTGGCGAGCCGGACGCCTGGCGCTATCGGTTACGTGGAATATGCCTATGCGAGGCAGAATCAGCTGACCTATGCCCTGGTCCAGAACCGAGACGGTGCCTTCGTGCGTCCTGAAATCAAAAGCTTCCAATCCGCCGCTGCTAATGCCGATTGGCGCAATGCGCCGGGGTTTTATCTTCTGCTCACCGATCAGCCGGGCAAGGAGAGCTGGCCGATCACGGGTGCGAGTTTCATCCTGATGTATAAGACGCAGGAGAAGCCCGCCGTGGGGCGCCAGACCCTCGATTTCTTCTCCTGGTCCTATCGCAGCGCGAGCGCCAAGCTCGCCACCGAACTCGACTATGTGCCGATCCCGAGCCCGGTGGTGGAACTTGTCCAGGATATGTGGCGCCGGCAGATCAGGGATACGGCGGGCAAACCGATCTGGGCAGGCCCTGCTGGGGAGGCGACGGCCGATTAGTCGATCAGGATAACTGGCGGCGCTTGATGCGCCGGCAGGATGATCGTCGCGGTCGTCCCATGCCCGATACGACTTGTGAGTTCCAGCTTTCCACCATGAAGACGGATCAGGCGATCACAGACTGCCAGTCCCAGGCCCGTCCCTTGATGGCGTCGGCTATGGCCGCTCTCTGCCTGATAGAAGGGTTCCGTTACCCGCGCGAGATCCTCCTGGCTCATGCCGATGCCCGTATCCCGCACAACGATACGAACCTCATTCGGATAACGCGCTGTGGATAGAACGATGCGCCCGCCGGCCGGGGTGAATTTGATCGCATTGCTGAGGAGATTGAGCAAGATTTGCCTCAGCCGCCGTTCGTCGCCCCAGACCGTGTCACTGCTTTCCCCCGCCTTGATCTCGATGGCGAGTTCGGCTTCGTCGGCCTGAGGCTGCATCAGGCGGCATACGCTGGTCAGAAGCGAGTGCTGGTCCACATTCTCCGGATTGAGCGCGAGCTTGCCCGCCTCGGCTTTCGCGAAATCGAGGATTTCGTTGATGATCGACAGAAGGTGCTGCCCGCTCGCCAGGATGTCGCCCGCATAATCCTTGTAGAGCGGGTTGCCCACCGCGCCGAACATCTCCTTGGTGATGATTTCGGAAAAGCCGATAACGGCGTTGAGCGGCGTTCGCAACTCATGGCTCATCGTGCCGAGGAATTCGGATTTGGTGCGGTTCGCCGTCTCGGCTGCTTCCTTGGCGAGCCGCAGCTCATCCTGGGCGAGCTTTGCCGCCGTGATATCGCGCGCCGTACCCCGGAAGCCGCGGAAGTCGCCAGTCGTTTCCTCGATGATGGGCTTGCCGCTGATCCGCCACCAGCGGGTCTCGCCACTGGGCATCGCCATGCTGATAACAAGGTCGCGGAAGGCCCGGCGCTGTTGGAAGGACTGGGCGAGCTCGGCTTCATCTTCCACCGCTTCATGAGCCACGGCGAGTCCGATGGTTGATTTATCCAGCACGTCGGATGGCTGGAGCCCGGTCACTTCGGAAAAATGTTCGGAGACATGGGTATAAAAACCCTCTGGATCGCGTTCCCAGAAAAAATCGCTCGCCACGTCGGCCATGTCGCGGAAGCGGTGTTCGCTGGCGGCTAGCGCTGTCTCGCGAGCGTCCAATTCTTCCGCCATGCGATTGAAAGCCGCTGCGAGGGCCGCAAACTCGCCAGCTCCAGCCGGTACCAGGGCGCGGTGGGAAAGATCGCCGCGCCGAAAAGCATCGGCCGCCCGTCCCAGGACCCCAACCCATCGCACGACGGCCAGTTCCGCAAGAAACCAGGCGGCCACGAGGGTCAGCACCGCCACCGCTCCCAGGATCATGAGAGAGTTCCGCGCGGCGCTCTCCTGCTCGCCTACCACGTCCTGGCGTGCCAAGCCGACGATGACCTTGGCGCCGGTTTGAGGAAGCTGGGTAAAGGCGAAAATCTGCTCCATCCCCTCCCGCCATCGGCCTGTGGCGGCGCCTTCGAACCGCATTCCCAACCCCGGCATCAGCGGATGCTCGCCGAGAAAAGTTCCGAGCAAGCCGGACTGTTCGGGGTCCCGCGCAAGAATGACGCCGTTGCGCGCGACGACGGTCACATCATAGGCGATGCCGCCGGCTTCCCGTGCGGTGCGGCGCTGGATCTCGGCAAGGTCGAGCTCGACGATCGCCGCCCAGTCGCGTCCGTCCAGACTATTGTTCGCCCGGAGGCCTGCAAAGGCCACGGATCCATTCTGAGCGTCGAGTTGAAATTCGCTGACTTCGAGCGAATGGCTACGGAAGAGTGTGTCGACGAAGACACGTCCCGCGCGATGCAGATTATGTTCGTCGGCCTCTGTCGTGCAGAGAATCGCGCCCGTGGGGTCGACGGCCGTGAGAGGCGAGTACCACTGATTGCGCCGCTGCATTTCCCGCAGCACATCGCCGCAAGCTTCGATCGTGGGGATCTCACGGGTTGCGGCCTGAAGCAGGAGATGGGCTTCACGGACCAGGGAATCGTGATTGCCCGCCCAGGCCTGGGCGACGCGCAGCGCCAGGGCTTGAGCGTCCGTCATGAGCCGCTCCCGTTCTTCCGCAGCGTGATTGAGAAAAAGAATGACGGCGGGTGCCAGCGCGAAGAGCGTCAGCACGATAAGACGCCAGCGCAGTCGGATGATGACCGGCCGTCGAGGAGCAGGAGCCTCGCGTGACCCGGACGGGATCTGTGGCGTCAAGGGCAGCGCGCCGACGTTATTGACCATGTTCAACCGCATGGGACCGCCCGTCGATTTTTCAGGGATCGGGGCGATGCTAGCGGAGTGCCGAGCATCACCTCGTCGGTGATGCTCGACTTTCCCGCAACTTTAGAACAGATGACTGAACAAGTAGAACAGTGAGCCCGAGAGCAGGATTGCCGCCGGGAGGGTCGTGATCCAGGCGAGCGCCAGGTTTCGGACGGTGCTGAGCTGGAGCCCTGACTTATTCGCCGCCATGGTGCCGGCAACGCCCGAAGACAGCACATGGGTGGTGCTGACGGGAAGGCCGTAACCGTCGGCAGCCTGGATGAGACCGAAGGCGACGATTTCGGCCGAGGCGCCCTGGGCGTAGGTCAGGTGCTCCTTGCCAATCTTTTCGTCGACGGTCACGACGATGCGCTTCCAGCCGATCATGGTGCCGAGACCGAGTGCAATCGCGACCGCGACCTTGACCCAGGTGGGGATGAACTTGGTCGCCTTGTCGAGTTCGGCCTTGTAGTCGTTGAGCGCTTTGACTTCGGCGGCGGAGAGTTCCGCCTCCTTGTCCTTCATCAGGAAGCGAACAGCTTCCGAGGTCAGGTACATGTCGTTACGGGTGTTGCCCACGACATCCGAGGGGATCTTCGCCAGGGAGCCGTATTGCTGGGCCTGCTTCGAAATTTCAGTCACCAGCACGGCCAGGGAAGGATAAGTGCCTTCGTTGATCTTGTGCTGGGAGACATAGGCCGTCACCGCGGGGCGCGGATTGCCGAGGACATTGTAGCCGGCGGCCTTGCTTTCGATGGCGGCGGAGGCGGCGCTCGAAGCCTTGACGAAGACCGCGACTTCGTTATCGGGAAGCGCCTTGTTCAGCGCATAGGTCGTCGGAATCGTACCAATCAAGATCAGCATGATGAGACCCATGCCCTTCTGCCCGTCGTTCGACCCATGGGCGAAGCTGACGCCCGTGCAGGTGAGGATCAAGAGGCCGCGGATATACCAGGGCGGGGCCTTGTTGCCGACCGGCGCCTTGTAAAGCGCGGGCACGCGGATCAGGGCCTTGCAGACGAGGAGCAGGGCGGCGGCGGCGAAGAAGCCGGCGAGCGGAGAGAACAGCAGAGATTTGCCGATATTCGTCGCCTGGGCCCAGTCGACGCCGCTGGTGCCGCTGCCGGCCGGCGCCATGAGCTGGTTCATCAGGCCAACGCCGATGATCGAGCCGACCAGGGCGTGCGAACTGGAATTGGGAATGCCGAACCACCAGGTTCCGACGTTCCAGATGATGGCGGCGATGAGCAGTGCAAAGACCATCGCGAAGCCGGCGCTGCTGCCGACCTGAAGGATAAGTTCCACCGGCAGAAGGGAGATGATGCCGAAGGCGACCGCTCCGGAAGAGGTCAGCACGCCCAGGAAGTTGAAACAGCCCGACCAGATCACCGCGAAATTGGCGGGCAGGGAATGGGTATAGATGACGGTCGCCACAGCATTGGCGGTGTCGTGGAAGCCGTTGACGAATTCGAAGCCGAGCGCGATCAGCAAGGCGAACGCCAGAAGGAGATAGACCAAGGTCGCCGTCGGCGGCGCGTTGGCGAGATCGTTCAGGATCGAATAGCCGACGAAGATGCCGCCCGCTACCAGCACCCCGATGGTGATCAGCGGGAAAATCTGCTGAAACCAGCCCGGCAGACCGCTTGAGTGAAGTGGATGATGGGCTGCGTGCCGGGCGCCACGCGCCGGGTCGCGGATGACCGTATCGCTCATAAATTCCCCCGTATGGTATTGGCCGAGCCGCCGTCGCGCGCCTTCGGCAGAGGCTAGACGCCTCGCGGGAAACATCTATATCCGCTCTCCGTGACGCTACGGTGACAGTGCGGACGGCGCTTAAATCCCATGAATTTCAGCGGGATAGATGAGGGGATCGACAAAGCGCCGACTGAAATCTGAACCGGAACGTTCGAAATCGGGCCGCAAATTTTCGAACGGTTGCTTGCCCTTATCTTTGTTACAGGCTCGCTGTCACAGGACTGACTCGCGGCCGGAATAATTCTGCCACGCCTAAGTGCTACCAGGGCTTGTGGGTAGCGCCTGCCTGGGACACGAGCTTTCGATCCGGGCGGTCGCGATGAGGTCGGCGAGAAGGCCGAGCTCGCTTCCCGGAGGCGCGATGAGCGAAACCGACGACATCATCCATTACCGTACGATCTGGCTTTCCGATATTCATCTCGGAACGCGAGGGTGCAAGGCGGACTTCCTGCTGGATTTCCTGAGGAACACCGAGAGCGAGCAGCTCTATCTGGTCGGCGACATCATCGACGGCTGGCGTCTCAGGAAATCCTGGTACTGGCAGCAAAGCCATAACGACGTCATCCAGAAGATCCTGCGCAGGGCGCGCAAGGGCACCAAGGTCGTTTATATCCCGGGCAACCACGACGAATGGCTGCGCGAGTATTGCGAGCTGCAGGTCGGTGGCGTCCAGGTCATGGAGGAAGCGATCCACGAGACCGCCGACGGCAAGCGTCTGCTTGTGGTCCATGGCGACGCTTTCGATGGCGTGGTGCGTTACGCAAAGTGGCTCGCATTCCTGGGCGACTGGGCCTATGACGCGGCGATCCGGCTCAATCACTGGTTCAACCTGATCCGCCGCAAGCTGGGTTATCCCTATTGGTCGCTCTCCGCCTATCTCAAGGGCAAGATCAAGAACGCGGTCCAATTCATCGGCAATTATGCGGATGCGGTCTCCGGCGAGGCCCGGCGGCGCGGTGTCGATGGGGTGGTCTGCGGCCATATCCATCACGCGAAAATCCGCGAGATGAACGGCGTCCTCTATTGCAACGATGGGGATTGGGTCGAGAGTTGCACCGCCCTGGTCGAGCATTTCGATGGGCGGCTCGAGGTCATCCATTGGATGGACCTGCGTGCCTTGGACCCGCTTCTCCCCACTGTCACCAAGCCCGTTTCCGCCCCCGTTCCGGTTCTGCCGGAGCTTGTCGCCCGCATCCCGGTGAAAGAGCTGACATGAGCACCGATCTCGTCGAGAACGCCGTTTTCAACACCTCTGCCATGAGCCGGAAGGGCCTGCTCGACCGCCTCTTCGCCTATTGGTTCAAGCGCTTCGTCTATAACCAGATCTGGGAAGATCCCCGGGTCGACCTTGAAGCGCTGCGGATCACGCCCGAAAGCCGGATCGTCACCATCGCTTCCGGCGGCTGCAATGTGCTGAACTACCTCCTCGCGGATCCCGCGTCGGTGGTGGCGCTGGACCTCAATCCAGCCCATATCGCCTTGACGCGACTGAAGCTCGCGGCGGCCCGAGAGCTTCCCGAGCATGAAGCTTTCTTCCGCCTCTTCGGTGCGGGCGCCGATGCGGTGAATCGCGAAGTCTATTTCAGCCGGCTGCGCCCGTCGCTCGATCGCGAAACACGTAAATTCTGGGAAGAGCGCTCCTTGACCGGCAAGCGCCGGATCGAATATTTCGCGAGTGGTCTTTACCGCCATGCGCTCCTGGGTAAGTTCATCGGGCTTCTCCATGGACTGGCGGGGATCACCGGCCGCAAGCTTTCCCGCATCCTCGAAGCCACCTCCATCGGCGAACAGGAGAAGGTCTTCGACGAGATGATCTCGCCGCTCTTCGACCTCAGGATCGTCCGGCTCCTGTGCCGGCTGCCGATGACCTCCTACAGCCTCGGCATTCCGCCAGCGCAGTTCAACCTGCTGCGCGGCGAGGCGGCGGGGGAGGTGGCATCGCTCTATCGCGACCGCGTCCGGCGGCTGGCCTGCGATTTCCCGATCGAGGACAATTACTTCGCATGGCAGGCCTTCGGCCGCAGCTACGATCTGGAGCACCGTCAGGCGGTTCCGGAATATCTCCGTGCCGAGAACTACGACACGCTGCGCAGCCGGGCGGGCAGGGTCGAGGTCAGGCTCGCTTCCATGACCGATTATTTCGGATCGCAGGCGCCGGAAAGCATCGATCGCTATGTTCTGCTCGATGCCCAGGACTGGATGAGCGACGAGCAGATCACCGCGCTCTGGCAGGAGATCGACCGTACCGCCAAACCCGGCGCGCGGGTGATCTTCCGAACCGCGGCCTCCGATTCTCCTCTGGAGACAGCTCTGCCCTCGGCGATCCTGGCGCGCTGGCATTACGACCAGGGGACCAGCCAACGTCTCCTGACCCACGACCGGTCGGCGATCTACGGCGGGTTCCACATCTATGAGCGCCGCTGAACAGGCGGCCGACGATGGGCCGGCCGACGCGCGGGTGCGGATGGACCGGATGTATCGCCACCAGCGGCACATCTACGACCTCACCCGGAAATTCTATCTTCTCGGGCGCGACCGCATCATCGCCGGGCTGGAGGTCCTGCCAGGCGATCTCGTCTGCGAGGTCGGTTGCGGCACCGCGCGCAATCTGGTGGCTTTAGCACGACGGCATGGAGACGCAAGGTTCTTCGGGCTCGATGCTTCCGCCGCCATGCTCGAAACGGCGGGCAAGTCGCTCGCGCGGGCGGGCCTGAGCGAGCGTATCCGCCTCAGTCACGGCCTTGCCGAAGAACTCGACGCCGCGCGGGATTTCGGTCTGGATTGCCCGTTCGATACCGTGATCTTCGCCTATTCGATCTCGATGATTCCGACTTGGCGGGAAGCGATAGCCCAGGGGATCGCCAATCTGCGGCCGGGCAGGTCTCTGGTCGTGGTCGATTTCTGGGACCAGCGGGGATTACCGCGCTGGTTCGGCAAATCCCTGCGCGCCTGGCTCGCTCTTTTCGACGTTCATCCGCGCTTCGATCTTGTCGAGCATTTCAGAACTCTGCCCGGGGGACGGACGGAAGTCGCGCCGATCCTGCGCGGCTATGCCGTCTCCCTCAGGTTCCGCAAGGACGAAGCGGCCTGAACGGCTAGTTCTTCCGCCGCCATGCGTCGCGCCACATCAGGGTGAAATTCTCGTCGTCGATCCCCTCGATGAGCCGGGACATGCCGTCCGACAGCGCCCGCTCATGCAGCGTGAGCACCGGCAGATCAACGGCCAGAATGGCCTGCGCCTTCTTGTAGAAGACGCCGCGGACCTCCGGGTCGGTCGAGGCTTGGCCTTTGTTGAAAAGATCGTCGACTTCAGGATTGGAATAGGCCGAGGCGTTGCTGTTGGGGCGGCCGATAGACCCCGTCACATATTGCCGCGCGATGCCGATGGCGGGATCCCCGAAGCTGGTGAAGCTCTGGAGCGACAGATCGTAGTCCCGGTCGACGAAGACACGCTTCTGGGCGATGGCGCTATCCACCGCATCGACCGTCACATCGACGCCGACATTACGCCACATCGCCTTGAGCGCGACCGCGACAACGGCAAGTTCCTGGCTGTCGGCGGCATAGACGAGATCGACCTTGAAGCGCGTGCCGTCCGCCCCTCGCTTGGCACCCACCTCGTCGAGCACCGCATTCGCCTTCGCATAGTCGAAGGGATACATCTTGCGATAGTCGATATCGTGATTTGCCGCCCATTTGATCTGGCTGGTGAAGGGCATGATGCCGACATCGCCCAGCCCCTGGTAGACGGTATTCCGGATATAGTCCCGATCCGTCGCCATGAGGAGGGCCTGACGCACGCGCTTGTCGTCGAAGGGCTTGCGATGGATGTTGACGAAGGCGAAGTCGGTGCCCGGCGCCACATGGGCGGGCTTCAGCGCCAGTTTCGGATCGTCCCGCGCGATCTTGTAGTCCGCCGCCGGGAAATAATAATAATTCAGGAAGTCGATCTCCCCGGCTTGGAGCGCGCGGGCGCGCGAGCCCGCGTTCGGAATGATCTTGGCGATGACCTCGTCAAGATAGGGCTTACCCGGTTCCCAATAATTTGGATTGCGCCCGAAACGCAGATGGTCGCCCCGCTTCCAATCGGTCAGGAGAAACGGCCCTAGGCCCACGGGGGTGCTGAAGGTCGCGGGGTTCTTCATCGGATCCGTGCCGGCGTAGACATGGGCCGGCAGGATGCCCGCGTTCATGGTGCAAGCGAGCGATAGCAGGAACGGGCCGTAGCTCTCCTTGAGCTTAATGACGACCTTGTCGGAAGCTGGCGTCTCGATCGCCTCGATAAGTTTCCCCGCCCCCTGGAACAGGGGACCGTATTTCGCGCTCACTTCGAGCAAGGTATATTTCACGTCTTCGGAGGTGAAGGGTTTGCCATCCTGCCAATTGGCTTTCACCAGGTCGAAGCTATAGGTCTTGCCGTCCGGCGTGATGGTCCAGGATTTTGCCAGCAGCGGCTTTACGTTGCCTTCTCCGTCGATGCGCGTCAGCGCCTGATAGATGATGCAGGCGGTCAATTCCTCCGGGATGCCGGTCGTGACATCGGGATTGATGTTCGGCGGGTCGGTTGTGATGGCGAAAACGATGGCCCCGCCGCGCTGAGGTTCCTCGGCCAGCGACGTAAGCGCGGGCAGGGTCGCGAAAAGGGCGGCTGCGGCCGCGACGATTTTAAGGTGCATGGGGGCTATCGCTTCAGGCAGTGGCAGGGGCAGGGGATCGGGTTTCGCGGTTCTCTTCATAGAGCCGCTCATAGGTCGAGCCATATCTGAGAAGCTCGGGCACTACGGGCCGGGCTTCCGGCGCCTTGAGCCAGAGCCGCAGGAGGTGCCGCTTGTTGCGCTCGGAATCCTGGAACTGGGCGCGGGCGTGGAAGGCGGTGAAATTGTTGATGAGGACCATTTCGCCCGGCTCCAGCGTGACCTTCAGCCGGAAGTCGTCGTTGACGGCGAGGTCCCGCACATAGTCGAGAGCCTCGGCAAAATCCGCGGGCAGAGGGGAGCCCAGATGCGCCGCCGCGCGGTCCATCGAATTCCGGTTGAGCATATTGCTCACGACGTTGCCCACGGTCGAATAAACCGGGATCGCATAATCGGTCACCGGGGAGGAGAGCCCCTTGGAATCCGGCGCCGAATAGACATGGCCGCGATACAGCGGCTCCAGCAGGTCGGGTCGCGTGCGGAGGATCTCGTTATGGATGGCGATCCCGCTGACCAGCCGGCTTTCGCCCCCGATCTCGGCACGGCTCACGCACATCAGGCCGATGAGCGGGAAGGGATCGGAATGGGGGGTCAGTTCCTGGTCGCCGATATAGCCGCGGTTGGTGGGATTGTCCTTCTCCTTCCGGACATGACCCAGGCGGTCGCCGAATTTGTTCTGCATGACCGCTTGGCCCCAATGGGTCCCGAAGCCCCAATAGATCCGCTCGAAATCCTCCTCCGAGTAACGCTCCGGCGTGAGGCCCGCGATGATCAGCGTGCCGCGCCCTTGGGTGAGTTCCTGGTAAATCTTGGCGAGAAAGGCGTTCAGCACGGGATGGTCGAAATCCTGCCGGGTGACCTGCTGCGGGGCGAGCCGTCGCGTCTTCGCGAGGAGGCCGTCGATGGCATCGAGTTCCGCCGCGCCGAGACGGATAACGAGCCCCTCCTTGCCGCCGATCGACTTGCTCGTCCAGGCGCTGGGGTGGTCGATAGGCTGACGATAGATCGGCGTCATGGGCCAAGCCTCCCGTTTCGGTCTCTTCGGGTGCAATCCGCGCGCCAGACGGGCAAGCGCCTGTTTCGCAGATGTCCGACGGAAGCATAGCCGAGCTTTCCCTTCCGTCCTTCATGAATCTTCATGCGTGGGTTGCCGGGATTTTGTGCACAATGTGCTTGGAATCTGGGCAGGCTGCACCAGAAACCCCAATAGAAATATCCTTTAGACTCGGTAGCTTAGCGCGACGCTCTGGACTAGCATCCTGACTAACAGTTCAATCCCCGGGGGATGGGCCCGGATCAAGGAGAAAACCATGACAGAAAAGCAGCTGCTGTTCATCTCGGGGGACTCCCATATTTTCGAGCCGGAGGATCTCTGGGAGAAACCTCTCGCAGCGAAATACGGCGACCAGGTTCCCCGCATGGTGAAGCGGCATATGGGCGTCGAGGGCAAGTTCTTCTTCAGCGGCCTCGAATACATCCGCCAGGACGAAGCGGTCGAGGGTGACGCGGAGATGCAGGCCAAGCTCCTGCGCGCCAGCTATGACCCGGCGGAGCGGATGAAATGCCTCGACGAAGACAATATCTACGGGGAGATCGTGAATTCGACCTTCCTGCTCTTCGGCATGCGGGCCAAGAACGACGATCTCGTGCGCGACTGCTGCGCGGTCTTCAACGACTGGCTCTCGGAATATTGCAGCCACGCGCCCAAGCGTCTCTTCGGAACCGCGATGATCCATATGGAGGATCCCATCTGGGCGGCGAAGGAGTTGGAGCGGGTCGCCAAGCGGGGCTTGAAGAGCGCGATCATCAATTGCGACACACGGCCCCATTGGGAACCCTATCAGTCCCGCAAATACGATCCCTTCTGGGCCGCCGCCCAGGCGCTCGACATGCCGGTCACGCTCCATATCATCACCGGCAACGAGCGCGACCTTTTCACCCTCCACGGGCCGGAGCGTATCAATATCCCGCGCTCGGCCCTGGGCGTCCTCGGCGAGGCCGGCGCGGTGCTGGCCAACGAATTCATCTTCGGCGGGATCATGGATCGCTTCCCGAAGCTGAAGCTGGTCTGCTCGGAGTTCGAGGTTTCCTGGCTGCCTTATTGGTTCTTCCGGGTCAGGCAGATCGAGCAGGATTTCGGCCCCGTGCTGAAGTTCCCCAAGATCGCGCGTCCGGTGGAGGAATATCTGCCGCGCATCTACCACGGCATGATCGACGATGTTTACATCGAGAAGGTGCTCGACGTGGTGCCGCTTTCCACCTTGATGTGGGGGTCGGATTTCCCCCATGCGCGCTGTACCTATCCCGAAACGGCGAAGGTCATCGACCGGATCTTCGGGAACCTCGATCCGGCGACGCGTCATGCGGTGACTTTCGCCAATGCGGCAAAGCTCTATAATTTCGACGTGCCTGCGGAAATTGCCGCCGCGGCTGCCGCTGCCGCCGCCTAGGGGTGCGAAGATGCTGACCCGGCCGACCCGTTTGGGGCGAAGCGACGCGCTGATTTCCGGAATGGGGCTCGGTTGTCTCAGCATGTCCGCCTTTTACGGCCACAAGGAAGAGCGCGATGAAGGGCAGTCGATCGCCACCATTCATCGCGCTCTCGATCTCGGGATCAATTACCTCGACACCGCCGACATGTACGGCATGGGGGCGAATGAGGAATTGGTTGGCCGCGCGGTCAAGGATCGCAGGGACCGCGCCTTTATCGCCACCAAGTTCGGGGTCGTCGCATCCGTTCGCTCGGGCGATTCGACCATGCGGGGCGATCCCGCCTATGTGCGTCAGGCCTGCGAGGCGAGCCTCAAGAGGCTCGGCGTGGAGACGATCGATCTCTACACTCTCCATCGCCTGGATCCCGCGACGCCGATCGAGGACACCGTGGGGGCCCTGGCCGAACTGGTGGCCGAAGGCAAGATCCGTTTCGCCGGTTTGTCGGAGGTGAAGCCGGCGGTTTTGCGGCGCGCCCAGGCGATTCATCCCATTGCGGCCTTGCAGACAGAATATTCCCTCTGGTCGCGGGACCCTGAGGATGGAATCCTTGCCACCTGCCGGGAGTTGGGCGTTACCTTTGTCGCTTATAGCCCGCTTGGGCGCGGTTTCCTGACCGGCGCCGTCAACGACGCTGCGCAACTCGCCGATGACGACTACCGGCTCGCGACGCCCCGGTTTCAGGGTGAAAATTTCCAACGGAATCTGGGGGCTGTGGAGCGATTCGGCGCTATCGCGAAAGCCAAAGGATGTTCGCCGGCTCAACTGGCATTGGCTTGGGTTCTGGCCCAGGGGGAGGACGTCGTCCCGATCCCCGGCACCAAACGCCTCAAATACCTTGAGGAAAATGTCACCGCGCTGAACATCTCGCTTGGCGCGAACGATCTGGCGGATATCGAAGCGGTTCTGCCTCGCGGCTTCGCAGCCGGCGAGCGTCTCCCCGAAGCTGCCATGAAGTTCACGCGGATCGAGTGACGGGAGCGCCCTGTCGTGCGATGTTGCGCTCGTCATGAGCAAAGCCTTCACCAAGGAAACCGATGCCGAGCCTGAGGACGAGCGGGAAGATGCGCCCGTCTCGGAGCCGGGCGGCAAGAACTACATCACGCCCCAGGGCCTGCGCCGCCTCCAGGACGAGTTCCGAAAGCTCTTCCGGGAGGAACGGCCCAAGGTCGTCGAGGTCGTCCATTGGGCGGCCGGCAATGGCGACCGGTCGGAAAACGGTGACTATATCTACGGCAAGAAGCGCCTCCGCGAGATCGACCGCCGCATCCGCTTTCTGTCAAAGCGGATGGAGATCGCCGAAGTGGTCGATCCGACCCGCCAGACCCGCAAAGACCAGGTTTTCTTCGGGGCGACGGTCACCTATGCCAACGAGCGCGGCGACGAGCGGACGATCACGATCCTCGGCATCGACGAGGCGAATATCGAACAAGGCGAGGTGAGCTGGGTCTCCCCTATCGCCCGGGCGCTGTTGAAAGCGCGGGAGGGCGATGTGGTGGAGCTTAGGACGCCTAATGGCATCGAGCCTATCGAGGTGATCGAGATCCGCTATCCGGCCCCGGGCTGAGATTTGCGCCTGCTCCAACCGACGACCTTTGCGAGCAGGGCTGCCCGGTCGATAGGCTTCGAAATATAGTCGTCCATCCCCGCTTCCTGGCATTTGGCCGCCTGGTCGGCCATGGCGTTGGCGGTCAGCGCGATGATGGGCACGTTTCTTTTCGGGTCCGCGAGTTCACGGATCGTTCGAGTGGCGGTAAGCCCGTCCATCTCGGGCATTTCCATATCCATGAGGATCACATCGAAATCCTCGCGCTTGAGCGCCTCGACCGCTTCGAAGCCGTTGACCGCCAGAGTGACCTGGTGACCGTTGGCTTTCAGGATGATCTCCACCAGCATCCGGTTGACCTTGACGTCGTCCACGACGAGGACGCGCGCCGCCACGGAGGAGGTGGACTTTACTTCCAGCGGCTGTACGGCGGCGGGCGGATCGGCCCTGTGCAAGGCGATGGTGAACCAGAAACGGCTGCCCCGGCCGGCTTCGCTTGAAACCCCGATCTCGCCGCCCAGAGCCGCCGCAAGGCTTTTGCAGATCGCCAGCCCAAGTCCGGTTCCCCCAAAGCGCCGCGTGATCGTCTCGTCGGCCTGGGAGAAATTCTCGAAGAGACGGCCGCGGATATCCTCGGGGATGCCGATCCCGCTGTCCTCGACTTCAAACCTTAATCTCGCATCCGGGGCCGCAGGATCGCGGGAGGCGCGCAAAGTCACCTGGCCCCGGTCGGTGAATTTCACCGCATTGGTGAGCAGGTTGAGCAGGATCTGCCGGAGGCGCGTCGGATCTGTCGCAACCCAATCCGGCAGGTCGGCCGAGGCTTCCAGGGTAAGGGAAAGCCCCTTCTCGGCGGACGCCCGCCGGACCGTCGCGAGAGCGGCCTGCGCCACCTCGCCGGGATTGGTGGGCAGATGTTCGAGTTCCAGCCGGCCCGCCTCGATCTTGGAGATATCGAGGATGTCGTTGATGACGACGAGGAGCGCCTCCGCCGAATCCTTGAGAAGGCTGAGGTTGCGGTGTTGATCCGGTGTCACCTCCGACTGCAGCACGATATCAGCGAAACCGAGGATGCCGTTCATCGGGGTGCGGATTTCGTGGCTCATCCTGGCCAGGAAAGTCGATTTGGCCCGATTGGCCGTCTCCGCGTCTTCCCGCGCGCGGTCGAGCCGGGCGTTCAAAAGGCGCAACTCCATCTCGTCGACTACGATACTGGCGAAGTCCTGGAGCATGTGGCCTTCGTCGAAATTCGCCCGTGCTTTCGTGTCGATGATGCAGAGCGTGCCGAGCCGATAGCCGTTCCGGTCGACCAGGGGCGCGCCGGCGTAAAACCGGATATCGGGCCGCCCGAGAACGAGGGGATTGCCCGCAAAGCGTCGGTCGAGCGTCGCATCGGGTACGAGACAGACATCCCCGCCTAGGATCGCATGGGCGCAGAAGGCGAGTTCGCGCGGGGTTTCGGTCGCGTCGAGACCGACCCTCGCCTTGAACCACTGACGGTTCTCGTCGACCAGGCTGATGAGCGCCATCGGCACGCGGAAGTGACCGGCCGCGAGACGGACGATCCGCTCGAAATTGGGTTCGGCCGGCGTATCGAGGATTTCCATCCGGCGCAGCGCGGTCAGCCGCTTCGACTCATCCGGGGGAAGCGGGGCTTCGATATAGCCCGATTGCGCCATAAAGGTCTCCGAAAGGGGACAATAGGATAGTTTCTGCCATCTTGCACGAAAAGCCCGCGTTGACGGACTGGCATCATATTCCGGGGAATTGAGATAAAGCTCCTCAACGGGGCCTTGTCCCGCCTTGCGGGGCGTGAGGCCGACGCCTACTCTGGGGACAGGGGAATTCGGGGGCTGAATGCTGCCAACAATCTGGATGAGACGGCTGCGTTTGGTGACGGGCCTCGTCCTCATGGCTTTCGTCACCAGCCATCTCGGACTGCTGGCGATGGGGATCGCGTCGCTTCATCAGATCGATGTCTGGTACCCCTATTTCATGGAGCCCTGGGAAGGCCGGGTCGGTGAGACGCTGCTTTGCTTCTCGGCCTTTGTTCACCTCGTGCTGGGACTTCAGTCTATCGCCGCGCGGCGCACCCTGGCGATGAGCCGGACGGACGCGGTCCAGCTCTTCCTGGCGCTCCTGGTGCCGCCGCTCCTCATCGGCCATGTGCTGACGCTCCGGATCACCGGCGAACTCACCTCCGGTTTCGAGGCGGGCTACGAATTCATTCTCTCCGTCTATTGGAGCTTTGCGCCACTTTACGCGATCCAGCAGCTTCTCGCGCTGATCGTGATCTGGGCCCATGCGGCCATCGGCTTCTATGGCTTCATGGTGCTGCGACCGATCTGGAAAAGAATCGGTGGTCTGGTCACCCCGGTTCTTTTCGCGGTCCCGATCCTTTCTCTTCTGGGTTTTGCGCAGGGCGGCAAGGAAACCGTCGACCGTCTTGCCGCCGATCCCGCCTTTCGCCAAGGGATCGAAGCGAGCTGGCAACGGGTGGGGGAGGTCGCCGACCGCCTCATGCGGATCGAGACGATCTTTCTTTCGATCTATTTTGCGGCGGCGGGCCTGGCGATCGGCTTCTTCCTGTTTCGCTTCCTGCTGCGGAGCCGGGCGACAGTCCATGTGGCTTATGACGGCGGCGCGGTCGCGACGGGTCCCAAGGGCTTGTCCATCCTGGAGTTGAGCCGGACCAACGATATCCCTCACGCCAGCGTCTGCTCGGGTCGCGGCCGTTGCGGGACCTGCCGCGTTGAGATTGTTGCCGGCGCCGAGCGCCTGTCGCCTGCCGTTGCCATTGAGACTCGGACGCTGGCCATGGTCCGCGCCGGCCCCGGTGTCCGTCTCGCCTGCCAGGCCCTGGTCCTGGGAGAAGGCGTATCGGTCGTGCGCGTCCTTCCACCCTTCGCCGATGCCTCCGCCGCCCGTGAGCCGCAGGAATGGGTGACCGAACCCGCGCCTGTCGTTGCCGCGCCGGCCGGCCTGGATACTGAAACCGTGCCCGAGGCTGCTTCGTGAACGCCTATATGATGCATCTCATGGCGGCCCTGTCCGAGGCCGGGGGCAGGATCTGGCGACTGGCCGACGATCTGCTCGGCGCGCCTGCCGATCTGACCGGCCTTTGGCATCACCTCACGCGCCTCGTCGACAGCGACGTCGGCGTGAGGGGTTTCACCTATATGCTGATCCTGCTGGTGATCGGCGTCGGTCTGGAATGGCTTTTCTGGACTTATGCGCTGCCGTCGCGCCAGGCGATAGAGGCGGCGGAACCGGAAACCCCGCGGCGCGCGCTCGTCCTGGGGCTTCAGCGTCTTGGCCTGCGTTTCGCGGGGCTTCTCCTCTTCGTCGGCAGCATCGTCGCGGCTACTTCCGGTTTTGTCTGGCCGCCCGGAATCCAGGATGTGGTGGTGACGCTGACGCTCGCCATCCTCACGGTCCGTTTCGCGGGTCTTGTCAGTGATTTCTTCCTGGCGCCCCGAACGCCTCGGCTTCGCCTCCTGCGGATGACGCCGCAAGCGGCCAAGCGCGCTAGCAAGGGGGTTGCGGCCGTCGTCTATGTGCTGGCGGCGGGGATCTTCCTGGCGGAATTGGTCGATCATGCGGGGGCGGTGCATCTGGCGAGTATCATCCGGGTCGCCGCGGCCGTCCTGACCGCCGTGCTGCTCCTGGGCGCCATCGCCGCCCAATCCCGTGCGAGGCCGCGCGTCCCGCGGCGCGGTCGCCGGTTGCCCGCCTCGCCCCTGGCCTTCATGGGATCGTGTTTTGTCCTGGGCGTGCTGGCGCTCTGGCTGATCGGCGCGGATCGCGCTGCGGCCTCCCTTATCGTCGCGGCAGTGGTGGTGGGCGCCGAGGTCGTGCTGCGCGATATGGTCGAGGCCTTGACCCGCTCGGATGAGGAAGCGTCGGAGGACGATACGGTGGCCGCCGTCGTCAGCGGCATCGTCCTCCGCCTGATGCGTCTGCTGGTGGCCTTGGTCGGTCTGGGAATCGGGGCGGTCATCTGGGGCGTGCCGATCCTGGCCATGGAAGGCGGCGACAGCATGGGAGGGCGGCTTGCCGGCCGCATCCTGGGAGCGATCGCCCTGCTGCTGATCACCGACGTGATCTGGGCGGCGGCCAAGGCGGCGATCGATACGAAGCTCTCCCGCCTCGGTCCCATGGCGCTCGAAGGCCGGGCGGGGCCGAACGCGAGGCTTGGGACCCTCTTGCCCCTGCTGCGCAAGGGGTTCGGCATCACGCTCTGGACCTTGGCCCTGCTCTCGACCCTCTCGATTCTCGGGATCGAGATCACCCCGCTGCTGGCCGGTGCCGGTGTCATAGGCATCGCCCTGGGCTTCGGCGCCCAGACCCTGGTGCGGGACATGCTGTCCGGCATGTTCTTCCTGATCGAGGATGTCTTCCGCGTCGGCGAATACATCGAAAGCGGGACCAATATCAAAGGCACGGTGGAGCGCATCACCCTGCGGTCGGTGGCGCTGCGGCACCACAACGGACCCTTGTACTTCGTGCCCTATGGCGGCATGGGCGCGGTCCGGAACAACTCCCGCGACTGGGTGATCGAGAAGTTCAATATCCCGCTGCCCCATACGGTGGACATCGAGACGGTGCGAAAGCTCGTCAAGAAGGTCGGCCAGAAGATGCTGGAGGAGCCGGAACTCGCGGCGGTGATCAACGAGCCTCTGAAGTGCAACATCTACAGGATCGAGCCGGGCCTGAAGATCTTCCGCTGCAAGTTCCAGTCGCTGCCGGGCCAGCAGTTCACCGTGCGGGCGCAGGCCTATCGGCGGATCGAGACGGCATTGAAGGCAGCGGGCCTGGGCTTCGCGGACAATGCGCAGAAGCTGTTGGTCGAGCACCAGGGAACCAACGAGAGCGCCCCGGAAACGATCTCCACGCTCGCCGGGGTGCCGCCGTCGATGTTGAACCCTGGGGCTGCGGCAACCTAGGTTCTGCGAACACCCGTATCAGGTCTCGCCGACCGCCTTCCGCCAATACCCCAGGTCCACGTATTTCTCCGGTGCGGGCGGCGTGCCCCCCGACTGACCTTCGACTTTGGCCCGGATCGCGAGCACGTTCTTGAAGCCTTCCCTGTCGAAAGTCGCGTCCTTCGCGAGTCCTGTCCCGGGCGCCGTCGCGATCTCATAGGCCTTTGCCGCGATGGTAGGTGCGAGTTTCAGCCGCTCTTCCAGCAGCTTTACCGCTTCCGCACGGTTCTTGGGGTCGAGCGACCAGCGAAGGCCTTCCACATAGGCCTTGATATAGCTGACCAGGGCCGCCTCGTTCTTCTTCCCCCAGTCGCGCATGACGAAGCCCGCGGTCGAAAGATAGGGACCGACCATGCCGATGATCTCGCCCTTGTTCTGAAGTCCGGCTTGTTCCGCCAGCAGATGGAACGGGAGGTTCATGACGGCGGCCCGCGCGCTCTCGTCCTTGAGCATCCGGGCGAGGCGCAGGTGGGTTCCACCTTCCGGGATCGCCTTGTAGTCGCTCCGCTCCAAGCCATTCATCTGGAGGATGCGGTAAAGGGCCAGGGCGAAAGCGGTATTGGGCGCATCCACGAGCACGATCTGGCCCCGGAGATCCTCGAAGGAACTGACGCCTTTCTGGAAGATCAGGCAGTTGAAGCCGTTGTCGCCGCCCATCACGATGGCGACGTCGTGATCCGCGAGTTCGACCATGGCGACGGCATTGTCTACCGCTGTATGAGCAATGTCATAACGCCCTTCCGCCAAACCATCGCGCAACTCGCCGGAATTAGGTGTACTGGTCAGTCTGACGTCTAGTCCGTGCTTGTCAAAAAAACCGTTATTTTCTGCGGCGAAGAGCGGCAGGTTCTGCACGCCAGAGAAGAGGATGACGTGAAGGCTGGGCTTGGGCATGGCGCGAAAATCCTGGAAATCTGGGATTGCATACGATACCGACGGCGACGCTTTTCAGGACTTGGCCGACGCGCCACCGTCATATAGGTTTGGACCCCGGTCCCAAGAGCGGGGCCGGACAAGAGGATGAGCCGTTCCGATGAAGCTACCGCCCTTCGAATATGCCTGTCCAGCGACCCTCGACGAGGCGATAGCGCTGCTCGCGTCCCGTGACGGCGACGCCAAGGCGATCTCCGGTGGCCAGAGCCTGATGCCGATCCTGGCGTTCCGCTTGGCCTCCCCCAGCCTGCTGGTCGATCTCAAGAAGCTGAAAGGTCTCGATCAGATCAAGATCGACGCCTCGGGCATCACGCTCGGCGCGAAGGTAAGCTGGCGGCAGATCGAGGATGACAAGCGGCTCGCGACCGCCCATCCGCTCCTCCAGGAAATGATCTCCCATGTCGCGCATTATCAGATCCGCAACAGGGGCACGGTGGGCGGCAGCATCGCTCATGCGGATCCCGCGGCCGAAATGCCCGGCTTCTCCGTAACCTGCGACGCCAAGATCGTGGTCAAGGGATCGAGCGGCGAGCGCATCATTCCGGCCGGCGAATTCTTCGAAGGGCCGCTGATGACGGTTCTCGAAGCCGACGAATTGATCACCGAGATCCGGCTGCCGCCCTGGCCTGCGGCGCGGCGCTGGGGGATGCTCGAATTCGCCCGCCGGCGTGGCGATTTCGCCATGGGCGGTGTTGCGGTCTTCTACGATCTCGACGCGCAGGGTCGTGCGGTCGATGCCCATGTGGGCGTGATCGGCGCGGGCTCGATCCCGCATCGGGTGCCCGGCGCCGAGGCCGCGATCAACGGCACGACCGTGGATGAGACGGCAATCCTCGCGGCCGCCAAGGCTGCGGCGGCGGGAGTGGAGCCGCTGACGGACATCCATGCGAGCGCCGCCTATCGGCGCAATCTGATTTCGGTGCTGCTCGAGCGCGCGCTTCGCGCCGCCGTGGCACGTTAAGGGGGAACAGGGACAATGCCGACGAGCAAGCATCGCGCCGTCTTCGAGGTGAATGGCAAGGCGGTCGATATCGAAGTCGAATCGCGTACCACGCTGAGCGACTGTCTGCGCCATCAGCTGCGACTGACCGGAACCCACGTGGGCTGTGAGCACGGCGTCTGCGGCGCCTGCACGATCATCATCGACGGAGCCGCCGTGCGGTCCTGCCTGACCCTGGCCGTCCAGGCCGATGGATCGCAGATCACGACGGTCGAGGGCATCTCCTTCGACGAGGGGCTGACCCCACTCCAGACCGCCTTCCGCAAGCATCACGCTTTGCAATGCGGTTTCTGCACGCCGGGCATGCTGATGACTGCCCATGCGCTTCTCACCGAGAACCCGGATGTGGACGAGGAGGGGATCCGCCATGTGCTCTCCGGCAACATCTGCCGTTGCACGGGCTATATCCCGATCATCCAGGCGGTGCTCGAAGCGCGCGCTGCTTATAAGAAGCCTGAGAACGCCTAAGGGGAAATAGGATGAGTAAGGCGAACCGCTTTGTCGGCAGCCCGGTCGAGCGGCTTGAAGACCTGCGCTTGTTGCGCGGGCGCGGGCGCTTCGTCGACGATCTGACCGCAGAGGGCGTGCTGAACGCCGTCATCCTCCGCAGCCCGGTCGCCCATGGCATCATCAAGGGCATCGACACGAGCGCCGCTCTCGCCATCCCTGGCGTCGTTGCCGTGCTCACGGCGGAGGAGATCGGACGGCCGGTCCCGACCATCCCGATCCGGCTTTTCGCTTCAAAGCTCACGGAGCCCTTGGAACAGCCCTGCATCGCCGATCGCAAGGTGCGCTATGTGGGCGAGCCTGTCGTGCTCGTGATCGCCGAGAGCCAGGCAATTGCCGAAGACGCCTGCGACGCGGTCGTGCTCGATATCGAGACGCTGCCGCCGGTCGTGACGCGCGAGGCTGCCGAGAAGGGCCAGTCGCTGCTTTTTGACGAGTTAGGCACCAATCGCTGCGCGCGATTCACGGCGATCAAGGGCGATGCGGACGATGCCTTCCGCAATGCTGCCTATCGCCGCCGCGAACGTTTCGGGGTGCATAGGCATACCGCCGTCTTCATGGAGGGCCGGGGGCTTCTGGCCGAATGGTTCGAGGAGGAAGGCAAGCTCGTCGTCCAAGGCGGCGCCAAGGTGCCTTTCGCGACCCGCAAGGCGCTATCCAAGCAGATGAACCTGCCCGAGGACAAGATCGAGGTCCATGAGGCGGATACGGGCGGCGGCTTCGGCTCGCGCGGCGAGTTCTATCCCGAGGATTTCCTGATCCCCTTTGCCGCGCGCTATGTGGGCAAGCCGATCAAATGGGTCGAGGACCGGCGCGAGCATCTCGCCTGTTCCAACCATTCCCGCGAAACCGAGGTCGAGGCCGAGATCGCCTGCGACAAGAACGGCATGGTGCTGGGCCTGCGCGGCACCGCTTTCGTCGATTCCGGCGCCTATGTGCGGACCAACGGGCTTATCAACCCGCGCAATGTCTCGCAGTTCATGTCCGGTCCCTATCACGTGCCGAACATCAATATCGTGACGGATTTCTATCTCTCGAACAAAGGACCGGTCGGGACCTATCGGGGGCCGGGCCGGTATGAGACGGATTACGTGCGCGAGCGGCTCTTCGACATGGCGGCCAACGACCTCGGCATCGATCGGGTTGAATTCCGGCGCCGCAATCTCGTCCGCGAAGACCAGATGCCCTACCAGCTTCCGCAGATCGTGGAAACCAAGAGCGGCGACGAACTCGACAGCGGCAACTACGAGGTCACGCTCGACCAGTGCCTCGCCGAATTCAAATGGGCCGAGAAGGTCGAGAAATACGACGGTAAGCTGATCGACGGCCGCTATCACGGGTTGGGCCTGCATTGCTTCATCGAAGGCGGTGCGGCGGGTCCAAAGGAAAATGCGCGTCTCGTGCTTGAGAAGAGCGGGAATGTCTCGGTCTATGTGGGCTCGTCCCAGGTAGGGCAAGGCGTGGTCACCGTCCTGACCCAGATCGCTGCCGATGCGCTCGAAATGCCGATGGATAAGATCGCCATTTTCCACGGCTCCACGACCGGGACGAAAGAGGGCTTCGGCTCCTTCCATTCGCGCTCCACGGTGATGGGCGGTTCCGCCATCGTCGTGGCAGCCGCCAGCCTTCAGAAGCTCATGCGCGAGGCGGCGGGCCGTCGCTTCAACTGCGCGCCGGGCGAGGTAACTCTCGAAGACGGCAAGGCGCAGGGGCCGGGCGGTAAGTCGCTGACCTTCGCGGAACTGGCGGAAGAGGATATCTCCATCGAGGAGAGTTTCTTCAACCACAAGCACACCTGGGCCTATGGCACCCATGCGACCCATATCGCCGTGGATCCTCAGACCGGGCAGGTCGAGGTGCTGGAATATGTCGCGGTCGAAGACGTGGGCCGCATGGTCAATCCGCTGACCCTCGGCGGGCAGGCGGTGGGCGCCATTGTCCAGGGCCTGGGCGGGACCTTTCTCGAACATCTGATCTATGACGGCGAGGGCCAGCTTCTGACCGGCACTTTCGCGGATTATCTCCTGCCGACGGCGGGCGACTTCCCGCGGATCCGGGCGATCATGACGGGCAACTATCCTTCACCGATCAATCCCTTGGGCGTCAAGGGTGCTGGCGAGGGCGGCATCATTCCGGTGGGCGGCATCATGGCCAATGCCATCGCTTCGGCGCTCAGGTCCTTCAATGTTCAGCCTCTGGAACTTCCCCTCTCTCCGCCGCGCATCTGGAAGCTGATCGATGACGCCAGACCGGCGGAGGCAGCGGAGTAAGACGGGCTTATAACGACGCCGCCTCGTGGGCTGACGGTATAGGGCGAGCGGATATCCGAAAGGGATCGCCTATGAAACGCACCGCCATTTCGCTCGTGAGCGCCGCGGCGTTCTGGTCCGTCACCGTCTTTGCGCAAACGCCTGAACGGGGTGGCAGCGCCGTCTTCGTTCTCAATCAGGACCCGCCGCTGCTGACCTCGGTCCTGTCCAATGGGGTGGCGGAGCGGTCCATCGGCTGCATCGCTTATGAAGGGCTCGTGCTGATCACCGACGATTACAAGGTGATGCCTGGACTGGCGAAATCCTGGAGCGTGTCGCCGGACGGTCTCAGTTACAGCTTCGATCTCGAAAAGACGACCTGGCACGACGGCAAGCCCTTCACCTCGGAAGATGTGAAGTTCGCGCTTCTCCAGTTGAATGCCAAATACTCCTCGGTCTTCCTGGCTGCCGGCCGGGCCATCGACAGCATCGAGACGCCGGCGCCGGACAAGGTGGTCATCAAGCTGAAGAACACCTTCGGGCCTTTCATGCTCTCGCTCACCTGCGAGCAGGGCGGCTCGATCCAGCCCAAGCATATTTTCGAGCAGGGCGATCCCCTGAAGAACCCGGCCAATGCCGCGCCGGTCGGCACGGGACCCTTCAAATTCGCCGAGTGGAAGCATGGCGATTTCGTGCGGATGACCCGCAACGACCAATTCCACGAGGCGGGCCGTCCCTACCTCGACGAGGTGATCGGCAAGGTTATCCCCCAGTCGGCGTCCCGCATCCACGCGCTGATCGCCGGCGAGGTCGATCTCATCCATATCCTGCCGCCTAACGAGGTCAAGAACATCGAGGGCAATCCGAAGGTCAAGGTGGTGGCGAGCGACGTGTCGCCCCTGGCCGTTCTGGCCTTCTTCAATACCTTGAAAAAGCCCCTAGACGACAAGCGGGTGCGCCAGGCGCTGATGATGGCGACTGACCGGGAGTATCTCTTCCGCAATCCCTTCTTCGGCGTCGGCAGCGTCGGAACTCAGCCGTTCCTGACCGATATCACCTGGACGCGCGTGCCGGAGATCGACTACCGCAAGATGTATCCCTTCGATGTGGCGAAAGCGAACGCGCTACTCGATGCGGCGGGGATGAAGCGCGGCGCGGAGGGTAAGCGCTTCCCTGTCCGGATCGCGATTTTCAGCAGCGACTATCCTGAATTCCAGGAAGTCTCCGTGGCGCTTAAGAGCATGTGGCAGGCTGTTGGCGTCGATGTGACGATCGAGGCGGCCGAAAGGCCGACGCTGGTCAAGCGGGTCTTTACCGACCATGACTTCGACGTGACACTGCAGGTCTATGCGTCCTACGCCGATCCCGCACTTGGGGTGGCTCGGACTTTTTCGAGCCGCACCATCAATATGGGTTTCGGCAATGCCGCGAGCTATTCGAACCCGGTGGTCGACGATCTTCTGGAAAAGGGCGAGCGCGCGACGAATTTCGACGAACGTGCGGTCTTTTATAAACAGGCTCAGATGATCCTCGCGGAGGATCTGCCGGTGATCACGCTACGCCAGTACCGCGATCCCGATGGCGCATCGAAGCGTCTCAATGGCCTCTGGGGCGAGTTCCAGGGCAACGGCTACTGGGCTCACGCCTGGTTGTCGAAGTAGTCCCCTCTCCGCCAGAAGAGCGGAGAGGGGATAGCATCTTTAGCGGTCGAGCCAGGCGTCGCGCCAGGTGATCAGGAACTGCTCGTCGTCGATGCCGCGAACGTCCTTTGAGATGCCGTCGTAATATTCGTGCTCGTGGAGCGTATAGACCGGCAGATCGTCGGCCAGGATGACTTGGACCTTGCGATAGATGGCGCCGCGCGCTTCCTTGCCGACAGCCTTCTGGGCGTCTTCGAAAAGCTTGTCCACTTCCGGGTTGGAATAGCCCGATCCGTTGCCGAAAGCCTTCTTGATCGACGAGGTAACCCAGGTCCGGGCCATGCCCAATGCGGGATCCGAGAAGCTCGTATAGGAGTTGATGAAGGTATCGATATCCATGTCGGTATACATGCGCTTCGTCGCCGTGGTGCGATCCACGGATTCGATCGAAAGATCGACGCCGACATCACCCCACATCTTCTTGATCGCCTGGGCTGCGACCGGGGAATCCACATCGTCTGCCGCGATCAGGATGCCGAGCTTGAAGCGGATGCCGTTGGCGCCACGTTTCATGCCAGCCTCGTCGAGCATCTCGTTGGCCCGCTTAGGGTCATAGGCGTACATCTTGCGGTAGTCGATGTCCGGATTGGCCGACCAGGCAAGCCGGTTGGTGAAAGGCATGGTGCCGGCTCCCCCAACCCCCTGATAGGCGGTCTTCGCGATGTAGTCGCGGTCCATGGCGATAAAGAGCGCTTGGCGCACCTTCTTGTTGTCCAGCGGTTTGCGATTGACGTTGAGGAACATGAAATCGACGCTGGGCGGCGTGGAAGACGCGACAAGGGCAAGCTTCTGGTTCGACTTCACGACGTTGTAGTCGCTCACCGGCAGGAAATAATTGGTGACGAAATCGACTTCGCCTGCGACCAGCGCCTGGGTCCGCGCCGTGGATTGCGGAATGACCTTGGCGATGATCTCGTCGAGGTAGGGTTTGCCCTTCTCCCAGTAGTTCGGATTCTTGACCAGGGTCAGGTGATCGCCGCGCTTCCATTCCTTGAGCAGGAAAGGTCCGAGGCCGATCGGCTTTTCCAGGGTGGCCGGATTGGTCAGCGGATTGGTGCCCTCATAAACGTGCTTCGGCAGGACCGAGCCGCCCTGCTGGCAGGCCAGGGAGATCAGGAAGGGTCCGTAGGGTTCCTTCAGGTGGATAATCACCTTGTCCGGGGCCGGCGTATCGATCGTTTCGATCACCCGGCCGGCGCCAGCGAAGACGGAACTGTATTTGGAACTCACCTCGAGGAGGGAATATTTGACATCGGCCGAGGTCATCGGCTTGCCGTCTTCCCAATTCGTCTGAACGAGGTCGAAACTGTAGGTCAGGCCGTCCGGGGATACCGTATAGGACTTGGCGAGCAAGGGCTGCGGATCGCCCTTGGCGTCCATCCGCATCAGGCCCTGATAGACGACGCAGGCGATATGGCCATCCGCATTGCTGCTGCCGATGCTGCGGTTCAAGGTGCTGGGATCGGTCCCGATGGTCAGGACCAGGGTGCCCCCGCGCTTGGGTGTCGCGGTTTGGGCCGAGGCGTCGCAGAACGGAAGAGATGCGGCCAAGGCCGCGAGGAACAGGGACCGGACGAGCATTCGGTGAGCCTCCTAGTCGTTGTCGTTTCATTATTCATGACTGCCAGGAATTGCGCCAGCCTCATGCCGGCTTGGCAGCGGGGGCGGGCCACACTACCCTCACGCCGGATTTCCCAGGACCCAACCTTCGGATAGAACGATGACCCAGCCTTCTTCCATTGTCTCTTTCATCGGCGGGCGTGATGCGGATGCCGGCCCCGGCGGTTTCGATCTCGTCAATCCCCAGGACGGATCGGTCATCGGCCGAATCTCGGAGGCAGGCGAAGTCGGCGTCAATGCGGCGGTGACCGCCGCCCAGGCCGCTTTCGCCGCCAACCGCAAGTCGCCGGTCCACCAGCGGGTCGCCTGGCTCAAGGCGGCGGCAGTGGCCCTGGGCAAGGCGGGCGACGAGTTGGCCGAGATTATCTGCGCCGATGTCGGTAAGCCGATCCGGGTCTGCCGCTTCGAAGCTAAGCGCGGTGTCGAGTTCATCGAGGCGGTGGCGGCGGCGCTCCCCCAGATGGGCGGGGAGGTACTGCCTTTGGATTCGGTGGCAGGCGGCACGGGGCATCTTGGTTTCACCCGGCACATTCCCTATGGCGTGGTCGCCGGCATCACGCCCTTCAACGCGCCGATAAACCTGTTGGTCCAGAAGGTCGCGCCGGCCATCGCCGCAGGCAATGCGATTGTCGTGAAGCCCGCCCCCGCCGGGACGAGGACGGCGCTCCGCGTGGCGAAAATTTTCCAGGAAGCGGGCTGGCCCAAGGATCTCTTCAACGTGGTGACCGGTGACCGGGAGACGGCCTTGGCTCTGGCCGGTCATCCCGATGTCTCGGCGGTGACCTTCACCGGTGGGACGGGCGGCGGCAACGCCCTGGCGCGCGCAGCGGGCGCCAAGAAGTTCGTGGCGGAGCTTGGGTCCAATGCCGCCAATATCGTATTGGCCGACGCGGATATAGAAGATGCGGCCAAGAAGATCGCCGGGGCCGCTTTCGAGGCCAGTGGGCAGCAATGTATCTCGGCCCAGCGGGTCTTGGTCGATCACAAGGTGCTTCCGGCGTTTCTCGAGAAATTCGTGGCGGCGGCGAAGCTTCTGAAGGCGGGCCGCGCGGACGATCCCACCACCGATCTTGGGCCCATGGTGAGCGCTGCCTCGGCCGACCGGGTTATGGCAATGTGCGAAGATGCGCTGAAGCGGGGCGCGCGCTACGCCCTGGAGCCGCGTCGTGACGGCGCGCTCGTGACGCCCGCGGTTTTGGTCGATGCCCCACGGGCGTCGCGGCTCTGGCATGAAGAGGTCTTCGGCCCGGTCGCCATCGTCGTTCCCTTCGATGGGATCGACGAGGCATTGGAACTCGCCAACGATTCGCCCTTCGGGCTTCAGGGAGCGGTCTTCACGAGCGCCTTATCGTCGGCTCTGCGGTTTGCCGATGATTTTCATGTCGGCTCGCTCTGGGTCAACGAGCCGAGCCGGTTCCGGCTCGATATGTATCCCTTCGGCGGGGTGAAGCAGAGCGGTGTCGGCCGCGAGGGCGTGCGTTATGCGATCGAAGAACTGACCCAGATCAAGTTTATCGGGATCAAGCCCTAACGGTTCCGGGCTTCCCGGTTACTTTGCATCCTGCGCCGGGACCCAGAGGCCTTCGGATTTTACGTCGGGTCCGACGGCCTTCTGCTCGAAGCCGCGGGCGCCTTCGGAATATTGATGCCAGTAGAAAAGGTCCTCGTAGCGGATCGGCGGATAGCGCGCCGGATTTTCCGCCGTGACGCAGGTCGGCGCGCATTCGACGATGGCCTCGAGATCCGGAGCGAAAAAGATAGGGACCGAGAAACGGTCATGCTCGCCGATATTGATGACGCGATGCCGGGTGGACTTAAAACGCCCGTTGCTGATGCGGACCATCGTATTGCCGGAATTGATGACGAAGGCTCCGCGCCGGGGCTCGACGATACGCCAGTGACCGGAGGGCATCTCCACCGCGAGACCGGGCACGTCTTCTTGCGCCAGGATGGTGATGAAGTTGTTGTCGGTATGAGGCGGGATTCCATATTGCCGGTTGCCCATGACCTTCTGCGGGGGATAGTGCAGCAGGGTCGTGGTGATATGCGGATCGACGAAATATTTGTCGAAATAGTCCACGGGCATATCGAGCGCCGCCGCCCAGAGCGGCAGCAGAAGCCGGCCCAAAGCCTCGCCGCGGTCGTAATACTCCAGCACGTTTTCCTTGAAGCCCGGCAGCCAGTCGGGCCAGGCGTTCGGATAGCGGAAGACCGTGCTCATGTCGTTCATCGGATGATCGGGCGGATATTCCCGATGGACGTTGAAGGAGGAATTGAGCCGGGGCTTCTGATTGAGGGAAATATTGGGCCGGTCCTCGATCCCCCGATAGGTGCCGCGGCCGATATTCTTGATGGTGCGCCGTTTTTCCAGCGGCGACAGATGCAGACGTCTCGCTTCGCCGAACATCCGGTCGATGAGGCTCTGGGGCAGCCCGTGTCCGATGAGTTGAAAGAAGCCCACGGTCTCGGAAATCCGGCCAAGCTCCTTGCTGAGGCGTTCCCTGGCGCCCGGCTCGCCTGCGATATAGGGAGCGATATCCAGCACCGGGATGTCCTCGGTGCTGTCCGGATGTTCCATCAGATAAACGTCGTCCGCGCCATCCATCATGGATGTTTCTCCAGGGTCGGAAGCAATGTGTGGCTCAGCCGTAGTCGCTCTCGGCGGGCGCATTCCCTGGGGTCGGGTCCACAGGCACCCAATAGCCCGCGGTCTTGTCGTCGGGGCCGGCCGCCTTGGCGAAGTTCCCCTTCTTCAGGAGATACCATTCCATGAGCTGCCGATAGGTCATCGGCTCGAACTGGGGCGGGTTCTCCGCGCTGACGCAGGTGGGCGCGCATTGGATCACGGCCTCCTGGTCGGTCCCGAAGAAGAGCGGAACCGAATAGCGGTCGCGCCCGTCCGTATTGATGACCACATGCTTGGTCGATTTGAAGCGGCCGTTGGAGAGGCGGACCATGGTGTTGCCGCTGTTAATCAGCAGCGTTCCGGGCTTCACATCCGCCACCCGCCAATGCCCGTCCGGCATCTGCACCGCGAGGCCCGGCACGTCGTATTGCGCCAGGATGGTCATGACGGTGTTATCCGTATGAGGCTGGATGCCGTATTGGTTGTTCCCGATGACCTTCTGATGCGGGTAATAGGTCATTGTCATCGAGATATAGGGCTCCTTGAAGAAGCCGTCGAAATAGTCCGCCGGCAGATCCATCGCCGCGGCCCAGAGCGGCATCATCTTCTTGCCGAGCGCTTCCATGCTCGAATACCAGCCGACGACCTCCTCCCGAAAGCCGGGCAGCCAGTCGGGCCAGCGGTTTGGCTGGTGGAATTCGTCGTCGAGCTTCAGCTTCGGATCGTCCGGCGCGCGTTCCCGCTGCATGCTGAAAGCCGAATTGAGCGTGGGCGGCGCCACCCCGCCGAGGTTCGTCTTGTCCTCCATCGCGTCGTAGCCGGGTCGGCGGCGGCTCGCCTTTCGGATCGTGCGGAGCTTTTCCAGGGGCGATTTATGGATACGTCTGGATTCGGCGAAGATCCGGTCGATCTGGGCCTGGGGAATGCCGTGACCCGTCAGATAGAAGAAACCGACCGTCTGGGATATCTCGCAGAGCTGTTTTCCGATCCGCTCCCGTGCCCCGGGTTTCCCCGCCAGATAGTCGCTGATATCGAGAACCGGCAGTTCCGCGGTGCTGTCGGGGTGCTCCATCAAGCGGCGTTCTTCTTCCTCGGTCATCAGGCGATCCTCATAGACGAAGGGCAACCATAAGGCAGGCCACGGCGAGACAGAAATTTATAATTGACATGTTCCATATAAGCATTGGGAATGATTTTATGCTCCCCGATCTCGATATCAGCCTGATGAGAACCTTCGTCGCCGTCTGCGAGGAGAGGAACGTCACCGCGGCCGCCCGGAAGCTCAACCGGACGCAGCCGGCGGTCACCCAGCAGTTGAGGCGGCTCGAAACGGCGCTCGGCAAGACCCTCTTCGACCGCAGCAACCGCCGCCTGAAAGTGAGCCGCGATGGCGAGACCTTGCTGCCCTATGCACGGGCGCTCCTTCAGATGAACGACGAGGCGCGTGACCGGCTCGTCCATCCCAAGGTCGAGGGGCGGGTCGTGCTCGGCATTCCCGACCTTTATGCGGCTAATCTCCTGCCGGAAATTCTCGCGCGCTTCGGCCAGACCTATCCGGAGGTCGGAATCGAGCTTCATTGCTCGGGCAGTCCGAGGCTTCACGACGCGGTGGGCAAGGGGGAAGTGGATCTGGCGCTGGTGAGCAAAGTGCCAGGCTATCCGGACGGACTTCTGGTCCGGCGCGAGCCTTTGGTCTGGGTGGGAAATCCCAAGCGGCCCCGCTGGCAGGACCCGGTGCTGCCTTTGGCCATGCACCAGCATGGCTCCTATTACCGCGAGCTTGGCCTGAAGTCCCTGGACGAGGCGGGCCGCCGCTGGCGCGTCGTCTGCGTCAGCGACAGCGTGAGAGGCCTGGAAACAGCCGTCTCTGCTGGCCTGGCGATTTCACTCCTGGCGCGGTCGGGCGTACCGGGCGACCTGAAGATTCTGGGCGCGGCCGAAGGATTGCCCGCCTTGCCATCCATCGACCTCGTGCTTCGCCGCAAGCCGGGACCGGAAACGAGCGCCGCGACCCGACTGTCCGAATATATGGTCGAACAGCTCGGGAACGGTTTGGTCTAGCCGATCTTCAGCGGGCTTACGAGATTCTTGAGCGTCGCGATCACGGAAAGCGCCGCGATGCGGCTTGTGCGCGGGTTCTCGACGGCGGGCAGGTTTTCGATCTTGAAATTGAGGATCGCGCTCTCGGAATCCACTTCGACCTGATGGGTATTGCGGGTGAGGGTGGGATCGGCCCAGATCTCGACCATTGTCCGGTCGACGCCGATGCCGGCCAAACCGAGGGCCGCCCCGACGTTCACATTGGCGGGAAAGGCAGCCGCCGCCTCCCGCGCGGTGCCGGCGAAGACACGGACAGGCTCCTTGATCCCGGTCAGGTCGATCTTGTTCTGAACGAGATAAGGAGCGCCGACCAATCCCCCCGGTGGTTTCTTGCTGACAAGCTTGACTGAATGGATGGTCTCTTGCGACGCGGCCACCAGACCGTCGAGCCCCAGGAGGGCACCCGAGGGGACGATGATCTGCCCGCCATGAGCGCGAGCAAGATCGACAAGATCCATATTCGCGGCCAATGCGCCGACGCTCAGGGCGACCAGTTTCCGGCCTTTCTGAAGCGCCGGTTCGGCAACCTTACGGAAGATCGAGGCGGGAAGGCTTTCGGCGATGACCTCGGCCATTTCGGCCAATTTCTGAAGCGGAACAACGGGTACGGGGTGCTTGAAGCCTTTGAGGATCGCTTCGGCGCGCGCGGCGTCCGCTTCGGCGACAGCGACGAGCTTCAGACCCGGTATGCCCTGATCCAGGGCCTCCGCAACCTTCTTTCCGATCGCGCCGAAGCCTGCCACGGCCACTGAAATGTCGCTCATCTTCCGCCTCCCGGGAAATCGTTGCCGGTTCCTAGCACGAGCATTCTCCGCGGCAAAGCGGCCAGGCGAGGTCGCAACTGTTTACCCGGGCTTTCGCGCTGAATATGATGACCGGCAGGTTTTGTATGCACTCGAGAGAGGATCCGACAAATGAGCGTCGCCCGACACCCCCGTCCCAAAGAGCTGGAAGGCATGCCCATCGAGGAGATCGCCGACCGCTATGTGGTCCGTTTCCGGGATCTGAAGGGCGATTGGGCGGCTTTCGAGGACGCGAAGATCGAAGGATTCAAGCGCGCCCAGCATCGCTTCATCGGCGCCGGCGGATCCGCCAAGCACGACCGCACCGACACGATGCCACCCCGCGCCTTTACGCTCAGCATCATGTTCGTGCAGCCGGGCCAGGGCAACGCCGCCCATACCCATGAGGTGGAAGAGGTCTTCTTCGTGCTTCAGGGCTATCTCAACGTCTTTTTCGAGGACGAGAGCGGCAAGCGTATCTGGAAAAAGCTCGGTCCCTGGGAATGCGCGAACTGCCCGCCCGGCGTCATCCACGGCTACGAGAACGACAGCCTGGAGCCGGTCTACTTCCAGGTCATGCTCGGCAAGGCGCGGCCCGAGGCTATGGGCTATGTGGACGAAGAGCTTTTCAAGAACCGGGACGCCCATCTGAAGACTGTTTGAAATGGGTCCTCTTCCCGCGATCCCCGAGGAGGTCTGGGCGCTTTTCGACGAGATTGGCCCCCGCTGGCGCGAGAATGTCTCGGGCCATGTGAAGATGGTCTGCGAAGCATTGACCCCCGTCCTGAAGCTTGCGCCGAAGGATGGGATCGAGGTCCATACCGTCTCCTATGGCCCTCACGAGCGGCAAGCATTCGAAGTCTTCACGCCGCCGAGCGCCGGCAAACTGAGGCCGGCCCTGCTCTTCGTGCATGGTGGGGCCTTCGTCGAAGGCAGCCGGAACCGCACCGACGAGATCTATTCCAACGTCCTGAATTTCGCGGCCTCCAACGGCATCGTCGGGATCAATGTGGGCTACCGCCTCGCCCCAGATGCGATCTGGCCCGAGGCATCCAAGGATATCGGGACGGTGGTGCGCTGGGCCGCCTCCCATGCAGAGGAATTGGGCGTGGATCCGGCGCGGATTTTTCTGATGGGACATTCGGCCGGTGGAGCCCATGTGGCCAGTTGGGCCTATGACAAGCGGGTTCATGGCGGCGAGGGGCATGGGCTCGCCGGCCTTATCGTCGCCAGCGGGCGGGTGCGGGCGGATAACCTGCCGGAAAATCCGAACGCCCGGAAGGTCGAGGCCTATTACGGGACCGATGCCTCTATTTTCGACGACCGTTCCCCGGTCACCCACGTGACGGCCGACAGCGTGCCGACGCTGGTGACCTGGAGCGAATTCGAAAATCCGCTCATGGACCTCTATTGCTCCGAACTGGTCCATCGGTTGGCACAGGCGAAGCGACGCGGCCCCCCTGTAGTCTATTGCCCGAGGCATAACCACACCTCGACGGTTGCTCAGATCAATACCGCCGACGACCTGCTCGGGCCTGCCATTCTGGATTTCATCGACAATCCCAGATAGGGCCTCCTCAGGGAACGTAGATCTCGATCCGTTCCTTGCCCTTGCCGATGTTCTTGCGCTTCAGGTCGATGGCCCCGACCTCGCCGGTGCGCTTCAGATGCGTGCCGCCGCAGGGCACTTCGGCGAATTCGGCGATCTTCCAGTAACGCCGCTCGGCGGCCTCGTCGCTCCAGGCGCTGAGGATCGGCTGGTCGGAAGCCACGATGGAGCGGGCGGCTTCGGCGAGCATGGGCAGGTGCGGCGTGATCGCGCCTTCCCAGGCGAAATCGATGCGCGCTTTGTCCTCGGCGATATGGGCGCCGACCTTCTCGATGGGACCAAGGGTCTTGTAGACCAGTTCCAATACGATCTCTGCCGCAAAATGGAGCCGCATCAGGCGGTAGCGACGCGGCCAGTCGATGGTCAGCGCGACCGGATCGCCGGCTTTCAGCCCGTGGCCCTCGTCGAGATGGTAGCGGATCTCCAGCCCGTCCTTGCGGGCCGCAAGCACAGGCCGCCCTCCGATCGTGCCACGATCGCTCTCCTGGCCGCCGGAAAGTGCATAGATGATCGTTTCTTCCAGGGTTACCTCAGTGCCCAAAACGGAGGCGACGCGGGTAGCGGCCTCCGTCCGGTAGGGATCCTGCCAGAAAAGCTTATGGGTCATCGGTCGGAACCAGGTATCTCGCCCAGTGTATCAGGCGGCCTCGACTTCCTCGCTCAGCTTGCCCATTTTCGACAAGGGCTTGCCGACGCAAGTGTCCATCTCCGGAACCGCTGGGCGGCCGTTGGCGACCTCCACCCAGAGGCGCAGCAGATGGCGTTTTTCCTCCGGCTTCTCGCCGTCCTTGAATTCGGCGCGGGCGTGAAGCGTGGTGAAGTTGTTCCACAGCGCCATCTCGCCGGGCTCGATCATGAACTGGCACTGGATGTCGGGCCGGGTCGCGACCTGGCCGAAATAGGTGAGCGCTTCGTCGAACTTCTTCGGCAATTCGACGCCCAGCTTTTCCGCCGCGACGCGCTGGGCGTTGCCGTAGCGGCAACTCACCAGGCCGTTCACAGAGCAGAAGATCGGCACGTCATAGGGCGTTATCGCAGGCTCGCCCGGCTGATGCTCGCCGCGGCGATAGCTAGGATAACCCCGATAGAGCGGTTCCAAAAGATCTGGCCGGGTCGCCAGGATTTCGTTGTGCACGGCGAGCGAGCTTGCAAGCTGGCTCAAGCCGCCCTCCTTCGCCTTCCGCACGCACATCAGGCCGACGATCTCGGTCTGGTCGGTATGGGGCGCCAGTTCCATCGTGCTGCGATAGGCGCGGACATTGGTCTGGTTGGGCTCATGGCGGACATGGCCCAGCCGGTCGCCCCAGGCGCTCTGCACGACGCCGATCCCGAGATGGGTTCCGAGGCCCCAATAGATCCGCTCGAAATCCTCTTCCGAATAGCGGTCATGGGTCACGCCGTTGAGGATGGCGACGCCCCGCCCCTTCATGATGATGTCGCGCACTTCGGTCATGAAGGCGTTGACCGCCGGATGGTCGAACTGCCGGCGGCGGACTTCCTGGGGCTTCAGGGACCGGGTCTTTGCGAGCGCCTCATCTATCGCATCGAGATGCTCGGGCTTCAGGCGATAGACGAGGCCTTCCTTGCCGCCGATCTCGCTGCTCTTCCAGGCGCTCGGATGCTCGATGCGTTTGCGATAGACTTCCGTCATGTCCCAGCTCCTTTGAACGCATAAGTTTCGTGAAATCTAATCCAGGCCCGATAGCCTGCCAAGCCGGAGCACCGCCGGGTGAGCCATGCGGTCGGGACATGGCGGCGGGCTTGTCGCATGGCTGGAAATGTGTGCCCTACCAGCGTATTAAGAGTTGAGGGTGCGCGAGGAGCCAAGTCCATGACCGACATCTATCGCAAACAGATTGACCATCCGAGCGCCTGGACCGGCAAATCTCTGGGCGGCAAGGAAGCTCTGGCCCGTCGGCTCAACGCCGCTCAGCTCGATGCGATCGACGACCTTCTGGCAAAGAGCCGGCACTTGAAGCTTCAGGAGGTCACGCGGCAGGATTTCACCCATCCCGCGCTCGATCCCTTCCTGGCGGAAATCTACGAGGTGCTGCAGCACGGGCGCGGCATTGTCCTCATCCAGGGCGTCACGCCGGATCGGTATTCCGAGGAAGATTTTCAACGAATCTACTGGGGCTTCGGGACCCATTGGGGCGAGGCCGTTGTGCAGAACAAATGGGGCGACCGTCTCGGCCATGTGCGCCAGGAGAAGGACAATCCCAATGGCCGAGGCTATATCGGCAATCAGGAGCTCTCGGCTCATTCCGATCCTTATCCGCTCATCGGCCTGATGTGCATCGGTCGGGCCGAGACGGGCGGCGAAAGCCATCTCGTCAGCGGGCTCGCGCTCCACAACGAGATGCTGAAGACGCGGCCCGATCTGCTGGAGCCGCTCTATCGCGGGCATGTCTATACGGCGCCCGACGCCCAGCGCATGGCAAAGCCCGTGACCGATTATGAGATCCCCGTCTTCTCGGTGACGGAGGGGGTGTTGAGCAGCCTCTACCTCCGCTCGTCGATGGATCGCGCGACGGTCGCCTTGGGAACGTCACTTCCGGCTGACCTTCAGGAAGCGCTCGATCATCTCGACGCCTTGGCGGCGCGAGAGGATATCCGGATCGCCTTCACGCTCGAGCCCGGCGACATGCTGCTTGTGAACAATTACACGGCGCTCCATGCCCGCGAGCCCTTCGAGAATTCGGAGCGCAACACGCGCCACCTTCTGCGCCTCTGGCTGAAGGTGCCGGAAGGCCGACCCGTTCATCCGGCGCTGGCGCGCTACAGCGCCACCTACGAACAGATGTATCGCGACCAGATGGCCGCCGAACGCGCGAAGGCTCATTGAGCCAGTCAGGACTTCCAGGATGACGCCCCCCGATGCAGGCGGCCTGCCGCCCCGCCTGATCTATCCGCATGAGACGCCCGATGGTCTCGGCATCGTGGGCGAGCCCTGGCCGGGCATCTTCTGGCTGCGCATGCCGCTGCCCATGCGGTTGAACCATATCAATCTCTGGCTGCTGGCGGACGGCGACGGCTGGACCGTGGTGGATACCGGCCTCGGGACGCCGGAAGCGAAGGAAATCTGGGAAGGGATCTTCGCGACAGGTCTTCAGGGCAAGCCGATCACGCGAATGATCGTAACCCATTTCCATCCCGACCATGTGGGTCTTGCGGGCTGGCTCGCGGAGCGCTGGGGCGTGACCATGGTCGCAACCGAGCTCGAATGGCTCTACGGCCGCATGATCCCCCTGGAGGCAAGCCCCGAGCGGGTGGTTAACGCCAGCCGTTTCTATCGCGAGAACGGGCTCTCATCGGAGGTTGCCGAGACGGTGGCCGGCCGGCCCGGATCCATGCGGGCTTTCGTGAGCACTGTGCCGACCTTCTTCAAGCGTATCTCGGACGGGGACGATATCGAGATCGGCGGGCGGTCCTGGCGTGTCATCGTCGGCCAGGGTCATTCGCCGGAGCATGCCTGTCTCTTTTGCCCCGAGATCAACGTGATGATCGCGGGCGATCAGGTGCTGCCCCGGATCACGCCCAATGTCAGCGTCTGGCCGGGTGAGCCCGAGGCCGATCCCTTGAGCCGGTTTCTTTCATCCCTGGCACGGATCGACGGCATGGTGAGAAGTGATCCCCTCGTCCTGCCGTCCCATGGATTGCCGTTCCAGGGGCTCAATCCGCGGATCGGCTATCTGATCGCCCATCACGACGAGCGTCTCGCCGAGGTGGAAATAGCCTGTGAGGAACCCAAGACCGGCGCCGATATCCTGCCGTTGCTTTTCCGGCGAGAGTTGGACGTTTCCCAGATGGGGATCGCGCTGGGCGAGGCGCTTGCCCATACTCATCTGCTGGTTGCGCAGGGCCGCCTTCACAAAGCGAGGCGGGACGACGGCGCGATTGTCTTTCGGAAGCTCTAACCCTACCAGCGCGGCGGGGGTGGCGGCGCGTAATAGGGGTAATAGGCCGCCGGCGGCGCTTGGTAATAGTAATAGGTCGGCGGCGGGGGCGGAGGAGGTGGCGGTGCGTAATAGCCGTAGCCGTAGCCATAGGCCCGATCGGTATTGCGGCCCACCGCGCTGCCGACCGCGGCGCCGATAAGAGCACCGGCCGCCGTTGCCGCCACATTGCCGCTGCCGCGCCCGATCTGGGCTCCGGCTAGCGCGCCGGCACCCGCGCCGAAGAGGCCGCCGGCAGTTTCGTTCGGATGATAGGGATTGAAGCAGCCGCTCAAGGTCCCGACAAGAAAAAGGCAGAAAAGAGCTTTCGCCGCCCGTTTCGCAAACCCAGCCGTCATCATGTTCATTCCCGCCTAATGCCCCCAGGATTGGGCCAGTTGCGTCATCATGGCAAGCGCGATCTCGGCGCCATTGGCATTGCCGGCGGCGCGGCTCGGACGGGCTTCGAAGCCATGATTGGTCGCCACATATTCGGTGAGGCCCGAACCGGGGGTTGCGCCGTCCGACATGGCGTCGGCGATCACGGCGCCTGTGTTCACGTCCTTTGCGGTCGCCCGGAAGAGATAGCCCGAGGGGGACCCGGAATCATAGGTCATCAGGACTTCGATGAAGACATCCGCATGACCGCGCAGGGCGGACATTTCGATGCGCTGCACATCGCTGGCGCCGGGGTGCTTGTCACCAGCGATCCGGATCATGGAACTGCGGTCCACAAGCCGCGCACCCGCCTTCAAGAAAGGATCCTCGAAGCCCTTTTCGAAGCGCCACATGTCCTTCTCGGCCATGACCGGCGCACGGGATCCGGAGCCGACCTGGACGTCGGTCTGGACGCGCTCCCGGGTGCTGCCGCCGACCGCGCCGAAGGTCGTCGTGCTCTGGCTGCCCGCATAGGTCTGGGCGAGTGAGCCATAGCCGTAGGGTTGATAGCTTGTCGAAGCGCCGCCGGAACGGTTCGTGCTGATCTGGCCGGCGACCCCGCTCGTGCGGACTTCGCTGTCCACCTTGTACTTCTGCGATTCGACATCGCTGCTGAGCACGCGGTTCCAGAAGACGGCGATGCGGGGCGACTTATGCGCGAGATAGGCAGCCCGGAAACGGGAAGTGGTCGCGCCCTGGGCCGCCGGATCCGTCGCCTTGGGTGGGGCGGTCAGGACTTCCGGCAGGTTTTGGCGGTCTGACGGGGTTCCCACAGCCGGTGCCCCCAGGCTGGGAACGCCCACGGGCATAGGGGGAATATAGGGCGGCACACCCTGGGCCGACGCCATTCCGCCCGTCTTTATGACGAGGGCGCCGATCAGAACGCCAAGAGCCAGCCGTTTCATCCTAGTCTCCTTCGCGCAACTCGACGGTGAAGTTGGCTACCCGACGAATGTCGGTCGACTTCTCTTGGTACTGTCCGAAGGAGCGCGGCGGCAGGAAGACGCGCTGCCAGGCGCTCGGCGGCTCGACATTGAAGTTGGCGGTGTCCAGGAACATCGTCCGCCCCTGCACCTGCAAGGGGAAGTCGGTGCAGTTGATGAGCCGGGATTGAACCTCGACCGTGCCCGTCTCGGTGCGCCGCGCCGCGACCGACTGCACGAGCACCTTGTTGGCGATCCGGGGGTCGATTACCCGCACAGAATTGAGCGGAACGGCGGTCATGGTGCCAGGCAGCGGCCCCATGATGACCTGTCCCGCCTGAACGGCGGTCAGATAAGGGGTGAAGTCGCAGGCCACATCCGGCGGCCGGGTCACCTGTGTGGGGACGCAGCCAGCCAACACCGCGGCGCCCATGAGGGCGCCGAGTGCCGTCGTCTTGCTAACCTTGCGGTTCATGCTTCTGCTCTTGTCGGTCATGATGGCCCTATCTGCGCGCGATCGCGCCAGGAGCGCTATCCGGTACATCGAGCGCGGAACGAGCCCGAACCCAACCGAGGCTGCATTGGCCCGCGGTTGCAATCTTGACCGGCTTGCGTCCGACCTCGGTCCCGGCCGGGTCGTAGAAGACCGCTTCGAATTGCAAGGGCTGGCCGCCGCCTTGGAGGTCGCTCGCCTTCAGCGTGGTTACCGCGATCGTCCCTGGGATATTGTCCCAGGCGCGCACGTCGGCTTCCGGCCGCATGGCTTCAGCCGCCATCGAGGCGAACATGCCGACCAGCGCCAGCGCGGCGCCAGCGCCCTGGAGATTGCTGTTGTTGGACATCGTCATCAGGGCGGCGCCGGTCGTCATGGCGACTGAACCGGCCGTCTTGGTGGCGTCCTTGAATTCGGCTTTACCCTCGAGGATGCCGTCGATCGGACGCCCGTTGCGGGTGCTCGCCTGACGGAAGAGGTCCGACGCCGGAGCGGCCGCGAAAGCGGCCGTCCGGGTCTTGGCGCCATCGGCCATGCTTTCGATGACAACGCGGGTGATATTCGAGGGCGGACCCGGCTGAAAGGTCAGCAGCTCGGAACTCTTGCCCTTCGCCACCTTCATCGGCGGGTTGCCGTATTCGGCGAGGATGAGGACATTGTTTTCCGTCGGCGGCGCGCCAAGGGCCGGAGAGGTCTTCGCGGCAACGTCAAAGGAATCCTTACCGGAACTGCCGGCCGGGGAGCAACGAGCGGCCCATCCTTCGAGGAAATTCAGCAACGGGAAATCCGCGTCGAACCGCTCGTTATAAGAGAAGGTGCTTTGCAGAATGCCGCCGCGGAAGCTGGCCCGCGCGTTCTCGTAGTCGCCGGCATGCATGTAAGTGAGGCCGCGATAATAGTAGGCGAGGGCCCGTTCATAGGGCTCGCCCTTGAAGTCCTTGACGTTTTCCTTGGTCCAGAGCGACCGGGCCTCCGCCGCCTTGGGATTGTCGGCATAGATCGCTTCGATCGTGTTGAGTGACACGTCGAAGGACTTGGCCGCGTTGTCGTCGTCGCCGAGCTGAAAGGCGGCAAGGCCGGCGCGCATATGGTTCAGCGCCTCGTTCCGCTTACCTTCGATGAGCACCCGGGAATAGAGACGTTGGGCATCCTGCGGCTTGTCCGCCAGATAGTCCTTCATCTGATCCTGCGGAATCGCCTGGGCCAGTTCGTGGGTCTGGATCGGTCCGCAAGCGGTTGCCAACGCACAGACGGCCGTAGCCGCCAAAAGCCCTGCGATTCTAATCGTGTATCCCCCCCTTTTTATAAAGCGTTTATCGATAGATGATGTCGTCGGCCGCGGCGCGGGCGAATTCATAGATCCCGCTCCAGACGATCGTGCCGCGCTCCAGGTCGACCATCTCGAAGGTCACCTGGTTGTAGCGCTGGATCATGCCGGTGCGGGGATCGCGGGAATCGAGGCTCGCGATATTGCCGCGCAGGCGGAAGTCGCCGCCCGCCTGGGCCTTGGTCAGCCCGACCGTGCCGGTGTCGACCTGTCCCTGGCGCTTCAGGTCGCGTTCCTGCTGCACCATGCCGGCGCTCTGCCGGGAAACAAAGACCATGCGTCCCTGGGATGCGCGGTTGAGGTTGATGCGCAGCCGGTCGGCGATGATGTTGCGGTTGATCCGCTGCGAGCTCTCATTGGAGAAATATTCGCCATCGACGATGACCTGGGGCGGAACCGCGCGGCCTGCAAGCTGTGGGGTACCGAGCATGTCGCGCATCATCTGGTCGGTCATGCTGGTGATGTCCTGGCCTTCGATGCCGACGCCCGCGACCGGTCCGCGCGTGTTGGGATCCAGGTTCACCGTCGCCGAACCCGCGACGTTCTGTGTCGGCGAGGTCATCGGGCCATTACAGGCGCCAAGGCCCACGACCAGGCCGATGGCGACGCAATTCCGGATCAGAGTTTGAATAGGCACGCGCGGTATCTCCCCCAAGGTTCAAGCCGCAGCCGCGGGCAAAATGATACTCTATTGGGCTTGTGCGGCGTCGATAGCGCCTAAAAAGATATCAAAATGTCACAGGAGCGGCAAACTTTCGTTCATCCGCGGCTGTGACGAGGCTCACGGTAATGGTCCTATTGTTGAGATTACCGAACCTCATTCCCATTGCATCGGGCGGTTCATCCGGGCGTAATTGGATCGCGCAACGACGCGAAGAAGCCCAAGAGGATCGATCCCATGTCGTCATACGAATGCATCGAGGTTGCCATCGACGAGGCGGTGGCCTCGGTCACGCTGAACCGGCCGAAGAAACTCAACGCCTTGAGCGATCAGCTCATGGTTGAACTAACGGCGGCGTTGGACGAGATCGCCAAGGACGACAAGATCCGCGTGGTGGTGCTATCCGGCGCCGGCCGCGCCTTCAGCGCCGGCTTCGACGTGACCCCGCGCCCGGTGCCGCGTAGCACGATCCAGGAATGGAAAGAGCATGTACATATCGGCATCGGGGCGATGAAGCGGGTCTGGACGCTGCCTCAGCCGGTGCTCGCCAAGGTGCGTGGCGCCTGCGTCGGCGGCGGCTTCGACCTGGCCTTGTCCTGCGACCTGACGATCGCCAGCGAAGACGCCTTCTTCGGCGAGCCCGAGGTGAAGTGGGGCGGCGGGGCCATGTTCATGATCCTGCCCTGGATCCTGCAATTGAAGCATGTGAACGAGCTTCTGATGATCGGCCGGACGATGCCCGCCAAGCGCGCCTATGAACTCGGCATCGTCAACGAGGTCGTGGCCAACGAGGCGCTCGACGAGCACGTCATGAACACGGCCAAGCATCTCGCCACCATGCCGGCCGGCACGCTCGCCCGGAACAAGGAAGCCGTGCATCGCATGCTGGATATCATGGGCATCGCCGAGGGCATGCTGGCCAGCCAGGACCTCACGACCCAGCGGCTCGCCGGCCGCAGCGGCGAGGGCAAGGAATTCGGGGAATACGCCGCCAAGCACGGCCTTAAGGCCGCCTTCGAATGGCGCGACAAGAAGTTCGGGGAGAAGGTCCAGCCGAAGTAGGGCTGATTATTCGGACGCGGAACGGGGAAGACCCGTTCCGCGTAAGGCTGTGTCAAGTCTGGGTGGGTTTCTTCAAGGCAAAATCCTTCCCGGCCTTCTGCCGCTCTGCACTCAGCAAATGAAGCCGATAGAGGTTGCGGCCATGCTGGATGGACTCGTCGCGCGGTTGATTGAAGCCGATCTGCAGCGCCTCCATTTCGACCCGCACCGCGTTGGGTGGGCTTAGGGCGATAAGGCCCACCAGGCGTTCGGCCTCTTTCACCACCTCGCTCGCCGGAACGACCGTGTTGACGAGGTGGATTCTCCGAGCCTCTTCCGCGTCGAGATGCTCGCCGGTGAGCACGATCTTGGCGGCGACCGCATAGGGCAGATGGCGGGCCAATTGGGTCGTGGCGCTGACACCCGCAAAACCGTAGCTCAATTCCGGCAGGCCGAATTTGGCGTCTGTGGCGGCAACCCTGATGTCGGTGAGCGCGAGCAGATAGATAAAGCCTTGGCCCAGGCACCAGCCGTTGATTGCGCCGATGATCGGCTTCATCCGCTTGTGCCGGATGATGTCCTCTTCCCAGCCGGGACGGCTCGGCTCTTCTCCTTCGCCTTCGTGCAGGAAGAGATAGGCGTCGAGCTCCTGCTCCCGCGTGCGCTCCGGACGGAAGCCGTTCTTGAGATCGGCGCCGGCCGAGAAGGAGCGCCCGTCCGCTCCCATCATGATCCCCGCGCGCACCGAACGGTCCAGTTCGAAGTCGCGGATCGCGTGATAGAGATCCTTGTGCATCTGCGGGTTGAAGACGTTGACCTTGCCGTTGTCGATGATGAAATAGGCGATCCCGTTCTTCTTTTCGTAGCGCAAGGTCATGAGCGTCCTCCGGTCTTTTGAAAGATTGGGTGTTATTTCTGCTCGGCTTCCGAGATGCCGCGCGTGTGATAGCTTTCTTTCAGCGGCGTGTGATTGACCCGGTCCGCCCGGATCGCCGCCATGTCGGGAAGCGCCACGTCGAAGGCTTCGACCTGGAGCAGTTCCAGATCCTCCTCGCCCGCGGATTCGAACCAATAGGCGAAGTTGCGGGGGATCAGGACACCTTCGTGGGGGCCGAGATCGGCGACCACCGCATCGCCCTCGCCATAAAAGCGGGCGCGGCCTTTCAACACGAACCAGAAGCCGTCGAGATGCTTGTGGGAATGGAGGTTGTTCTCCCCGCCCTGCTTGATGACCTGGATATTGGCGTACATCCGGTCGGTACGGGCGAGACGGATGAAATGCTTGCCCTTCTCGAATTCGGGCTTGGTGTAGTGGAAGGTCTGGGCCTGCGGGCCGACGGTGATTTCGCTCAAGGGGAAGCTCCTCGGAGGGGAGTGCCTAGCCTAGGGGTTGCGGGTTGCCTGTCAACCGCCGGCTCGCTGGTTCGCATGCCAGGGTTGCGGGTTGTGGCGCGCCCCGCCGGCATCTGATACGGATGAACCGCAAGGGGCGCGAGGGATCGGCAGGCGAATGGCGGAAGACGAAGGAATACCGCCGCCTGGGCGATATTGGGCGGTGCTCGCGCTGACAATCGCTATCGTTTTGGCGGCCATGGACGGCAATATCGTCAATGTGGCGCTGCCGACGATTGCCCGGGATCTCGATGCCTCGGCCGCCTCTTCGATCTGGGTGGTCAACGCCTATCAGCTCGCGGTCACCATCGCGCTCATCCCGCTTTCCTCGGCGGGGGATATTTTCGGGTATCGCCGCATCTATGTCAGCGGCCTGGCCATCGTGGTGCTGGGCTCCATCGGCTGCACCCTTGCCGATTCGCTCCCCCTGCTGACGGCTGCCCGATTCCTCCAGGGGATCGGCGGGGCCGGCATCATGAGCGTCAATATGGCGCTCGTGCGCACCATCTATCCCAAGGCCCAACTCGGGATGGGGATCAGCGTCAATGCGATCACCGTTGCCGTGACCTCCGCGGCGGCTCCCTCGATTGGCGCCGCGATCCTGTCGATCACCAGCTGGTCCTGGATCTTCGCGATCAATATTCCGCTGGGCCTCACGGCTTTCGGGCTGACGCTGCGGTATCTTCCGAAGGTGAAGGGATCGGGCGGGCGGTTCGATGTGCTGAGCGCTGTTTTGTGCGCGCTGGCCTTTGGCTGCCTTATCGGCGGGCTCAATGGGCTTGGCCATGGCCAGGCGCGGTGGATGGTCGGCCTGGAACTCGCGGTCTCCCTGGTGACGGCGGTGCTCCTGGTGCGCCGCCAGATCTCCATGCCGGTGCCGCTGCTGGCGATCGATCTCTTTCGCCGGCCGGCTTTCGCGCTCTCCTCGGGGTCGGCGGTCTGCTGCTTCATCGCCTTCACGCTCTCGCTGGTGTCGCTGCCCTTCTATTTCCAGAACGACCTTGGCCGGTCCTATGTGGAGGTGGGATTGCTCATGACGCCCTGGCCGCTCGCCGTGGTTATCGCGGCGCCGCTGTCGGGCAAGCTTTCGGATCGTTTCTCGGCGGGCTGGATGGGCGGCATCGGGCTTGCCTGCTTCAGCCTCGGCCTCGTCCTGATGGCGCTTTTGCCGGCGGGGGCCTCGACGGCCGATATCGTGTGGCGCATGGCGGTCTGCGGCTTCGGCTTCGGGTTCTTCCAGACCCCCAACAACCGGATGCTGATGCTGAGCGCGCCGCGGGAGCGCAGCGGTGGGGCGAGTGGGGTGCTGTCGACCTCACGGCTGCTCGGGCAATCCACGGGCTCGGCCTTCGCCGCGCTCATTTTCGGGTATTTCGCAACGACCGCCAATCCGACCGGGGATGCGGCCCTGGCGGCGCTCCTGGCCGCCGCCGGCTGCGCTGCCTGCGCGGCGATCGTCAGCATGCTGAGACTCGTCGATTTCGGGTCCGCGAAAACCCAGGGCTGAAGCCGGACCTTCGTCAGAAAGCCGGCGGCGGACCGATCGGGCCGCGGTCCTGACCGTGGGTTCGGCTATCGGTGGTCGGGACATGGAGAGCGACAAAGGCCAGAGCATCTAGGCTGCCCAACACGATCATCACGAAAAACAGGATGGGGTTCATCTGCGCCGCCAACCTGTCGAGCCAACCCGCCACCTTCTTCATGCCTTGCCTCCAGCCTTTCCCCTTTTCCTCAACGAAGCCTAAGAGATGGTGCTCGCTCCCTGCGACGGATAGCCCATCCGGAAGGAGGTCCCGATCACCTCATGCGCCTTGCGCGGTCCCGTCAGGGCGGCATACTGGGTTTTCAGGAAACCCCTCGGATTTTTGAATGCTCGTCGCCTCGGTCATCGCCTGCGCCTATTTCATGCAGTGGTTCGACAGCACGGTGATCCTGACCGCCTTGCCCCAAATGGCGAAGAGCTTCGGGTCGAGCCCGGCCGATCTCAGCCTGGCGGTCACCTCCTATATCCTCAGCACGGCGGTGTTCATTCCGGTCAGCGGCTGGGTGGCGGATCGTTTCGGGACGCGGACTGTGTTTCGTGCGGCAATCGTGGTCTTCACCCTCGCGTCGATCGGTTGCGGTTTCAGCAATTCGATCCTCCAGCTCACCCTGGCGCGCCTGGTCCAGGGTATTGGAGCTTCGATGATGGTGCCGGTCGGGCGGCTCATCCTGCTGCGCACCTTCGACAAGTCCCAGATTGTGACCATGACGGCCTTCGTGAGTGTGCCCGCGCTGATCGGCCCCATCATGGCGCCGCCCATCGGCGGTTTCATCACGACCTATTTCTCCTGGCGGTGGGTCTTCTTCCTGAATATTCCGATGGGCCTGGCGGGTATCGTGGCGGTGTCCCTCTTCATCAAAAACATCCGCGAGGAGAACCCACGCCCCTTCGATTGGCTGGGGTTCCTGCTGACCGGCGCGGCGCTCTGCTCGTTCATGTATGTGCTGGAACTGGTGGGACACGGTGCTGCCGGCGGCGTTGGCGGGGGCGTTGTCGGTTTGCTGGTGGTAGTGGCTTTCGTGGCAGGGACCTGGGGCCTGATCCATCAGCGGCGTCATCCCACACCGCTGATCGATCTGGCGCTTTTCCGGATTCCCACTTTTCGGGTCGCGAACGATGGAGGGGCGCTGTTCCGTATCGGGGTTGGCGCCAGCATGTTCCTGCAGCCGGTGCTGCTTCAGGTGGGGTTCGGCATGTCGGCCTTCTCCTCCGGCCTGACGACCTTTGCGGGAGCGGTCGGGTTGCTGGTCATGCAGCCCGTCACGCGCCCTGTCCTGAAAGCCTTCGGTTTTCGCTCGATCCTGATCTGGAACGGTATGCTCAGCGCCATGGCGATCGGGCTAGGCTGCTTCTTCACCTCCGCGACGCCCATGGTGGTGATGTTTTTCTACTTCATGATCTGCGGGCTTACTCGCTCGCTCCAATACACGGGGCTCGGGACGTTGACCGTCGCAGATCTCGACGGCCCGCGCATGAGCACCGGCTCAAGCCTCGCGAGCGTTCTGCAGCAGATCCTGCCGGGCGTGGGCGTGGCGCTGGCGGCGATGTTCCTCCAGGTGCTGCAAGCGATGAACGGTCCGGGCGTCGAAGTCGGAGCCAGGGACATCCAGATCGTTCTCGGCGCGGCCGCGGGGATGGTCGCCGCGTCGGTTCCTTTCTATCTCCGACTTGCGCGCGACGCCGGCGCTGCCGTCAGCGGCCATAAACCGCGAAGGGTTTAAGGCCGCTGCGCTTCGACTTGCCTAGCGGCCCTTGAAGACCGGCTTGCGCTTTTCGCGGAAGGCGGCTGCGGCTTCGAGCCGGTCCTCGGTGGTGGTGAGCAATGTCGAAAGCCCGATCTCCAGCGCCATGCCGTCGCCATAGGGCATCTCGAACCCCCGTTTGACCGCTTCCTTGGCGTAGCGGGTGGCGAGCGGCGGGAAACCGGCGATCTTGGTCGCGAGCTGCTCGGCGGCGGTTTCAAGCTCGGCGCGCGGCACGACCTTTGAGACGAGGCCGATCCGATGGGCCTCGGCGGCGGGGATCCGCTCGGCCGAGAGCGTCATATAGAGGGCCGGTCCCATGCCGATCAGCCGCGCCAGCCGCTGGGTGCCCCCGGCGCCGGGGATGATGCCATGGGTGACCTCGGGCAGCGCCAGTTGCGCGTCTTCCGACGCGATGCGGATATCGCAAGCCATGGCGATCTCCAGCCCGCCGCCCAGGCAATAGCCATGGATCGCCGCGACGATGGGCTGGCGAACGGTCTCGAAGGTATGGATCCAATGCCCGTCGAGCCTTTGGTTGCGGTAGCCCGCGGTGCTGTCGACCTTGCCGAAGCCCTTGATGTCGGCGCCCGCGCAGAAGGCCCGCTCGCCGGCACCCTTGAGCAGGATCACCCGCACATCCGCGTCGTTGGAAAGCTCGCGCAACAAGGACTGCAGCCGGTTGCGCATGTCCTCGTCGATCGAATTGAGCTGGTCGGGCCGATTGAGCGTCAGGATGGCGAGATTGTCCTTGCGCTCGAAGAGCACGGTCTCGGTCATGGGAAAGCCTCTTCAAGGGAATGGGTCGGGCGATACGAGACAGGCAAAGCGGGAGCCGGTCAAGCGGGACTGAAGGGGCAAAAGCCATCTCGTTAAGCTTCGGTGCCGAGTGCTAGTCTCTCGGGGTTCGAAGACGGGAAAGGGCCGACCCCATGACGCTGGCAGCCGATGTGACGACACTGACCGCCGTGGATCTTTCCGCGGCGATCAAGGGCCGGAAGATTTCCTGCCGCGAGGTCATGACCGCCTATCTCGCCCGCATCGCCAGGCTCAATCCCAAGGTCAATGCGATCGTCGCCTTGCGGGACGAAGCAGAGCTTTTGCGGGAGGCGGACGAAAGGGACGCCGATCTGGCGCGGGGTGAGTGGCGAGGTCCGCTCCACGGCTTTCCCCATGCGGTGAAAGATCTTTCACCGGTACGCGGGATCGTTTCCACGGAGGGGACGCCGATCCTCAAGGATTTCGTGGCCAAGGAAGATTCGATCTTCGTCGAGCGCTTAAGGCGGGGCGGCGTGGTTTTCATCGGCAAGACCAATACGCCGGAATTCGGGCTCGGATCGCAAACCTATAACGAGGTCTATGGCGCGACGCTCAATCCCTACGATCTCACGAAAACTGCGGGCGGCAGCAGCGGCGGGGCGGCAACGGCGCTGGCGCTCCGGCTCATGCCCGTGGCGGATGGCAGCGACTTCGGCGGATCCTTGCGCAATCCGGCGGCCTATAACAACGTCATCGGCTTCCGGCCTTCCTATGGGCGGGTGCCGGCCGGTCCCAACCGCGAGATTTTCTTCCAGCAATTGAGCACCGACGGCCCGATGGGGCGGAATGTTGCCGATGCGGCCATGCTGTTTTCGGTCATGGCCGGTCCCGATGCCCGGGCGCCGCTGTCAATCGACCAGGATCCGGCCATTTTTGCCGAATCGCTGAAGCACGATCCACGCGGGATCCGGATCGGCTGGCTCGGGGACATGGACCATATGCCGATGGAGGCGGGCGTCCTCGATCTCTGCTGGAAGGCGCTGCGGGATTTCGAGGCCTTGGGCTGCGTTGTCGAAGAGGCGAGCATCGACTTTCCGGCGGAGAAGATCTGGCAGACCTTCGTCACCCTGCGCCATTTCTTTATGATCGGGCGGCTCCAGGCCTATTACAACGACCCCGCGAAGCGCGAGAGACTTAAGCCCGAAGCGATTTGGGAAGTGGAGAACGGGCTGCGGCTGTCGGCGGTGCAACTTCACGAGGCTGTCGCCGCCCGCGCGGCCTGGTATCAGGCGCTGCGGCGGGCCTTCGAGCGCTTCGATTTCCTCGTCCTGCCGAGCGCCCAGGTTTTCCCCTTCGACGTCACGACCCATTGGCCCCAGGAGATCGCCGGGGCCAAGATGGACAGCTATCACCGCTGGATGGAGGTGATGGGGCCTGCCACTCTCTCGACCTGTCCCGTGATCGGGCTGCCGGCCGGCTTCAACGAGGCCGGCCTGCCCATGGGCATCCAGGTGATGGGGCCGCGACAGGCGGATCTGGCGCTGCTGCGCCTCGCCCATGCCTATGACGAGGCCACGGGCTGGGTCGGGAAGCGTCCGCCGCTTCTCGACTAACCGCGCCGCGCCGCCTCGATCGCCGCGACGTCGATCTTCCTCATGTGCATCATCGCCTCGAAGGCGCGCTTTGCCTCGGCGCCGCCGGCTGCCATCGCCTCGGTCAGCACGCGCGGCGTAATTTGCCAGTTGATGCCCCATCGGTCCTTGCACCAGCCGCAGGCGCTCTCTTGGCCGCCGTTACCGACAATGGCGTTCCAATAGCGGTCGGTTTCCTCCTGGTCGTCGGTGGCGATCTGGAAGGAGAAGGCTTCGCTGTGTTTGAACATGGGACCGCCGTTGAGGCCGATGCAAGCGACCCCGGCAACGGTGAATTCGACCGTCAGCACATCGCCCTTCTTGCCCGAGGGGTAGTCGCTGGGCGCCCGGTGGACGGCGCTCACGGCGCTGTCGGGAAAGGTCTCGGCGTAGAAGCGGGCAGCCGCCTCGGCGTCCTTGTCGTACCAGATGCAGATTGTGTTCTTTGCCATTACGGGTCCTTTCCTATCTAAGTCGGGGCTATCTTCGCGATTCAGGACTTGCCGGTCGCGGCCTTGAAGCCTTCCATGTCCATCCACATCGTCTCCCAGATATGGCCGTCCGGATCCTCGAAGCTGCGACCGTACATGAAGCCATGGTCCTGCACGGGCGAAGGATCGGCCTTGCCGCCGGTTGCCGCCGCCTTGGTCGCAAAGCCATCGACCTCGGCCTTGCTGTCGGCGGAGAGGCAGATCAGAACTTCGGACGCGGCCCTGGCGTCGGCAACCTTGCGGGGCGTGAACATCCGAAATTTGTCATGGGTCAGCAGCATCACATGGATGGTCTCGGAAAAGACCATGCAGGAGCCGGTGTCGTCAGAGAACATCGGGTTCTTGGTCGCACCCACCGCCTCGTAGAAGGCTGTCGCCTTCTTGAGATCGCTCACGGGCAGGTTTACGAAAATCAGCTTGGGCATGGGGTTCCTCCTCTTTTGTCGTCGTCCCAAGGACGGCCGGGGAGGTCCCTATCCGACAGGCTTCGTGAAAAAACTACCGCGCCTTCGCTTCTCCGGCAAAAGCCAGGACCGCATGGAACAGGACCTGGGCGCCAGCGGCAATATCCGGCTTGGAGGCGTTTTCCACCTCGTTGTGGCTGATCCCGCCCTCGCAGGGCACGAAAACCATGCCCGAGGGGGCGACCCGGCTCATGTAGCAGGCGTCATGGCCTGCGCCGGAAACGATGTCGCGGTGGCTGTAACCCAGCCGGTCCGCCGCATCCCTGACCGCCTGCACGCAAGCGGGATCGAAGCGGACGGGCGGCGAATACCAGATCTCCTCGATGGCGATCTCGAGCTTGCTCTCTTCGGCGATGCGTTCCAGCGAGGCGCGCAACTCCGCGTTCATGGCCGAGAGCTTCTCGTCGTCGGGATGGCGGAAATCGACGGTGAAAAACACATGGCCGGGGATCGTGTTGCGTGAATTGGGGCTCGATTGGATGAGGCCTACCGTCGCACAGGCGTTGGGTTGGTAAGCCAGTCCGATCCGGTTCACCTCCTGGATGCCGCGCGCGGCCCCCAGCAGGGCGTCGCGCCGAACATGCATGGGGGTCGGCCCGGCATGAGCCTCTTGGCCGATCACGGTCACCTCGAACCAGCGCTGGGCCTGGGCGCCGAAAACGACGCCGATGGTCTTGCCCTCGGCCTCGAGGATGGGACCTTGCTCGATATGGGCTTCGAAATAGGCCCCGATGGGCCGGTTGCCCATGGCGGTGGGGCCGGAATAGCCGATGCGTTCCAATTCCCCGCCCAGGGTCGCTCCGTCCAGCGCCGTCCGGGAAAGCCCGTAATCGAGGTCGAAAACCCCCGCGAAGACGCCGGAACCGGTCATGGAGGGGGCAAAGCGCGCGCCCTCCTCATTCGTCCAGGCGACGACTTCCACCGGGGCATCGGTCTCGATGCCGAGGTCGTTCAGGGTGCGGATGATTTCGAGCCCCGCCAGCACGCCATAGGGGCCGTCGAACTTGCCGCCCGTGGGCTGGCTGTCGAGATGGCTGCCGGCCAGGATTGGCGGCAGCGACGGATTGCGGCCGGCGCGGCGGGCAAAGATATTGCCCATCTTATCGACCTCGATGGAGCAGCCCGCCTCCTTGCACCAGCGCACGAAGAGATCGCGGCCCTGGCGGTCGAGATCGGTCAGGGCGAGGCGACAAACCCCGCCTTTCTCCGTCGCGCCGATCCGGGCAAGCTCCATGAGGCTCGCCCAGAGACGGTCGCCGTCGATGCGGAGGTTTTCCAAGGGATTATTCCTCGAAAGGCGCGTCGCGGTAGCGGAGCGAGGCTTTCAGCCCTTCCTCCTTGCGGATTCGGACGAGTTCGGCGATGCCCTTCTCCTCGGGCGTGAAGCTCGAAACGAGGGCGGTGACATGGGTGCCCGCTTCCTGCTGGGCGCGGAAGCCCATGCTCTCGTAGGTGCCGTTGATCATCTTCTTGATCGAGGCCGAGGCCAGCGCCGGGATATGGGCCAAGCGCTTGGCGGTCTTGAGGGCGGCTTCCCGCGCGGTGCCGGAGGGCACCACCTTGGCGACGAGGCCCATCTTTTCCGCCTCGTGGCCGTCGATCATGTCGCCGCTGATCATGAAGAGCTTGGCCTTCTGGGGATTGACGATCCAGGGCACGACGCTCCAGATCACGAAGCCTTCGCGCACCTCAGGCTGGCCGATCTTGGCGTCTTCCTCGGCGATGATGATATCGGCGCAGAGCGCGATCTCCAGCCCACGGCCCAGGGCATGGCCCTGAACGGCGCAGATGGTGACCTTCTTGCTGTCCCAGAAGCGGAAGAAGCGGGCGTGGTGGTTCTCGAAATTCTCGAGCATCTTGACGCCGGTCATCCGTTCGCCGTCGCCGGACAGATCCGCTCCGGCGCAGAAGGACTTGCCTTCGCCTTCGAGCACGATGGTGCGCACTTCGTCATCGGCATCCGCCTTGGCAAAAGCGGCGTCGAGCTGGTGGAGGGCGGCATGGCTCAGGGCATTGCGCTTTTCCGGCCGGTTGAGCGTGATTACCGCGACGTTGTCGACGCGCTTATAGAGAACAAGGTTTTCTTCGGTCATAGGGACTTTCCTTAAGAGGCCGGTACGATAAGCGCATCGACGATGGTCGCGCGGTCGGACGCAGGATCGAGGATCACGGGGTTGATGTCGATATCTTCGATGTCCCCGCCGATTTCGACGGCGAGTTCGGAGAGTTTCAGCAGGAGCGGCAGCACGAGCGTTTCCGGATTTTTGCCGGGATAAAGCTTCTCGAAAATTCGGCCGAAGGCGGGGATCTCCGCGATCATCGACCGGGCTTCCCGCTCGTCGAAGGGGGCGAGCCGCATCGAGACCTGGCGGAGTGCCTCGACGAAGATCCCCCCGAGGCCGAAGAGCACTGTCGGCCCGAATTGCGGATCGCGCTTCACGCCGAGGATGATCTCGATGCCCCCCGTCACCATCGGCTGGACCAGCACGCCGGTAATCTTGGCTTGGGGATGGCTGCGCGCGATGCCTGCGGTCATTTCATCGTAGGCCGCAGCGACTTCCGCAGCGCTCTTCAGCCCCAGTCGGACACCGCCGACCGCTGCCTTATGGGGCAGGTCCGGCGAGATGAGTTTGGCGACGACCGGATAACCAAGCGTATCGGCGGCCGCCACCGCTTCCGCTTTGGAGGTGGCTGCGACCTCGCGGGGCACGGGCAGGTCGTAAAGGGCCAGGAGCTTCTTGGCCTCGTCCTCGGTAACCAGCGCGCCGCCGGCCGCGATGATGGCGCGTGCCTGGGCATCGCGTTGACGCTGGGTGGCTGGCGGCGCGCGATGTGTTTTCGGCGGCTCTTTGCGGCGCGCGTGATAGTCGATGAAGGCTCTGATCGCCAAGAGCCCTTCTCGAAGGCCCTGAAGATAAGGAACCCCCGCGTCCCGAAGCATCTTCAGGATCTCGGGATTCCAGGGGCCGGAGAAATTATTGACATAGACCAGGCATTTGCCTGTCCGTTTGGCGGCCTCCACAGCGTATTTCGCGACGGTCAGGTCATAGGCCGCTGGGCTATCTTGGGAAATGACGATCACGTCGAGCTGCGGTTCCGCCGCCAAGACGCCCACCGCGCCCAGGAAGATGTCGGGATTGGCAGCACCGCCGGTCGGGTCGATGGGATTTTCCGGTCGGGCGAACCAAGGGAGGATCTTCGCGAGATCCGTCTTGCCGGTTTCGCTCAGAGGACGCACATCGAGGCCCACGTCCTCGGCCACATCCATCACGACGCCGTTCTCCCCGCCGGAGATCCCGATGATGCCGATACCGGGACCGGAAGGCGGCCGGGCGCCCCGGAACATCTCGATCAATTCGACCCATTCGTCGAAGTCCTGGGCCTGGATCACGCCATGCTGGCGGAAGACGGCGCTTTGCACCTGATAGGAGCCGGCGAGCGTGCCGGTATGGGCGGCGCTGGCGGCGCTTCCCCCGGCGCTGCGCCCCGATTTCAGCACGATCAGCGGCTTGCCGAGCTCGAAGGCGCGGTCGGCGACCTTCAGGAATTTCACCGGGTCCTTGATACCTTCGAGGAAGGCCGCCAGCACCGTGACCCTCGGATCTTCCACCAGATATTCCAGATGATCGGCGCTGGTGATCACCGCCTCGTTGCCCGAAGAGACGATATGGCTGAAGCCGATGCCGCGCAGGCTGCGCACCATGGCGACCACGACCGAGCCGCTTTGCGAGACGACCGCCACACCGCCGGTTTCGACCGAGGAGGGCGAGGTGCTGCTGTAGCCGCAGGCGCGGTCCTGGAAGTTCAGCACGCCCAGGCAATTGGGGCCGGAGATCGCCATGCCGCTGCGCGCGGCGAAATCCTGGAGTTCCTTCTGGCGCGCCCGGCCCGTTTCGCCCGCCTCCCCATAGCCGCTGGCGAAGATGACGGCGGCGGGGATCTTGCACTCCGCCGCCTCGTCCAGCACGGCCTGGATATGCTCGCTCGGGATGCCGATGCAGACGAGATCGATGGGTTCCGGCACCGCCTTGAGGCTCGGATAGCAAGGCGCCCCCAGCACGTTGTCGTATTTCGGATTGATCGCGAAGATCTTGCCGGTAAAGCCCAGCTCCTGGAGGTTGCGGATCGCGCCGGTTGCCCGGCCGCCAGCCGCCGAGGCGCCGACGACCGCCACGGAACGCGGGGAATAAAGCGGGCGAAGGTCGCGCTTGGTCATCTCAATGTCTCTCTCTGGCTTGTCACGCGGTCAGGCCTTGTAGACCCGGACCCGCTTCAGGAAATCGATGGTGCGGGGATGGGTCGGCTGGGCGAAGATCTGTGCGGGCGGACCCTGTTCCACGACCTTGCCGCCGTCTATGAAGACGACGCGGTGGGCGATCTCCTGGATGAAGGCCATCTCATGGGTGGCGATCAGCATGGTCATGCCTGCCTCGGCCAAGCTCTGCATGACGTCGAGCACTTCGCCCACGAGTTCGGGATCGAGCGAGGAGGTCGGCTCGTCGAAGAGCATCGCCTTGGGTTTCATGGCGAGGGACCGCGCGATTCCCACGCGCTGCTGCTGACCGCCGGAAAGCGTGCTTGGATAGGCGTTGGCTTTGTCCGCGAGCCCGACCCGTTCCAGCAAGGCGAGCGCCTCCGTTGTGGCCTGCGCCTTGGGCTGGCCCTTCACGACGACCGGGCCTTCGATAACGTTGCCCAGCACCGTCATATGCGGGAAGAGGTTGAAGTTCTGAAAGACCATGCCGATCTGGGCGCGGAGCATCCGCAGCTTTGCCTCGCTGTCGCCGATGCGCTTGCCGTTGGGACCGTCGCGATATCCCACGGTCGCGCCGTCGAACTGGATCTCGCCGCCTTCGTATTGCTCCAGGAAATTGAGGCAGCGGAGCATGGTGCTCTTGCCCGATCCGCTGGGGCCGATGATGCCGACGATCTCGCCTTTCTGGACGTCGAGGTCGATGCCGCGCAGGACCTGGTTGTCGCCGAACCGCTTGGCGAGGTTGCGGACGGAAATCATCGGCGCGCTCATGACCGTTTCGCCCAGTAAAGCTCGAGTTTCCGCGAGAGATAAATCAGCGGAAAGATGATGACGAGAAAGGCGATGGCGAGCGCCGTATAGATCTCGAAAGGCCGGAAGGTCTGGGCGATCAGGTCGTTCGCCTCATGCAGCAGCTCGTAGACCGCCAGTACAGAGGCGAGCGTCGTCAGCTTGATGAGGTTGGCCAACTCGTTGATGAAGGGCGGGATCATCCGGCGCACGGCCTGGGGCAGGATGATGCGCCGCATGGAGGTCAGGTAGCTCATGCCGATGGATTTGGCGGCGAGCGACTGGCCCTTGTCGATGGAGGCGATGCCGGCCCGGAAGATCTCGGCGATATAGGCGGCAGAATGAAGACCCAGGCCCAGGGTGCAGGCCACCATGGCCTCCAGCCTCACGCCGATCAGGATGGGCAGCGCGTAATAGATCCAGAAGAGCTGCACCAGGCTCGGCGTGCTGCGGAAGAACTCGATGATCGGCATCGCGATGGCGCGCGGCAGCCGGTGCTGCGCGCCCCGGGCCATGCCGAGCGGCAGGCCCACGATCACTCCTACCGCGAGGGATAGCAAGGTGAGCTCGAATGTGAACATCGCGCCGCGTACGAAGACCCAGCGGTAGTCCCAGATGATGTAGAGATGCCAGTTGTAGCTCATCCCAGAACTGCCCCCTCGATCTTCCCCTGGAGCCCGGAAACACCCTATGATGAAACCGGGCGGTTGCGGAAGGCGGGTTGATCTCCGCCTTTCCGCACTGGATCTTCATCCATCGATAAACGATGGTATGGAAGTCTGGCACACAGGACGACATCATAAAGGGAGGATCGGGCTTGTCGAGCACCACTGGCACCGGAACCCGCGCGAAATCGCGCATTCCCGTTTCGCGTCTCCTTCATCCGCGCTCGGTCGCGGTTGTCGGGGCCTCCAACACGCCGGGCAAGTTCGGCTACGGCATCACCCATCACCTCATAAAATTCAAGTTTCCGGGTGTGCTGCTGCCGATCAATGCGACCAGCGCGGAGATCCAGGGCGTCAAGGCCTATCCCAGCATCGACGCGGCTCCGGGGCCGGTCGACCTGGCGCTGATCGCCTTGCCGGCGGCGGTTGTTCCCCAGGCCTGCCGGGACTGCGCCAAGGCGGGTGTCGGCGCGGTGGTCATCGCCTCGGTGGGATTCTCCGAACTGGGCGAGGAGGGCCGCCCACTCCAGCAGGAACTGACCGAGATCGCCCGGGAAACGGGCATGCGGATCCTGGGCCCCAATTGCATGGGCTTCATGACGCCGCCGGCCGCCCTGGCGCTGACCTCCTCGGTGGTGTTCGACAACAACGTTCTGGTGCCGGGACCGATCGGGCTTATCAGCCAGAGCGGCGGCCTCATGGTCTCGCTTTACGACCGGGCCACGACGGCGGGCATCGGCTTCACCGCCTCGATCTCGCTCGGCAATCAATGCGACCTGGAGATTTCCGATTTCCTCGAATTCTTCATCGAGGACCCCAATACCAAGGCGGTCTGCATCTATGCGGAGGAGGTGAAGGACCGGCCTCGCTTCCTGGAAATGGCGGAGCGCTGCCGGGCCGCGCAGAAGCCCCTCTTCCTCTATAAGGCGGGACGTACGGCGGCGGGCGCTGCCCAGGCGATGTTCCATACGGCGAGCACGGCCGGAACCTGGCCCGATTTCGAGAAGGCTTGCCGCGCGCGGGGCGTATTGGTCTCGGACGATCCCGACGACATGATCCGGGCCGCCGACGCGCTCGTGCGCTGGGGCCGGCCCCAGCGCGAGGAGGTGGGCCTGATATCTCCGTCGGGCGGCAGCCTCACGGTCACCACCGACCGGGTCTACGAAAAGGGGCTTCGTCTCGGCGAACTCAGCGAGGAAAGCAAGCGGCGGGCGGGCGAGGTGTTGCTGCCAATCTATGTCCGCAATCCCTTCGACTACGGCGGACGGATCGGAAAGAGCAGTTCGGTAGCGGATAGCACGCTCTTTGCCAATATCCTGGCGACCGATCCGAATGTCGGCGTGGTGCTGGTGGTGATCAACACGACGCGACCCTTGCCCGAGATTTCACGGGCTCTTGCGCTCGAGCTGATGAATGTGGGCCGGCCCTTTGTCTTTTACTTCAGCCCCGGCCAGGCGGCGGATCCCTCCCGCAAGGCCGTGAAAGAAACCGGCTGCCCCTATTACGACAGTCTCGACAGCGCCTTGCGGGTGCTGTCGCTGATCGTCGAAAGCGGGAAGCAGGCGAAACCATGAAGATCAAGGAGGTCCTCTATACCGTCTGCGAATCGGGGCTTTTCAACAAGGACCTGATGGCTATGAAGGCCGGCGCCAAGGCGGATGGCTTCACCTATATCGGCGAGCCCGTGACGCCGGGCTTCAAGCGGATCGTCCAGCCCGGCGCCGCGATCTCGATCATGTTGAGATTGGAGGACGGGCAGGTCGCCTTCGGAGACTGCTCCGATGTGATCTTTGCCGGCGCCGCCGGTCGCGATCCCTTGTTCCAGCCCGCCGAGCACGAGGGTTTTATCCAGGGTGAATTGAAGGAACGGCTCACGGGCCGGGACATCTCCCGCTTCCGTCCGGTGGCGGAGGAAATCGACAAGCTTTCCTGGCAGGGCAAGCGTCTTCATACCGCGCTGCGCTATGGGATCAGCCAGGCGCTTCTCAACGCGACCTCGCTCGCAGGCCATGCGCCGATGGCCCGGGTCATTTCCGACGAATACGGCTGCCCCATCGCGCGGAAGCCCGTCCCGATCCTGGTGAGTGCTGGCACCCGGGAATGGGCGCGGCTCGATCGTGCGATTCTGAAGAAGGCGGATCTCTTGCCGCATAGCTCCTTCACCAATGCCGAGCGCGACTTGGGGCTCCAGGGCGAGAAGCTGTTGGAATACGCGGGTCAGGTCGTGAAGCGCATCAAGGAGATTGGCGAGCCAGGGTACCGGCCGACCATCCATCTCGATTGCTATGGCACCATGGGCGATCTCTATGGTGGCGATATCGAGCGGGTCGCCTCCTACATCGGCAAGGTCAAGGAAGTGGTGGGCGATCTCGACCTGATGATCGAGGCGCCGATCATCGCGGAGAACCGTGCGGCCCAGATCGAAGCCTATCAGGCGCTTTGCGCCGTGGTGCGCCGCCATGGCCACGGGACCCAGATCATCGTCGACGAGTGGTGCAACGATCTCCAGGACGTGAAGGACTTCGCCGATGCGGGGGCGGGCGATCTCTTGCAGATAAAGATGCCCGACCTGGGCGGCCTGACCGACACCATCGAAGGCGTGCTTTATGCCCGCGGCAAGGGGCTCGGCGTCTCCCTGGGCGGGTCGCTTAACGAAACCGACCAGGCCTCCCGCATCAGCGCCCATGTCGCCCTGGCGACCCAGCCCACCTATATCTACGCCAAGCCCGGCAATGGGGGCGACGAAGGCTTCATGATCCAGAAGAACGAGATGCTCAGGACGCTGGTGCTGCTCGGCGTGAGGCCTTAGAGAAACAGAATAAAGAGCCATTGATAGACTGTGTACGCCAGTCCGCCATAGCCGATAAATAGTCCGGCTAACGCTAGTGTTTCCCCCGAAATTCTGGGGTTGTTGCGGCATCTGCGTCGGGCGAAATGTCCGAAGATAATCCCCGGAATCCACCCGATGATCGGGATTGCAATTCCGCCTAGGGATAGAGCGAACGATGCAGCGGCGAGAAGCGATAGTCTTTGACCATGTTCTGGTGTCAGCCGTTGCCGTATCCGGGTGTTAATAGGCGAAAGAACTAGAAAGAAGAATATGAAAAGAAGCGGTATGGTAATAATGACCAGACCATGGGGATGAACAAGCATCAGTAAAGTTGATAATTCGTACTTTTGCCCCACCGTCGCTATAACGTAGAGAACCGCTAGCGAAGCCGCTAAAGTGGCAATCATGTGAGCCGCGAAGACCGCTAGAGTAACGAGGACGTGAGAGATCTTTGATTTCAAGCTAGTCCTTCCCCGCTCTAATCGGTGCTGAGTTTCCGGAGAATCGATTTGTCTATCTGGAAATCGGAGGAAGCCATGGCGCAGGATTCGTCGAAGCCGAAGGACGGGGTTAAGTTCGTGAAGCCTTCCGACCGTGCCTTTGTCGGGGCCGAGGCGATGAAGATCGCCCGCGATGTCGGGCCGGAGATCAGCGGGACGATGGCTTGCGGCATTGCAACCTTCGAGCCCTGCGACATCCCCTGGACCGTGCAGTACGACGAATACATCTACTGCCTTGAAGGCGTCTTGAGACTGGCGATCGGTGACGAGGAACTGGTTCTGGAAACCGGCTGCTCGGTCTGGCTGCCCAAGGGCACAGCGCTCGCCTATCGTGTGTCGGATTGGGCGAAGGTCGTCTATACGATTTATCCGGGGAACTGGAAGGCTGCCTCCTGACCGTTCCGCGCCGATGACTGTCGGCTCCCTCTTCACCCTGGAGGGAGAAGCGGGAGTTTCTCGGGAGAAAGCGGGACATTTCTACTTGTCGCCGGGAACCCCGAAGCTCGGGGCTGCGGAGGGGTTGAGGGCGCGGGTCACATAGGCATCCATCTGGGGCTCATAGACCTTCCAGAGCCGCTCCAGCTCGCCGATGGGATCGTCATGCCAATCGACGCGGAGATCGACCACCGGCCAGGACACCTTGTCGACGACGAGCAGCCCCACGGAATGGAGAGGGCCTTCCTCGCCGCCGGCATCGAGCCCCGCGCGCATCGCCTTGACGATCCGTTCCGGAAAGGGGCCGGTCGCCTTGGCGAAACCATCGAGCACCGCCTGCGGCACATGCTCGCCCGCCAGCAAGTTACCAGCGGAAACCGCGCCCTTCGCCAAGGCATAGGCATTCTTGCCGAGAACGTTCGCGCCGGAGAAAGCGGCTGTCCGGCCCTGGGCGTCGAGGGCGATGAGCTGGCGGAAGGCGATATAGTCGTGGGTCGCCTTCAGGATCTCGATGGCCTCGCTCGCCGAGGCGCCCGAAGCCATCAGATCGAGGCCGCGCGGCCCGAGCCTGGGATCGGTGATGTTCTGGGTCCCCACCGCGCCGACGCCCGCCCGCGCATGGGCGCAGCGCGCGGCCACGGCGGGAGAGGAGGAAGTGACGGCGAGCCCGAAGGCCCCCGTCTTCTCGTCCAGCGCGGCGATGGAATAGGTCATGGTTTCTACTCGGGCTTTACGGCGATGATGTCGATCTCGACGAGCCATTCCGGCCGGGCCAGCGCCACCACGGTCAGGCCGGTCGAAACCGGGAACACGCCCTTCAGCCACTTGCCGCAGACCCGGTAGACCGCCTCGCGATGGCGCACATCGGTTAGATAGATCGTGATCTTGCAGACATGCTCCAGGCTCGACCCGCATTCCTTCAGGAGCTGGGCCACATTGGACATGGCCTTTTCGGCCTGGCCCGTCGCATCGCCCACGGCGACGTTCTCGCGGGTGTCGAGATCCTGAGCCACCTGGCCGCGCAAATAGATCGTGTTGCCGGCGACGACCGCCTGGCAGAGGTCGTTGTCGAGCTTCTGCTCGGGATAGGTGTCCTTGGTGTTGAACTTGCGGATGCGGGTATGGACGGTCATCGGAAAATTCCCCTTATTTCGAGCCCAGGACGCGGTCGAAGAGCTCTGCTGGTTTTTCACATAAGCGAGCGGCTGTTCCCAATCAAAATTACGCCACGCCGCCGCGAGATTCACAAAAGAGCCGTGACGGTGTGAAGAGCCTTGAATTCAACCGGCACCGGGCATCCGGATCCTCCCCTGGCGCGTCGGAGGCGGCCGTGAACGTCCCTTTACCTCGAATAAGCGAGACCGGTAGTATCGCTGCCGGCGAGATTTTTTAAAATTGATCTTTTTGACCTTCTGCTTGAGGAAAGCCGAAGCAGAGGATCGGTCCAGGGGAAGAGGAGACCCGTCCCATGCAGCCCTTCCAAGGCATCAAAGTGCTCGACCTGACCCATGTGCTGGCAGGTCCCTTCTGCGCCTATCAATTGAGCGTGATGGGCGCGGATGTCCTGAAGATCGAAGGCCCGGATATGCCGGACATGTCGCGCATAGGCGGGCATGTCCAGCATCTCGGGACGAATTTCCTGACCCAGGCCAGCAACAAGCGGGCGATGACCCTGAACCTCAAGAGCAAGGAGGGGCAGGACATCCTGAAGAAGTTGGCGGGCGATGCCGACGTGCTGGTGGAGAACTACCGGGCCGGCGCGTTGGAGGCCTTGGGGCTCGGTTGGAAAGACCTGGAGCCGATCAATCCCAAGCTCATCTATTGCTCGATGACCGGTTTCGGGCAGAACGGGCCGAAGCGGGGCCATACGGCTTATGACAATGTGATCCAGGCGGTTTCCGGCCTGATGAGCATCACCGGCACACCGGAATCGGCGCCTTTGAAGGCCGGTGGCGCGGTGCTCGACTACGGCACGGGGATCATGGCCGCCTTCGCCGTCTCCTGCGCCCTCTTCCAGCGGGTGCAGACGGGCAAGGGTCAGAGGATCGACGTGTCGATGATGGATTCGGCCTTCATGCTGATGGGCTCCACCATGGTGGGCCATTTTTGCGGTGCGAATATCAAGCCGGCGGGGAACGATACCGATAATGCGACCTATAGCTGCTACCAGACCAAGGACGGCATGATCATGCTGGGCGCGGGCCAGCCCAACCAGCGCCGCCGGTTCTGGAACGCGCTTGGCCGACCGGAGGATGCGGACCGCATCGCCAAGATGAGCAAGAAGCAGCTCGCCGAGGAGCGCGGGGCGATCGCGGATCTCGTCCGCGAGATCATGCTCGAGAAGACCGCCGACGAATGGGTGCTGCTGCTCAATGCCGCCCATGTGCCGGCGGAGCGGGTGCGCAGCATCGCCGATGCGGCGGCCCATCCCCAGGTTGCCCATCGGGGGGTCTTCCACACGCACAAGGATTTTCTTGGCGCCGGCAAGGATCTTAAGGTGCCGGTCGCTGCCTTTTCCTATGAGCACGGCGGCCCCTCGGTCCGCAGCGCGCCCCCCGCTTTCGGCGAGCACACCGACGAGGTGCTGGGCAAGCTCGGCTATGCCAAGAAAGACATCAAAAAGCTGCGCCAGTCGGGCGTGGTCTGAAAAATAAAAGAGAAGGGCTTCATCATGGGAATTTCAGCCAAGCCGCTCGCTGCGGCGCTCTGCGTCGCCGGCGTGGCTTTTGCCGGCGGCGTCTCCGCCCAGGCGCCGCAACGCGGCGGCACCGGCATCTTCACCGTCACCCAGGATCCGCCGACCCTCAATCCCGATGTCAGTTCCGGCGTGCCGGACCATCAGGTCGGCTGCATCATCTATGAAGGGCTGATCGAGGTTTCTCCCGACTACAAGGTCTTGCCGCTCCTTGCGAAGTCTTGGACCGTGTCGCCGGACGGGCTGACCTACAGCTTCGATCTCATCAGCACCAAGTGGACCGACGGCAAGCCGCTCACGTCGGAAGACGTGCGCTTTTCGATCATGGAGGTGGCGGCCAAATATTCGCCGACCTTCGCGCCGGCGGGCCGCGTCCTCGACAAGATCGAGACGCCGGCGCCCGACAAGGTCGTGATCAAGCTGAAGCAGCCCTTCGGCCCCTTCTTCGAGGCGCTGACCTGCCAGCAGGGCTCGGCGATCCTGCCGTCGCATCTGATGGCGGGAACGAACGTGCTGCAGAACCCCGCGAGCCTCGACAAGCCGGTGGGCACCGGATCCTTCACGCTCGCCGAGTGGAAGCGCGGCGACTACATGCGGCTGAAGCGGAACGACCAATACCATGTGGCGGGCAAGCCCTATCTCGACGAGATCGTCGCCAAGGTGATCACCTCGGCGGCGGCACGTATCCAGGCGCTCCAGGCGGGCGAGGTCGATCAGGTCCGCGGGCTCTCTCCCAACGAGCAGCGCACCGTGGCCTCCCTTCCGAAGCTGAAGGTTGTGGTGAACGACGTTTCGCCCAGCATGGACCAGATCTTCTTCAATACGATCCGCAAGCCCTTCGACGATCGGCGGGTTCGGCAGGCTTTGATGATGGCGGTCGACCGCGACTACATCTTCAAGACCGCCTTCTTCAACATTGGCAAGAAGAGCACCCAGCCCTTCACGACGGATATCGCCTGGTACGGCAATCCCGATATCGACTACGACAAGATGTATCCCTACGATCCGAAAGCGGCCGAGGCGCTCTTGGATGAAGCGGGATTGAAGCGCGGCGCCGACGGCAAGCGCTTCCCCTTGAAACTTCTGACCTATGCCAACGACTATCCGGAATTCATGGAAGTCGCGGGCGCGATGAAGAGCATGTATCTGGCAATCGGTGTCGATGCCTCGGTCGAGAGCCAGGAGCGCGCGAGCCTCTTGAAGCGCGTCTTCCAGGACAAGGACTTCGACATGTCCTTCCAGAATTACGCGAGCAACTACGATCCGGCCCTCGGCATGGCCAAGGCCTATGTCACCGCGCAGATCGGCCTCACCTTCGGCAATGCGGGCAGCTATTCAAATCCCCAGGTGGACGAGCTTTTCGTGCAGGGCCAGAGCGGCACTTCCTTCGACGAGCGGGCGAAGCATTATCGTGAAGTCCAGGCGATTCTGGCGCGCGACGTGCCGATCTTCAACATCCACCAGCGCCGGTCCGTCGATGGCGCTTCCGTGCGGTTGCAGGGGGTCTGGGGCAAGGTTCAGAGCACGGGCGGGAATTGGGTGGATGCCTGGCTTTCCAAGGAGTAGGCGGCGCAGGTCCTCAGAACGGCACCTCGCCCACCACGCTGGTCCGGTAGACGATGCGGCGCTCCTTCTCCTTGTCGTAGGGCGTCGCCGAATGCCGCATGCCGCGGTTGTCCCAGATCAGGAGATCGCCCGGCCGCCACTTATGGGCGTAGACCCGGTCGGGGCGGCTTGCGGTCTCGTTCAGCCAATCGAGGAAAGCGGCTCCTTCCTCCACCGGGACGTCCAGGAGCGTCGCATGCTTGCGCCGGCCGAAATAGAGCGATTTCCGGCCGCTGATGGGATGGGTGCGGACTAGGGGATGAACCACATCCGGATAGCGGGCCTCCTGCTCGGGCGACACGTTGCCGCCATGAAGCTTCCGGTGGCTGAACTCGATCTTGATGCCGGCGTAGCGGTCGCGGGTCGCCTGGTCGAGCCCCTCATAGAGACTGTAGGTTTCGCAGAAAAGCGTGTCCGCCCCCTCGCGCGGCGTTTCGATACCATAAAGGAACGTATAGGCCGTCGGCCGCGCGAAATAGGTCTGGTCGGTGTGCCAGGCGAGATCGTCGTTGGCGAGCCCGATGGGCCGGCCATTTTCCACCACGTTGGAAACGACGAAGACTTCGGGATGTTCAGGCAGGCAGAACTGGTCGCGCGTCGGCGGCTCGAGCTCGCCGAAATTGCGGCTGATGGCGACCAGTTCGGCCGGGGTCAGCTTCTGGTCGCGCAGGATCAAGAGACCATGTTCGGCCAGCGCCGTCATCATGGCCTCGGCCCCTTCGGCTCCGAGCCCGCTCGCGTCGAAGTCGAGGACCTCGGCGCCCGGCGGGCGGGGCAGGGGTTTGAGGCGTAGCTGGGTATTCGTCATGAGTCTGCTCACTAATAGGGTTTCTCGCCGATGACGCTGGTGCGATGGACGATGCGGCGGTGCTTCGCCTGGTCGTAGGGCGTGGCGGAGTGCAGGAGACCCCGATTGTCCCACATCAGGAGATCGCGGGGCCGCCACTGGTGCTTATAGACCCGCTCGGGCCGGGTCGCCCGCTCGTTCAACCGGTCGAGAAAGCGCAGTCCCTCGTCTTCCGGCATGCCGAGCGGCCGGGACAGCTTGCGGCGGCCGAAATAGAGCGACTTCCGGCCGTTGACCGGGTGGGTCCGCACCAGGGGATGAACCACATCCGGGTGACGCAGCATCTGCTCCGGCGTGAGACGGCCGGCGAAAAGCTTGTTGTGGCTGTATTCGATATCGATGTTGGCGTAGCCTTCGCGGGTTTCCGCGTCGAGTTCGTCATAAAGCTCATAGGTCTCGCAGAAGAGGGTATTGGCGCCCTCGGTGGGCGTCTCGATGCCGTAGAGGAAAGTATAGGCGGTCGGCCGGTCGAAATAGATCTGGTCGGTGTGCCAGGCCATGTCGTCGTTGGCGCTGCCGATGGGGCGGCCGTTTTCCACGACATTGGAGATGACGAAGATATCGGGCTCTTCCGGCAGCGTGAACTGCTCGCGGGTCGGTGGCTCCAATGCGCCGAAGGGCTGGCTCAAGGCGATGAGATCGGCGGGTGTCAGCTTCTGGTCGCGCAAGATGAGAAGGCCATGATCGGCCATGGCCTCTTTCAGCGCCTGGACATCGTTTTCGCCGAGGCAACTTGCGTCGAGCCCGCGGACCTCGGCGCCGGGGGGCCGGGGCAAGGGTTCGATCGTCCATCGGACTGCGGCCATGGGCTCCTCCCACTCTCCATTTACGCTAGACCGCCAGCCGGATGGGTTCAAGCGGCGGGTGAAAAACCGATAGGTCGCGTCCTCTTCGCCGGGCTAGATTGTACACGATGTCCGCCGCGCTCTCATCCTCGCCAGCCCCTCTCCATCCGGTTCGCAACCGGGGTCTCATCACCTGCGCGATCATGCTGGCGACGATCATGCAGGTGCTCGACACCTCCATCGCCAATGTGGCTCTGCCTCATATGCAGGGCAGTCTTTCGGCGTCCCAGGAGGAAATCTCCTGGGTGCTGACTTCCTATATCGTGGCCGCGGCGATCATGACCCCGGTCACGGGATGGCTGGTCGCGCGGCTCGGGCGCCGGACGGTCTTTCTTATCTCAGTTGCGGGCTTCACCTTCGCTTCGATGCTCTGCGGGGCTGCGGCGACCCTGCCGCAGATCGTCGTTTTCCGGATGCTTCAGGGTGTCTTCGGTGCGGCGCTCGTGCCCTTGTCCCAGGCCGTGCTCCTGGACATCTACCCCAAGGAGAAGCACGGATCGGCCATGTCGATCTGGAGCGTCGGCATCATGGTCGCGCCGATCCTGGGGCCGACCATCGGGGGCGCGCTGACGGATAGCTTCAACTGGCGCTGGGTCTTCTACATCAATCTGCCGATCGGCATCATCGCCTTCTTCGGCATCCTGGTTTTCCTCACCGAATCGAAACGCGACAGGGGCCGTCCCTTCGATCTTTTCGGTTTCGCCTTCCTGAGTCTCGCCATCGGCGCGCTCCAGATGGTTTTGGATCGAGGCCACAGCAAGGATTGGTTCGGCTCTTCCGAGATCGTGGTGGAGGCGGGGCTGGCGCTTGCCGCGATCTGGATCTTCCTCGTCCATATGATAACGGCGAAGAAGCCCTTTCTGACGCCCGCCATCTTCCGCGACCGCAATTTCGTGGTGGCCAATATCTTCATGTTCATCGCCAGCTTCATCATGTACGCGACGCTGGCACTCTTCCCGGCGATGCTGACGATGCTGAACTACCCGATCACCACCACGGGCATGCTCCAGGCCCCGCGAGGCATCGCCATGATGCTCGTCATGATGATGATCGGCCGCTTCATCGGCCGGGTGGACGTGCGCTTCTTCCTGGCGCTGGCCTATGGCGGCATGGGCTTCGCGCTCTGGCAGATGACGGGCTTCTCCAGCGCCATGGACATGTGGCCCTTCATCACCGCGGGCGTGATCCAGGGCCTGTCTTTCGGTTTCCTCTTCGTCCCGCTGAACGCCGTGGCTTTCGGATCTTTGAAGCCCGAGATGCGGACCGAAGCGACGGCCCTCTATAGTCTCATCCGGAACACGGGCGGGAGCATCGGCATCGCCATCGCCGAGACCGTTCTCGGCCGCAGCATCCAGATCAACCATGCCGTCCTGGCGGAGAGTGTTACCCCCTACAATCAAGCGCTCCGGGAGCCTGCGGTCCAATCCTTCTGGTCGCTCGATACCTTGGGCGGGCTTTCGGCGCTGGATCATATGGTCAACGCCCAGGCGGCGATGATCGGCTATAACAACAACTTCAAGCTCATGATGATCGTCTGCTTCTGCGCGATTCCGCTGTTGATGTTCCTGCGCCCCGCGCGGCGGGCGGGCGCGCCTGTTCCGGCACCTGCCACGGAGTGAGCATCGGATGTCCTTCCCAGATCTTCCCCCGCAGCCGCCGCCCATCCATGCGGCGGCGCGGCTTTATGGCGAGCGTGCTTTGGCGGACACCCTGGAGGTGCAGCGGACTCACCCCTGCGTCCTTGACCAGGCCTATGGCGCCGATTATTGGCAGAAGCTCGATATCTACCTGCCTCGCGAGGTCAGGGAAGCTGCCCGCCTGCCGGTGCTTTGCTTCCTTCACGGGGGCGCCTGGCGGATCGGCTATAAGGAATGGATGGGCTTCATGGCGCCGCCCCTCACCAGCCTGCCGGCGATTTTCGTCTCGATCTCCTACCGTCTAGCTCCGGCGGTGCAATTCCCTCTGCCCTTGCACGATACCTATGAAGCGATCGCCTGGGTCTATCGCAATATCGCGCGATACGGGGGCGACCCGGATCGCATTCAGATCGGCGGGCATTCGGCGGGAGGGCACCTCGCGGCGCTTGCCGCGCTGGATCGGCAAGGCTTCATATCGCGGGGGATTCCGGCGGATGTCGTTAAGGCCTGCCACGCGCTCAGCACGCCGGTCGATCTCGATCCTGAGGGCCGACCCGAGGCGGAGGCCCAGGCCTTGCGGGCTTTCCTGGGAGGGACCTCCCCCGCCAAGGCCAGTCCCCTGCATTGCGTCGGGCCGGAGGCGCCGCCCTTCTTCGTCGCCTATGGGTCCCGGGACCTTCCCCATATTCTGGCGCAGAGCCCGGCGATGATCGACGCGCTGCGGGCGGCCGGAGGAAATCCCCTCCTGCGAGTCCTCGACGGCTGCGACCATTTCGACGCCAATGCCCGTTGCGCCGATCCTCAATTCGAATGGGTCAGGGTGGTGCGGCGCTGTCTTGCCGATGCTTCGGCCTTGTCGGAAACCTGAGCTTTTCCTTGATGTCGGACTTTCAATCGAAAGGTCCTAGGGGTAATCTTCCGCCCAGGACGGACAGACGGAAAGGTAGAACTCATGGATTTCATTCGACCGACCGGAAAATCCGTCTGGATGGGGCGCGACATGGCGAAGACGACCGACTGGATCGTCGAACTGCCGAAGGACGCGCTGGACGAACTCGACCATTGCATGAAGCGGGTCCGGGCCAAGGGGCTCACCATCGATGATGTGACCCGGGATGATTTCCCGCTGGAGAGCCTGCGCGGCACCATGGCCGCGATCAAGGAAGAGGTGGCGAACGGACGTGGCTTCGCGGTGGCGCGCGGCGTGCGCGTCGAAGGATATTCGGTGCCCGAACTTGAGACGATGTTCTGGGGCATCGGCACCCATTTCGGCCAAGGGCTGGCGCAGAGCTTTCTGGGCGAAAGGCTCGGCCATGTCATGGACGTCAGCGACGAGGAGCCGGATCCGCGCCGCCGTCGGGCCTATCATTCGAAGGGGCGGCTGCTCCTTCATACGGACGCTTGCGACATTCTCTCGATGCTGTCGATCCGGGCCGCGCGATCTGGTGGCGAGAGCCGGGTGGCAAGCGCCCATGCCGTCCATAACCTGATGATGGATCTCTGCCCGGGCCTCCTGAAGCTCATGTACGATGGGTTCCATATGCGCATGCCGGACAGCGACGCGGAAGCGGCGGGCATGCCGGCCTTGAGCCCGCACAAGGTCCCCGCCTATATGGCGAAGGACGGCTGGCTCAACTGTCATTTCGTGCGCGGCCGCATCGAGCGGGCGGTGCAGGCCGGCGACATCAAGCTCACGCCTGAGGAGCAAGCGGCGATCGAGGTCTTCGCGGCGCTGGGCAATCACCCCGATGTCTATCTCGATATGAAGCTCCAGGCAGGCGACATTCAGTTCCTGAATAACCGGAAGCTCATCCATGGGCGGACGGATTTCGAGAACTATCCGGAGAAGGAGCGCCGGCGGCTGCTTCTGCGGCTCTGGCTGCGCGTTCCGGAATGGCCGGCCATGGCGGAAGAGCAATGCATCTATCCCCCCGATGCTGCCTTGCGCTGGGAGGAAAAACGCGACCAGCTGGAAGAGGCGACAGCTTAGTCCTGCTGCGTCTTTGTGCGGTGCGGCATCTGTACGAAAAGTCGGGCTGTCTATAAGCTTCCGAGGGACAACTCTGTCGTCTCGTCGCGACGAGTTCATTCGGGAGGCTTATAATGACGATACAGAAAGTTTTGGACGGGAAGTTCACGCGTCGCACGATCCTGAGGGCGGGAGCGGCCTCGGCTGCCTGGACCGCCGTGGCGCCAGCCATCATCGGCAGCAAAGCGGCGGCTCAGGAAAATATCCTTTATGTGAATACCTGGGGCGGATCCTGGACGGACGCCCAGAAAGTCGCCTATTTCGCACCTTTCACGGCCAAGACGGGCATCCAGATCAAGACCGTGGAACCCGTGTCGCTCTCCAAGATGAAGGCACAGGTCCAGAGCGGCACCTACGACTGGGATATCACCAGCCTCGGTTCGATCGACTTCAACCAGGCGGTGGACGAAAAGCTGGTCGAGCCCATCGACTACACGATCTTCAACAAGAACAACGTGCCGGCTTCGACCCTGCATCGGGACGCGGGCGTCAATTCCGTCGTGCTGGGCACCTGCCTTGTCTATCGCAAGGACAAGTTCCCCAACGGCGGGCCCCAGAGCTGGGCCGATTTCTGGGATGTGAAGAAATTCCCCGGCAACCGGTCGATGTATAATTATCCCCAGGCGGCGATTCCCTTCGCCCTGCTGGCGGACGGCGTGCCGAAGGACAAGCTCTTCCCGCTCGATCTCGATCGGGCCTTCAAGAAGCTCGACCAGATCAAGCCGCATATCAAGGTCTGGTGGACCCAGGGCAACCAGTCCGAGCAGCTCATCCGCGACGCCGAGGTCGATATGATCGGCATGTGGAACGCGCGCGCTCAGATCCAGATGAACCAGGGTGTGCCGCTCCAGATCGTCTGGAACGAGAGCGAGAACGATGCCGGCTGCTGGTGCGTGGCCAAGGGCACGCCACGCAAGAAGGCGGCCTTCCAGTTCCTGGAATACATCATCCAACCGCAGGGCGAAGCCAAGTTCTGCGAGCTGATGTTCTATGGGCCGTCCAACCCGGCGTCGCTGCAATACCTGCCCAAGGAAGTGCTGGCGCTGTCTCCCAGCGCGCCGCAGAACGAAAAAGTGTCCTTCAAGCTCGACGCCGAGTGGCTCGCGCCGAAGATGCCGCAGGTTCGGGAGCGCTGGACCCAGTGGCTCGCGAGCTAGGGTAGCAACACTTTAGCCTTGAGGCCGGTCGTTAACGAGGGATGGGGCCACTCCGGGAGAACCGGGGTGGCTCTGTTCTTATCGGTCCGATGCCGAAATTCATCATGAAGGGCTGGTGGCCCGGCGTCGGACGAATTCCATCCAATTCCCCTCGGGTGCAGCACAGCGGTTGTCGCTTTCGCCAGGACCTGCGGTCAGCGTGATGCCGCCCAGGCGCCACAAGGTGCGCCATTGGTCTATATCGAAAAAAGCCTTCTCGCGGACACGCCGCACGAGCCGCCTCCGGATCCAGGCGCGTCCCAACGTATAATAGATCGTCAGGCCGACCGCGATGGCGCCAAGTCCCCAAGGCGTTCCCTGCCACCACCAGATCGCGGCGACGATAACGACCAGCGCATAGACCCAGATATTGCCGTCGGCCTCGATCGCGACGGGGCTATCGATATGCTCCAGGGCTTTGGTTCGGATCTCCATCGCCACATCGCCCTTGTCATGGAGCTCGCGGAGGACGCGCAGCAATTCCTTGTCCGACAAGGTCGAAAGATCGTTTGGGTCGATCATCGGTGGGACGATTGAACCTTTCCTTCAGTCGCGATACTAAGACGGTGCGTTCTCAAGGCTGTGCCGGCGGTTTTTTTGAAGATTTTACAGTCCACCCATAGCCCGCCGGATTATATCCCGCCGCCCCTGCTGGCGCCAGATCAGGTGATCTGCGGCCCGCATTACCCGGACAGCCGGAATGGCAAGCGAGTCATTTCGATCAAGACCGCCTCCGGTTCCTATGACATCGCGCCGGTGGTCGCCTCCTTGCCCCTCGAGCAACGGCCCGACCTTTTCGTGGCGCGCGTGGACAGTTCGGGCGTGAACCTGCCGGCAAATGTGGCTGGCCTGAAGTGTCGTAAAGTCCTGCTGCTCGGCGATACGCACCATCTGGCCAAGCCGTTGCAGCGGCTCATCGGCTATGCGCTGCAAGAGCATTACGATGCGATCATCATCGATTACGACCGCCACCATGCCCATTTCTTTATCGAGGCGGGAATAGGTCCGGTCTATTGGTTGCCGGGGATCAACATCCGACGCCTGCCCGTCCAGCCAAAGGCCAAGCCGGATATTCCCTTCAGTTTCGTAGGGCAGGCGGGGAAATTTCATCCACGCCGCCGCGCGCTTTGCCAATCGCTGATTGCGGCAGGCCTGCCCTTGCGCGTGATGAGCGCCACATCTGCCCAGACCAGGGCGCTCCACGCTCGAAGCCGCGTCAATCTGAATTGCAGTCTCAACGGAGACTTCAACCTCCGCTTCATGGAGGTCTTGGCCAGTGGCGGTTTCCTGCTCTCCGATCGCCTCAACCCCGCCTCCGGGCTCGACCTCCTGTTTATCGAGGGGGTTCACTACGTCGCCTATGACGACGACAGGGACTGCGTCGAGAAAGCCTGGGCGCTTTTGGCCGACCCGGACCTGACGCGCAAGATCGCCAGTGCTGGCAAGTCCCACTATGAGGCGCATTATTCGACCGATCGCATTCTGGGCGATTTCTTCGCGCTGATCGATGCGGGGACGGTGCGGCCGGAGTTCGATCTGGCGCTGGAGCGTAGATGTCAGGGGGCGACGGCGACGGATCGCGCGGCAGTCCTGGGCCGGGCCGCTCTATACGAGATCGTGCAAGCGATACACATCGGGCGGGAACGGGTCCGGATGCTGGTGTCTCCGGGAGTTGATCCGGCCTTCGTTACCGATTGCGCGGATCTTCCGCGCCTCGATCTCGCGGCGGAAGATATCGAAGGGTCGCAATTTCAGCCGCGTCTCCTCGCTGCGGGATTCGCGGGTCGAATCACCTCTGCTGGGCAAGGGGGCGCACACAACCCGGCGCAATGGGATCTCCTGGCGGCAACCGTTTCCGAATGGCGTGCCGGTTGGGCGCAAGGGATACTTGCTGCCAATCTTCATGCCATGCTGCTCCTCACCGATGTGCAGGCAAGCGACAGCGTCGCGGCGGAAATCGCAGAGGCCGGGCTGACGCAGGTGGCGACGGATACGCCGCTCTACGCCAGGAACGCGGCGAGTCCAAATCCCGGAGGCGGAGCGTGAAGAAGGCCATCGTCACTCTAGCTGTCGGCGAAAAATACGAGACCCTCTGGCGTGACTATTCAGAAGCCGGATGGCGGGCCTATGCGGCGCGGCACGGTTATGACCTCATCGTCCTTCCCGAGTTGCTCGACCGGTCGGAGCGCGGGCGCAGCCGGTCTCCCGCTTGGCAGAAATGCCTGGTGCTGGGGCCGGAGGTCGCGGGAAGCTATGACCGTGTGCTCTGGCTCGACGCCGATATCGCGGTAAATCCCGCGGCGCCCTGCGTGGTCTCAGGCGTGCCGGTCGAGAAGATCGGGGCGACCGACGAGCATCGTTACCCCTCCCGCGCCATGCGCCAGAAGATCATCAACGGGTTGGTGCAGCACTGGACACGGCTGCGACGGCCGGAAGCAGCCCGCATCTGCGCTTCCTATCTCGATCCGGCGGCCTATCACGGGCTCTTTCCCGGTGTTCCCCGGCGGCATAGCCACATCGTGCAAACCGGCGTTCTGGTTCTTTCGCCCGTCCATCATCGGGACCTTTTCGAGCGGGTCTATCGCGACTTTGAAGATCCCGGCGGCGCGGAAATGAATTATGAGATGCGGCCCATGTCGCATCTCATCCAGGAAGAGCGGCTTGCCCATTGGCTCGATTCCCGCTTCAACGCCCTCTTCCTCTATTTGATCCAGCAACAACAGCTCCAACTCGGGCGCTTCGGAACCCCGTTCAGCGATTTCGAGGCCGCGACCCTTGCCCGCAAGTGGCTTTCGGAGAACTATTTCCTGCATTTCGCAGGCTGCCACGGGGATATAGCGATCCTTCCGCGCGGCTGACGCCCAGCCATAAGGCCTATGACGCGCACCAGATCCGCCAAGCCTGGCGGAGCGCTGCCTCGAATTTGGCGGCGAAAGCGGGGCGGTCGCAAAGCGAGGAAAGCGCCATCCGCTGGCGAATGCCGAGGCGGAGCGTGTTGAGCGCGGGGATGTCCTTGGCGAGCGTCGTCGCCTGGCGGATATAGGCTTCGGGGTCTGGCAGGGCCAGATGCTCCAAGCGGAGCTGCGAGAGCAGGCTGAGGCCCACGCGCGACGTGTGCCGGTCGCCCACCAGCGTCACCACCGGGACGCCCATCCACAGCGCTTCGCAGGTCGTGGTGGTGCCGTTGTAGGGGAAGGGATCGAGCCCGATGTCGATCTCGCCATAGAGCGCCACATGTTCCGCCATGCTGGGGATCATCGCCTTGAGATCGAGGCGGTCAGGCGTGACGCCATGACCGGCGAAGATGGCCTGGAAGCGGTCCACCTGGGCCGGATCCGCAAGGGTCTTGCCCTTGAGCAGGAGCCGCGACCCGGGCAATCCCGCAAGCAGCCTTGCCCAGGTCTCCAGCACCTGCGTGGTCAGCTTCGAGGGGTTGTTGAACGATCCGAAAGTGACGAAGCCCTTGGTCAGCGCGGGAGTCGGTGAGACGGCTGGCCAGCCCGCGGGAGGCTGATAGCAATGAAACCCGCCCGGAAGCCGGATCAGCCTCTCGGTGTGAAGCTCGTCGGCGCGGCCCGGAGGGTCGGCCCAGACGTCGGTGATCCGGTAATCGACGGTCGGCAGGCCCGTCGTCGCGGGATAGCCCAGCCAGTTTATGGTCACTGGCGCGGGCTTCGGCGCAAAGGCGTTGAGGCGGGTGCCGTTGGTGTGTCCCGCCAGATCCACGAGGATATCGATCCGGTCGTCGCGGATGCGCTGCTGAAGCTTCAGGTCGCTGAGGCCGACTGTGGGGCGCCAGGTGGCATAGCCCTTGAACCTTTCGCTCACCGCGTCGGGCTTTGCGACCTCGGCGTAGAGAATCGGATCGATCTTGGAACGGTCGTGGGAGGCCAGCAGGCTCTCGAAGAAATAGCTGACCGAATGCTGCCGGAAATCGGGCGAGACATAGCCCACCCTGAGACGGCGTTCCGGGTCCTTGGTGTTGGGAAAGGGCGGGGTGATCCGCCGCGCCTTGGCTATGACCTCGTCCCCCCAGGCGCGGTGGGCCTCGAAGAGTTCTTCGGCAGTGACTTCGGCGGGATAGCAGAGATTGAGCAGCTTCCCATGGGTGAGGTTGGAGGCGGCTTCGTGAAAATGCGGATCGAGCTTCAAGGTCTGGCGGAAAGCCTGCTCCGCCTCGTCCCAGCGACCCTGGTCCATCAGGGCGCTGCCGAGATTGTTCCAGCATTTGGCGGCTCGGGGATCGGAGACCAGGGCGTCGCGATAGACCCCCTCGGCCTCGCTCAAGCGGCCCTGGAGCAGGAGGAGATCGCCCAGATGCCCTTCGATCTCGGTATTCGCGGGGTCGAGCGCCAGGGCGTCGTGATAGGCGGCTTCGGCAGCCTTGCCCTGCTGCTCGCTGGTATGGATGAGCCCGACGATGCCGAGCTCCCGGGCGGCGGCGCGGCGCCACTTGCGGGCGGCAGCGGCGGCACCCTCGGCCTCGGCCTTCTCAGCGGCGGCCTTGGCGGCTTCGGCGCAATTCACATGGGCGGCGAGCAGATTGGGTTCGATGGCGGTGGCGCGGCGATAGCTGTCCCAGGCCCGCTCGAACTTGCCCTGATAGCGATAGGCCTCGGCGAGGTTGTGATGAAGGGAGGCGTTGTTGCGGTCGCGGACGAGCGCCTGTTCGAAGCAGGCCACCGCCGCCCCGTAATCTCCCGTTTGCCCCGCGACGATCCCGAGAAAGGTCAGGGCGACGGGATGCTTGGCGTCCTGCAGGAGTATGGCGCGGCATGTGGCGTCCGCGCCCGCGAAGTCCCCTGATTGGAGCTGCTGCTGGGCGAATTGCACATAGGGATCGAGATTGGGCGCGCGAGGGGGAGGGGCCATGAGGCTCCCCTTTTACAATGGCTCCCGGCGCTTTTCATCCGAAAGCGATCAGCGGGGCTCGCCGACGATCCGGATCAGGGCATCGACCGCCAGGGCGCCCTTGCCCTCGCCCATCACGAGGAGCGGATTGACGTCGAGCTCGACGAGCCGGTCGTTGTTCGCCTCGGCGAAAGCCGCCACGGCCATGACCGCGTCGATGGTCGCCGCGATATCGGCCGGTTCCTTGCCGCGATAGCCCTGGAGGATGCGGCCGAGCGCGCCGCGCCGCAGCACCGCCTCCACGTTTTCGCGCCGCACGGGCAGCAGGAGTGTGGCAGCTTCCTTCAGGAGTTCCACCAGGATGCCGCCCGCGCCGACCACGAGGCAGAGGCCAAACCGCGCGTCGCGTTTCACGCCGACCAGCAATTCGGCGAGCGGCCGGTCGGCCATCTTCTCAACGAGGAATTTTTCGAGCTTGAGGGAGCTGTCGTGATGGGCGACGTTGCGCAGGATCCGCTCCGCCGCCTCCTTGGCTTCCGCGCCGGAACGGATGTTGAGCGCGACCGCACCCGCTTCCGTCTTATGGGGGAGGTCCTTATGCAAGGCCTTCACCGCGACGGGAAAACCCAAGGCTTCCGATGCCGCGGCGACCTCGGCGAGCGTGGCGGCACGATTTTGCGGAACGGGAAGACCGTGGCGGGCGAGCGCCTCCTTGCCGGCCTTTTCATCGAGCAGCTGGGCATTGTCCTCATTGACGGCGATCACCGGGAGGGGCAGTGCCGGCCGGGTGGCTGCCGTCAGCTTCTCGCGCCATTCGGCATGATCGGCGGTCTTGGAGATGGCGCGCATGGCGTCGTCCATGCCCTGGAGCGGCACGACGCCGGCGCGGATCATCTTTTCCCGCAGGACTTCGGGCATCGACTCGGGATTCATCGAGGCGATGGCGGCCCGCTTGCCGGTGGCGCGATAAGCGTTGACCATGGCCCCGGTCATCGCGTCGACGGCGGGAGAGATGACGCCCGGCGCGTCGCGGGAATGGTCGACGACCAGCATTCCCTTGTCGGCGCCTTCTTTCATCAGGCTCGTGAAGATGCGCTCCAAGGGCTCGCCCATGCCCCAGAGGGCGGCGGTGAAATCGACCGGGTTCGAGACCTGGCCATATTCCGGCAGTTCCGCCAGCACCGCCTGGCGCTGCGCCTCGGTCGGCTGGGGCTGTTCCAACCCGGCGAGATCGGCGTAGTCGGCCGCGAGCCCGGAATCCCCGCCCGAAGCGGAGAAGGACACGAGCCTCTTGCCCGGTACCGCCCCCCAGACCGAGAGCAGCTTCAGGGTCTCTTCAAGTTCGGGCAATGTCCGGACCCGGATGACGCCGGTCCGCTCGAAAAGCGCGTCGTACATCGTATCCGTGCCGGCGATGGAGCTGGTGTGGCTCAAGGCGACCCGCGCGCCGGCCTGGCTCATGCCGGATTTCAACACGACGATGGGCTTGCCGCGTTCGGCCGCCAGCAGGGCCGCCTCGTGGAAGGCCTGCACGTCCCGCAGGCCTTCGAGATAGATCCCGATGGCCCGGACATGCTCGTCGTCGACCAGCGCCGGGATATAGTCCTCGACGCCGAGAGCGGCCTGATTGCCGACGCTGACGATATAGCTCCAGGGCACGGACCGCTCGCTCTGGCAAAGATGGATGCAGCAATTGCCGCTCTGGGCCAGCGCCGCGACGCCGGTGCCGGAGGTCACGGCCGGATAGGTATTGGGCCAGAGGCTGCCGCCGTTGACGTAATTGATGACGCCGTAGCAATTGGGGCCGACCAGGGCGAGATTGCCCGAAGCCTCCACCAGCTCCTGCTGCAACCCTTCGCCGGCCTCCCCCAATTCCGCGAACCCGGCGGCGAAGCAGACCGCCGCCCCCGCCCCGCGCCGGTCGAGGGATCGGACCGAGGCAATCGTCGATTCGATGGGCGAGAGGATGAAGGTCGCATCCGGCGCCTCCGGCAGGTCGTCCACCGTGGGATAGCAGCGCACCCCTTCGATCTCGGTGAGCTTGGGGTTCACCGCATAGATCGGGCCTTTGAAACCGGCGGCTTGCGTCGCCTGGATCGACTTGGCCGCCCGGCTGCCGCCGATGAAGGCGACGCTCTTGGGCCGCAGGAGACGCTTCACATTGGCGCGGCGGGCTTCTCGGCGCGGATCGGTGGTCATGCTCGTCACCTCAGCGTTTGGCCGGCTTCATGCTGTCCCATTCGGCGTCGGTCAGTTCGGAGAGGAAATTGAATTGCCCCGCGCCCTGTAGCCATTCGCCGCCGTCGATGGTCACGACCTCGCCGTTGATATAGCCGGATTTGTCGGACACCAGATAGACGGCAAGATCGGACAGTTCCTCGTGCCGGCCGGGGCGGCCCAGCGGGTTCTTGGTCTCGAATTTCTGGGCGAGATCGGCGCGCGGCACCAGCCGTTCCCAGGCCCCGGCGGTGGGGAAGGGGCCGGGCGCCACGGCGTTGAGGCGGATGCCCTTCGGACCCCATTCGACGGCGAGGCTGCGGGTCATGGCGACGATGGCCGCCTTGGCCATGGCCGAGGGCAGCACATAGGCCGAGCCCGTTTCCGCATAGGTGGTGGCGATGGTCAGGACCGTGCCTTTGCGGCCCGCGCCGATCCAGCGCCTGCCGCAGCCCAGGGTCACATAGGCGGTGCCATGGGCGACGATGTTCAAGACCGCGTCCACCGCGCGCGGCGAGAGCTTTTCCGACTGGGCGATGAAGTTCCCGGCGGCGTTGTTGACCAGGATGTCGAGCGGCCCTTCCGCCCAGATCCCGTCCAGCATGGCCTCTACCGAGGCGGCGTCCCGGATATCGCAGGGGAAGATCGAGACCCGTTCCTCGCCGGCTTCCTTGTCTAAAGCCGCCTTGGTTTCGGCGAGCACTTCCTGGCGGCGGCCGCAGATGGCGACCTTCGCGCCCAGCTCGATGAAGCGCGCGGCGATGGACCGGCCAAGGCCGGTGCCGCCGCCCGTGACGAGGGCCCGTTTCCCGGCAAGCAAAGTCTTTTCGAACATGTCTTCAAGGACTCCGCTACTTGCGATAGGGCTTCAGGATATCCCGCGCGATGATGTCGCGATGGATTTCCGACGTGCCTTCCCAGATCCGTTCCACCCGCGCGTCGCGCCAGTACCGCTGGATCGGGAAGTCCTCCATCATCGACATGCCGCCGAAGATCTGCATGGCGTTGTCGGTCAGCCGGAAAATCATTTCCGAGGCGAAGACATTGCACATGGAGGCTTCCTGGCGGGTCAAGGTGCCCTGATCCATCTTCCAGGCGCAGTTCAAGGTCATCAGGTCCGCGAGCCTCAATTCGGTCGCCATGTCGGCGAGCTTGAAGCCCGTGCCCTGGAAGTCGCCGATGGCCTTGCCGAAGGCCTTGCGGTTGGCGGCCCAATCCGCCGTCATCTCCATCACCCGCTCGCCCCGGCCGACGCAATGGGCCGACAGCATGACGCGGCCGGCATAGAGCCATTCGTTGGCGATGCTGAAGCCCTTGCCTTCCTCGCCCAGGATCTTGGACTTCGGAATCCGCACATCCTCCAGATAGATCGTGTTCGGGTTGTAGCCATGGGTGCAGATGCTCAGCATCGGCGTCACGGTCACGCCCGGCGTGTTCTTGTCGAGGAGGAAGGTGGTGAAGAGCTTGCGCGGGCCGCGCGGGGTCTCCTCGACGCCGCTCACCGTGTTCAGGATGATGAAGTCGGAGATATCGGCGGCGCTGATATAAAGCTTGGTGCCGTTGACGATGAAGTCGTCGCCGTCCTTCACCGCGCGGGTGGTGATGGCGCGGGCATCGGACCCGGCGCCGGGCTCGGTCAGGGCGAAGCAGTTCTTCCGCTCGCCCCGGATCGAGGGCATCAGGTATTCCTCGATCTGGTCGTCCTTGCAGGCGAGCAGGATGCGGGTCGGGCGGCCTATGAGAATGCCCAGGCCCGAGCCCGCCTTGCCGATTTCCTTTTCGGCCAGCGACAGGGTGAGGGCGTCGAGCCCGCCGCCCCCCAGCTCCTCGGGCATGTTCATGGCGTAGAAGCCGTTGTCGATGGCCTTTTTCTTGATCTCCGCGGCGAGGTCCGGCGGGACGCCGCGTTCGCGTTCCACCAGATCCTCATGCGGATAGAGCTCGGTTTCGACGAAGCGCTTCAGCGCCGTGACGAGTTCCTGTTGCTCGAAGCTCAGCTCGAAATCCATGCTCTCTCGTCTCCCTACATTACTTCTCCCTCTCCGCCTGGCCGGCAGCGCAAGCTTGCTTGCGCGAGAGGCTGGGGGGAGAGGGTCGGGGTGAGGTGGGGCGAGGGCAGTCTTACTGCCGGAGCATCTTTCCACCGGCAAGATGCTCCGGCGCCTCAGCGCCCTCGCCCCACCTCATCCTAAATCCTTCTCCCCCCTGAAGGGCGGAGAAGGACTTGAACATTACTTCCCCTGGAACTTGACCTCGCGCCGCTCGGCGAAGGCGGCCAACGCTTCCTTATGGTCCCAGGTCTCGGCGCAGATCCGCCCCGCCCGGTGTTCTTCGCGAAGCTGCTCGGCGAAGGCGCGGTTCTGCGCCCGGTCCAGAAGCCCCTTGGCCTGGCCCTGGGCGACCGAGGGACCCGAGGCGAGCTTCCTGGCAAAGGCCATGGTGGCGGCCTCGAGATCTTCGGCCTTGTGGACCTCGGTCACCATGCCGTTCTGCTGCGCCTTCGTGCCGTCCCACATGTCGCCCGTATAGACGAAGAGCTTGGCGCGCTCGATCCCGATGAGCCGCGGCAGGAGCCAGGACCCGCCCGCATCCGGCGGGAAGCCGATCCGCGTATAGGCGCAGATGAACTTCGACCGGTCCGCCGCGAAGCGGAAATCGCAGCAGAGGGCAAGGTCCAGGCCCGCCCCCGCCGCCGCCCCGTCGATCATGGCGATGGTCGGGATCGGCAGTTCGAAGACGTCCTGCATCATCTGGAGCGCCACCGCGACCCAGTCATGGCCGGGCTCGTCCGCGTCCTTCTTCTTGGAACTCCATTCCTTGACGTCCGCACCCGAGGAGAAGGCCCCGCCCCGGCCGGTGACGATGACCGCCCGAACGGCGTCGCCGCTTTTGGCTTTGGCCTTGGTGTCCTTGATCGCCTCCCGGATCTCCATCAGCGTCGCATAGTTGAGGGCGTTGCGCCGCTCCGGCCGGTTGATGGCGATGGTGCGGATCGGACCGTCGTCAACGATCTCGAGCAATTTCATGGGGATTGTCCTTTCAGCTGTCGGTGTTCGGCGGGGGGCGGGGCGAGGGGGGCGAGGCGAGGGGCGCAAAGGCTGGGCGGTTGGCGGGGCTCGGAAGTCCAACGGCAAAACCCCTTGGCCTCCCGGCGTTTTCCTTAAGCGCGCAACCTCGGTTGAATGGGGTTGAATCGGGCGTTGAACCTCTATGCTAAACGCGCGAAGATGGTCTTATCAACGAAATAAACATTCGTCTGACGAATTAAGAAATCGAGCTTGGATCGGGGTAGAATGGCGATCAATTACCAGTCGGTTGTGGCGGAAGGCCTGTCGAAGCAGATCGCGCGCTCGATCCGCGAGGCGATCCTGTCAGGCGGCTTGCAGGTCGACGAGCGCCTGCCGACCGAGGACGAGCTGGCGGCCCGCTTCGGCGTCTCCCGCCCGACGATCCGCGAGGCCCTGAAGCGGCTGGCGGCCCAGAACCTCATCCGCTCCCAGCGCGGTCCCACGGGCGGCACCTTCGTCAACCGCCCGACTTTCGAGGAGGCTTGCGGCACGATCTTCACCGCGACGACCCTGCTGGCGAGCCTGGGCGAATTCGACCTCGACGAGATCGCCGAGGCCCGCGCCGACCTGGAGCGCGTGACCTGCGCGCTCGCCGCCCGGCACCGCGACGACGAGGATCTGGCGCGTCTTGCCGCCGAGCTTGCCGTGCAGGACGACGAGACCCTCTCGGACCTCGAATTCTGCCAGTCCGACGTACGCTTCCACCGCCACATCGCCGAGGCGGCCCATAACCGCGTCATCGCCTTTGTCATGCAATCGGTGATCGAAGCGCTCCACCCCGCCGCCAATATGACGGCCGTGCGCTATCTGGATCGCGGGGTCATCCGCCGCTATCACCGCCAGCTCTTCGCCGCCATCGAGGCCCAGGACGCCGAAGCCGCCGCCCAGGCGATCCAGCGCCAGATGGAATACCACCGGGAGACCTATGTGAGAGCGCAGGAGGAGCGGCGGAAAAGGGATGCGATGGAGGAGGGGCGGTAGGAGGGCAATTTGATTGCGCTCTCCTGATTCAGATTACTAAGAGCCGATCCGGAAAGTTGTTGAATCGGATGAATCGGATGTGATTCCTATTGGAGCGCCAGATTTTACGGGAGGCGCTTCATGTGGAAACCGGAACATCGCCGCGCAGCGTGCCGGCGTGGCCTACGTTATCCCA
>CANJCB010000017.1 GCA_947473305.1 Rhodospirillales bacterium
AATCGGGGGACCGCCACCACAGCCAAGCATGCCTGCAATCAGGCAAGCCATCCTCGACTTCTTCGCGCGGCCTCCACCAAGACGATGCCCCCACTGTGAGAAACTCCTCGCCAACGCCGCCGAACCTAAACTGCCAAAGTAGTGCTAGTTGGCGCGCCAGGCATCCCGCCAGGTGCCGAGGAAGATCTCGTCGTCGAGGCCTCTGACCCGCTTGGATGACGCATCGTAGAGAATGCGCTCGTGAACGGTGAGGATGGGCAGATCGCTGGCGAGCGTCCTCTGCACCTCCTGGTAGCGCGCGGTTCGCTCCGCAAGGCTGGCGGTCTTCTCCGCCTGGTCGAGTAGATTGTCGATCGCCGGGTTTGAATAACCCGACCCATTCCCCAGGGGCTTGCCCATGGAGGATGTCAGAACCATCCGCGCCATGCCCAGGGCAGGGTCGCTATAGCCGTTATAGGCAACGATGCCCGCATCGTAGTCGCGTGTCTCGAACATCCGCTTATAGGCGATGGCTCGTTCTCCCGCCTCGATGGTCAGATCCACACCGATGGCGCCCCACATGCTCTTTACTGCCTGGGCCATCAGCGCATAGTCAGACTGATCGGCGCTATAGACGACATTGGCCTTGAAGCGAATGCCATCGGCGCCTTTCTTGACACCGGCCTCGTCCAGCAAGGCATTCGCCTTGGCAGGATCGAAGGGATACATCTTCCGGTAGTCGATCGAAGGGTCCGCCGCCCAGGGTATGCCCGCGGTGAAAGGCATGGTGCCGACTTCGCCCACGTTGAAGAAGGCGGTGCGCACGAGATAGTCGCGGTCGATGGCGGTCAATAAGGCCTGGCGCACGCGTTTATCGTCAAAGGGCTTCCGGGCGACATTCATCAGAATGACATCGATGCCGGCCGGCGCCTTGGCAGGCGTCAGGCTCAAGGCGGTGTTCGCCCGGACCTGGTCGTAGTTATTGGCGGGCAGATAGAAATACATCAGATGATCGACCTCGCCCGCCTGGAGCGCCTGCACCCGCGCCGTAGGCTGCGTGATGACCTTGGCGATGAGCTCGTCGAGGTAAGGCTTGCCTGCTTCCCGGTAATTGGGATTGCGGGGGAGCTTGATGTAGTCGCCGCGTTTCCATTCGGTCATGGAAAAGGGACCGATGCCCACGGGTTTGTCGCCCGAGGCGGGGTTCTGCAGCGGGTTCGTGCCCTCGAAGATATGGGCCGGCAGGATCGCACCGCCATGGGAACAGGCCTGCGAGATCAGGAACGGCCCATAGGGTTGTTTGAGGTGGATGATCGCCCGATCGGGCGACGGTGTTTCAATCGATTCGATACTCCGGCCGGCGCCCGCGAAGACCGCGCTGAATTTGGCATTAACCTCCAGGAGCGAATATTTGACGTCCGCGGACGTGAAAGGCTTCCCGTCCTGCCACTGCGCCTTTTCGAGTTCGAAGGTATAGGTCTTCCCGTCGCTCGACACGGTCCAGGACTTGGCCAGCATCGGCTTCACGTCCCAGCTTGGCGTCGTGATGGTCAGGCCCTGGTAGAGGATGCAGCCGATCAGACCTTCGGGAACACCGCTCGACAGCACGGGATTCGTCACCGTGGGATCGCCGCCCAGGGTGAAAATCACGCTCCCTCCTTTGACGGGTGTTTGAGCGGCGCTCGGCCACGCGGCGTTCAGCGCGCAAACCGCGGCGACCGCAGTTCCTTGAAGCAGTCTCTTCATTTTTGATGTCACGGTCGATTCCCCCCTACGGCCATCACGGTTCCAGCGACACGTTCTCCACAAGACCCGGCGTATAGATGCCGCCCCTGAGACCCGCCCCGTATCTTTCGTAAAACCAATGGGTGAGGGGCCTGCCGTCCGGCGTGATCCACCAGAGGCGCAGCAGGTGGCGGCGCTTTTCGGGTTCGGGAAAATCGGTGAAGCCGGTCCGCGAATGCAGAACCACGTGGTTATTGAGAAGCTGGATGTCGCCCTTTTCCAGAACCATCTCTAGCCGGAACTTCGGCGAGTTGGCGAGTTCGTCCATGAGTTCCATGGCCTCGCGCTGCTTCGACGTATGGGGCGGCAACTCGGGATAGATCCCGATGGTCTTCATGTGACCGCCGGAATAATAGGTCGTCAGCTTGCCCTGATAATTATGGAATACGGGCATCTGGAAATAGGGCCGGGCGCCCGCCGGGATCTCGCCCTTGCGATCCACCCAATAGGGCTCGTAAAGGGTCCGCAAGAGATCGGGCCGCCGCTCCAGGATCGCGTTATGCAGCGCGATGGAGCTGACGATCCGGCTTTCCCCGCCGGTCATCGAGGGATGCAGGCACAGGAGGCCGATGATGTCCGCCCAATCGGTATGATAGGACAGCCGCTCCGCGCTCATATAGCCGCGCTGCTTGGGGCTCAGGAAGACGCCATCGGCGTTGATGTTGCTCTTGTCCGCCGCCACATCGGCGGATTTCTCGCCGAGATCGAGCACATGGCCGAGCAGGTGGCCCTTGGCGTTCTGCGACACCGGATATCCGAGATAGGCGCCCAGCCCCCAATAGATGAGCGCCGCGTCCTCTCGGCTGTAATCGTCGATGGGAACGCCCCGCATCAAGGTGAAGCCTCGGCCGTTCAGCACCTCTTCCCGGATATCGCCCATCGTGCGAGCGAGGCGCTTCAACGGAAAATCGCGGCGGGTGACCTCGATGATCTGAAGTCCGTTTGCCCGGACATGCCGCACCGCATCCGCGAGTTCAGCGATGTCGGCGGCGTCGAGGCGATATTGCCAGCTGGTGGAACGCTGGAGGTCTTCGCCTTTCCAGCAGGCGCGATCGACGACCGCTTCGGTCGGCAGCGTCACCTCATCGGCACTCAGAAAGCCCGTATCCATCGTAAGCGCTCCGTTTTGCCTTCCCTCGGCAAATATATACGGATTCGCTATTTCGTCTAAAATTATTACGGACAGCCTTACCGCTCGCGGAGCGTTTCCTGTTTGAAGCGGACAAGCGGGGAGAGCAGATAGCCGATGATCCGGCGAGTTCCGGTCTTGATCTCGACGGTGACAGCCATTCCGGCGGAGAGATCGACGAGCCTGCCATCCACCTCCATCTGGGTACGGTCGAGCGTGACGCGCGCGGCATAGGACGCATCCTCGCCACTGCGCGCGCCGCTCCGACGATTGTCCCCCAATCCGGCCTGCCCCCGGTCCTGGGCGACAGAATCGGCGGAAACGGTCTGGACCGACCCTTTCAGAAGCCCGTATTTGGTGAAATTGAAGGTATCGACCTTGATTTCGGCTTCCTGGCCCGGATGGACGAAACCGACGTCTCGGTTGGATACCTGGGCCTCGATCTCCAGGCGGTTGTCGCGCGGCACGATCTCCATCAACGCCTGAGCAGGCGTGACGACACCGCCGACCGTGTGGACGGCCAGCTGCTGCACCGTACCGTCGACCGGGGCCGTGATGACCTGGAGGCGCGAGCGCTCCTCCGCCTTTATGAGATCCTGTGAAAGCCCCGCCACTTTTTGTTCGGCCGCGGCAAGTTCGGTGAGCCTTGTCCGGCGGTATTCTGACAGGGTCTGTTCCCGGGTCTGGACGATCGCCCCAGCAGCGGCGGCGGCTTCCCGCTGGCGGCTTTGCTCGACGCCTAGTTCCTTCTGATGGCCAACGAGATCGGTCATGTTTTCAAGATAGGTGAGCTTGGACCCATATTCCCGCTCGACCAGGTATTTCCGGATATCGACCTTTTGCTGGAGCAGTGGAATGGTCGCCTCGATCTTTGCGGCGGCGGCCGCATGGGTATCCCGTTCGGCTTCCTTCTGAAGCTTCTGATGGTCGAGAGCCCCGATCTTGGCCGCATGTTCCGACGCCATATTGGCGAGAAGCCGGCGCTGGGTGGCAACCAACCCGGGATCCACGTCCGCCGGCGGATCGAAAGCGGCCGCCGGATCCGGCGAAAGCGCCGCCCGGAGCCGAGCCACATCGAGCCTCGCTGCGGAAAGGTCTGTTTTCAGCCGGTCGCGCTCGGCGTTGCTCACGGTGCTGTCGAGCTCGATCAGCACATCGCCCGCCCTGACCGCCTCGCCGTCCTGTACCCGGATCGCGCGGACGACGCCGATTTCCAAGGGCTGGACTGTTTTGGTCCGGCCGCTCGGCACGATCCTGCCTTGCGCCGAGGCGACGATATCGACCTCGCCCAGGGAGGCCCAGGTCAGGGCCGCGGCGAAAGCGGCCATGAGCGTCAGGGAAAGCGCGCGGCCGACGGGAGACGGTGGCGCTTCCACGATCTCCAGGGCTGCCGGGAGAAAGGCGATCTCGTCGATCCGGCGCAGGCCGCCCGTGAGGGCCATGGGCAGATTAGCCGACTTCATGGAGACCTGCTTGGAGACGGTGAAGGGTGGCGTAGCGTCCGCCGGTGACCAGCAATTCGTCGTGGGTGCCGTCCTCGACCAGACGGCCCCTGTCGATGGTGAGGAGGCGATCCGTATGCCTGACCGTCGAAAGCCGATGGGCGATGATGAAGACGGTCCGCCCCTTGGCGATGCGCTTCATATTTTCCTGGATGATGCGCTCGCTTTCATAGTCGAGCGCGCTCGTCGCCTCGTCGAAGATCAGGATGCGCGGGTCGGTGATGAGCGCCCGGGCGATCGCGATGCGCTGGCGCTGGCCGCCGGAGAGCGTGCTGCCGCGTTCGCCCACGACCGTGTCGTAACCCTCGGGCAGTTCCAGGATGAACTCATGGGCGCCAGCGAGCTGGGCTGCCGCGATGACCCGCTGAATCGGCATGCCCGGATCGGCGAGCGCGATGTTGTCGCGGATGGTCCGGTTGAAAAGCACGTTCTCCTGCAGAACCACGCCGACCTGGCGGCGGAGCCAGGTGGTGTCCACCAGCGACAGGTCCACGCCGTCCACAAGCACCCGCCCGTTTTCCGGGACATAGAGCCGCTGGATGAGCTTGGTCAGCGTGCTCTTGCCGGACCCCGAAGGTCCGACGACCCCGATGACCTGGCCCGCCGGAACCCGGAAGCTTACATCGTGCAGGATTTCCGGCCCGTCGATCCGGTAGCGGAATCCCACATGCTCGAAAGTGATCTCGCCCCGGATCGGCGGGAGCGAGGCGCGGGCGGCGCTATAGGTGGGCTCGGCCGGGGTGTTCAGGATATCGCCCAGGCGGGATATAGAGAGACGGGCCTGATGAAAATCCTGCCACATCTGCGCGAGCCGCAGGACCGGCGAGCTGACCCGCCCGGCCAGGATGTTGAAAGCGACGAGTTCCCCGACGGTCAGGGTCTGGTCGATCACCAATTCCGCCCCGATGAAGAGGATCGCGGCGGTGGTGATCTTCGCGATGAGCTGGATCGCCTGATTGGCGGTGTTCCCCAGGGTGAGCACCCGGAAACTCGCCGAGACATAGCCTGCGAGCTGTTCTTCCCAGCGACGCTGCATCTGCGGCTCGACGGCCATGGATTTGAGGGTCTCCACGCCGGCGACGCTCTCCACCAGGAAAGCCTGGTTCTCGGCGCCCCGCGCAAATTTCTCCTCCAGGCGGCGGCGGAAGAGAGGCGTCGTTCCGGCCGAAATGGCGATGTAGAAGGGGAAGGCCGCCAGAGCCACGAAGGTCAGGACGGGGGAATAGACGAACATCACCGCCAGGAAGATACCGGTGAAGAAAAGATCCACCACCAGGGTCAGGGCGGAGCTGGTGAGGAAGGAGCGGATATTCTCCAACTCCCGCACACGGGCCACGGAATCGCCGGTTCTGCGGGTCTGGAAATAGGCGAGGGGCAACCCTACCAGGTGCCGAAAGAGACGGGCGCCGAGCTCCACGTCGATGCGATTGGTGGTGTGAGAGAAAAGATAGGTCCTGAGACTGCCGACGATCGCCTCGAAGACCGCGATGGTGACGAGGCCCAGGGTCAGGACGGTAAGGGTGCTGACACTGCGATGCACCAGGACCTTGTCGATCACTACCTGGAAGAAGAGCGGAGAGACCAGCGCGAAGAGCTGTAGGAAGAAAGAGCCGACCAGCACCTCGCCCAGGAGCCAGCGGTATTTGTGGATGGCGCCGAGGAACCAGGTCACGTCGAAGCGGCGGCTCAAATCGTTCAGAGCCGCCCGGCGGGTGGTGAGGATAACGACACCACTCCAGGCGTCTTCGAACTCCGCCTTCATCATTGTGCTGGGCCGGGCGGCGCCCGGCAGCTGGACCATGATCCGGTCGTCGCCCGCCTTGCCGATGACCAGGAAGCCGCCGTCCTTCAGCGCGGCGATGGCCGGCAGGGGGATGCCCTGGAGCCGTTTCCAACTCGTGGTGAAGGAACGTGCCTTGACGCCGGCTTCCCTGGCGCAACGCAAGATCTCCGGCACGCCGGCAAGACGTCCGGCGAGCCGATGGCGAAGCTGCGCCACATCCGCCGCGATCCCCTGGAACCGCAGCAGCATGACAAGGGCGGCAAGCCCGGGATCCTCGATCTCGGGCTTGCGCGGCTGATCCTCTCCCGTCCCTTCGGTGGGGACAGGAGAGGCGGCGACCGGTCGAAGGGTCACCCGCAATTGGGACATGGACTATTCCGAACTGCGGATCAGGCCCAACTCTGCGATGAGTAGGGATTGACGTATTGCTCCGTGGTCGGGAGCGTATAGGCGATAAGCGTGCCGCCCGCGCCGTCGCTCATGGCCTGGAAGCCCGCGGCCGCGAACTGCCCGGTCAACAGGAAGGCCGTCGAGATGACGCCATCCGTCACGCTCATCATCCCCGTATCTTCCGCGAAGCTCAACTGAGCGGCGGTCCCGTCGATATCGGTCAGGTCGATGACGTCATTCCCGGAGAAATTCTGAAGCGACGCGTTCAGAAGCGCCGCGCCGGTTCCCACCAGATCCGTCGAGCCGTTGAGGATATAGGTATCGCCGCCGCTGTCCCCGGCGAGCGTATTGCCGGTGGCGAAGACCGTCGTCGTCCCGCTTCCTGTGACCACGACATTATTGCTGCCGTCGCCGCTGAAAATCGTATTCGCTTCGCCATTGCCCATGATCAGGATGTTGTTGTCGCCATTGGGTCCCAGCAGGGTATCGAACTGGCCGTTCCCCATCAGCATGACGTTGTTGCTGCCGTTAAAGATGAGGAGCGTGTCGAAATCTCCGTCGCCGCAGGACATCACGTTATTGCTGCCATTCCAGACGATTCCGCTCGCGAAATCGCCATTGCCGAGGGTGATGAGGTTGCGGTCGCAGCTTGCCCCGTCGATCGCTCCGACGGTGATCGTCCCATTCTCGCCATTTCCCAGGATCAGGGTGTCGTTATGGGCCGCGCCGCCGAGCTGTCCGGCCCAGATCGAATCTCCATTACCGTCGCCGGCTTCCAGATAGTTGCAATGCCCGGCTCCGACATAGAGGGAGACATTGTCGCCATCTCCCGCCTGGAGAAGATTGTAGTTGCCGACCTGATCGGGATTCCAATCCGCCATGGAGAGCGAGGCCCAGTCGCCATCGCCCGCAAAGAGCGAATTATGCTCGCCCGAGCCGACGAGGATCGTGCCGAAGGCGCCGTCGCCCAGGATAAAGGTATTGCAATTCGCCGTGCCGCTGTTGACGGCGGCGCGGATGGTGTCGCTGTCGCCGTTCCCGAGTTCGAAGAAATTGCCGTTGCCTGAACCCAGGGTCGCGGCATCGCTATTTCCATTGCCCGCGGAGACGAAGTTATTGTTGCCGGTGCCGATCGACAGGATGTCCCCATTGGCGTTGCCGGCCACGAGGGAGTTGTTGTTGCCGGTGCCTATGGAAAGCGTGCTGCCCGCCGCATTGGTCGAAAGATCCGCCGTGCTGAGGCAATTGTTGTCGCCGCTGCCCACCGAGACGATGTCGGCGCTGCCGCTGCCCGCTTGCAGCGTATTGCAGTTGCCGCGCACCACGGTAAGGCTGTCGCCCGCCCCGTTGCCCGCCACGAGATAGTTGCCGTTGGAGAGCGTTGTCGCCGTTCCGATGGTCAGGATGGCGCCCGCCCCGCTGCCGACTTGAAGCAGGTTGGAGCTGCCCGTCGTCACCGAAATCACGTCGTTCGCGCCATTGCCGGCGATCAGCGTGTTGTTGCTGCCCGAGACCACGATCCGGATCGAATCGCCATTGCCATTGCCGACCACCAGCGTGTCGTAGCTGCCGGTCTGGACACTGATATGGTCGCCGTTGCCGTTGCCGAGCACGGCCGTCGTGTTCCGCGTATTGCCCGCCGTATAGCCCGCGTTGTTCGCATTGCTTGAGGCATGAGGGATATAGCGGACGCCGCTACCGATCTGGCTGGTGCCGCAACCGCTCTGATGCGGGCCGGCATGGGTATTGGGATCGTCCGGGCCATAGCCGCTCCCCGCGCCGGCACAGGCGCCAACCGACGGCAGGCCGCCGCCAGTGCCGCCGCCAGTACCCCCGCCGGTTCCCCCGCTGCCACAGGCTCCGCCATTCCCGCCGGGATGGTTGTCATGGCCCTGGTGCCAGGTTTGTTGGCAATCCTGGCTCGCGCCATGTGCTTGATAATTGTGAGACGGAGCCTGATGCGAGTTACCGCCGCAATTGCTGGTCATGATCCCCCCAAGGAATACTTCAAATTGAAGATGCCCACAGGGTTACTCAAGCATTCACTGTGAAACAACAATAATAACCGGTGAATAGAGTTGAACAATATTCACTTCTGGGGAAAAATTTAGACAATTACAGTTTCCCTCAATAATACCCAAATCTCAACCGATAGAATTTGCCGAGATCCGCTTCAGAAAATTAGAGTCGCGCGACTTATGGGCGAGGCGGGACAAAACCATGCGCGAAAAAAATGCAACGTCGCCATTTATCGCTCTGCATTGGGCAACGCTCCCGGCAAGCCTTCTGCGAGAGACCCGCGGAGCGACAGCGGTCATGACCGCTCTCGCACTCTCGAGCCTGGTAGGTTTCGCCGGGCTCGGGACCGAGGTCGGCACCTGGTATGTCGCCAAGCGGAACATGCAGGGCGCCGCGGATTCCGCCGCGATCAGCGCCGCGAACGCGGTCATGGCCGGCACGGCCCATCTCTCGGAGGCGCGCAGCGTTGCGGCCCGCTACGGGTTGGTGAACGGCACATCCAACGTGACCGTCACGGTGAACAAGCCCCCGACCTCCGGCGCCTATACGACGAATGCGAATGCGGTCGAGGTGATCATCTCGCAACCGCAGTCTCTCATTCTCGCGAGCCTCTTCCTCGCGCACAAACCCAATGTGGGGGCAAGGGCCGTCGCGGTGGGCGGGCAGGGGGGCAACGGCTGCGTGGTGGCATTGGATCGCAGCAATGTCACCGACGTGACCGAGACCGGCAATACGGTGGTGAACCTCAACAATTGCAGCATGTACATCAACTCGCCCCGGGCCAGCGCCCTCACGATGACCGGGCTTGCGAAGATCAATGCCTGGTCGGCCTATATTTCCGGCAACTACAGTATCGCCGGGCAGGCCAAGCTCTCGACGACTCACGGTACTTTCACCGGCATCGCACCGATCGACGATCCTTATTTAAGCGTTCCGCTTCCAAGCTTTTCAGGCTGCAATCAGACCAATTTCTCGCTGACGGCTGGCGCGGTTCGCACGCTCGATCCGGGGGTCTATTGCAACGGATTTTCCCTGGCGGGCGGCAGCAAGGTCACCCTCAATCCCGGTGTCTATATCATCGACCGGGGAAGCTTCTCTATCACCGGCGGCTCCACCCTCACCGGGACAGGAGTGACCTTCGTGATGACCAGCAGCACCGGCAATAATTATGCGACAGCTTCCGTCGCCGGTGGTTCCGTCATCACGCTCAGCGCACCAACGACGGGAGCAACAGCAGGCCTAGCCTTCTTCCAGGACCGGAATGCGCCGGGCACCGGTGTCGATAGCTTCGCGGGCGGAGCGACCCAGAACATCAACGGCGCGATCTACTTTCCAAACCAGAGCGTGACCTATGCCGGTGGCTCGTCTACCGGGGGGGCGAATTGCACCCAGCTCGTGTCGCTGCTTATCACCTTCAACGGCAATGCCAACTTCAACACGAATTGCACCGCCGCAGGCGTCAAGGCCATCGGCGGCGCCGCCACCGCCTTGGTCGAGTGAAGGAAGTCACCCGAGTTTCGCCGCCTGCTCCCGCAGGACGAATTTCTGGATCTTGCCGGTCGATGTCTTGGGCAGAGGGCCGAAGACGATGGTCTTCGGCGCCTTGAAATGAGCCAGCCTCTCGCGGCAGAAGGCGATGATATCCCCGGGCTCCGCCGCTGCCCCCGGTTTCAAGGTCACGAAGGCGCAGGGCGTCTCCCCCCATTTTTCGTCCGGACGCGCCACCACGGCGGCCTCCAGTATCGCGGGATGCCGATACAGCACACCTTCGACTTCGATGGTCGAGATATTCTCGCCGCCGGAGATGATGATGTCCTTCGAGCGGTCCTTGAGATCGATATAGCCGTCGGGATGGGCCACGCCGAGATCCCCGGTATGGAACCAGCCCCCTGCGAAAGCCTCGTCGGTTGCCTTGGGGTTCTTGAGGTAGCCTTTCATGACGACGTTGCCGCGCATGAAGACCTCCCCCATGGTTTCGCCGTCAAGCGGCACGGGCGCCAGGGTCCGGGGATCGGCCACCATTAAGCCTTCGAGGACGGGGTAGGGGACGCCCTGGCGGGCCTTCAACGCCGCGCGCTCGACGGAGGGAAGTTCGTCCCATTCCTCGTGCCAGGCGCAGACGGTCACCGGGCCATAGACCTCGGTGAGGCCATAGACGTGAGTGATCGCGAAACCCATGCCTTCCATGCCTTCGATCACCGCTGACGGTGGGGCCGCCCCGGCCGTCATCATGGAGATCTGATGGGCCAGAGGGCGGCGCGCCTCCTCGGGCGCGTTGAGCAGCAGATTCATGATGATCGGCGCGCCGCAGAGATGGGTGACCTGATGATCGGCCAGGGCCGCGAAAATCGATGCGGCATCGGTCCGGCGCAGGCAGACATGAGTCCCCGCCTGGGCCGTGACCGTCCAGGGGAAACACCAGCCATTGCAATGGAACATCGGCAAGGTCCAGAGATAGACCGGATGCTGCCCCATGTTCCAGGTCAGCGCATTGCCGAGCGCGTTCAGATAGGCGCCGCGATGGTGATAGACGACACCCTTGGGATTGCCCGTCGTGCCGGAGGTATAGTTGAGGGCGATCGCATCCCATTCGTCGGGTGGTCCCTCCCAGATAAAATCGGGCGAACCTTCGCCGAGGAAGCGCTCGTAATCGCAGCTTCCCAGGAGATCCCCTCCCTGGCCCAGGGCATCGTCGATGTCGATCACCAGAAGCGGCCGGTCCAGCAAGGTCAGCGCCTTGGCGATGACAGGCGAGAATTCCCGGTCGGTGATCAGGACCTTGGCTTCGCCGTGTTTCAAGATGAACGCGATGGTTTCCGCGTCGAGCCGGATGTTGAGCGCATTCAGGACCGCACCGATCATCGGCACCCCGAAATGCGCCTCGAAAAGCTCCGGCACATTGGGCGCCATGACGGCGACCGTATCGCCTTTGCCGATCCCCCGCGCCTGCAAGGCGCTGGCCAACCTCCGGCAGCGAGCGTAGCTCTCGGACCAGGTATAGCGCCTGGCCCCATGGATGACGGAAGTCCGCTGGGGATAGATCGCGGCGGTGCGGGGCAGAAAGCTCAGGGGCGACAAGGGAACGAAATTGGCCGCGTTGCGGTCCAAATGGTCCTCATAGGGGTTCACATCTCTAGCCATTCCCGCCTCCCCGCGTCTTGATAGGTTACACACGAGCCTAGAGCCTGCCCGGCAGTCCAGCAACGGGCATCCTCGCCTTGCGATTTCGGTGCAAATCATGCGATTGTCCGCCCGTCGATGCATGCCCGAGCGTGCAGAGTCGTGGCGGGATGACATAGATAAGGCGAACGCAGGGGGCCAAATGGCGAGCGTTTTGATCGTCGACCACGAGGACGACGCGCGCGGTTGGCTTTCCCGCCTATTCCATGACATGGGCTATGAGATCTTCACCGCGCGGGACGGCTACGAGGCCCTGCAGATCCTGATTGACAATCCCTCCATCACTTTGCGCTTCGCCGATGTCCAGTTGCCGTTCATGAAAGGAACGGCCTTGGCGGCAGCGAGCAAGATGCTCTCGCCGAACCTTAAGGTGATCCTCGCGACCGGTTACGATCCGGCCGATATCGAGACCGAAGACATGCCCCTTATCTTGAAACCCTTCCAACCCGGCAAGCTCGCGGACACCGTTCGGCGGGTCGTCGGAACCACCTGATTTCAAGGGTCCAGTTCCGGGTAATGTCGGAAAATGCCTTGTTCGTTGAAAGGTATGCGTCGCGTGGAAGCAAGGTAGGCCGCGATCCGCTTGCCTTGAGAGACGCGGGCGTGCAGCGCGCGCACATGAGGATGGTCCATCGCCAGGCGCTTCATCGCCTTCGGGAAGGCGTAGTCGAGCCCTGACACCACCTGAAAAAGCGAGAGATCGGCGTAGCTCGTCGCCGAGCCGGCCAGATGCCCGGGTCCCGCCTTGTTCCGGGCAAGCGCCCGTTCGAAATAGCCCAGGTATTTCGGGAGCCGGTTCTTGACGAAATCAGCCGCGCGGCGTTGCGCTTCCGGCTTCTGGTCCTCGTAATAGAGCCCGGAAGCTATGGGGTGATGGGTGTCATGGGCTTCCGTCACCAGATCGGCAAGGGTGAGCTGGAGCTGGTGAACCCATAGGCGGCCGGCCTCGTCGACGGGCGCCAGCCCGTGGCGGGTCCCCAGATAGAGCAGGATATTCGCGGTCTGCGCGATGGTCAGCCGGTCGGCCCTCAGGATCGGCGGCGCGAAGGGGGGATGTTCGAGCGCATCGTCCTTCATGAGATCCACAATTGTCGAAGCGTCCTTGTCCCTTGCGATATCCGCATATTTAAGGCCCGCGTGCTCCAGGGCGAGGCGCACGAATTCGCCGCGTCCCTGGATACCGGGCCAATAGTAGAGCTCGTAGCGCTGGGTCATGAAACCTCCTGCCGGTTGGACGGAACGTTAGAGCCGGGTCGGCGTTGTCTGGGCGTTACCTGTTCCTGGGAGTTCCTTTCCATGTACTTCAACTTTGTGCTGCTTCAACCGCTCATTGCGCTGATCGCCGGCATTCTGATCCTCATCATGCCGCGGCTTCTCAACTTCATCGTGGCGATCTACCTGATCTTCGTCGGCCTGAGCGGTCTCTTCCCCCATTTCATGAGGTAAAGCGCTCCTTCCGTTTCGGGGCTTGGCGAGCGGACGATTTCAGGGCGAGAATGTCTCGCCGGAACGATCTTCCGCTTCGGCCAAGCAGAGAGGAAACGGGATGAGCTACCAGGAGCTGATTTATTCGGTCGAAGACGCGATCTGCACGATAACGCTCAATCGGCCGCAGATGATGAACGCGCTGTCGAAGACGCTTGTGGCGGAATTGCACGCCGCCTTCGACGAGGCCGACGCCGACCGCGATGTGCGCTGCATCATCCTGACCGGCGCCGGGGCTGCCTTTTGCGCGGGCTACGATATCGCGGTGGAGAAGGGCAAACCCGCCAGGCTCGACCCCGCAGGCTATGGTTCCATCGCGGAATTCCTGGAATTCTGGCAGCGCGGCGACGGCTCGCTCCATCAGAAATGGGAGCATATGTGGCGGCTCGGCAAGCCGATTATCGCCGCGGTCAACGGTTGGGCCATGGGCGGCGGCTTCTGGTATCAGCTCGCCGCCGATATCACGATCGCCTCCGACAAGGCGGTCTTCTCGCAGCCCGAGGTGCGGCATATCTCCAACACGACCTTCCTCTTCACCGCGCTCTGCGGCTGGAAGGCGGCCAACCGCTGGTCGCTGACCGGCGATCACTTCGACGCCCAGGAAGCGCTTCGCATCGGTCTCGTGAACGAGGTCGTGCCCCACGCTGATCTGATGGAGCATTGCCGGGCGCTGGCCAAGCGCATTGCCCTGGTGCCGGAGCCCTCTGTCCGGCTCAACAAGGCTGTGGCGATGATGGGCATCCAGGCTTCGGGCGTCCATTCGGGCCTGTTGCTCGAAGGGTTGTTGGGCGCCATGGCCCATTCGTCCTACAACGACCATCGCGCCAAGCTTTTCGCCGCCCAGCAGAACGAGGGGCTCAAGGCCTATCTCGACCTGCGCGACGGCCCGTTCCAGCCGGAACCGATGGGTCCGAAATCCGCCAAGGGCATGGCCGAGCGCGCCGCGGCCAAGAAAGGCTGAATAGCCTACCACTCGTATCCGCCACCCTCCGAAGGGAGGGTGGCGGATCTATTCGCCGTCCCGGCTCAGGCCGGAAGCTGAAAAAGCTGCCCGGCATCGGGCACCGGGTCATTTACGCCGACGAGCCTCAGGGCGCCCCAGACGGCGGCCGGGGCGCTCGACACGACAGGCACTCCGAAACCCGCCTCCATTTCGACCGTCAAATCCCGGGTGCGAAGACCGCCACAGGCGATCACAAGGGCGTCGACCTTGCGGTTCTTCATCGCCTGTTCCGAAAGATCGACGAGTTGCTGTCGGGTGACGCCGCTCATATCCATCGCGGTGATGCCCATGAATTCCGGGCGTTCCGCCTGAATGTCATGCTCGTCCAGGAACTTACAGAGAAGGTTCGTAACGTCTTCGGTATAGGCCGTGGCGACAGCGACGCGCTTTGCCTTCAGCACCTTAAGTCCCCGCACCAGCGAATTCGCCATGGTGGTCACCGGCAGCCCTGTGCGCCCGGTGATCTGGGCGATCAAGCCGTCATCGAATTTGCGGCCGAATGAAAAGGTGAGGGAGGTGCCGTTGATCGCGATGGCCTGGGCGCCACTGGCGGCAAGCTTGTCGACAACCGCGGGGATGCGCTCGATGGCGGCTTTGTAATGCGCCATTTCCATCTTTTCGAGCCCGAGCGCCTCAACGGTCAGGCGGACGCGATTTTCGAATATCTCTCGCGATTCACTTTGGATCGCCCCGTCGACGCGCGGCGCGCAGATCCCGAGCAACGGCAAGTCGCTGTCATTAGGCATCGCGGCATCTCCCCTTATCTTTTGTAGGCATCGATCCTATAGGCAGCCAGCCTGACGCGCCATGCTCAGCCGCCGCCCGTTCCGTCATGCTGCCGGCGGGTCGCCCAACCTGTGAAACGACGTTCTATAAGCGCGAAAAGCACATAGGTGGCGATGCCCATGATCGCGATGACGGTGAGGCCCGCGAACATCAGCGGGACCCGAAACTGGGACGAGGCCTGCAGCATCAGGTAGCCGATGCCGTCGTTCGAGGCCAAGGTCTCGGAGATGACGGTGCCGACGAAAGCCAAGGTGATTGCGACTTTCAACGAAGCGAAGAAGTAGGGAAGCGACCGGGGCAATCCCACCTTCCGCAAGATATCGAGCCGCGAGGCGCCAAGCGACCGCAGCACGTCTTCCAGTTCCGGCTCGACGGTGGCGAGGCCCGTCGCGACATTCACCGCGATCGGGAAAAAACAGAGCAGGAAGGCCGTGGTGATCGCCGGGGGTTGCCCGATCCCCATCCACAGCACGAGGATGGGAACCACCGCCGCCTTGGGCACCGAATTGACGCCGATCAGAAGGGGATAAAGGCCGCTATAAGCCAACCTCGAAGATCCGATCACTATCCCCAGAAAGCCCCCGACAACGATGCCGATTCCAAAGCCCAGGACCGTATTGGTGAAGGTGAAAAGCGCATGGGCGATAATCGGATCGCGGTACTGCAAAAACGCCTCGAAGATGGCGATCGGCGAGGGCAGGATGAAATTCCGGATCTGGAAGATCATGACGACCGCCTGCCACAACAACAGGAGCCCGCTGAAGACGAGCCAGGGCATGGCCCGTTCAAGCCGGCGCCGTCCCCGGGTTGTCATGCGACGCGAGCCTCGCCGCGCTCGCGGGCGATATCGTCCCGGATCGCCCTGATGAGATCGACAAAAACGGGCTCGAACGTGTTTTCCAGAGTTCGCGGCCGAGGGATCTCGACCTTATAGGTCGCGATGACGCGGCCGGGGCGGGCGCTCATCACGAAGATGACATCGGCCAGAAAGGCCGCCTCTCGCAGGTCGTGAGTCACTTGGATGCAGGTGAAGCGGCGGGTGAGCCACAGATCCTGCAGCACCGCCCAGAGCTCCTCGCGGGTAAAGGCGTCGAGCGCCGCGAAAGGCTCGTCGAGCATCAGGAGCTGCGGATCGTGGATCAGCGCCCGGCACAGGCTCGCCCGCTGCTGCATGCCGCCGGAAAGCATCCAGGGTTGCTTGTCCTCGAAACCCGCAAGCCCCACCGAGGCCAGGAGCCGCTTCGCGCGATCCACATATTCGGCCTTGTGCTGCCGGAGCCGCGAGCGATGCGGCTCGACGATCTCCAGCGGCAGAATGGTATTGGAGAGCGTGTCCCGCCAGGGCAGGAGCGTCGGATTCTGGAAGGCCATCCCCGCGATCTTCAACGGCCCATCCACGGCTTTTCCGGCAACACTCACCACTCCGGCGGTCGCCGGCAAAAGGCCGGTCACGAGTTTCATCAGCGAGGACTTTCCGCAACCGGAAGGTCCTACGACCGCAGCAAATTGTCCCTGCTCCACGGAAAGACTGGCGTTCCGAAGCGCAAAAAGCCCCTCAGGCCCGCCATAGCGCAGGGACACGTCTTCAAGTGAAACAAAGCCCATCGGGGCGCGCGGCTCAGGCGAACTTGCGATCTGAAAGCGGTGGCAGGAAGCGATCGTCGAAAAGTGTCGCCATCGTCGGCGCCGGCGAAAGCTGGAAACCCTGGGCGAGCAGGTTCAAGCCTCGCGACATCCGCTCCGGATCGACATAGCCCATCCCGTTCTTCTTCACCGATTCAGTGAGGATCAGACGGTCATAGACCCAATCGAGCCGCTGGCGTTCGGTCTTAGCATCCAACAGCCTGTCGCGTTTCGTCACGGCCGCGATGGCCGCGTCACGATCCTTGGCGCCGGCCACCATCGCGCGCGACGAAGCGATCGCGACGCGGCGCACCAGGTCCGGGTTCTTCTGGATGATGGATTGGCTGGCGACCAGGGAATTTCCCCAGAAGTCGAAACCGTAATCGGAAAAATAGAAAAGATTGATATCTTCGAGTTTGAGGCCAGCCTCGATGAGATTGAAGATCGCCGTGTAGTCGAAAGCGATCACGCCATCGACATCGCCTTTGATCAGCAGGGTGTCGCGCAGTTTCACGTCGACGGTCACCCGGTTGATCGAGGCTGGATCGAGTTTGTTGAGCGCCATAAGCGCCGGGAAAATCTTGGACCCCGCATCGGAAGTTCCGGTCCCGATCTTCGCACCGACGAGGTCCTGCAAGCTCTTGATCGGCTTGCGTTTCAAACTGAGGATCACCGCCGGGAAGCGATCGAAGACGGTCATCAGCACTTTGGGAGCCGCGCCGGGATTGCGCGCGCTGAATTCCGCAACCGTGGCGAGATCCGCATAGCCGAAATCGTGGGTGCCGCTCGCCACTCTCGTGACTGTCTCACCGGATCCCGACGAGCCGTCCAGCGCCATCTCCAGGCGTTGATCCCGGAAGATGCCGTTCTCGGCGGCAAGAAACATGGGGGAATTCGCACCATAGATGCGGAACTCCAGGCTGAAACGCACCTGGTCCGTAGCCTGTGCACGAAGGATGGACGGGGCGGCGGCAATCCCCGCCGCCGCCAGACCAGCGCCCATGACCGCGCGACGAGACGGCTTGCTTCCCAGATTCCAGCTCATTTGAAGTCCTCCCCTCAGGCCAGCAATGCTACGTCAGAGACCGAGCACCATCTTGGCCAATATGTTCTTCTGGATTTCGTTAGACCCGCCGTAGATCGAGAGCTTCCGCCAATTGAAATAGGTCGGAGCGATGACGCCCGCCCATTCCGGATCCAGCGCTTCCTCGTTCGAAAGATGTTCGTCGGGGCCCTCGCGCCGGGACTGCAGGCCGAAAGGTCCCGCGAGCGACAGATAGAGTTCCGTGATCGATTGCATGATCTCGGTCCCCCGCAGCTTGAGGATCGAAGACCCCGGCCCCTTGGCGCCTCTCTGCTCGGCAGAGAGGATCCGGAGCGTCGTCATTTCATGGGCCTTGAGTTCGATCTCGACCGCCGCGAGCTTTTGCAGGAAACCGGGGTCGGCATCCTCTTCTTCGGCTATCTTCTTGAGATACTTGAGGCGTTCCTTTGAAATACCGATGCGGGCCATGCCGGTCCGCTCGTTGCCGAGCAGAAATTTGGCGCAATCCCAGCCCCGGTTCTCGGTTCCGATGAGATTCTCCACCGGCACCCGCACGTCGTCGAAAAAGACTTCGTTCACTTCATGGGCGCCGTCGATCGTGACGATCGACTTCACGGTGATGCCGGGACTTTTCATGTCGATCAGCAGGAAGGAGATGCCTTCCTGCTTCTTGGCTTGAGGGTCGGTTCGCACGAGGCAGAAGATCCAATCGGCGTAATGGGCATATGTCGTCCACATCTTCTGCCCATTGACCACATAGTGATTGCCGTCCCGCCGCGCCGCCGTGCGCAGGCCCGCGAGATCGGACCCCGCACCCGGCTCCGAGAAGCCCTGGCACCACCAATCGTCGATATTGGCGCAGCGCGGCAGAAAGCGTTGCTTCTGCTCCGGGGTGCCGAAATGCGCGATGACCGGCCCGACCATGTTCACATTGAAGGAGAGAGGCGTCATCGCGGGTGCGGCCTCGATCTCCTCCCGCAGGATATAGCGCTGGATGGCGGTCCAGCCCGCGCCACCCCATTCCACCGGCCAATGGGGAACCGCCCAGCCCTTGGCGTTGAGGATGCGTTGCCAGGTCACCATGTCCTCTTTGCTGGTGAACTTGCCGTCCTGCATCTTGGCCCGAATGCTCTCGGGCAGCGATTTCTTGATGAAGTCGCGGACCTCGGTCCGAAACGCCAATTCTTCCTTGGTGAAACTGAGATCCATCGGTCCTATTTCTCCAGCCAGGCATCGCGCCAGCTCGCCATGGAATGTTCGTCTTCAAGTCCATGGAGGCCTTTGTTCATCGCGTCGTAAAGCACCCGCTCATGCAGGGTCAGCATAGGCAATTCGGCCGCCAGGATCAGCTGCACCTGCTTGTAATAGATCCCACGATCTTCACGATCTGTCGCGTGCTCCGCCTTATCGAAAAGCGCGTCGACCTGGGGGTTCGAATAGGACGATCCATTGCCGGTCTGCTTGCCGATAGCGGAAGTCACGAAGGCCCGAGCCATTCCCAAGGCGGGGTCCCCAAAGCTCTGATAGCCGATCATGCTGGCGTCGCAATCGCAGGTCTTGTCGCCAAACATCCGCTTCGTGGCTGTCGCGCGCTCATTGCCGTCCACGGTCACATCGACGCCGATCTGACGCCACATGCTCTTGATCGCCGGAATGACGAGCGGCGGCTCCGGGTCGTCGGAAGCGAAGAGGATATCCATCTTGAAACGGATCCCATCGGCGCCGCGCTTTACGCCGGCTTCGTCGAGCAGCGCATTCGCCCGGGCAGGGTCGTAGGGATACATCCGGCGGTAATCGATATTGGGATCGGCGGCCCATTTGATCCCATTTGTGAAGGGCATCGTCCCGACGCCTCCCACACCCAGGAAAGCCGTCTTGAAGAGGAGGTCGCGATCCGTCGCCATCATGAGCGCCTGTCTCACCCGCTTGTCGTCCAAGGGTTTGCGCGTGACGTTCAGGAAAAGGATGTCGATGCCGGGCGGGATATTCGCAGGGCGAAGCTGGAGCTTGGGATTGGCGCGCACCGCGTCGAAATCGTTGGGCGCGAAGAAATAGCCCATGATGAAATCGATCTCGCCGGTCAGCAGCGCCTGGGTCCGGGCGGAAGGCTGCGGGATCACCTTGGCGACGATCTCGTCGAGATAGGGTTTGCCGGGCTCCCAATAGTCCGGGTTCTTGACGAGACGGATGTAATCCCCGCGCTTCCACTCCTTCAGCATAAAGGGACCCTGACCGACCGGCTTCTGGGTGGTCGTCGGGTTCTGGAGCGGGTTCGTGCCCTCATAAAGATGCTTCGGCAGGATCGCGCCGCCTTGCGGGCAGGCGAGCGAAAGGAGGAGGGGACCGTAGGGTTCCTTGAGCTGGATGACGGCTTTATCAGGCGAGGGGGTCTCGATGGTGTCGATCACGCGCCCCGCGCCGCTGAAGACCGCGCTGTATTTCGCGCTCACTTCCAGCAACGTGTATTTGACGTCTTCCGAGGTGAAGGGCTTCCCGTCCTGCCAATTCGCTTTCTGAAGCTGGAACGTATAGGTCTTGCCGTCGGGGGAGATGGTCCAGGACCGGGCCAGCATGGGCTTGACATCGCCGGCGCCATTGATGCGGGTCAACCCTTCATAGATCGCGCAGGAAACGAGACCGTCCGCGTTGTTGCTGGATACGTTCCGGTTGAGGGTCACAGGATCGCCACCCATGGCGAAAACGACGGTGCCGCCCTTTTTCGGCGTCTGCGCTTCGGCAAAGCCGCAGCCGAGCGTCAACAGACCAGCGAGCCCGGCGGCGAGCGCCGCCTGTTTCTTCCCCTCCATCGCTCAGGCGCCCGCGACCACCGCGTCGGCACGGGCATCCTTACCGGGGAAGAGGCCCGCATAATATTTCGCCTTGGCCTTATAGGCCTCGCAAACCGGCCGGCCCTGCGGCACGTCCAGCCACATGCGGAGCAGGGATCGCTTCTGCGTCGGGGAATCCTTGAACTCGGTGCGGGCATGCATGGTGATGAAGTTGTTCACCACCATCATCTCGCCGGGCTCGATCATGAAGTTGACGTGGATGTCTTCGCGAGCCGCCACCTCATTCAGGTATTTCATCGCCTCGTCGAGGTCGGCGGGAAACGCCTCGCCCATTTTTTCGGCCGCCTTGCGGATCTGGCTGTCCACATAAAGCATGCTGACCTTGCCCTCGACGCAGGAAAAGACCGGGATCTTGTAGGGGGTCACCGGCTTCGACGAGAGCGAGGCCTCGTTGATCGCGTATTCATGACCGCGATAAAGCGCCGGCAGCAGGTCGGGCCGGGTCTTCAGGATCTCGTTATGGACGGCCAGAACGCTCGCAAGCTGGCTGTAACCGCCTTCCGCCGCCTGCTCTTCGCACATCAGGCCGACGATCTCGTTGGTGTCGGTATGAAGGGTCAGCTCCTGGTTGCCGCGATAGGCGCGGTTGGTGGGGTTGCCGGGACCGACCGGGGTGAAAGTCACCCGGCCGAGCTTGTCGCCCAAGGCGCTCTGGGTGACGCCGATCCCCCAATGGGTCCCGAAGCCCCAATAGATCCGCTCGAAATCCTCTCGGGCGAAACGCTCCTTGGTGATCCCCTGGATCACGACCGCGCCGCGGCCATTGAGCAGGATATTAAAGATATCGGCCAACATCGGGTTCAGGACCGGATGATCGAAATCCTGCCGCGTGACTTCCTGGGCGGCGAGAGGACGGGTGCGTTCCAGCAGCTCCTCAATCGCCTTCAGGTGCTTTTCTTCCATCTTATAGGCGAGGCCGGCCTTGCCGCCGATCGAGCGATTGGTCCAGGCCCCCGGATGATCGATGATCTGGCGATAGATTTCCGTCATGGCCCGCTCCTCGCAAAAATCGCCGCGCGACGATACGCGGCTTTCGAACGCCGTAGTTTCCTTGGGGGCGCGATAGCCTGTCAATCGCTATTGGCCGCGAGCGGAAAGTGCGGCTAGGATCGCCCCGAACCAAGGGCGAGGACGTGCTGATCATGGCGAAATTGAAATTGAGTGTTGCCGTCTGCGATTACGACCGGACGATGGCGGTTCTCGACGGGCGGGCGGCCATCGACGGCTGCGACGTCGTGGCGACGGCGCTTGAACCGGAAGAGGCCTTCCACCGCGCCTTCAAGTTCCAGGAATTCGATGTCACCGAGATTTCGCTGAGCTCGACCATCCTGTCGACGGTGCGCGGCGACTGCCCCTATATCGGCGTCCCGGCCTTCGTATCCCGGGTGTTCAGGCATTCCGGCATCTACATCCGCACCGACCGGGGCATCAAGACGCCCATGGATCTCAAGGGCAAGAAGATCGGTCTGCCCGAATACCAGATCACCGCCAATGTCTGGATCCGGGGCATCCTCCAGGACGAATACGGATTGAAGCCCTCAGACGTCTTGTGGCGGCGCGGCGGCATCGAGGAAGCGGGCCGGGGCGAGCGCTCGCCAATCAAGCTGCCGGCTGACGTCGACCTCCAGCAGATCCCCGACGACAAGACCCTGTCGGAGATGCTCAGCACCGGCGAACTCGACGGCATGATCAGCGCCCGGGCGCCGAGTTGCTATAATCGTGGCGATGCGAATGTCGGCCGGCTCTTCCCCGACTTCCGCAAGGCCGAGCAGGACTATTACCGCAAGACCGGGATCTTCCCTCCGATGCATATGATCGGCATCCGCAAGACCCTGGTCGAGCAGCATCCCTGGCTTCCGGTCAATGTCTACAAGGCCTTCCTGAAGGCGAAGGAAGTGGCGATGTACCAGGTCGCCTCGATCGGCCATCTCTATGCGACGCTGCCCTGGTCGATCGCCGACTACGAAGAGACGGTGAAGCTCATGGGGCCGGACTATTGGAGCTATGGGCTTGAGAAGAACCACAAGGATATCGACACCCTGATGCGCTATTCCTTCGAGCAGGGCCTGTCGAGCCGCAAGCTGAACCCGGAGGACATCTTCCATCCCGCGGCCCTGGAACTCTCGAAGATCTGAGCATGATGGAGGGTCCGCGCCGGGTTGTCGGCACAGGAGCGCGGCGGATCGAGGATCCGCTGCTCCTGAAGGGGCAGGCGCGCTTCCTCGACGATCTCGACATGCCGGGCATGCTGCATGTGGCCTTCGTGCGGAGCCCTCATGCCCACGCCAGGGTTCTGGGCTTCGACGGAACGGCGGCACGCGCGATGCCCGGTGTCGAGGCGGTACTGGGCCTCGACGACCTGATGCCGGTGCTGACCCGACCCCGCATGCCCTTGGGCTTCCCCACCAATACGCTGCCCAAGGACATCACGCCCTTCGTGCTTTCCAGCAAGGAAGTCTCCTTCGTCGGAGACCCGGTCGCCCTGGTGCTGGCGACCTCGCGTTACATCGCCGAAGACGCGGCCTCCCTTGTCGAGGTCGACTATGAGCCTTTGCCGGTCGTCACCAATATCCTGGCCGCCATCGAACCCAACTCGCCCAGGGTCCGGACCGAGTTTCCCGGCAATATCCTGACCCAATTCAAGGCGGCCTATGGCGATGTGGAGGGCGCTTTCGCCAAGGCTCCCCACGTCTTTCGCGAGCAGATCTGGCAGCATCGTGGCGCCGCCCACCCCTTGGAAGGGCGGGGAATCATCGCGCGCTACGATGAGATGACGCGGGCGCTGACACTCTGGGGCTCCACCCAGATGCCGCACGATCTCGCCTTCACCGCAGCCGACATGCTGGGCGTCGAGGAAAATCGTATCCGGGTGATTTCACCGGAAATCGGCGGCGGGTTCGGCGCGAAGTTCGTGATCTATCCGGAGGAGATCGCCGTCGCGGCCGCCGGCATGCTCACCAAGCGGCCGGTCAAATGGATCGAGGACCGGCGCGAGCATTTCACCAGCGCCATCCAAAACCGCGATCAATTCTGGGATATCGAAATCGCCCTCGATGCGGGCGGCATCATAGCGGGCGTGCGCGGGCGGATGGTCCATGACCAGGGCGCCTATACGCCCCAAGGGATCAACCTGCCTTTCAATGCGGCAACCTCCGTGACCGGACCCTATATCGTACCCGCCTATCATCTCGATGTGACGGTTGCGCAGACCAACAAGCCGGCGGTGATCCCCGTGCGCGGCGCCGGCTATCCCGAGGCCTGCTTTGCCATGGAACGGCTGATGGACCGCGCGGCGGATGAGTTGGCGATCGACCGGACGGAGCTTCGACGGCGCAATTTCGTCCCGGCCTCGAAGATGCCCTATGAGAAACCGCTTAAGAACCGCGCGGGGGCGGGCATCGTGCTCGACAGCGGCGATTACGAAAAGGGCCAGGACACCGCCCTGGAAGCGGCAGGGTACAAGGACTTTCGCGCGCGCCAAGCCGCGGCGCTCAAGGAAGGCCGCTATATCGGCATGGGCGTGTCCCATGGGGTCAAGGGCACGGGGCGCGGTCCTTTCGAATCCGCGACCGTCCGCATCGCAACCTCCGGCCATGTCACCGTCTATACCGGCGCGGTCGCCATGGGGCAGGGGATCAAGACGATCCTTGCTCAGGTCTGTGCCGATCAGCTGGGTGTCGCCATCGAAGACATCGAGGTCGTCAATGGCGATACAGGTTTCATTTCCCTGGGCCTTGGAGGATTTGCAAGCCGCCAGACCGTGACAGCGGGCTCGTCCGTCCATCTCGCCTCCCTGGGCGTTCGGGAGAAGGCGATCAAGGTCGCCGCGGGCCGGCTCGAGGTCGCCGAGGAGGATCTCGTTCTCGCGAACGGCAAGGTCCATGTGGCCGGCGTGCCCGAAATGTCGATCACTCTCGCCGAGGTGGCGCGGCTTCTGCGGGGGGTGCCGGGCTATGCGCTTCCTCCGGGAGTCAACGCCGGCCTCGAAGCGAGCCATCATTTCCGCGCCGAGCATTTGGCCTATGCCCATTCCTGCCACGTCTGCGAGGTCGAGGTCGATATCGAGACCGGCGGCGTCACGCTCCGGCGCTTCATCGCGCTTCAGGACAGCGGAACGCAGATCAACCCCATGCTGGTGGCCGGCCAGGTCCATGGCGGCGTCGTTCATGGGATCGGCAATTCACTCTTCGAATGGATGGGCTATGACAGCGAGGGCCAGCCGTTGACCACGACTTTCGCGGACTACCTGATGGCGACAGCGCCGGAAATCCCGAATATCGAGGTTCTCAAAATCGAAACGCCGTCACCTCTCAATCCGCTTGGCGTAAAAGGCGTGGGGGAGGGTGGGACGGTGCCCGTCGCGGCCGCCGTCATTTCCGCGATCGAGGATGCCTTAAGGCCCTTCGCCGTCCATATCGCCCAGGCGCCGGTCTCGCCGATGCGCCTTCTCGAATTGATCGATGAAGCTCGGACAAGGGCAGCCTGAAGCGATGCCGAAATTCGCCGCCAACCTTTCGTTTCTCTTCGCCGAACTCCCGTTTCTCGATCGTTTCGCCGCCGCGGCAAGCCTGGGCTTCAAGGCGGTGGAATTCATTTCACCCTACGATTACCCGCCCGAAGAGATCGCGACGCATCTCCAGCGCCACAGCCTGGAACTGGCGCTCTTCAATGCGCCTTACAGCAAATCCCCGGGCGGCGAACGAGGCATGGCGGCGCTGCCGGACCGACGCGACGAGTTTGTTTTTACCTTCGACCGTGCCCTCCTTTATGCGGAAGTTACAGGCTGCCAACGCATTCACGTCCTTTCCGGGGTCTGGCCGGAGGGGCGGGATCGGCGCGAGGGTGAGGCTTGTTATATCGACAATCTGAGGTGGTGTTCCGACAAGGCGGCCAGGCTGGGCGTCACTCTGCAAGTCGAGCCCCTGAATGGCCGCGACGCCCCTGGCTATTTCATCGGGACCACAGAACAGGGAATGGATATCGTTCGACGCGTCGGTCGCGAAAACGTCCGACTCCAATTGGACCTCTACCACCGGCAAATGACCGAGGGCGACCTTTCCGAAGCGGTCACGAGCCTCGTTGGCTGGTATAGCCATATCCAGATCGCCAATGTTCCGGGCCGGCATGAGCCCGACGATGGGGAGGTGAATTACAGCCATCTCTTCCAGCTGATTGATGAGGTTGGCTATCAAGGTTGGATTGGCTGCGAGTATCGCCCCCGAACCACTGTAATCGCCGGAATCGGATGGGCGAAACCTTGGGGCATCGGCTAGGCGCGCTCCATAGCGCATGACAAGCCGCTATCCCCTCCATAATAATGGAAAGCACTTTAAAGGCGCAAAAGAGCCCGCCCTTTTCAATCAGGCGGGCCTATTGGGGGAGATTGGCTGATGCCTGCCGAAAATACCTACGACTACATCGTCATCGGCGCGGGCTCCGCCGGCTGCATATTAGCCTATCGCCTGGCTTCAGAAGATGGAGCCTCCGTGCTTCTGCTAGAAGCGGGTCCTTCAGACGAAAGCTGGAAGGTAAGGATGCCCCGGGCCGTGCGCGAGGCCTATAAGCAAGGCAGCCCTCACGCCACCTGGTATCAGAGCGAACCCCAGGAACATCTCGACGGACGTGTCGTGCCCCATCCACGCGGGACCGGCATGGGCGGTTCCGCGTCGGTCAACGGCATGATCTTCCTGCGCGGCCATGCGCTCGACTACGAAACCTGGGCCCAGGAAGGCTGCCGGGGCTGGTCCTATGCCGACGTGCTGCCCTATTACAAGCGGCTCGAAAGCTTCGACGGAGGCGACGCCACCTATCGCGGGCGTAGTGGCGCGGTTCGGGTTTCGCTGCAAGACGAACTCAGCGAATTGGATGCCGCTTTTCTCCTGGCCGGCAAGCAGGCAGGATTTCCCGAGACAGCGGATGTGAACGGCCGGCAGCAGGAAGGTTTCTGCCACTTTCCTCTCAACATCGACGATGGGGTCCGGGCAAGCTCCTCCTATGCCTATCTCGTGAAACGGCAGAGACCGCCGAGCCTCAGCATCGCCACCGGGGCCAAGGCCTGCCGTCTCCTGTTCGAAGGCAAGCGCGCGGTGGGTTTGGAATATCTCCAGAACGGCGCGCCACGGACGGTCCGGGCAGCGCGGGAAATTATCCTTTCCGGCGGCGCCTTCGGTTCGCCTCATCTGCTGATGCTGTCGGGCGTGGGACCGGCCGACGAGTTATCGGCCCTCGGCATCAAGCCGGTGGTGAACCTCCCGGGCGTGGGCCGCAACCTTCAGGATCACACCCATGTCCACGTGCAGTTCGAGTGTCTGAAACCCGTTTCGCTCAACGGACATCTCGTTCCACATCGGAAGGCGATGATCGGCCTCAACTGGCTGTTGTTCAGGAAAGGCATGGGCAGGGGCGCCAATGGAGTGGTGGGCGCTTTTCTTTGCAGCCCCACGGAAACGCTGCATCCCAATATTGAAATCCACTATTACCCGATCCTGGTGACTCCCGAAGGAAAGCTGCCGCCGGGCAGGCATGGCTTCCGGCTTCTTGCCGGATCGATGCGCCCGGAGAGCCGCGGTTTCGTGAAGCTTCGCTCCGCCGATCCCTCCGTTCATCCCATCATCGATCCCTGTTATCTTTCTACCGAGAGGGATCGGATTGAACATCGCGAAGCCTACGAGATCCTGCGGGAAGTCGCGCGCCAACCCGCCTACGATCCCTATCGCGGCAGAATGATCGAGCCCGAGACGGAACCCCGCACAAAGGCGGAGATCGACGCCTACGTACGTCAGGCGCTGCTCACGACCTATCACCCCAGCGGGAGTTGCAAGATGGGCATCAGCGAGGATGCGGTCGTCGATCCGGAACTGAAGGTCCGGGGCGTCGAGGGCCTGCGTGTGGTGGATGCTTCCGTCATGCCACGGGTGGTCAGCAGTAACACCAACGGGCCGACCATGATGATCGCCGAAAAGGCGTCGGACATGATCCTGGGCAAAACTGCCCTGCCACCGGAAGTCGCAGCCTATGCGACGATGCTGCCCCGTAAACCGCCCGTGGGCGCTCTCGCCTGAGAACGTCAGCCTGAGAACGTCAGCCTGAGAACGTCAGCCCGAGATCATCACCCAGCCGGCGACGCCCAGCAGAAGAAGCGTAAAGCTCAGGGCCAAGCCGATCCTCAGGAGAAGGCGAGGGGCCGGCATGTGGTTGTCGTTGACGCCTACGGGCCGTTTCTCGACGGAAACGACCTTGCATGCACCGTAGGCTGGCGGCTCCGTGGAAGGAGCCGCCGACCTGTTGGGATTACGCACGGTCTTTGAGCAGAACGTAAGGACGACGGGCCTTGCCGATATAGAGCTGACGCGGACGGCCGATCTTGCCCTCCGGATCCTCGACCATCTCGTTCCACTGGGCGACCCAGCCGACGGTGCGGGCAATCGCGAAGAGTACCGTGAACATGGAGGTCGGGAAGCCCATGGCCTTCAGGATGATGCCCGAATAGAAGTCGACGTTCGGGTAGAGCTTGCGCTGGACGAAATAGTCGTCCTCGAGCGCGATCTTCTCGAGCGCCATGGCGAGTTCGAGCTGCGGATCGTCCTTGATGCCGAGTTCCGCCAAGACGTCGTGGCAGGTCTGGCGCATGACGGCGGCACGCGGATCGTAATTCTTGTAGACCCGGTGACCGAAGCCATAGAGGACGAAATTGTCCTCCTTGCTTTTGGCGCGCTTGACGAACTCGCCGATATTATCCTTGTGACCGATCTCGCCGAGCATCTTCAGGACCGCCTCGTTGGCCCCGCCATGGGCAGGTCCCCAGAGCGACGCGATGCCGGCAGCGATACAGGCGAAAGGATTGGCGCCGCTGGAGCCCGCCATGCGGACGGTCGAGGTGGACGCATTCTGCTCGTGATCCTGATGGAGCACGAAAATCCGGTCCATCGCCTTCGAAAGGATCGGACTGACCTTATATTCCTCGCAGGGGACCGAGAAGGTCATATGGAGGAAATTCTCCGCATAGGAGAGGTCGTTGCGCGGATAGACGAAGGGCTGGCCGAGCGAATACTTATAGGCCATAGCCGCGATCGTCGGCATCTTGGCGATCAGCCGATAGGAGGCGATCACGCGCTGACGCGGGTCGTTGATATCGAGGCTGTCGTGATAGAAGGCCGAGAGCGCTCCCACCACGCCGCAAAGCACCGCCATGGGATGCGCGTCGCGCCGGAATCCGCGGAAGAACATCGAGAGCTGTTCATGCACCATCGTATGGAGCGTGATGTCCCGGACGAACTTTTCCTTCTGCGGCTTGGTCGGCAGCTCGCCGTTCAGCAGGAGATAGGCCGACTCCATTGAGTCGCTGTGCTTGGCCAGCTCGTCGATCGAATAGCCGCGGTAGAGCAGCTCGCCGACATCGCCATCGATATAGGTGATCGCGGACTTGCAGCTTCCCGTGGCCGTATATCCCGGGTCGTAGGTGAAGTGACCGGTGCCGCCATAGAGCTTTCGGATGTCGATGACCTTGGGTCCGACCGTTCCGGAGAGGACCGGCATATCGATCGACTTGCCGGTCGAATTGTCCTTGAGAGTAACGGTTTCGGCTTTTTGGTCTTTCGCGTCCATCGATCTAGTTCCTCTATCGACCCGTGGATAACTGGCGCTCTTGTGCGGCGCAAAATCGTATACTCAAGATATAGGCCGTTGTCGGCCCGCAAGCAAAGCCAATCCTAATGGTGCGGTGCAGTTCCAGCGGCATCGCCGATGCGTCCGAGGGTCTCCTCACGACCGAGCGCGATCATCACCTCGAATATTCCCGGGGAGGCCGTGGAGCCTGAAAGCGCGGCCCGCAACGGCTGCGCCATGACACCCAGTTTCACGCCCTCCGCCTCGACGAAAACCCGCAAAGCGGTCTCCAGAGGCTCGACCGCCCAATCGGTTCCGGCGATTTCCCGGGCGAAACGTCCCAGTCTTTCCCGCGCTTCGGGCGTCAGAAGATCCTGGGCCTTGGGCTCCATCGGAATAGGCCTGCTCTCGGCAAGAAACCGGGCGCGGGCGGCGAGTTCAGGGATCGTTTTCGCCCGTGGCTTCAAAATCGGCATCGCGGTTTCAATCCGGGCAGCCACCTCTCGCGTCACCGCCCGTCCCAGCAATTTTTCAAGTTCCGGCAGGGCGAGGGCCAGGAGCCGCTCGTCGCCGGTCTCGCGGATATAGTGCCCGTTCAGGTTTTCGAGCTTCGCGAAATCGAAGCGTGCCGGGGCACGGCCAACCGCATCCAGATCGAACCATTGGATCGCCTGCTCGGTGCCGATGATCTCGTCGTCGCCGTGCCCCCAGCCGAGGCGGAGGAGGTAATTGCGCAGGGCCTCGGGCAGATAGCCCATGTCCCGATAAGCCTCGACCCCGAGCGCGCCATGGCGCTTCGAGAGTTTCGCCCCATCCGGCCCATGAATCAGCGGGATATGGGCGAAATTTGGCGGCTCCCAGCCCATCCCGCGATAGATTTGCGTCTGGCGGAAGGCGTTCGTCAAATGGTCGTCGCCGCGGATCACATGGGTGATCGCCATGTCGTGGTCGTCGACCACCACCGAAAGATTATAGGTGGGCGTGCCGTCGGCTCGCAGGATGATGAGATCGTCCATTTGTGAATTGGCGACCGTCACCTTGCCCTGAACCTGGTCCTCGATCACCGTCTCGCCTTCGCGCTCGGCTTTCAGGCGAATGACAGGCGGTACGTTGAGCCGCGCTTCGGAAGGGTCCCGGTCACGCCACGCGCCGTCGTAAAGGATCGAGCGGCCTTCGGCTCGGGCCTTCTCACGCATGGCCGTCAGTTCCTCGGGCGTCGCATAGCAGTAATAGGCCCGGCCTCGCGCCAATAGATCCCGAGCGACTTCCGCATGCCGCTCGGCGCGCTCCGACTGCATGACCACATCGCCGTCCCAGGGCAGTCCCAGCCAGGACAATCCCTCGAGAATAGCGGCGATGGCCTCCTTGGTGGAACGGGCACGATCCGTATCTTCGATGCGCAGCTTGAACGTCCCGCCATGGTGGCGCGCGAAAAGCCAGTTGAAGAGGGCGGTGCGAGCGCCTCCGATATGGAGGAAGCCCGTCGGCGAAGGAGCGAAGCGGACGATGGGAGCCATAAGCGGGGTCTTAGCACCGGGCGCGGTTCAGCGCTAGAGTGCCGCCATGTCCGTCGAAGCCGCACATCCAGGCGTCTTGGAACCCACTTCGCGCGGGATCGGCGCCTGGCTCGTCGAGAGTTTCATCGAGGAACGGGGCCGCTGGATCCTCTGGCTGCCGGTGCTGCTCGGCACGGGGATCGGCGTCTATTTTTCCATGACGGTTGAACCGCCACGCTGGATCGGCGGCCTGGCTCTTGTGCTGGCGACGGGGGGATTGGCCCTGACATGGCGATCCGCGACCGCCTTGCCCGCCATGGTGGGAATTTTCACGGTATCCCTGGGATTCTTCGCCGCTCAACTCCAGGCTTGGACGGCCGCCGCGCCGGTCCTGGAGAGACGCCTCGGTCCGGTCGCCATCGAGGGCCGGCTTGCGGAAATCGATCCGCTGCCAAGCGGTCGCCGCGTCATCATAGAGCCCTCGTCGATCCAAAGGCTCGCCGCCGACAAGATGCCGGCCCGGATCCGCATTCGCGCGGACAAGGGATCCGAAAATCTGCTCCCCGGCGACCGCATCAAGGTCCGGGCAACCCTGCTGCCACCGCCCTCGCCCGCCCTGCCGGGCGCCTATGATTTCCAGCGCCGCGCCTATTTCGACCGTCTGGGAGCGGTGGGATATGCCGTCTCGCCTCTGGAGCGCATTCCCGGTGGAGGGGCAGCCTCGTGGCGGATCGCCGTCGAAGCCGTGCGGACGACGATCACCGATCATATCCGCGCGGCTTTGCCGGGACCGACGGGGGCCATCGCCGCGGCACTCATCACCGGCCAGACCCACGCGATCCCGCCGGAGGATGCGGAAGCCTTCCGAAACGCCGGCCTCGCCCATATCCTGGTGATCGCCGGCCTGCATATGGGGATGATCGCCGGGCTGGCTTTCTTCGCGCTTCGGGCCTTCTTTGCCCTGATCCCGGCGCTGGCGCTGCGCTACCCGACCAAGAAATGGGCGGCCTTGGGCACGCTTTGCGTCACCTTCGGCTATATGCTGCTGTCGGGGGCCACGGTCTCCTCGCGGCGCTCCTTCCTCATGACCGGGCTGATGCTGCTGGCGGTGCTGGCCGACCGGCTCAACATCTCGGCCAGGGCTATCGCCTTTGCCGCGATTGCCATCCTCCTTTACGAGCCTGTCGCCGCGGCGGGTCCGAGTTTTCAGATGTCTTTCGCGGCGGTGGGAGGCCTCATCGCCTTCTACGAGACCTTCCGAAAGCGCTTCGGCGCCTGGCATTCGCGAAGCGGCGCCCTGGGCCGGACGGGGCTTTATCTCTTCGGGATTTGCTGCACCACCATGGTCAGCACCGTCGCGACCATGCCCTTCACCATTTTCCACTTCAACCGCTTCCCGCTTTACTCGGTCGCCGCCAATATCGTCGCGGTCCCGATCACCGGCTTCTGGGTCATGCCCTGGGCGCTGGCGAGTTGCTTCCTGATGCCCCTGGGGCTCGAAAACCTGGCGCTTCAGCCGATGGGATGGGGATTGGATGTCATCGCGGCAATCGCGCATCAGGTCACGTCATGGCCGGGATCGGTGCTTTCTGTGCCCACCATGCCGGGATGGGGATTGGGCTTGGTCTCCATCGGCGGCGCCTGGCTCTGTATCTGGCTTGGCAACTGGCGGCTTTTGGGATTGGCGCCCATAGCCACGGGATTTCTCTCGATCCTCTGGCTCACCCCACCCGATGTCATCGTCGCCAGCGAAAGCAATCTCTTCGCGGTGCGCGCGACCGATGGAAATTATCTCCTGTCGAGCAGTCACCGCAGCCAATTCAGCGAGGATGCCTGGGTCCGTCAGGCCGCCGCCGAAGCCGGCCCGACCTGGCCTGTCTTCGGAACCAGCGTGGATGGATCGATTTCCTGCGACGCCGCCGGATGCCTCTATCGCGCGAAGGAGCGCGCCGTCGCCTTTATCCGCGATGGAACGGCGTTAGAGGAAGATTGCAAAAAGGCCGATCTTGTGATCGCGCCCTTTGGCATCGACCGAAGATGCCGGCGCAATACGGTCGTGATCGACCGGCTCGATACCTGGCGGAACGGCAGCTATTCGGTCTGGCTGACCTTGGAAGGGATCAGGCTGGAAAGCGTCGCCGATTGGCGCGGTGACCGTCCCTGGTCACGACGCCCTCAGTAGCGGCGCATCAAGCCGACCAGTTTGCCTTGGACCTTCACCCGGTCAGGGCCGAAGATGCGGGTCTCATAGGTCTTGTTGGCCGGCTCCAGGGCGATCGAATCGCCGCGCCGGCGCAGGCGCTTCAAGGTCACTTCGTTGCTGTCGACGAGCGCGACCACGATGGCCCCGTTCTCGGCCGTCTCGCAACGCTGGATCAGCACGGTGTCGCCGTCGAGGATGCCCGCATCGATCATGCTGTCGCCCGCCACTTCGAGCGCATAATGCTCGCCCCGGCCCAGCAGACTGGCGGGAACGCCGATGAGATTGGACTGGTCCCGCAAAGCCTCGATCGGCGTACCGGCGGCGATCCGGCCATAGAGCGGCAGCTGCACGGGGTCGTTCGAACCGTTCGATAAGGCGCCCGGCAATGCCGCCTTGAAATCCCCCTTTATGACAGTCGGGGCGAAACGGTTGCGTTCCGCTCCGCGTCCATTGGTCGAGGTCTCCTCGGGAAGACGAATGACTTCCAGGGCGCGCGCCCTATGGGGCAAGCGGCGAATGAAGCCGCGCTCCTCCAACCCGCTGATCAGCCGATGAATGCCCGATTTCGACTTCAGTCCCAGCGCCTCCTTCATCTCTTCGAAAGAAGGGGAAATGCCGCTGTCGGAAAGCCGGCGATTGATGAAGATCAGAAGCTCGAACTGCTTTTTGGTCAGCATCCGCCATCCTCCGGAGGACCGCCCGGCTCGCCCGGGCAGAACTGGAACAAAACAAAAACTCTGGCGATGTTCTAGTTTAGTTCCCCATAGGCGTCAATCGGAAAACTGAAGCCTCAGAAAAGGCCCGGCGCCGACGCGAGATCGACGATTTCGACCATTTCGCCCGCGGCGATGGCAGGCGCGTGGGGCTTCCGGATCACCAGGCAATCGGCCCGCGCGAGCAGCGACAGCATGGAACTGTCCTGCTTTTTGAAGGGGGTGACTTCCATCGTTCCGTCGCGCGCGCGGGACAGCGTCGCCCGAAGATAATCCTGCCGCCGGTCATTGGCTCCGAGCGGCACGGCGAGACGCGCCTGCACAGTCGCGGCGCCGGTGGCGTCGAGCCCCAGCAGCCGCTCCAGCGCCGGCTTGGCGAAGAGCACCGCGCAGACCAGGGAGGATACCGGGTTCCCCGGCAGTCCGATCATCGTGGTCTCGTGAAAGCGGCCGACCATCAAGGGTTTTCCCGGCCGCATGGCGATCTGCCAGAAATCGAGCGCCAGCCCCGCGTCGCCCAAAGCGCCGCGGACAAGATCGTGTTCACCGACCGACGCGCCACCCGTGGTCAAAAGCAGATCGGCACCGCGCGCGCCTTCGGCAAGACGCTGGAGCGAGCCCGCATCGTCGGCGGCGATGCCGAGCTGGATCGGTATGCCGCCAGCCGCCAGGACGAAAGCGCCCAGCGCCAGCCCATTGGAGCTCACGATCTGGTTCGCCCCCACGGGATCGCCGGGCATGACCACCTCGTCGCCGGTGGGAAGGATGGCGACACGGGGACGGCGGCGGACCATGACCCAGGGCCGGTTCATGGCCGCGATGAGCCCGATGTCCCGCACCGTGATCCGCCGGCCGGCGCGCAGTCCCACGTCGCCCGTCGCGAAATCGAGGCCGGCAGGCCGAACATAGGTGCCCTTGGCCGCACCTTCCTTGACCGTGACCCAATCGCCGTCGCGATCGGTGTCTTCCTGAATGACGATCGTATCGCTTCCCCGGGCAAGCGGCGCGCCCGTGAAGATCCGAACCGCCTCGCCGGGACCGACGGTCCCCTCGAAACCACTCCCAGCGGGAACCGCGCCGATCACCTTGAGCTTCGCCGGGACCGAAGCGACGTCCGCCGCGCGGACCGCATAGCCATCCATGGCCGACACATCCCAGGGCGGCTGCGTCCGGCGTGAGACGATGTCCTCGGCGAGCACCCGGCCGAAGGCCTCGGACACGGGGATCTGCTCCGCACCCAGGGGTTTCAAAGGCGCGAGCAGTCTTGAAAGGGCTTCCTCGACCGAAATCATCGCTCGTAGGTCCCGGATTTGCCGCCCGATTTCTTGAGAAGCCGGAGATCGGTGATGGTCATGCCGCGATCCACCGCCTTGCACATGTCATAGACCGTGAGCGCCGCGACCGAGGCGGCGGTCAAGGCTTCCATCTCCACGCCGGTGCGGCCCGTCACCTTGCAGGTGGCGGTGATATCGACCGCGTTCCGCGAGGGATCGCAGGCAAGATCCACCGTCACCGAATTGAGCGCCAGCGGATGGCAGAGGGGGATCAGGTCCGCTGTTCGTTTGGCCCCCATGATCCCGGCGAGCCGCGCGACCGACAGCACGTCGCCCTTCTTGACCCCGCCCGCCATGATGAGGTCGAGGGTCGCCTTTTCCATGAGCACGCTCGCTCCGGCGACAGCGATACGCTCGGTCTCCGGCTTTGCCGAGACATCCACCATGACGGCAGCGCCGCTTTCGTCGAAATGGGTGAGCTTCCCCATCGGCTCAACCCGTCCCGAGCAAGGCTCGGGTCGCCGCCTCGACATCCTGCTGCTTCATCAGGGATTCGCCCACCAGGAAACAGCTTGCGCCGACATGGGCGAGCCTCTCCAGGTCGGCGGTCTTATAGATGCCGCTCTCGCTGACCAGCATCCGCCCCTTGGGCAGGTTCGCGGCCAGTTCCTCCGTGGTCGCAAGATCCACCGTCAAAGTCTTGAGATTGCGGTTGTTGATGCCGAGAAGGGGACTTTCGAGCCGCAAGGCCCGGTCGAGTTCCTCCCGGTTATGGACCTCGACGAGCACATCCATGCCGAGGCCGAAGGCCGCCGCTTCGAGTTCCGCGGCCTGATTGTCCGCCAAGGCCGCCATGATCAGCAGGATGCAATCGGCGCCCAGGGCACGGGCTTCGACGACCTGATAGGGATCGAGCATGAAGTCCTTGCGGATCACCGGCAGGGCGCAGGCGGCGCGGGCGGCGACGAGATGGCTGGCGGCGCCCTGGAAATAGGGCTCGTCGGTCAGGACGGAAAGGCAGGTCGCCCCGCCTCTGGCATAGGCCGCCGCAAGCGAGGGCGGATCGAAATCAGGCCGGATGAGACCCTTGCTGGGAGAGGCTTTCTTGATTTCCGCGATGAGGCCATAGCCGCCTTTCGCCACGGTCGCTTTCAAGGCGGCGGCGAAACCGCGAGGGGCAGAGGCTTTACCCAACTCTTTTTCCAATTCGCCGAGCGGTTTCTTCTTCTTGCTCTCGGCGACGGCGACCAGCTTGTCGTCGCAGATGCGCGTCAGCACGTCGCTCATTTGGAAATCTTCTCATGGGTGATGGCGACGAGCTTGCCCAGGACTTCCGTGGCGCTGCGATCGTCGATGGCCTGGGCGGCACGGGCCACACCGTCCTTCAGGTTGCCGACCTTGCCCGCCACGATAAGCGCTGCCGCCGCATTGAGCAGCACGATGTCCCGGATCGGTCCTTTTTCTCCCGACAGCAAAGCCCTGAGCTTCGTCGCATTGGCCTGCGGCTCGCCGCCCTTGAGATCCTCGAGCTTGGCGCGCGGGAGCCCGGCATCCTCGGGCGTCACCTCGAAGGTCGTGACCCGCCCATCCTTCAGTTCCGCCACCTTGGAGGTTCCGGTGGTGGTGAGTTCGTCGAGGCCCTCGCCATGGACGACCCAGGCATGTTCGCTGCCGAGGATGCCCAGCACCTCGGCCATCGGCTTGATCCAATCCGGCGAGAAGACGCCGATGACTTGGCGCTTGACACCGGCCGGGTTGGAAAGCGGTCCCAGCAGGTTGAAAAGCGTGCGGGTGCCAAGCTCGACCCGGGTCGGCGCCACATGGCGGGTGGCGCTGTGGTGGCGGGGCGCCATGAGGAAGCCGATCCCGGCCTCCCAGATCGCCTTTTTCACCAGGGACATATCCGCGTCGATATTCACGCCAAGCGCGCTCAGGATGTCCGCCGAACCCGATTTCGACGAGAGGTTGCGGTTGCCGTGCTTGGCCACCGGCACGCCGCAGGCCGCAACCACGATGGCCACCGCCGTAGAGACGTTGAAGGTCCCCGAGCCGTCGCCCCCGGTGCCGCAGGTGTCGATCGCATTGGGCGGCGCCTCGATGGCGAGCGCCTTTGCGCGCATGGTGCGGACGGCGCCGGTCATTTCCTCGACCGTTTCGCCACGCACGCGCAGGGCCATCAGGAAGCCTCCGACCTGGGAAGGCGTGGCATTGCCCGACATCATGATGTCGAAGGCCAGCGCCGCTTCGGTTTCCGTGAGGGTCGCGCCGGTCGCGACCTTGGCGATCAGCGCTTTCAAATCGGCCGCATCGCCACTCATGCGGCGACCCGTTCCGTGCGGGCAAGATCGAGGAAATTCTGCAGCAGCGCGTGCCCATGTTCCGAGGCAATGCTTTCCGGATGGAACTGCACGCCATGGATCGGCCGTTCCCGATGCTCCAGGCCCATGATCAGCCCGTCCTCGGTCTCCGCGGTGACACGCAGGGAAGCGGGCAGGGAGGATCGCTCGACGATCAGGGAATGATAGCGGGTCGCCTGGAACGGGCTCGGCAGGCCACGGAACACGCCGGATCCGTCATGCTTCATACCGCTCATCTTGCCATGCATCGGCACGGGGGCCCGGACCACCTTGCCGCCGAAGACCTGGCCGATGGTCTGGTGGCCAAGGCAGACGCCCAGCAGCGGGATCCGGCCGGCGCGGCGCGTGAGGTCCAGGCAGATGCCGGCGCGGTCGGGATCGCTCGGTCCCGGCGACAGGACGATGGCCTCGGGCTTCAGCGCCAGCGCCTCGTCCACGCTCAGCGCATCGTTCCGCTTCACCACGACCTCGGCGCCCAATTCGCCCAGGTAGTGCCAGAGGTTGTAGGTGAAGCTGTCGTAGTTATCGATCAGGAGCAGCATCGCGGGACAGGTCCGAAAACACGGGAAAAGGCCTTATATCAGGTCGGATCGACCGGGGGGAAGGTTCCTGCCGGGAAGATGGCTTGACATTCCCCTTGGTGGAAGCCCCATCTCTTCCAACATGACAGTGAGCTGGAAGGTTTAGTCGTGAGCGATCTTGCGCTTCGTATCGGGGGAATGACCTGCGCCGCTTGCGTCTCGCGGGTGGAGAAGGCGCTTGCCCGCGTGCCCGGCGTTTCCGAAGTATCGGTCAATCTGGCCACCGAAGAGGCCTATCTGAAGGGGCCAAGCCTCGATCCGGCCGCTCTTGTCGAAGCGGTGGAAGCGTCCGGTTATGAAGCCAGGCCGAAAGAGGCCACGCCAGATCTCGACGCGGAGGATCTGGCCACGGCGGCGCGCTACAGGCGGGAATTGATCTTCCTGGCAGTCGGAGTTGCGCTCACCCTGCCACTCGTCGCCCCCATGCTGCTGGCACCTTTCGGGCTCGATGCGACCCTCCCCGGGCTGTGGCAGGCGGCGCTCGCGACGCCCGTGCAGTTTGTCGTGGGGGCACGCTTCTACAAATACGGCTGGAAGGCGCTCCGGGCGGGAAGCGGGAACATGGATCTGCTGGTCGCGATGGGCACGAGCGCCGCTTATGGTCTCAGCCTGTGGCAGGCCTTCGGCCATGGGCACGGTCATCTTTATTTCGAATCGTCGGCGGTCGTGATCACGCTCGTCCTGCTGGGCCGTCATCTGGAAAGCAAGGCCAAACGCAGCACGACCAAGGCCCTGAGGTCTCTTCTCGCATTGAGACCGGAAACCGCGACCCTCGAACAAGACGGCGTCGAGCGGAGGGTGCCCGTTGCGGAAGTCCGCCTCGGGGATCTCGTCATCCTTCGTCCCGGCGAGCGCATCGCGGTCGACGGGGAGATTGTCGAGGGGGAAAGCGAGGTCGATGAGGCCTTGATCACCGGAGAAAGCCTGCCGGTGCCGAAACGGATGGGCGACAAGGTCATCGCCGGAGCGATCAACGGGTCGGGACGGCTGAAAATCCGGGCAACCGCGATCGGACAGGACGCCACGCTTATGCGGATCGTTGCCCTGGTCGCTGCGGCCCAGGGCTCGAAGGCTCCCTTCCAGCGGATGGTGGATCGGTTCAGCGCGATCTTCGTGCCGGTGGTGCTCGGTATCGCCGCGGTGACGCTCGCGGGCTGGCTGCTTATGGGACAGCCTTGGGAACCGGCCGTCGTTGCGGCGGTCTCAGTGCTGGTCATCGCCTGTCCCTGCGCGCTGGGCCTTGCCACACCTACGGCGATTATGGTGGCCACGGGAACCGCCGCCCGATCCGGCATCCTGATCCGCAATGCGGAAGCGCTGGAGCGCGCTCCGGGCATCAGGGCCGTGGCTTTCGACAAGACGGGGACGCTGACGCGGGGCAGGCTCTCGATAAAGACGATCTGGTCGGCGGCCGGGGACAAGCCCGAGCTTCTCCGTCTCGCCGCTTCGGCACAGCAGGGCAGCGAACATCCGCTGGGACGCGCCATCGTCGCGGAAGCTCGGGCGCAAAATATCGTCCCCGGTCCCTTGGCGGAGTTCCGAGCCATCGCGGGAAAGGGTATCGAAGCGCTGGTCGAAAGCCGGCGAATGCTGGTCGGCAACGAGAGTTTCCTGCGCGAACGCCTTATACCGCTGGAGGGCCTGGCCGAGTTCCGGATGCCTTCCGGACAAGACGGAGCGGGCGTGATCCTGGTCGCAGAGCAGGACCCGAGGCGACTTCTAGGGGCCTTCCTCGTCGCAGACGAAATTCGGGACGGCGCGCGGGAGGCGGTCGCGCGGCTCCTTGCCCTCGGCATCGTTCCGGTCATGCTGACGGGCGATGCGGAGGGGCCGGCACGCAGAGTGGCCGATGCGCTCGGCATCTCGGAGATCCGGGCGCATATCCTGCCAGAGCGGAAAGTATCGGAAATCAGGGCGCTCCAGGCGAGCCACGGTGCTGTCGCCATGGTCGGCGACGGCATCAACGACGCGCCCGCCCTGGCGGCCGCGGATCTCGGGATCGCCATGGGCGAGGGGACCGATGTCGCGATGGCGGCCGCGGGGATCACCCTGATGCGGTCCGACCCTCGTCTGGTCGCGGATGCCATCGCGCTCTCACGCGCCACCGTCGCCAAGATCCGGCAGAATCTCTTCTGGGCCTTCGCCTACAACCTGATCGGCATCCCTCTGGCCGCCTTCGGCGTGTTGAGCCCGATGATCGCCGGAGGCGCCATGGCTTTTTCGAGCGTCAGCGTGGTCCTCAATTCGCTCACCCTGAAGCGGAAGATCGTCCCATGAATATCGGCGAGATCGCGGAACGGATCGGGCTGCCGGCCAAGACCATCCGTTATTACGAGGGAATGGGGCTGATCGACCCGCCCCGCCGGTCGGGCGGCAACTATCGGGTTTATGGGGAAAGGGATCTGGAAACCCTGCGTTTCATCCAGCAGGCGCGCCAATTGGGCTTTCCGATCAAGGAGGTAGCGGGCCTACTCCAACTCTGGCGCGATCACGGCCGGTCGAGCGCCGATGTCCATCGGCTGGCGGTGGAGCGCATGCGGCAGATCGACCTCAAGATCGCGGAATTGCAGCGGATGCGGCGCACGCTCGAAACCCTGGTCGAACGCTGCCACGGGGACGAACGGCCCGATTGCCCCATTCTTGATGAGTTGGCCGGCGGAAATATCGGTTAGACTTCAGAACGATGGACGACAAGCTCATCAAGCTGGTAGCGGATTTCAAACGGCCCTCGCCGAGGCCCTACCGCGCGCCTCCACCACCGCCCAAGCCCCCCAAACGACGCGCGGGAGGGGGAGTAGGCCGGGTCGTTTTGGGAGTTTGCGTATTAATCCTGGGAGTTGGAGCGCTCGGTTGGGATCTCCTGACGCCCGAGCCCGAGGAAACGCCGTTTCCCATCGCGACGGACCTGCCTCCCGCCCAAGTGCCGGAAGAGCCGAAGGTCGCCGAAGCACCCGCGCCCGAGAAATCCGACCCGCCACCGCCGTCACCTTCGCTCGATGTCGAGCAAAAACCGGCACCAAGCGAAGCAGCCCCCGCGCCCAAAGTCGTGGCGGAACCGAAGGAACCACCTCCCGCAGTCGAGCCGGAACCGCCGAAAGCCCAGCCGGAGCCGGCCCCGGTCGCGCCGAAGCCGGTGCCGAAACCGGTGATCGCCACCGGCAAGGATGCCCCCGTCTGGCTCAGAAACGCCGCGGCGATGCCGACCGGATCGGACGGGCCGATGATCGCGATCGTCATCGACGATCTGGGCGTGGACAAGAAACGCACCGAGCGGGTGATCGCCCTGAAGCAGCCGTTGACGCTTTCGTTCCTGCCCTATGCGACCGAACTGCCGCGTCAGACGGAAGCCGCCCGCAAGGCAGGGCATGAATTGATGGTGCATGTTCCGATGGAGCCCCTGGGCGCCAAGAACGATCCGGGGCCGGGCGGCCTGAAGGCATCGGGCGGCGCCCAGGCCACCTTGAAGCAGTTGCGGTGGGACCTTTCCCGCTTCGACGCCTACGTGGGCATCAACAATCACATGGGCAGTAAATTCACCGCGGATAAAACCGCCATGACGCCGGTGATCGAAGAACTGAAGGCAAGAGGCCTGCTGTTTCTCGATTCCAGGACCATCGGGGATACCACCGGGGCCAGCCTGGCCCAGGCGCTTGGCGTGCCCAATGCCTCCCGGGATGTGTTCCTCGACAACGAACCCAATTCGGCGGCGATCGGCGCCCGCCTCGGGGACCTGGAAGCGGTGGCCCGGCGGACCGGCATGGCCATCGCGATCGGGCACCCCCATGATGCGACGATCGACGCGCTGACCATCTGGCTCCAGACCTTGCCGGCCAAGGGCCTGGTCCAGGTGCCGCTTACCGCCATCGTGAAGCACCGACTTGAACAGGGCGAGACCCCGCCCAACGGAGGATGACATGAGCGAAACCTATCGCATCGAAGGAATGACCTGCGGCGGTTGCGCCAATGCCGTGACCAAGGCGATCCAGCGGCTGGAGCCCGGCGCAAAGGTCTCCGTGGACCTCGATTCAGGCTTGGTGACGGTCCAGGACGGCCCCAGGCACGAGATGATCGCCAAAGCCGCGGAGGGTGCGGGCTTCACCTATCGCGGTCCCGCCTGACGCCAGCCTAGCGCTGAGCGGCGAACCTGACGGCTTCCTCGGCGGCCCGGACGAGGGCGCGGCACTTGTCGACGATTTCCTGATATTCGCTGGCGGGATTGCTGTCGGCGACGACGCCGCAGCCCGCCTGGATGATCATCCTGCCGTCCTTGACCACGGAGGTGCGCAGCACGATGCAGGTATCCATGCTGCCGTCCCCGGCGAAATAGCCGATCGCCCCGCCGTAGAGGTTGCGGCGCTCGATTTCCAGCTCGTCGATGATTTCCATGGCGCGGACCTTCGGGGCGCCCGAGAGCGTCCCCGCCGGGAAGCCCGCGATCAGCGAATCCATCGCGTCATACTTGGGATCGATCTCGCCCTCGACGTTGGAGGAGATATGCATGACGTGGCTGTAGCGCTCGATCATCATCTTCTCGGTCACCTTGACGGTGCCGATCTTGGCGACCCGACCCACGTCGTTGCGGGCGAGATCCAGCAGCATCAGATGCTCGGCGATCTCCTTGGGATCGGCCAGAAGCTCCTCGGCCAGCGCGCGATCCTCCTCCGGCGTGGCGCCCCGGCGTCGGGTGCCGGCGAGCGGACGGATCGTCACCTTGCCGTCGCGCATGCGAACCAGGACCTCGGGGCTCGATCCCACGACGGTGAAACTGCCGTAATCCAGGAAGAAGAGGAAAGGCGAGGGATTCATGCGCCGCAAGGCCCGGTAAAGCGCCAGGGGCGGCAACTTGAAGGGGATCGAGAACCGCATGGAGGGCACGACCTGGAAGATCTCGCCGGCGCGGATGTATTCCTTCGCCGCCTCGACCATGGCCATGCATTCTTCGCGGGTCATGTTGGGCTGAGGCGTCGGCGCCTCGGAGACGATGCCCGTGGCTTCCCGGCGATGGGGCAGATTGCGCTCGAAGTCGGTCAGCACATCGGCCAGGCGTTCCTTGGCGAGTTGGTAAGCCACCTCGGCCGGAACCCTCGCCTTGGGCCAGGCGGGCGTGACAACGGTCATCCGGTCTTCGATCCCGTCGAAGATGCAGACGACGGTCGGGCGCAGGAACAGTCCATCCGGGATGCCGAGCTTGTCGGGATTGTTGTCCGGCAGCCGCTCCATGAGGGCGACCATATTGTAGCCCACATAGCCGAAAAGCCCGGCCGCCATGGGGGGAAGCGGGGCAGGGGTCTCGACCCGGCATTCGGCGATCAGCGCGCGCAGCGAGGCGATGGCGCCGCCCTCCAGGGGCTCGAAGGCCTCGTTGTCGGTCCTGGCCTGGCGGTTAATCTCGGCCTTGTCGCCATGACAGCGCCAGATCAGGTCGGGCTTGAGGCCGATGAAGGAATAACGCCCTCGCGCGGCCCCTCCCTCGACGGATTCGAAGAGAAAGCTGTTGGGCCTCCCGTCCGCCAGCTTGAGCATGGCGGAAACCGGCGTTTCCAGATCCGCTACGAGCGATGTCCAGACCAGAACCGGCTTGCCGGCGTCATAGGCCTGCTGGAAAGCCGCGAAATCGGGTGAGACCTGCATCGCGCTACTGGAATTGGCGATCGACGGCGACCCGGTCGATCGAGACGGAATAGCGCTGGCGCAGCGCCTGGCCGAATTGCGTCATCAGATCCGCCTGGACCGAACCGTCGAGCTGCTTGGCCAGCGTCTCCACCGCGGCCGGATCGGCGGTCGGATCGGCAGGCTTGGCGTCGATCACCTGGGCCACGTAATAGCCGTCGCTAGCCGGCGCCGTCACCACCGCACCGGGCTTGGCCTCGAAAAGCCGCGCGATGACCGTGGCGGGGAGCGCGTCGCTGCCGGTTCGGCCGAAAGGCGGGGTCGTGCCCAGCGTGAGGTTTTTCGCGGCCGCCACGTCTTTCAGGGTCTTGCCGTCGGTCGCAGCCGCGGCCAGTTCCTTGGCCTGCTTGGACAGCAATTCGTCCCGCCGTTCCCGCTGCCAGCCTGCCAGGACCTGCGGCTTGACGGTTTCCAAAGGCTTGATGGCGGCGGGGGTCACCTTTTCCACCCGGACGAGATAGTAGCTGCCGTCCTGGCTCTCGGTGAACTGGCTCATCTGTCCTTGGTCGGTGATGAAGGCCGTCTTCAGGATCTCCTTGCCGGGCGGCGGAACCTGAACGATGGCGCCTTTCTCGTCCCGGCCCTCGGTCGTCACGCCGGTCAGGGTCGTCTTCTTGAACTTGAATTTCTCGGCGATGTCGTCGAAGGACGTGCCGCCGGCCAGGGCGTCGTCCACGGAATTGGCGGTCCTGGCGATATCGTCGATCGCCTCGTCGCGGGCGATATCGGCAGTAAGCTGGGCCTTGACCTCGTCGAGCGACTTCGTCGCGGCGGCCTCGATGGCGGTAACCTTCAGGATGTGCCAGCCGAGAGGCGACTGCACCGGCTGGCTGACTTCGTTCTCCTTCAGGGAGAAGACCGCTTCGGCGATCTGTTCCGGCATATCCTCGTGCTGAACCCAACCGAGATCCACCGCATCGGCACTCTGGTTGGCGACCGCCTTGGCGACATCGAGGAAATCCTTGCCCTGCGCCAATTGCGCCTCGATCTCCTTGGTCTTGGCTTCGTCGCTCACCAGGATCTGCTGGAGCTTGCGGCGCTCCGGCGTCTCATATTGCGAGAGCCGGGCCTGGTATTCGGCCTTCAGCTTCTGCTCCGGGACCGTGACACCGGCGGAAAGATCGTCGGGATGGAGCACCCCTACCGTAAAGGTCCGGTATTCCGGCGCGCGGAAGTCATCGGAATGCTGGTCATGATATTCCTTCAGGTCCTCGTCCGTCGGCGTCCCGATGTCGCCCGCCGAGGCGGCCGGGAGGAAGACAGTTTCCGCCACCCGCTTCTCGTTGCGGGAACGGTAAAGGGCCTGGGCGAGTTCGCGGGGAGCGCTTCCCCCCTCCATCACGGCCTGGGCGAGATGACCCCGGTCGATGTCGAGCCGGAGCATCGCCTCATATTGCGTATCGGTCAGACGGTTGGCGGCCAGCACCTGGCCATAAGTCGCGCGGCTGAAGTTGCCGGCGCTGTCGCGGAAGGCGGGTTCCGTCAAAATCACGTTTCGCACGGTATCGCGGCCCACGGCCAAACCGAGCCTCTGAACTTCCAGGTCCACGAGCTTGCGGTCGATCAGGTCGTTGAGGGCGCTGTCGATGATGCCGAGCTGGCGCGCCTGCTCCATATCGATGCTGCCGCCGAAAAGACCGCGCATCTTGTTCATCTGCGTCTGGACGGCAAGATTGAGGTCGGCAGCTTCGATCTTGGCGGTGCCGACGCGAGCGACCGCGGTCTCCTGGTCTTTTCCACGGAAGATGTCTCCGATCCCCCAAACCCCGAAACTCAGGATCAAGAGAGCGAAAAGGATCTTAACGACAAGGGACGCGGCCCTGGAGCGGATGGCTTGGAGCATGGCGCCGGGATATTAGTGACGGCTCACCCCCCCCGCAACCGCCAAAAGGGCAAGTGGCAGGGAGAGGGGCTCCGTGGTAGAGCGAGAAGCGGCGAAGGACGAGGGCGGCGATGCGGAAACTGGTGGCAGGCAATTGGAAGATGAACGGGCTGCGGGCCGACGGATTGGCCTTGGCCCGGGAGGTGGCGCATCGCACCCTGGCGGCGCGCCGGGCCGGCGCGGTAGAACCGCTTCCATGCGATATCCTCATCTGTCCGCCCGCCACTCTCCTGCCGCTGATGGCCGAAGAGATCGACGGCAGCGGCGTGCTGCTGGGCGGCCAGGACTGCCATTACAAGGCATCGGGCGCCCATACCGGGGACATCTGCGCATCGATGCTCAAGGACGCGGGCTGCAGTCACGTGATCCTGGGACATTCGGAGCGCCGCACCGATCATAAGGAAGCGAATGAGCTTATCCGCCAAAAGACGGCCGCCGCGCGCGAAACGGGCCTGATTTCGGTCGTCTGCATCGGCGAGACCGCCGCGGAGCGCGACGCCGGGCAGACGATTGCCGTCGTCGAAGGACAGCTCGCCGGCTCGCTGCCGGAGGGTATCGCGGCTTCGGAGCTGATCGTCGCCTATGAACCCGTCTGGGCGATCGGCACCGGGCGCACCCCGACCGTCCAGGAAGTGGAGACCGTCCATGGTCGCATCCGCGCGGCGCTTAAGGAGCGGATCAAGGGCGGCGAGGAAATCCGCCTGCTCTACGGCGGTTCCGTCAAGCCCTCCAACGCCCGGGAACTGATGCAGGCGGCGGACGTCGACGGCGCCCTGGTCGGCGGGGCGAGCCTCGTCGCAAGCGACTTCTGGGAGATCGTTCGCGCCTGCCGGAGCTAAAGACTGGCAATCCTGGCGCGAAGTCGTTAAAAAGCCGCCTCCCGTTCCGATCGGCCTTAAGCCCCATGTTGATCACCATCATCCTCATCATCCACCTCATGATTGCAATCGCGCTCGTGGGCGTCATCCTCATACAGAAGAGCGAAGGCGGCGGGCTCGGCATGGGCGGGGGCGGCATGTCCGGCTTCATGACCGGACGGTCGACGGCTAATCTCCTGACCCGGACGACGGCGATCCTGGCGACGGCCTTCATCGTGACCAGCCTCGGGCTCGCCTGGCTCGCCAGTGGCGATCACCGGCCGCGCTCGATCATCGACGACGCGCCGATCCAAACCCCTGCAAAAGCACCCGAGTCGCAGGTTCCGGCAGTTCCGGCGGCCCCTTCGGTCCCTCTCGCGAAGTAACCCTTCGGTAGCATTTCCCCCGGTTTTCGGGGCTCTGCGCTTTTTTCAACCCTGGGGTCCCTCGCTTTAGGTTGTGTGGAGGGAGGACCTTCCATAAACTGGAAGTCCATGACGCGGTTTATCTTCATCACCGGCGGCGTGGTCTCCTCACTCGGCAAGGGGCTTTCGGCAGCAGCGCTCGGCGCGTTGCTTCAGGCACGAGGCTTTCGCGTGCGTTTGCGCAAGCTCGACCCCTATCTTAATGTCGATCCGGGGACCATGAGCCCCTATCAGCACGGCGAAGTCTTCGTCACCGACGACGGCGCCGAGACCGACCTCGACCTCGGCCACTACGAGCGCTACACCGGCGTCTCCGCACGCAAGAGCGACAGCGTCACCACCGGCCGCATCTATTCCACCGTGATCGGACGGGAGCGGCGCGGGGAATACCTCGGCGCCACGGTGCAGGTCATTCCCCATGTGACCGACGCCATCAAGGAATTTATCCAGGCCGATATCACCGACGAGGATTTCGTCCTCTGCGAGATCGGCGGCACGGTGGGCGACATCGAGAGCCTGCCTTTCCTGGAAGCCATCCGGCAGCTCGGGAACGAATTGGGCCGCGAACGCACCCTTTTCGTTCACCTAACGCTGGTGCCCTATATTCCGTCGGCGGGCGAGTTGAAGACAAAACCCACCCAGCATTCGGTCAAGGAGCTGCTCGGCCTCGGAATCCAGCCAGACATCCTGCTCTGCCGCTGCGATCGGGAGATCGGGGCGGGCGAGCGGCGGAAGATCGCGCTTTTCTGCAATCTGAAGGAAAGCCGTGTCATCCCGGCCCTCGACGTGGACACGATCTACAAGGTGCCGATCGCCTATCACGAGGAAGGCTTCGACCGGGAAGTCTGCAATCATTTCGGGATCAAGCCGCCCGAGCCCAAGCTCAAGCGCTGGACCGAGATCGTCCGTTCAATCAGCAAGCCGGAGGGCGAGGTCAATATCGCGGTGGTGGGAAAATACACCCACCTCCTGGACAGCTATAAGTCGCTGGCCGAGGCGCTGACCCATGGCGGGATCGCCAACAACGTGGGCGTGAAGCTGGCCTGGCTCGACAGCGAGATTTTCGAGACCGAGGACACGGTCCATTATCTCGAAGGCGTTCACGGCATCCTGGTGCCCGGCGGCTTCGGGGAACGGGGCGCCGAGGGCAAGATCCAGGCGGCCCGTTTCGCACGGGAACGGCAGGTGCCCTATTTCGGTATCTGCTTCGGCATGCAGATGGCGGTGATCGAAGCGGCCAGAAACCTCGCCGGGCTCAAAGGCGCAAATTCCACGGAGTTCGGTCCCTGCCAGGACCCGGTGATCGGCCTGATGACCGAATGGATGAAGGGCAACGACATCGAGCGGCGCAACTCCAATGGCGACCTCGGCGGCACGATGCGTCTCGGCGCCTATGAGGCGAGACTCGCCCCCGGCAGCAAGGTGGCGGAGATCTATGGCGCGACCACGATCCATGAGCGGCACCGCCATCGCTATGAGGTGAACGTCAACTACCGTCAGCTTCTGGAGGAAGCGGGGCTGCGCTTCTCCGGCATGTCGCCGGACGGGGAACTGCCCGAGATCGTCGAATTGCCGGACCACAAATGGTTCCTTGGCGTGCAGTATCATCCCGAGCTTAAATCCAAGCCCTTCGAGCCGCATCCGCTCTTCACCTCCTTCATCCGCGCGGCGATCGACCAGTCCCGGCTGGTATAAGCCGCTGTTCTCCTCGAAAGGAGTTGCCCCATGGCGGCAGCCCGTCACGTTCCTATCGGCGGTCTCACGCTCGGTAACGACCTGCCTTTCGTTCTCATCGCCGGACCCTGCCAGCTCGAAAGCCGCCAGCATGCCCTGGAGATAAGCCAGGCCCTGGTCGAGATCACCGGACGGCTCGGCATCGGCCTCATCTACAAGACATCCTTCGACAAGGCCAATCGGACCTCCAATGCCACCCCGCGTGGGCTTGGGATCGAAGCGAGCCTGCCGATCATGGCCGAAATCCGCGAAACCCGCGGCTGCCCCGTCTTGACCGATGTCCATGCGCCGGAACAATGCGCGTTTGTGGCGGAAGCCGTGGACGTGCTCCAGATCCCGGCCTTCCTCTCGCGCCAGACGGATCTACTCGTGGCTGCAGCCAGGACCGGCCGCGCGATCAACGTGAAGAAGGGGCAGTTCCTCGCCCCCTGGGACATGGCGAATGTCGCCCGCAAGCTGTCCGATGCCGGGAACGAGAACATCCTGCTCTGCGAGCGCGGGGTGAGCTTTGGCTACAACACGCTCGTCACCGATATGCGCGCCTTGCCGATCATGGCGAAGACCGGCTACCCCGTGGTCTTCGACGCGACCCACTCCGTCCAGCAGCCGGGCGGGCAGGGGACGACCAGCGGCGGCCAGCGGGAGTTCGCTCCCGTGCTGGCCCGCGCGGCGATCGCCATCGGCGTGGCCGCTGTCTTCATGGAAACCCATGAGGATCCCGACAAGGCGCCCTCGGACGGTCCCAATATGATCAAACTGAAAGAATTGCCTGCGATCCTGGAAACCCTGGTCGAACTCGACCGGATCGCCAAGCGGAACCTCATCGTCATTTGAGGCCAATACTTACCCGAGGACAGCATGACCGACATCATCGACATCCACGCCCGCGAAATCCTCGACAGCCGCGGCAATCCGACCATCGAGGTCGACGTGACCCTGGAAAGCGGCACGGTCGGCCGGGCAGCGGTGCCCTCTGGGGCCTCCACCGGCGCCCATGAGGCGGTCGAGCTGCGCGACGGGGACAAGCACCGTTACGGCGGCAAGGGCGTCCTGAAGGCTGTGGAAGCGGTCAATAGCGAGATATTCGACGCCCTCTCGGGCTTCGTGGTCGAAGACCAGGTCATGCTCGACCAGATCCTGATCGATCTCGACGGCACGGCGAACAAGGCCCGCATCGGCGCCAATGCCACCCTGGGCGTCAGCCTCGCCTGCGCCAAGGCGGCGGCGCTGGAGATCGGCCTGCCGCTTTACCGCTATGTGGGCGGCGTCTTCGCGCGCACGCTGCCGGTGCCCCTGATGAACATCATCAATGGCGGCGCCCATGCGGATAATCCCATCGACATCCAGGAATTCATGATCATGCCGGTGGCGGCCGAAACCATGGCCGAGGCGGTGCGGATGGGTTCCGAGGTCTTCCAGGCGCTCCGCAAGAAACTGAAGGACGCGGGCCATAACACCAATGTCGGCGACGAGGGCGGCTTTGCCCCCAATCTCTCCTCGACCGACGAGGCCCTGAGCTTCGTCATGCAGGCGATCGAGGCCGCAGGCTACACCCCTGGCGAAGACATCATGCTGGCGCTCGACGCCGCCTCCACCGAATTCTTCAAGGACGGGCGCTATGTCCTGGCGGGCGAGGGCAAGACCCTCGATGCGGCAGGAATGACGCGCTATTACGAAGATCTGGTGGGCCGCTACCCCATCATTTCGATTGAAGACGGCATGGCCGAAGACGACTGGGACGGCTGGGCAATTCTGACCAAGGCCCTGGGCTCCAAGATTCAGCTTGTCGGCGACGATCTTTTTGTGACGAACCCGAAGCGTCTCAAAGATGGCATCGAACGTGGTCTTGCGAATTCCATCCTCGTCAAAGTGAATCAGATCGGAACCCTGACGGAGACTTTGGAAGCGGTGGAAATAGCGCATCGCGCGGGCTATACCGCAGTCATGTCGCATCGTTCGGGCGAGACCGAAGACGCGACCATTGCCGATCTGGCAGTTGCGACAAATTGCGGACAAATCAAGACGGGGTCTTTGTCCCGTTCCGACCGGCTCGCGAAATACAATCAATTGATCCGCATCGAGGAACAGCTGGATAGCGCCGCTCGCTATGCAGGTCGTAGCATTTTGCGTCTTTAGTCGTGTTTTCAGACTAAATATTGATTTTCGGGCACATCAAGTATTGACGCTGCGAATCGCTCGTGATTCTCTATGACCCATGCGGGTTGTCGATGAAATACGGCGGCGTTCCAAGCTGATTATCGGTCCCATCTTTGGGATCAGCCTGGTCTGCTACTTTACCTATCACCTGATTCAAGGTGATCGGGGGCTCATGGCCTATATGAATCTGACCCGGCAGATCAGCGATGCCAAAGCGACGCTCGAACAGGTGGACCGTCAACGGCTCACCCTCGATCGTCGCGTGGCCTTGCTCCGTCCGGAGCATATCGATCCCGATATGCTCGACGAGCGGGCCCGATCGACGCTCAACCTGATCGGCCCTAATGAAGTCGTGATCTTCCCACGCACTCAGGCGCGCTAACCGCTCCCCCGGTAAGTCGAAGACACAGGAATCGGCCGATTTTTGCCATGCGTTCGACGCATGATCGCAAGCGATATCGCATTGCCATATAGGCATCCTCTATGCGTTATCAGCGCCCTTAACTAATATTCAGTTCATTGTAATTTTGCTTTGCAGAACAACAATTTGCGCCGAATCAGGTTGTATCCTTCCGATGATCGCGCCATGTTATGCCCAATTCAGCTGGGGACCCGGCGGGAAAGCCGGACGAATGCCGTCAGGGGGAAGCATGGCCGTAGCAAAGCGCAAGCCCAGGATCGTCAAGCAGGAAGAGCCTGCGGTTTCGACTGCGGAACTCATGAAATACTATCGGGACATGCTCCTGATCCGCCGTTTCGAGGAGAAGGCGGGGCAGATGTACGGCATGGGCCTGATCGGCGGCTTCTGCCACCTCTATATCGGTGAAGAGGCCGTGGTCGTCGGCATGATGGCCGCGGCGGTGGAGGGCGACAGCGTCATCACCTCCTATCGCGATCATGGCCATATGCTGGCCTGCGGCATGGATCCCAAGGGCGTCATGGCCGAATTGACCGGCCGGCGCGGGGGCTATTCCAAGGGCAAGGGCGGCTCGATGCATATGTTCAGCCGCGAGAAGAACTTCTATGGCGGCCACGGCATCGTCGGCGCCCAGGTGCCCCTCGGCACCGGCCTCGCCTTCGCGCATCGCTATCGCAACGATGGGCATGTGAGCCTCACCTTCCTGGGCGACGGAGCGATTAACCAGGGGCAGGTCTACGAAAGCTTCAACATGGCGGAGCTCTGGAAGCTCCCCGTGGTCTATGTGATCGAGAACAACCGCTACGGCATGGGAACGTCCGTCGCGCGCAGTTCCGCTTCGGCCGAGCTTTTCACCCGGGCTTCGCCCTTTGGCTTGCCGGGCCGACAGGTCGACGGAATGAACGTGCTTGCGGTGAAGGCCGCCGCCGAGGAGGCCGTGGCCCATGCCCGTTCCGGCAAGGGTCCCTATATCCTCGAGATGCTGACCTATCGCTATCGCGGCCACTCCATGTCCGATCCTGCCAAGTATCGGACCAAGGACGAGGTGACGCGCATGCGGGCAGAGCACGATCCGATCGACCAGGTGATGAAGCGCCTGATCGACGGCGGCATGTCCGACGAGGCGAAGCTCAAGCAGATCGACCGCGAGATCAAGGACATCGTCACCGGCGCGGCCGAATTCGCCCAGGACAGTCCCGAGCCCGATCCGGCGGAGCTCTGGACCGACGTTTTCGCCGAGGCCTAAGCCGTAAAGGACCGGCGTTTCAAACGCCGGCCGATGAAATTCCTGGGGGAATCCCATGCCGATCGAAGTTTTGATGCCCGCGCTCTCGCCGACCATGACGGAAGGCAAGATATCCAAGTGGCATAAGAAGGTAGGCGACAAGGTCAAGTCCGGCGACGTGCTCGCCGAGATCGAAACCGACAAGGCCACCATGGAAGTGGAGGCCGTCGACGAGGGCACGCTCGCCCAGATCGTCGTGCCGGAAGGCACCGAGAACGTGGCCGTGAACCAGCCGATCGCAATCCTCGCCGGCGAGGATGAAAGCGTCGAAGACGCGGTAAGCGCCGGGAAAGCCGGGGGCAAGGCGAAACCGGCTCCGGTCGAGGCAAAGGCTCCCGAACAGGCTCCTGCCGAAAAAGCGCCGGCGCAAGCCAAAGCCGCAGCCCCGGCCGAACAGGAATGGAGCGGCCCGACCACGAATATGACCGTCCGCGAAGCGCTCCGCGACGCCATGGCCGAGGAAATGCGGCGTGACGAAGCCGTCTTCCTGATGGGCGAGGAAGTCGCGGAATACCAGGGCGCCTATAAGGTGAGCCAGGGACTGCTGGAAGAATTCGGTGGCCGGCGCGTCATTGATACCCCGATTTCCGAGCATGGCTTTGCCGGCCTCGGCGTCGGCGCCGCCTTTGCAGGCCTGAAGCCCATCGTCGAATTCATGACCTTCAATTTCGCCATGCAGGCGATGGACCAGCTCATCAATTCCGCCGCCAAGACCCGCTACATGTCGGGCGGGCAGATGGGCAGCTCGATCGTTTTCCGCGGCCCCAATGGGATCGCGTCCCGCGTCGGCGCCCAGCATTCCCAATGCTATGCGAGCTGGTACGCCCATTGCCCGGGCCTGAAGGTCGTTGCCCCCTATACGGCGGCGGATGCCAAGGGCCTCCTGAAATCGGCGATCCGCGACCCGAACCCGGTCATCTTCCTGGAACATGAGCTGGTCTATGGCCAGAGCTTCCCGGTGCCTTCGGAAGGCGATCATATCGTCCCCATCGGCAAGGCCCGGATCGCTCGCAAGGGCGATCACGTGACCCTGGTCGCCTTCTCCCGCGCGGTGCAACTCGCCTTGGAAGCGGCCGAAGCTTTGGCGGAAGAGGGGATTTCGGCGGAGGTGATCGACCTGCGAACGATCCGCCCGCTGGACCTCGACACCATCGTGACATCGATCAAAAAGACCAACCGCCTGGTCTGTGTCGAGGAAGGCTGGGCCTTCGCCGGCATCGGGGCCGAAGTTTCGACCCTCGTTATGGAAAATGCCTTCGACTGGCTGGACGCGCCGCCTGCCCGTGTCGCCGGCAAGGACGTGCCCTTGCCCTATGCCGCCAATCTCGAACGCCTGGCCTTGCCGCAAGTCTCGGAAGTGGTCGAGGCGGCGAAAGCCGTCACCTACCGCTAAGCCCGCGCGCGCCTGAGGGGAAGAAACCGATGCCGATTCAGATCCTGATGCCCGCGCTGTCGCCCACCATGACCGAGGGCAACCTCGCGAAATGGCACAAAAAGGCGGGCGACAAGGTGAAGTCCGGCGACGTCCTCGCCGAGATCGAAACCGACAAGGCCACCATGGAGGTGGAGGCCATCGACGAGGGTACGATGGGGCAGATCGTCGTCCCCGAAGGCACCGAGGGCGTCAAGGTCAACGAGGTGATCGCCCTGCTGCTGGAAGACGGAGAGGACGCTTCGGCGCTCGGCAAGGCTGGGACAGCCGCGCCGAAACTCGCACCCGCTCCCGAAACCCCAAAGACCGAAGCGCCGGCCACGCCCGCCGCAACCGGCGACGCTCATGACGAGCGCGTCCTGGCTTCCCCGCTCGCCAAGCGCATGGCCGCCCAGGCAGGTATCGATCTTTCCCAGGTTACCGGATCGGGGCCGCACGGCAAGATCATGAAAGCCGACATCGCCAATGGCGGAGAGCGCAGCGAGCGCGTTTTCGCCTCCCCGCTGGCGAAGAGCATGGCCGCCAAGGCCGGAATCGATCTCTCGGGGGTCTCGGGTTCCGGACCGCAGGGCAGGATCGTCAAGTCGGACATCGAAGCAGCACTCGCCAAACCCACGCAGGCCAAACCCGCAACACGCCCGGTCACGGCCGCCTCCGCATCTCCCGCGGCAGGCCATGCCCCGAGCAAGGACCAGATCATCGCGCTCGCCGGCAACCCGCCTTACACGGAAGTGCCCAATACGCCGATGCGCAAGGTGATCGCGCGCCGCATGACGGAATCGAAGCAGACCGTTCCGCATTACTATGTGACCGTCGACTGCGAGATCGATCAGCTTCTGAAGCTGCGCGAAGACCTCAACAAGACCAACGACCTCAAGCTCTCGGTCAACGACTTCGTCATCAAGGCCTCGGCGCTGGCGCTCAAGAAAGTGCCGGAAGCCAATGCCTCCTGGAGCGAAGAAGCGACGCTCCTGTGGAATTCGGTCGATATCTCGGTCGCCGTGGCGATCGAAGGGGGTCTTATCACCCCGATCATCAAGCAGGCCGAGCAGAAGGGCCTTGCCGTCATTTCCACGGAGATGCGCGATCTCGCAGCCCGCGCCAAGGAAGGCAAGCTGAAGCTGGAGGAATTCCAGGGCGGCACCTTCTCGATCTCGAACCTCGGGATGTTCGGCGTGAAGCATTTCGAGGCCGTGATCAACCCGCCCCAAGGCGCGATCCTGGCGGTCGGGGCCGGGGAGCAACGCCCCGTGGTCAAGAACGGCGCCTTGGCGATTGCGACGGTGATGAGCCTGACGCTCGCGGTCGATCACCGGGTGATCGACGGAGCCGGCGGCGCGAAACTCATCAGCGCCATCAAGAAGCTGATCGAAAACCCGATCTCGATGCTGCTGTAACTGAGGCCTCTTCATGATCCACCGCGCAACCTCCTTCTCCCTCTCCGCCCTTCAGGGGGGAGAGGGCCGGGATGAGGTGGGTGGTGGTGAGCTTCGGGCGACACCCACTTCACCCTCCCATCGCTTGAGCGATGGGTCCCCTCCCTCTCCCCCCTGAAGGGCGGAGAGGGTTTACGAATTTTCACGAGGCCATAGATGACTGATACTTCCTTCGACGTCATCGTGATCGGCGGCGGTCCGGGTGGCTATGTCGCGGCGATCCGCGCCGCCCAGCTGGGGCTCAAGGCCGCGGTGGTGGAACGCGAGCATCTCGGCGGCATCTGCCTCAACTGGGGTTGCATCCCGACCAAGGCGCTGCTCCGCACATCCGAGATCAATCATCTCCTGCAACATCTTGGAGATTATGGGTTTTCCGCCTCGGACATAAAGTTCGACCTGAAGAAGATCGTCGAGCGGTCCCGCAAGGTTGCGAAGCAGCTTTCCAACGGCGTCGCCTTCCTGCTGAAGAAGAACAAGGTGCCCGTGTTCGACGGCGAGGCGAAGCTCGCTGGCAAGGGCAAGGTCAGCGTGACCAAGGACGGCAAGCCCGTCGCCGACCTCACCGGCAAGCATATTATCCTCGCCACGGGTGCCCGGGCGCGGGCATTGCCGGGACTTGAGCCCGATGGAAAGCTCGTCTGGACCTATAAGGAAGCGATGGTGCCGGACGCCATGCCGAAGTCGGTCCTCGTGATCGGGTCGGGCGCTATCGGTATAGAGTTCGCAAGCTTTTACAGGAACTTGGGCGCCGAAGTTACGGTGGTGGAAGTGCTCGACCGGGTGCTGCCGGTGGAGGATGAGGAAATTTCCGCCTTCGCCCGCAAGGCATTCGAAAAGCAAGGCATGAAGATCCATACGGGCACCACCGTTAAGGCCTTGAAAAAGGGCGCCAATTCCGTGGAAGCGACGCTGGTTGCCGGCGACAAGACGACGACCGTCACCGCCGAGCGCGCGATCCTGGCGGTCGGCATCGTCGGCAATGTCGAAAACCTGGGCCTCGAAAACACCAAGGTGAAGGTCGAGAAGACCCATGTGGTGGTCGACCAATGGCTCCAAACCGGGGAGCCTGGCGTCTATGCCATCGGCGATCTGGTCGGCCCGCCTTGGCTTGCCCATAAAGCGAGCCATGAGGGCGTGATCTGCGTCGAGCGCATCGCCGGGATCAAGACCGCCCATCCGCTCGATACCTCCAACGTGCCGGGCTGCACCTATTGCATGCCGCAGGTCGCGAGCATCGGCCTCACCGAGAAAAAGGCCAAGGAAGCGGGTCATGAGGTTAAGGTCGGCCGCTTCCCCTATATCGGCAACGGCAAGGCCATCGCACTCGGCGAGCCCGAGGGTTTCGTCAAGACCGTCTTCGATGCCAAAACGGGTGAATTGCTGGGCGCCCATATGATCGGGGCGGAAGTGACGGAACTTATTCAAGGCTATGCCATCGCGCGGACCTTGGAGACGACCGAGCAGGAACTGATCGAAACGATCTTCCCGCATCCCACCCTTTCCGAAATGATGCATGAGGCGGTGCTTGACGCCTATGGCAAGGTCATCCACTTCTAGGGTTCCCAGAAGGACCCAGTCATGACAACCGCGCCCCTGGTCCGCCATCCGGAAAAGGCCAACCGCCCCGACAATCCGATCCTGCGTAAGCCGGACTGGATCCGGGTGAAGGCGCCTGTCTCCAAGGAATACAACGAGACCCGCCGGCTGATGCGGGATCTCAATCTCACCACGGTCTGCGAGGAAGCGGCCTGCCCCAACATCGGCGAGTGCTGGAAGCAGAAGCACGCCACCATGATGATCCTGGGCAGCGTCTGCACCCGGGCTTGCGCCTTCTGCAACGTGGCGACCGGCCGCCCCGATCTCCTGGACCCTCACGAGCCTGAACGGGTGGGCGAGGCGGTGGCAAAGCTCGGGCTCGAGCATATCGTCGTGACCTCGGTAGACCGCGACGATCTCGACGACGGCGGGGCAGGGCAGTTCGTCCGCACCATCCATGCGATCCGAGCTGCGGCGCCCCAGACGACCATCGAGGTCCTGACCCCCGACTTCCTGCGCAAGGAAGGCGCCATCGAGGCGGTGGTCGAGGCGCGGCCGGACGTCTACAACCACAACCTCGAAACCGTGCCGCGGCTCTACCAGGAAGTGCGGCCCGGCGCGCGCTACTTCCATTCCCTGAAGCTTCTGGACCGGGTGAAAACCCTCGATCCCCGGATGTTCACCAAGTCGGGGATCATGGTCGGCCTGGGCGAAGACAAGACCGAGGTGCTGCAGGTCATGGACGACCTGCGCGCGGCGGATGTCGATTTCCTCACCATCGGCCAATATCTCCAGCCGACGCCGAAGCATCATGCGGTGGACCGCTTCGTCACGCCCGACGAATTCGAGACCTATAAGAAGATGGCCTTCGGCAAGGGCTTCCTGATGGTGTCGTCCTCGCCCCTGACCCGATCCTCCTATTTCGCGGGCGACGATTTCGCGCAGCTCCGGTTGGCGCGGCAGGCGAAGCTGGCGGCAGCCCTCTAACCATGCCGACCCATGCGGAGCGGCGGCTCCTGCCTTACACGCAGGCGCAACTTTTCGATCTCGTGGCGGATGTGGAACGCTATCCGGAGTTCCTGCCCTGGTGCCTCGCCGCTCGTATCCGCGAGCGAAAAGAGGACCTTATCGTCGCGGACCTGCTGATCGGCTTCAAGATGGTGCGGGAACGCTTCACCTCCCGGGTGACGCTCTCGCCGCCGCATCGGATCGACGTCGCCTATACCGAGGGGCCGTTCCGCTACCTCAATAACCACTGGATCTTCGAGCCGCAGCCCGAAGGCGGCTGCGTCATCGACTTCTTCGTCGATTTTGAATTCCGTTCCCGGATGCTTCAAAAGATCATCGAGATGCTCTTCAACGAGGCGGTGAAGCGGATGGTCGGCGCTTTCGAGATCCGCGCGAAGCAGCTTTACGGCGGGCTTACGGAGGATGAGGCGGCAAGGCCGGTTTAAGTTCTCGCGCCTATATCTTCGTTTGCGCCGCGGCAGCCAGCAGCGCCAGCGCGTGATGCGTCGCCGCCCTTCGGATTGCAGAACGGTCGCCCGCGAAGATCTGCTTCTCGGTTGTAGCGGTTGCCCCCCTGCGCGCGACGCCGAACCAAACGAGCCCGACCGGCTTTTCGAGCGAGCCGCCGCCGGGACCAGCGACTCCGGTGATCGCGACCGTAAGTCCAACCGGGGCTCGAGCAAGCGCCCCCTCTGCCATTGCCTGGGCAACTTCCTGGCTGACAGCGCCTTTGGCCATGATCAACTCGGCTGGAACACCCAACAACTCGGTCTTGGCCTCATTAGCATAGGTGACGAAGCCTCGCTCGACCACGTCGGAGGAGCCCGCGATATCCGTGAGCGCCGCGGCGACCATTCCACCGGTGCAGGATTCCGCCGTCGCAACCTTCAACCCGGCTGACCGGCAGAGGTCCAGCACCCGCCGCGCCAGGTCATCCATCGATCACCCCCCAATAGCGAAGCGCCAGGAGCGCGGCCCCGGAATAGAGCGCCGCCAGAAGATCGTCGAGCATGACGCCGAGCCCCCCGGGAACGGAACGATCCGCCCAGCTCGCCGGCCAAGGCTTGGCGATATCGGCGGCGCGGAACAGCAGAAATCCCAGTCCCCAGGCGACAAGGCCGGGCGGTGCGGCGGCCAGCGTCAGCCATTGCCCCGCCACCTCGTCGATGACGATAAGGCCCGGGTCCTTGATCCCGCTCGCCTGTGACACACGGTCGGAAGCCCACCAGCCGACCAGGAAAATCCCCAAAGCGGCGGGAACGAGCGCGACGGATCCGAAAAGATGGGCGATCACCCAGGCGAAAGGGATGGCGGCGAGCGAGCCCCAGGTCCCCGGCGCCTTGGGCAGGAGACCGCTGCCGAACCAGGTCGCCAGCAGCATCGCCGGGTGACGCAGGGGCAGGGCGGTCGCCGCCATGATCTAGAGAGGCAGACGGACGGTTGCCACAGCCTGGGCGGCGAGCCCCTCGCTGCGGCCGGTGAAACCGAGCTTTTCCGTGGTGGTGGCCTTGACGCTCACCCGCCCCGGTGAAATGGCCAGGATCTCGGCGATCCGCGCCACCATCGCGTCGCGGTGGGGACCGATTTTCGGCCGCTCGCAGATAAGCGTTACATCCGCATGGGCGATCATGCCGCCTGCCTTGGCGACGAGATCGGCCGCATGGCGCAGGAACTTCCAGGACGGAGCACCGCGCCACTGGGGATCGCTCGGTGGGAAATGCGCGCCGATATCCCCCGCGCTGATGGCGCCCAATACCGCATCGGTCAAGGCGTGCAGGCCGGCATCGGCGTCGGAATGTCCGACCAGCCCATGGCTATGCGGCACCAGGACACCGCAAAGCCAGACATGCTCGCCCGGCCCGAATTCGTGAACGTCGAAGCCCTGGCCGGTGCGGATGTCGCCCAAGGCCTGCGCCAGGACACGCTCGGCCCTGAGGAGGTCGTCGCCGGTGGTCACCTTGAAATTCTCCTCGCTGCCCTCGACCAGCCGGACGGGAAGCCCGGCGCGCTCGGCCACCGCCGCATCGTCCGTGAGATCGCTGCCCTTCGCCGCCCGATGGGCTTGCAGGATCTCACCATAGCGAAAGCCTTGCGGCGTCTGCGCACGCCACAGGGAGGCACGGTCTAGGGTATCGACACTGACGCCCTCCTGGGCGCGCTTCACGGTATCGCGGATCGGCAGCGCCGCAATCGCGGCCGGCCCCTCGTCGAGGGCGGCCAATATCCGATCGATAACCTCATGGGAGAGGAAAGGCCGGGCCCCGTCGTGGATCAGGATCCGATCTGGCGCATCCTTCTCGAAGCTCTCGATCCCGTTGCGCACGGAATCCTGCCGCGCCGCGCCGCCCGCGACCGGGGGCAGGAGATCGAGCCCCTGCGCCGCTTCGTCATAGAGCGCGCGGTCGTCGGGATGGATCACCACGCCGACCCGCGAGATGCCGGGATGGGAGGCCAGCACCTTCAGCGTATGGCGCAGAAGCGGCACGCCCCCCAAAGGCAGATATTGCTTAGGCAAGGGTCCGCCGAGACGCGTCCCCCGCCCGGCCGCCACCACCAATGCGAAACAGGATGTCATGGCGCGAAGCTACGCGATCGGGCAGGGGTTGTGAAGGCGGAGGACCTGCAAAAATATGATCAAAAGTTCTTATTGTGTTCTTTTTTGATGCAGTGGCCTTCGTTTCGCGTTAGACTCTCTTTTGCGAGACCGAAAAGTAACTAAATTCAATATTATTCTAATAGACGGAAATTTTTTCTTTAGCCATTCTCATTAGAAAGAAAAATGGAGAAGAGCAATGAAGCTCTCCATCATTATCGGCATCGTTCTGCTTTCAATTGCGATCGTCATCTACACGCAAATCACGATTTTCCTGATTCAACCGATCGGAGCCATACCGGACGGCAGGACGCTCGTCCTGAACCGGGGCGGCAACCTTAATTTCATCGATAGTGCGGACGCTCTTTGCTTGCGCGCTCAAGGCAAAGTCAACCTGCTCTGTCGAGCCGCGACGATCGCCCAGGTCAGCCGGGAATTCACGATCTACGCCCGGCTTCCCTATAGCGAAACTCTTTATCTGATCTCGACCGACGGCGCTCATTACGACAGGTGAGAAAATGGAAATTCTCTTTCTGGGCATTTTGGTGGGGCTCATCCCCGCGGCCATCGCTTCCTCGAAAGGCCGAAATTTTTTCCTATGGTGGTTTTACGGAGCGATGGTTTTCATCGTCGCGCTCCCCCATGCGCTGATCATGAAATCCGACCGCGCGGCGCTGGATCAACGCAGCCTCGATACCGGCGACACGAAGAAGTGCCCTCATTGCGCCGAACTCATTCGCGCGGAAGCGAAAGTGTGCCGCCATTGCCAGCGCGACCTGGCTGAGGCTACGGCCTGATGCTCTTCGAGGCCGCTTGCCGAGCGAATTTCGGCAGGATGGTGAAGGCGAAGCCTCCGGCCATCGTGATCTCGGCATTGATGCTGGCCGGATGCGCGGCGGCCTATGCCCCGCCACAAGGCTCGGATGTCACGGCCTCCACCGCGATCCCGAAATCGAAATCCGAGATCCTGGCCGTGGCCCGTCAGGTGGTCGTCGCCCAGGGCTATCAGATCACGGCCTTCGACGACCGGGCTGGGATTGTGTCGACGGCTCCCCGCAATCTCAAAATCGGCGCCGAGGAGGCGGATTGCGGTTCGACCATGGGGATCAATTATCTCTGGGACAACCGCACGACGACACGGGTGGGCTTCGGCGTGATTGCCGAAGACGGCAAATTGCAGGTCCGCGCGAATATCGAGGGCGAATACAGACCTGGATCAACAGTTCAGGATCTCACCCTTTCCTGCAGGTCGAAGGGCGTGCTGGATCGCGACATGCTTCAACGCATCCAGCTGGCTCTCGGGGCATCCGGCGCGACCGTCGCACTTACGGACCAGGCGCCAGTTGCAACGCCGGCCAGCGTCATTGGCGTGCCGGCGCCTGTCCCAGCCTCCTATCCCGCAGGTCCGGTCTATAGCACCGAGCGGATCGACCAGCTCGTGGCGGCCATCGCGCTTTACCCCGATGACCTTCTCGCCCTGATCCTGACAGCTTCGACCTATCCGGAAGAATGGAGCGAAGCCGCCCGATGGATCGAGACTCCCGACTATATGTTGATCCGCTCGGACCGCGACCGGCTTCGCCAGCGCCTTGCGGAAAAAGACTGGGATCCCAGCGTCAGATCGCTGGTCTTTTTCCCCATGCTGCTGGCGATGATGGACTCCGATCGCGACTGGAGCGACGCGCTGGGCGACGCCGTCCTCGCCCAATTGCCCGATGTGATGAACGAGGTGCAACGACTGAGGGAACTCGCGTGGAACGCAGGATGGATGAAGGCGACCGAGTTCCAGAGATTCGAGAAGCAAGAGTCGCGCATCGTCATCCTGCCGTCGACGGCGGGAATTATCTTCATCCCTTACTACGACCCCAGGATCAGCTTCGGTCGCTGGCTTTATCCGGGCTCGCCGCCCGTCGTCCTCGTTACGCGAGGCCGACCGCCCGGGGGCGAGCGCAACTATGTCGCTCTCGACGTCACACCGGTGACGTCGATCGTGAGCTTGGCCGAACTCGATTGGCCGAGCCAGGGGATTGCCGTCGATACCCATTGGTATGACGATACCGACGACTACACTCCGACACGCGCGCGGCGCAACGGCTACGTCTGGTTTCACGATTCCACCCATCGCCGCACCGCCGCCTATCGCGTTGCACCCGCTCGCGACAGGGTGCTGCCGGTTTCAACCGCCGGAAATAACAGAAGCCGGGAGGCATCACGCCCCCAAGCGGCGCAAGTGGCCGCGCCCGCCGCGACGGCCGGCCGACCCAATCCCTCCCTTCCGCAACCGGCTGCCGCGCGGACCGAAAGTCCCGCAACGGAGGCAAGGGAAAGGTTCACCCGAGAGCGCGAGCGGACACAACCTGTGCCTGTTCCGGGCGCCGCGTCCTCGGAACCGCAACGGGGAAGACCGTCCCAGGCGACGGAGCAGGGACGGGGAGCGGGACCCCGGCCGGGATTAGGGCAAGGTGAAAGCTCATTTTCCCGCCGCCCCGAAAGGTCCGTGCAGGAAAACGCGAGCGGTACGGCTATCCCCGATCCTAATCCCCTGGAAAGGCGTCAGCGATCGGAACGCGAGGGTGAACGTGGGCCCACGCCCCGCCCGACTTCCCCGGCAACTTCCCAGGCGACCTCCCCGACGACGCCGACGCTTTCCCAGCCATCCACGGTCCAACCCGCCTCAGCCGGCTTGGAGAGGAGGGAAACCGACCAGAGGGAACCCTCGCGGGGTTCCGACCCTCGGCCTTCTTCGCCAGCCCCGGCCGCAGCTCCCCATCCCGAAGCCGCAAAGGCAGCTGCGCCCCCGCCAGCCAAAGCGGGCAGCCCGCCTGCGCCGAGCACCACCCCGGCAGACAAGAAAAAGAAGGACCCCAACGACAAGTCGAGCTGACCGAGCCCTGACCCGTGCCGCAGATTCCAGGCAGACCCCGGGCCGGTCAGGCAAGAGAGCTTTCCTCGCAACGTGATGCGTGCGGCTCGCCGTTGGGCTATAGTGCTCGCCATGTTGAACAGCCTCACTTTCGGGCTCGGCGCGCTTGCCACCCTCGTCCCCGCTGCGGCGATCCGCTTCCGGCCGGACGACCGCAGGGATGTCGTCTTCTGGGCGATGCTCGCCGTGGGCGTCATCGGACCCGCCGGATGGGCGGCGGCGCAGCTCAATGGCGTGTGGCGGACGGGTTTCGCCATGTCGCTCTGGGTCACCATCGCCGGGACCATGGCGCTTTTCTTCCTGCTCTCGGTGACGATGCGGCAGCTTTGGCGGCTGACGCCGATTCTTGTGCCCTACCTCCTGGTCTTAGGCGCGGCTGCCATCGTCTGGCAGCATGCGCCGGAACGGCCGATCGACGACGCGAGCATCCCCGCCGGCTGGATGCAGGCCCATATTCTCCTGGCGGTGGCGACCTACAGCCTTTCGACCCTCGCAGCGGTGGCCGGCTTTGCGGTCGTGCTCCAGGAAAGGGCTTTGAAGCGCAAACGGCCGACGGCGCTTACCCGTCTCCTCCCGGCAATTGCCGAAAGCGAGAATATCCAAGTCGGGCTTCTGATGGCCTCCGCACTGGTTCTGGCTCTCGGCCTGCTCTCGGGCATGGCGGCGGAATGGTATTTGAGAGGGCGGTTTCTCACCCTCGATCACAAGACGATCTTCTCTCTCGCGGCCTTCGCCGTGATCGCCCTGCTTCTGGTCGCCCATTCGGTGACGGGGGTCAGGGGCAGGCGCGCCGCGCGCTATGTGCTGGTCGCCTATCTCCTGCTGACCTTGGCCTTTCCCGGGGTCAAGTTCGTGACGGACGTGCTCCTCTCCTAGACCCTCAGCGGCAATCTTATTGCACCGCAACACGACTAGGCGCATAGTTGGCTAACAATTATGCAACGAGATGGTTTGCCTAAAAAATGGGCATTTCGATTGGTCCAATTACCCTCACCGATCCGGTCATCCTCGCCCCGATGTCCGGGGTGACGGATTTGCCGTTCCGGCGCTTGGTCAAGCGGCATGGAGCGGGCCTCGTCGTGTCGGAGATGATCGCCTCGGAGGCGATGATCCGTCAGACGTGGCAATCCATGTCCATGGCCGCGAATTGCCCGGAGGAGCAGCCCATGGCGGTGCAGCTCGCGGGCTGCGAGCCCACCGTGGTGGCGGAGGCGGCGAAGCTCAATGCCGACCGGGGCGCCGCGCTCATCGATATCAATTTCGGCTGCCCGGTGAAGAAGGTGGTCAACGGCCATGCCGGCTCCGCGCTGATGCGCGACGAGGTCCATGCCGCAAGGATCCTGGAGGCGACCGTCAAATCCGTGTCGCTGCCCGTCACCCTCAAGATGCGGATGGGCTGGGACCACGGGACGCTGAATGCCCCGAACCTCGCGCGGATCGCGGAGGAGAGCGGCATCCGCATGGTCACCATCCATGGTCGCACCCGCTGCCAGTTCTACAACGGCGAGGCGGACTGGGCTTTCGTGCGGAGCGTGAAGGAAGCGGTTCGCATCCCTGTGGTGGTGAACGGCGATATCCTGACCCTGGAAGACGCTCGCGAAGCCCTCGATCTTTCCGGAGCCGATGGCGTCATGATCGGCCGAGGCACCTATGGCCGGCCCTGGTTCGTCAATCAGGTGATGCGCTATCTCAAGACCGGCGAACGGCTGCCCGATCCGCCCCTCGCGGAGCAGCTCGGCATCGTGCTCGGCCACTATGAAGACATGCTGAGCCACTACGGCCGCGATACCGGCAGCCGGATCGCGCGCAAACATATCGCCTGGTATTCCAAGGGACTGCCGGGCTCGGCCGAGTTTCGCGCGTCGATCAACCAGACGACGGATACGGAAACCGTGAAAATTATGATCCGGGACTTTTACGAGCCCCAGATCGAACGTCTGGCCGCGTAAACCCCATGCGGTTAGCCTCGTGAGCCCGGCGGAAACCGCACTTCTGCGCCTCGCCGCGGCACGCCCCCGGATCGAGGCTTCGACGGTGCTCGCCGCCTTGCCGGATCCGATTCTGGTGATCGACGGGGAAGACCGCATCAGCTACGCCAACGGCGCCGCCGAGCAGTTCTTCGATGCGGGCATCGCGAGCCTTATCGGTTCTCCCCTGATGGAGGCGCTGCCGACCTACAGCCCCATAGCGGCGCTGATCGAGACGGTGCGAAAAAGCGGCAACAGCATCTCGGAATATGGCGTTCGGATAGAAACCCCCAGGCTAGGCAGCCATATGGTGACGGTGCAGGTGGCGCCGCTGCTCGACCCGCCGGATCATCTGGTGGTGACGCTTCAGTTGCGCTCCATGGCTTATAAGATCGACCGGCAATTGACCCATCGGAACGCCGCGCGATCCGTGACGGCCATGGCCTCCATGCTGGCCCATGAAGTGAAGAACCCGCTGTCGGGCATCAGAGGCGCGGCGCAGCTTTTGGAAGAGAATGCCTCGGCCCAGGATCGCGAGCTGACCCAGCTCATCTGCGACGAAACCGACAGGATCTGTGCGCTCGTCGACCGGATGGAGGTCTTCTCCGATCCCCGGCCCACGGAACGCGAACCGGTCAATATCCATGAGGTTCTCGAACGCGTGCGCCGCGCGGCCCAATCGGGTTTCGGCCGCCAGGTTCATTTCGTCGAAGACTACGATCCTTCCCTGCCTCCGGTTCACGGCAATCGGGACGCGCTGATCCAGGTCTTCCTCAACCTGGTGAAAAATGCGGCAGAGGCCGCCCCGGCCCAAGGCGGGGAGATCCATCTTACGACCGCCTACCAGCATGGCATCCGGCTCGCGATGCGCGGCAACGACGCACGGGTCCATCTGCCGCTCGTCGTTTCGGTGGTGGATAACGGCGACGGCATCCCGGAAGATCTGCGCGCCCATCTCTTCGATCCCTTCGTAACGACGAAGCGCAACGGGACTGGCCTTGGTCTTGCATTGGTTGCGAAGGTGATCGACGACCATGGCGGCGTGATCGAGTTCGAGAGTCTGCCCAGACGCACGACGTTCCGGGTGTTCTTGCCGACGGCGCCGGATGAAGGAACAGGATGACCGATGCTTCGACGATCCTGGTGGCGGACGACGACAAAGCCATCAGGACCGTATTGAGCCAGGCTCTCGGCCGGCTCGGCTATGAGGTGAGAACCACGGGCAACGCCGCGACCCTGTGGCGCTGGGTTTCCGATGGGGAAGGGGATCTGGTGATCACCGACGTGGTGATGCCCGACGAGAACGGCCTCGATCTCATTCCGCGCATCAAGAAGATCCGGCCGGAACTGCGCATCGTCGTCATGAGCGCGCAGAACACGCTGCTGACCGCGGTCAAGGCCACCGAGCGCGGCGCTTTCGAATATCTGCCCAAGCCTTTCGATCTGCGCGAACTGGTCAATGTGGTGGAACGCGCCCTGACCGTTTCGGAACGGCCTCAAGCCACGACCGACGAAAACGGGACGGAGGGACAGCTTCCCCTGATCGGCCGGTCGCCGGCCATGCAGGAAATCTACCGGGTCCTGGCGCGTCTCATGGGCACGGACCTCACCGTGATGATCGCGGGCGAGAGCGGCACCGGCAAAGAACTGGTCGCCCGTGCGCTGCATGACTACGGCAAGCGGCGCAATGGCCCCTTTGTCGCCATCAATATGGCGGCGATCCCGCGCGAACTCATCGAAAGCGATCTCTTCGGCCATGAGAAGGGCGCTTTCACCGGCGCGGTTGCCCGAAGCTCCGGTCGTTTCGAGCAGGCGCAAGGGGGCACGCTGTTCCTGGACGAGATCGGCGACATGCCGCTCGAGGCCCAGACCCGGCTGCTGAGGGTTCTCCAGCAGGGCGAATATACCGCCGTCGGCGGCCGTGTGCCGATCCGCGCCGATGTCCGCATCGTCGCCGCGACCCATCGGGACCTCAGGCATCTGATCCGCCAGGGGCTTTTCCGGGAAGATCTGTTCTACAGGCTCAACGTGGTGCCGATCCGCCTGCCGCCTCTGCGCGAGCGGACCGAGGACATCCCGACCCTGGTGCGGCATTTCTTCGCCATGGCCCATGGCGAAGGCCTTCCGCTGAAAAGCGTCGACACCCAGGCGATGGAACGGCTGAAGTCCTATCGCTGGCCGGGCAATGTGCGCGAGCTGGAAAATCTCGTCAGACGCCTCGCGGCGCTCTATTCGCAGGAAGTGATCGGCGTCGACGCCGTCGCCGCGGAGCTGGCCGACGCCTTGCCGCCGTCGATGCTCGCCACCGCGGCAACCGAAATCAGCCCCGGAGAAGGTTTGAGCGGCGCCGCGGAACGGCACCTGCGGGATTACTTCGCCGCCCATAAGGGGGGCCTGCCGCCGGCCGGTCTCTACGACCGCGTGCTGCGGGAAGTGGAGCGCCCGCTCATCACCCTCTGCCTTGCCGCGACCCGCGGCAATCAGATCAAGGCGGCGCAGCTTCTGGGCCTCAACCGCAACACCCTGCGCAAGAAAATCCGCGAGTTGGACATTGAGGTCGCCCGTGGCCTAAAATAGCTGCGGCATCGCGGCAACAGCCGTGCGGCCCAGAGGTCACACCGAGGGAACGGCTTGGGTCGCAACTACACCATGAAGATGTCGCGGGGTTTCCTGCGCTGGTCGAGCCGGGTCGGGCTGGAGCGGAAGCTCGCGGTAGGCCTTGCGGTGGCCTCCCTTGCTTCCGGCATCGCGACCTATGGGGCGCTCACGGGCTGGCCGCCTTTCGACCACCCCAATACGATCCTCATCCTGCTGGAGATCAACCTCGTGCTCGGGCTCGGGCTCGGCACGGTGATCGCGCGGCGGCTGGTCGAGATCTGGGCGTCGCGGCGGCGCGGCTTGGCCGGATCGCAGCTTCACAGCCGTCTCGTGATGCTTTTCAGCCTGGTGGCGGTAACGCCCACCATCATCATCACGATCTTCTCCTATCTCTTCTTCACCTTCGGGGTTCAGACCTGGTTCAGCGATCAGGTGAGAACCGCGCTCTCCGAATCCCAGGCGGTCGCGGAGGCCTACCTCCACGAGCATCAGCAGGTGATCCGGGCCGATGTCCTGGCGATGGCGGCGGATCTCAACCACGATGCGACCATCCTCAGCGTCGATCCCCAAAGGCTGAACCAATTCGTATCGGCCCAGGCCGCGCTCCGGTCGCTGACGGAAGCCGTCGTCTTCGATTCGCGCGGACGGTTGCTCGCCCGATCCGGCTTCAGCTTCACGCTGCAGCTGGAACCGGTGCCGGAATGGGCCATGAGCCAGGCCCGCAACGGCGATGTCGCGATCCTCACCAGCGATAACGACGACCGGGTCCGCGCCCTGGTGCGGCTGCCACGCTTCGGCGACGCCTATCTCTATGTCGGCCGCTTCGTCGAGCCCCTCGTGCTCAACCATATGGAGCGCACGCAAAAGACCGTCGCCCAGTACGAGAAGCTCGAAGGGGAGCGGTCGGATTATCAGCTTCTCTTCGCCCTCATCTTCCTGGTCGTCGCTCTCCTCTTTCTGTTGGCGGCGATCTGGGTGGGCCTCAATTTCGCCACCAAAATGGCAAGGCCGATCAGCTTCCTCATCTCGGCCGCGGAGCGCGTGAGGGCCGGCGACCTCTCGGCCCAGGTGCCGGAAGGCGAAACGGACGAGGAATTCGGTTCCCTGAGCCGGGCCTTCAATCGAATGACCCAACAGCTCCAAAGCCAGCAGAGCGAACTGATCGAGGCGAACAAGCAGTTGGACGACCGGCGTCGCTTTACCGAAACCGTCCTTTCCGGCGTTTCCGCCGGTGTGATCGGTCTCGACGCCAAGGGCCACATCCATCTGCCCAACCGCTCTGCTTCCACTCTGCTGGAAACCGATCTCGATCAGCTTCTGGGCCGGGCCGTAATCGAAGCCGTCCCGGAGATGACCACCCTTTTCGAAGAGGCTGCCCGCCGTCCGGATCGCCTCACCCAGGGGCAGATCCAGCTCTCCCGGCGCGGGCGCACGCATATGCTTCTGGTGCGCATCGCCGCCGAGCGGACGGAAGGGGAAGTGACCGGCTACGTCGTGACCTTCGACGATGTAACCGAATTGCTCTCCGCCCAGCGCAAAGCGGCCTGGGCGGACGTGGCGCGGCGGATCGCCCATGAGATCAAGAACCCCCTGACCCCGATCCAGCTTTCCGCGGAGCGGTTGAAGCGTAAATATCTCAAAGATATCAGCAACGATCCCGAGACCTTCGCAACCTGCACCGATACGATCATCCGCCATGTCGGCGATATCGGAAGAATGGTCGATGAATTCTCCTCCTTCGCCCGCATGCCGGCACCGGTGATGAAGGAGACCGACTTGGCGGAGATCGCGCGTCAGGCGGTTTTCCTGCAGCGCAACGGCACACCCGAGATCCGTTTCGAGCTTGAAGCCGCCGATCGCGTCATGCTGTCCTGCGACAGCCGCTTGGTCAGCCAGGCGCTGGTCAATCTTTTGAAGAATGCCGCCGAATCCATCCAGGCTCGGGAAGAGGGAGCGCCTCAGGGCGAGATAACCGTGCGAATACAGGAGCTTCCAGGCCAGGTCTCGATCGCGGTCGAAGACAATGGCAAAGGCCTGCCGGATGAAGATCGCGAAAGGCTCACGGAGCCTTATGTGACAACCCGCACCAAGGGCACCGGTCTTGGCCTCGCCATCGTTCGCAAGATCATGGAAGACCATGGCGGAGAGTTGCAGCTCGAAGACCGGGAAGGGGGCGGGGCTCGCGTCAGGCTGCTCTTCACGCCAGAAACCCGCCCGCGGATTGACGCGACCGATGAGATCCCAGCGAAGGCGGCTGTCTGATGGCGCACGATATTCTGGTCGTCGACGACGAAGCCGATATTCGCCTCCTCATCTGCGGCATATTGAAGGACGAGGGATACGAGACGCGGGAGGCCGGAAATAGCGCCCAGGCGCTGGCCGCGATCCGTTCGCGCCAGCCTACCCTTGTGGTGCTCGACATCTGGCTCCAGGGCAGCGAGCTCGACGGGCTCGAAATCCTGAAGGTGATCCGTAAAGACCTGCCGAGCCTTCCGGTTGTCATGATCAGCGGGCACGGCAACATCGAGACCGCGGTGGCCGCGATCAAGATCGGCGCCTATGACTTCATCGAAAAGCCATTCAAGACCGATCGTCTCCTGCTCATCGTCGAGCGTGCGATCGAGGCCGCGCGGCTCCGGCGCGAGAATGAAGAGCTGCGGCTGCGCGCAGGTGGCGACGTCGAGATGGTCGGCGCTTCCCATGCGATCCAGCAGGTCCGCCAGAACCTCGACCGCGTGGCGCCGACGGGCAGCCGCGTTCTCATCACCGGCGCGCCGGGGGTGGGGAAGGAAGTCGTCGCCCGCATCCTTCACCAGGAATCGCGGCGCAGCTCAGGGCCTTTCGTCGTGCTCAATTGCGCGACCATGCGCCCCGACCGGTTGGAGATCGAACTTTTCGGCAGCGAAGCCCGGGTCGAAAACGCCGAGAGCCCGCGCAAGGTCGGCACTTTCGAACAGGCGCATAGCGGAACGCTCTTCCTTGACGAAGTGTCGGACATGCCTTTGGAAACCCAGGGCAAGATCGTCCGGGTGCTCCAGGAGCAGACCTTCGAGCGGGTTGGTGGCGGAAGGGTCGAGGTCGATGTCCGCGTCGTCGCCTCCACCAACCGCGACCTCTCTTCGGAAATCACCGCCGGGCGCTTCCGCGAAGATCTCTTCTACCGCCTCAATGTCGTGCCGATCCGAGTGCCCCTGCTCAGAGAGCGACGGGACGACATTCCCCTTCTCGCCCGGCATTTCATGACCAGATCGGCCAGCGCCGCGGGCCTGACACCCCGCGAATTCGGCGAGGACGCGCTGGCGGCGCTCCAGGCCTATGACTGGCCCGGCAATGTGCGCCAGCTTCGCAACGCGGTGGACTGGCTGCTCATCATGGCGCCCGGCGAGGCGCGCGAACCGATCCGCGCCGACATGCTGCCCGCCGAGATCGGCTCGATCGCGCCCTCCGTCGTCAAATGGGACAAGGGCGGGAAGATCATGGGGCTGCCGCTGCGCGACGCCCGCGAGGTTTTCGAGCGGGAATATCTCATCGCCCAGGTGACGCGCTTCGGCGGCAATATCTCCCGCACCGCGGCTTTCGTAGGCATGGAGCGGTCGGCGCTCCATCGCAAGCTGAAGCTGCTCGGCGTCTTCAGCGGCGACCGTCCCATCAAGATCGGCTGAACCTCCATGTCCCGGATCGCCTATGTCATGGGCCGCTATGTCGTCCATCGAGACGGCGGCGTTTCGATCGAGGACCGGGGGTTTCAATTCGCCGACGGTGTCTATGAGGTGATCGCCCTCACCAACGGGCGCTTCCTGGACGAGGCCGCGCATCTGGAACGCCTGGGGCGCTCGCTGGCGGAACTCAGGATCGTCCCGCCCATGTCGGATCGCGCCCTGATGCAGGTCATGCGGGAAACCATGCGGCGCAACGGGCTTAAAAACGGCTCGATCTATATCCAGATCACCCGGGGCAGCGCCCCCCGCGAGCATGGCTTTCCCGCTTCCCTCCCGCCGACGGTGGTGATGACCGCAAAACGGGGAAAACCCGTCGATCCGAGACTTTTGCAGGACGGGGCGAAGGTCATCCTGATCCCCGATATCCGCTGGGGACGTTGCGATATCAAAACCGTGGGCCTCCTGCCGAATACGCTCGGCAAGCAAACGGCGCGGGAAGCCGGCGCCTTCGAAGCCTGGCAAGTCGACCGGGACGGGTTCGTCACCGAAGGGACTTCCACAAATGCCTGGATGGTCAATGCCGCGGGCGAGATCATCACCCATCCCGCCAACCATCGTATCCTCGGCGGCGTGACGCGGGGTTCGATCCTGGCGCTTCTAAGGCGGGAAGGGCTTCCCATCTCGGAGCGGCCTTTCACGGTGGACGATCTCAGGGGTGCCGGCGAAGCCTTTCTCACCAGCACGATTTCCATGGTCATTCCGGTGGTGACGGTGGACGGGCGGGCGATCGGCGACGGCAAACCCGGCCCGATGACACGGCGGCTACAGGAACTCTATAACGCTCACGCCAAGGAAACGACCGCATGAAAGCGCCGCAGGCCCTGCTTTTCGACTGGGACAATACCCTGGTCGACAGTTGGGGCACGATCCACGAGGCGCTCGTCCTCACCTTCACCGGCATGGGGCACGAGCCTTGGACCCTGGAAGAGACCAAGGCAAAAGTCAGCCGCAGTCTTCGCGAAGCCTTCCCGCCGCTCTTCGGGGACCGCTGGGAGGAGGCGAAGAAGCTCTATATGGACAGCTTCATGGCCATTCATCTCGAAAGGCTCACCGTCCTGGCGGACGCCGCCGAGTTGATCCAGGGGCTGGCGGGGAAGGGTCATTACCTGGGCGTCGTCAGCAACAAAACCGGCCCGGTGCTGCGCCGCGAAGCAGATCATCTCGGCTGGACCCCGCATTTCGGCAAGATCGTCGGCGCAACCGACGCCCCTATGGACAAGCCGCATCCCGCGCCGGTCCTCATGGCGCTGGAGGACAGTGGCTTTGAACCCGGCGACTCGGTGTGGTTCGTGGGGGATACGGCCTTGGACATGGAATGCGCGGTTCGATCCGGCTGCGTTCCCGTCCTCGTCGGACCGGTCGATCCCGCCTCACCGGAGTTCGCCAAGCATCCGCCCCGCCTTCATTTCGACGGATGTGGCGCGTTATTTCGTCATATCCAGGGCTTGTGATTTTACTGCAGCCACCAATCTTGCTATCCATCGGCGTAGTCGCCGCCGACCGCTTGCGTCGGGGTATCATCAATCTCCGGGTCCACCAAGGGCTCCAAGAACGGAATAAGGGGTTTACCCATGTCGTCGGACAAGTCGCAAAACGTTCAGGACGTCTTTCTAAACCACGTCCGGAAGCAGAAGACTCCGGTCACGATCTTCCTGGTCAACGGCGTGAAGCTGCAGGGGATCATCACTTGGTTCGACAATTTTTGCGTGCTGCTGCGCCGCGACGCACATTCCCAGCTCGTCTATAAGCATGCGATTTCCACAGTGATGCCGGCTCAGCCGGTCCAGCTGTTCGAGCCGGGCACCCAAGAGGACGATTGATCCTTGGGTGAGGACTACGAGAACAAGGCCACCGGCCGCGCCCTCGTCCTCCATCCGGTTCTGAAATCCGGCCAGAAAGCGTCGTCGGGCGATAGCGACCTAGCGGAGCGGTCGCCCGACGCACGGCTTGAAGAGGCGGTGGAGCTTACCCGCGCCATCGGGCTTGAAATCGTCCATTCCGAAGTCGTGCGCGGAACCCGGTGGCGGCCGGGGACCCTGCTCGGCACCGGCGCGGTCGAGCGGCTTCACGACTTCATCGAGGCCGAGCAGATCGGCGTGGTCATCGTCGATGCCTCGGTGAGCCCCGTCCAGCAACGCAACCTGGAACGTGCCTGGCAGACCAAGGTCATCGACCGGACCGGCCTCATCCTGGAGATTTTCGGCGCCCGCGCGCGAACCCATGAGGGTCGGCTGCAGGTCGAACTGGCCGCCTTGACCTATCAAAAATCGCGGCTCGTCCGCTCATGGACCCATTTGGAGCGCCAGCGCGGCGGCTTCGGCTTTCTCGGCGGGCCCGGCGAAAGCCAGCTCGAAATCGACCGGCGGCTCATCGGCGAGCGCATTACCAAGCTGAAGGGCGAGTTGGAGACGACCAAGCGGACCCGGGCGCTCCATCGCGGGGCGCGCAAGCGGGTGCCTTATCCGGTGATCGCCCTGGTCGGCTATACCAATGCCGGGAAATCGACGCTCTTCAATCGCCTCACGAAGGCGGATGTCATGGCGCAGGACATGCTCTTCGCGACGCTCGACCCCACCTTGCGGAAATTGCCTTTGCCCTCGGGGCGGCTGGCGATCCTCTCCGACACGGTGGGCTTCATTTCCGAACTGCCGACACATCTGGTGGCCGCTTTCCGGGCGACGCTGGAAGAAGTGACCGAAGCGGATCTCCTGGTGCATGTCCGGGACGCCTCGCATCCCGATACGGAGGCCCAACTGGCCGACGTCAACGCTGTGCTGACCGATCTCGGGCTCGGCGCGACGGTGGAGGAGGGGATCGTCGAGGCCCTCAACAAGATCGACCGACTGGATCCGGAGTCCCGCGAGGTGCTGCAGAACCAGCTTCGTCGGAACGACGATCGCGTACCGATCTCAGCGCTGACAGGCGAGGGGTGCCAGGACCTTCTGGAGCTTCTCGACCGCCGCCTCGACGATGACCGGCGGCTCATCGAGCTCGACGTGGATCTGAGCGACGGCGCCACCCTTGCCTGGCTTTATGCCCATGGCGAGGTTTTGGAAAGGCGCGACGACGACAGCCAGGCGCATCTTTCGGTTCGCCTCGCCGAGGCCGACCTTGGGCGCTTCCGCAGCCGGGCCGTCCATTGATCAGCCTCCCGGACTTCAGCCAGGTCGACGCCCTGATCCGCGAGGTGGCGGAACTGGAAATCCTGCCGCGTTTTCAGAAACTCGCTGAAGGCGATATCCGGGAAAAGAAGCCCGGAGACCTTGTGACGATAGCCGACGAAGGGGCCGAGCGTTACCTGGCCCCTCGGCTTCAGGCGCTGATTCCAGGCTCGGTCGTCGTCGGCGAAGAAGAAGTCGCGACCGATCCCTCAGTGCTGGACCGGTTGCAAGGCGAGGGAACGGCCTGGGTCATCGACCCAATCGACGGCACCGCGAATTTCGCCGCGGGACGGCCGCTCTTCGCGGTCATGGTCGGCATCGTCCGCAACGGCGAGACCTTGGCCGGCTGGATCTACGACCCGCCCCGCAAGCGTATGGCGACCGCTCAAAAAGGAGCCGGGGCCTGGCTCGACGACGGCAGCCGGCTCAAGGTTCAAAAGCCCGAGGGGAAGGGGATCGCAAACAACCGCCTCATCCGCCGGCTCGGCAAGAATGCGGATCTGGTGGATCCTCAAGGCCTCGACTACCGTTGCGCCGGCCATGAATATTTGGCGCTCTGCACCGGCCGCGCGCATTACGTGCTCCATACCCGGCTTCATCCCTGGGACCACGTGCCAGGCGAACTCATGCATCGGGAAGCGGGGGGATATAGCGCCCGCCTCGACGGTCAGCCCTATTCGCCGAGGATTTCCGACGGCGGCCTGCTGCTGACGCCGGATGGCGAAAGTTGGCTAACCCTGCATGCGGCACTCAATCCACCTAGTTCCTGACGGATCGAGCCTGTAGCATGCCGCCCGAAAATCGAGGAGGGCGGCCATGAAGGTATCGTTTCTGGGTCTAGGCGTGATGGGCTATCCGATGGCGGGCCATCTGCAGCGGGCCGGCCACGACGTCACCGTCTATAACCGGACCGAAGCGAAGGCCAAGGCCTGGGCCGGGGAATATGGCGGCAGCCATCGCCCCACGCCGGCCACGGCCGTCGAAGGCTCCGAGATCGTCTTCTGCTGCGTCGGCAACGACGACGACCTGCGTCAGGTCCTGGCAGGCAAGGACGGCGCGTTCCAGGGCATGGGGAAGGGCGCGATCCTGGCCGATCACACCACGGTCTCGGCGGAAGTCACCCGGGAGCTCGCGGCTTTGGCGGCGCAGAAGGGGCTCGGCTATCTCGATGCGCCGGTTTCCGGCGGCCAGGCGGGCGCCGTGAACGGCAAGCTCACCGTCATGGTCGGCGGCGATCCCCAGACCTTCGCCAAGGCCGAACCGCTGATGCAATCCTATGGCCGGGCCGTGACCCTCATGGGGCCGGTCGGCAACGGGCAGCTTACCAAGATGGTGAACCAGATCTGCATCGCCGGCCTCGTGCAGGGGCTATCGGAGGCGCTGAATTTCGCGGCGAAGGCCGGGCTCGACGGAAACAAGGTCATCGAGGTCATCTCCAAGGGCGCCGCGCAGTCCTGGCAGATGGAAAATCGCGGCACGACCATGCTGGAAGGCAAGTTCGACTTCGGTTTTGCGGTCGATTGGATGCGGAAGGATCTGGCGATCTGCCTCGACGAGGCGCGCCGCAACGGGGCGCCCTTACCGGTGACCGCCATCGTCGATCAGTTTTATCAGCGGGTGCAGGAGCGAGGCGGGAAGCGCTGGGATACCTCAAGCCTCATCCAATTGCTGGCGAACCCCTAAGACCCTTTGGGTTTCACCGGTAGAGCGCGTGATCGCCAAATCTCCAGACGCGCTTCCTGATCCTCGATCTCGACCAGTCGCGTACGCAATTTAAGCCAGTCCTCGGCGACGCGGCGCAGCGTCGCGATCTCCTTGCCCAAGGAGGCCCGGGCGGGAGCCTCGACTGCAGCGGTCAGGAGTTTTGCCGCTTCGGCCAGATCGGCCAGATCGTCGGCGGGCGTTCCCATATAGCGCGAGGGAACATCGTGCTGGTTCCCCTTGATATATTTGGCGATATGCTCCGCAAGCGCGGCGCGGGCAGGCCCGAAGGTGGGATCGAGGCGGATGGCCTCGCGGAAACCCGCGGCAGGGTGCTTGCTGTGATCATAGAGCGCCAGCCAGTAATGGGGCTCGGGGTCGTCAGGTTCCTGGTCGCACCATTGGATGAGCGTCGGAATGAGGATCGTCATGATCACAATGCGGGGCTCGATCAGCCCGCGACCGCCGGCCGTAGCGCGGGATTCATATTTGGAATGGCCGTAATTTTCCCGGGCCCAGCCTCCCCATGACATGCACCAGATGCTGAACTTCTTTCTGTCGTCGAAGGACCATTCCATCGCAGTCCGGGAGAATTGCACCGCGCGGAGCGACGACCGTTCCTTGAGTTCCTTCGCGCGGGACTTGCAATAGTCGGCATAATACCACCACGTGGGCTCGCGGGACGCCTGCACCGCAAGATTCGCCATGATGTCAAAGTACCTGCTCGGCACTAGGCTTCCTCCGACTTGACCTCCTGCCAGAGAGTTTCCATTTCGTCCAAGTTGGATGCCTCAGGTGATTTTCCTTGAGCCAGAAGGAGTTCCTCGACTCTTTTGAAGCGTCGCTCGAACTTGGACGTCCCCCGACGTAGAGCCGTCTCAGGGTCGACCTCCAGACGCCGGGCAAGGTTGGTGACCGCGAAAAGCAGATCGCCCAATTCGTCCTCTAGCCGATCGATCGGGGCTTCCTGATCGATCTCGTCCTGGAGTTCGGCGATTTCTTCCTCGATCTTGGCGAAGATGTCCCACGCATGAACCCAATCGAAGCCGACCCGCGCGGCGCGGCGCTGCAGCTTTAGGGCGCGGGTCAGGGCAGGGAGGGCAACGCTCACGCCGTCAAGAGCGCTGACCGTGCCCTGAACTGCAGCGCTACGCTCGACAGCCTTCTGAGCCTCCCAGGCGACGGTCTGCTGGGCTGGAGAGCGGATTTCCTCATCGCCGAAGACATGAGGATGACGACGGATCATCTTGTCGGAAATGGCTGCAGCGACATCGTCGAATTTGAAGGAACCTTGTTCCTCAGCCATCCGGGCGTGAAAGACAACCTGGAAGAGGAGGTCGCCCAATTCGTCCTTGAGCGCCGCCATGTCGCGTTTTTCAATCGCATCGGCGACTTCGTAGGCTTCCTCGATCGTATAGGGCGCGATGGTCGCGAAATTCTGTTCACGGTCCCAGGGACAGCCATGCTTCGGATCGCGCAAGCGCGCCATGATATCGAGGATGCGTTGGAGATTAGGGGTCTCAGTCATGGCGGCTTCCATAATATAAATGTCGCATAATGTATATTATGACCGAAATATGCGGGTCGGAGATCACAGCTCGACGACCATTCCGTCATAGCCCGGCTCCACGCCGGACGGAAGCATGCCCCCCAGTATGCCGTAATCGAGGCTCTGGTCCATGTGAGTGAGGATGGATCGCCGCGGCTTCAACCGCTCGATCCATCGCAATGTCTTCTCAAGATGGCTGTGGGTTGGATGCGGTTCGAGGCGCAGGCAATCAACGATCCAGACTTCAATGCCCGCCAGGACGTCGAACGCGGCGTCATCGAGTTCCACCACATCGGTGGAATAACCGAAAGCACCGATCCGAAAACCTAGCGTCGTGCTGAAGCCGTGATCCTGCTCGAAAGACGCGATATCGAGCCCGGCCGCCTGAAACGGACCGGAAATGCGATGCGCCGCCAGCATCGGCTTATAGAAAGACGATGCGGGCTCCGCGCCTTCGTCCATGAGGGCATAGCCGAAGCGCCCTCGAATTTCGCCCAAGGTATGATCGTCGGCATAAATGGGTATCTCGCGCCGCATATGGCGGTTGATGCCTCGCAGATCGTCTATCCCATGGAGATGATCCGCATGGGCATGGGTGAAAAGCACTGCGTCGAGCTTCTGGATTCCGGCATCGAGCAATTGCAGTCGCAGATCGGGCGATGTGTCTATCAACAAGGCCGAGTTGCGATTCTCAATGAGGATCGACGCCCTACGCCTTGAGTTTTTTTCATTTTTTGGATCACAACGGCCCCAGTCGCCGGCAATCGTCGGAACGCCGCTGGAGGTTCCGCAACCGAGCAGCGTCACCTTCATGCCGCAGGCGCCGCCTTGGCGAAGAGCCGGAAGAAGTTATCCGTCGTCAGCTGCGCCAAGGCCTCGGGATCCAGCCCGCGCACTTCCGCGACCCGTGCCGCGGTATGAACGACAAAGGCCGGCTCGTTGCGTTTGCCCCGTTGCGGCACCGGCGCCAGATAGGGCGCATCGGTCTCGACCAGGAACCGGTCCGCCGGCACCATACGCACCACGTCTCGCAAGGATTCGGCGTTCTTGAAGGTCACGATGCCGGAAAAGGAAATATAAAAACCCAATCCTAGTGCTATTTCAGCGAGTTCCATGCTGGATGTGAAGCAATGGATCACTCCCCTAAGCGGCCCCTTCCCGGCTTCTTCCCACAGAATTTCGGCCGTCAGATCATCCGCGTCCCGGGTATGAACGATCAGCGGGAGCCCGCTTTCACGCGCGGCCGCGATATGGGTGCGAAATACCTGAGCCTGGCGGTCGCGGGGACTGTGATCGTAATAGAAATCGAGCCCCGTCTCGCCGATGCCAATCACTTTGGGATGCCGCGCCAGGTCGATGAGGCGCCCCGCGTCGATATCGGCCTCCGTACCAGCCTCGTGAGGATGGATGCCGACGGTGCACCAGACATCGTCATGGGCCTCCGCAATGCCGCGGACTTTCGGAAACTCGCTGATCTTGGTGCCGATCGTCACCAGGGTGCCGATGCCGGCGCGACGGGCGCGGGAGAGGATCTCCTCCCGCTCCTCGTCGCTTTCGGCGTAATCAAGATGGCAGTGGCTGTCGACGAGCAAAGCCCTATTCCTTCTCGACATAACGAGGAAAGACGCCTTCCGGTTTCGGAAGGACTGTTCCGGCCTGAAGGGGCGCTCCGGTCAAGGCGATAAAATCGCGGCTTCCTTCTGGAATAGCCAGTTGCCCCAATAACTTGTCGGCCGATCCCGGTATGAAAGGCTGAAGCAGGATCGCGAGATGCCGGATGGTTTCCGCCAGCACATGCAGCACCGTCGCCATGCGGACAGCGTCGGTCTTGCGTAGCGCCCAAGGCGCCATCTCGTCGATATAGCGGTCGGCCGCGGCAACCACTTCCCAGATATGCTCCAATGCCCGATGCAAGGCTTGCTCTTCGAAATCCGCCCGGACCGTGCCGATCAGGCCCCGCACGGCGGAGAGCAGCGCCTCGTCGGCATCGGTCAGGCTTCCGGCGACAGGCACCCTGCCCTCGCAATTCTTATTGACGAGGGTCAGAACGCGTTGAGCCAGATTGCCAATACCATTCGCCAAGTCACTGTTAATACGGCCAATGATCGCCCGCCGGGACAGGTCTCCATCGTTGCCGAAGGGCAGTTCCCGCATCATGAAATAGCGGATGGCATCGAGGCCATAGGCATCGACCAGTTCCTTTGGCGGAATGAAATTGCCGAGGGACTTCGACATTTTCTCGCCTTCCACGGTCCACCAGCCATGGGCATAGACCCGCTCCGGCGGCTCCAATCCCGCCGCCATCAGGAAGGCCGGCCAATAGACGGTATGGAAGCGCAGTATATCCTTGCCCACCATGTGAAGAGAGGCCGGCCAGAAGGTTGAATAACCTTCGGATTTCGTATCCGGATATCCGAGCGCCGTGATGTAGTTCGTGAGCGCGTCAACCCAGACATAGATGACGTGATTGGGGTTGCCCGGGACCGGGATGCCCCATTTGAAGGACGTCCGCGAAACGGACAGGTCGCGAAGCCCGCCCTTCACGAAGCTGATGACCTCGTTACGGCGGGAGCGCGGACCGACGGCATCAGGGTTGCGTTCGTAGAACTCCAGGAGCCGGTCCTGCCAGCGGGAGAGCCGGAAGAAGTAATTCTCCTCCTCGACCCATTCCACCGGCGCGCCCGTGGGGGCCTTTCCATCGATAAGCTCGCCTTCCTCGTAGAAGGCCTCGTCGCGCACCGAATACCAGCCGGCGAACTTTCCGAGATAGATCTCGTCCCGCTTGACGAGTTCCTCCCAGAGCGCCTGGACCGACTTGATGTGGCGCGGCTCGGTCGTCCGGATGAAGTCGTCGTTGCTGCAATTCATGAGCGCCGTCATCTCGCGGAATTCCGCCGAGACGCGGTCGCAGAACTCCTGGGGCGAAATGCCGGCGGCACGGGCCGACTGCTCGACCTTCTGGCCATGCTCGTCGGTGCCGGTGAGGAACATGACCTTGCGACCGTCGAGCCGCATGAAGCGCGCCAGCACGTCGCAAGCCACCGTCGTATAGGCATGCGCGAAATGGGGCGAACCGTTCACGTAGTAGATCGGTGTCGTGATGTAATACGGCTTCTGGCCGGTCATGACCGCTCCTCAGGGGGAAACGAAGCTCAGCGCGCCGCTTCCTCGAGCGCGAAGAAGGCGTTCAGCAAAACCTGCTTGCGATCGAGATTGATGCCGTCCGCCTGGGCAAAGAGATGGGTGATCTTTTCCCATACCTCCACCCATTGATCAAGATTGCGCCGGCTGGCAAGCCGCCTCATCGCCTCCCCCTCCTCTCCCACGGGCTGTGCCGCCAGGGGATTGGAAAGGCTGGAGATCATGCGGGCGATCCAAGCGGGCAGCAATTCCGCCACCAGCCGATAGGACTGATCGGCATCCGCTCGGACCAGCTTGTCGGCGAAAGCATGAAGTCCCGCCCCATCGAGGCGGGGCAGTTGCACCAGGATCCGGATGAGGCTGCGCTGAAGTTCGAGTCCGCCCTGGTTGGCAAGTTCCAGCGCCCGACCGAGACTTCCTTCGGCAAGCCGCGCGAGTTGCTCCCTGTCCACGGCCGAAAGATCCGGCCGGAAGGTAGCAAGACAACGGCTCATAAGATCGTCGGAAAGCTGCTTCAGCGCGAGTTTCCGGCAGCGCGAACGGATCGTCGGCAGGAGACGGCCTGGATTGTCGCTCAAAAGCATCAGCAATGCCTGACGCGGCGGCTCTTCCAGTATCTTCAGCACGGCATTGGCGGCATTTGTGTTCATCAGGTCGGCCTCGTCGATGACGACGATCCGCCAGCCGCCCTCCGCCGAGGTCAGGCGCAGGAAAGCGCCTATCGTGCGTGTATCGTCGACGACGATCTCCGTGCGCTTCCGGTCGCGCTTGCCTGCCGTGCGCTCGACCGTCAGCAGATCGCCGTGCCCGCCGGACGCGATGCGCCGGAAGACCGGATGAGAGGGGTCGACCATGAGAGACGTCGGCGCCGCCACTAAGAGCCCTCCACCGCCCCCGCCCGCCCCTTCCGCCAAGAGGAAGCGGGCGAAACGGAACGCCAGCGTCGCCTTGCCGACACCGCGCGGACCCGAGATCAGCCAGGCATGGGGCAGGCGACCGGAAAGATAGGCCTGAAGCAGCACCTGCTCGGCCCCCTCGTGACCGAAGAGATCGGCATTGGCGCGGGGCTCCCCCAGTTCGACGGGTTCACCTGAGGGCTCCTCATCGTCTTCGGTCGGATCGTAGTCGTCATCGCTCATGGGGCATTGTCGCCCATCCGGGGACGACCGGTCAAAGGTCGAACCAGTCTCCCACGACTTCCAGGATCGCGTGATGGACCGCATCGGCATCGGCCATCGCGTCGATCACGGCACAGCGATTGGGCTCCGCAGCTGCGATCTCCAGAAAGCCGGCGCGGAGCCGCTCGTGGAAGGACAGATCCATCCGCTCGAAACGATCCTCGCCTCCTCCCCGTCCCTTGGCCCGGCCGAGTCCCGCTTCGGGCGGCAGATCCAGGACGAGCGTCAGGTCTGGAGCGAAATCGCCGATCGCGATCCCATGAAGCGCCCGCAATTTCCCCCGATCGATCCCACGGCCATGCCCCTGATAGGCCATGGTCGAATCGGCGAAACGATCGCAAATTACCCATTGGCCCTTGTCGAGCGCCGGCCAGATCGTATCCAGCACATGGCTGCGGCGCGCGGTCACCATCAAGAGGGCTTCGGTAAACCCTTCCCAGCGCCCAGGCTCACCCTCGACGACGAGGCGCCGGATCTCCTCTGCATTGGGAGAGCCGCCAGGTTCGCGGGTCTTGATCGCGGATATTCCCTTTTCGCCGAGGGCGGCGACCAGCCGCGCCGCCTGGGTGGATTTGCCGGCTCCCTCGCCGCCTTCGAGCGTGATGAACCGGCCGCGGGTCAGTTGCGCTTGCCCCAGACCAGATATCCCGCCGCAGTCGCCACGCGCCCGACGACGCCCAGCCGATCCACCGATTGCGCCGCGACGAGCGGGAATTCGACGGGCTTCATATCCGGCGCGGTCACCACGAGCTTGCCGACCGTGGCGCCCTTGGCGACCGGCGCCTTGATCTGACCGTCATAGACCGCGGTCACCTTCATGTCCTTGCGCGATTTCCGGGCCAGGGTCACGACCGCATCGGCCTTGGTGGTGACCGGCACCTTGGGTTCGGTCCCGAGCCAGACGGTGGCCTCGTCCAGGGTTTCCCCGGCCTTCACCAGCTTGTAGCTGTTGAACTCCCGGAACGCCCATTCGATGAGGCGCTCGCTCTCCTGGGCGCGCACCTTCATGGTTTTCATGCCGGAGAGGACCATCAGGATATGCCGGTCGCCCCGGACCACCGATGCGGTGAGCCCATAGCCCGCCTCGTCCGTATGGCCGGTCTTCATCCCATCCGCGCCCAGATCCTTGTAGAGCAGCGGATTGCGGTTGCCCTGCTTGATGCCGTTGTAAGTGAATTCCTTTTCCCAATCGTAATGATGGTACTCCGGGAAATCGTCGAGCAGTCGCTTCGACAGTGTGATGAGGTCCCGCGCGGTCATGTAATGCTGGGCGTCGGGCAGCCCGGTCACATTGCTGAAATGGCTGCCGGTGAGACCGATCTTCTTGGCGGTCTCGTTCATCATATCGACAAAAGCGCTCTCGCTGCCGCCCAGCCCTTCGGCGAGCACGATGCAGGCGTCGTTGCCGGACTGGATGATCATGCCCTTCAGGAGGTCGTCGATCTTCACCCGGCCGTGGACCGGGACGAACATCTTGGAACCGCCCGTCCGCCAGGCCTTCTCGCTGACCGGCAGCGTATCTTCCAGGGTCGCCTTGTTCTCCTTGAGGAAGACAAAGGTCTGATAGGCAGTCATGAGCTTGCTCATGGAGGCCGGCGGCATCCGTTCTTCGCCGGCTTTGTCCATGAGCGTAGCGCCGGTGTCGAAATCCACGATCAAGGCTGTCCTGGCCTCGGTCGCAATAGCCTGAGCGAAAGAGGTTCCCGGCCCGGCGAGCAAGGCGGCCATCGCGAACCCAGCCACCCGAGGCCAAGCAACCGTTCGGATCGCAACAGTTCGGATCGACGTGATCTTGCCCATTTTCCTTCCCTCCAAGGCACTTCCAGGGGCGAGCCTATCCCCCCATTGCGCCAAAACTATGATGTCACTCAGTCGACGATGATCTTCGCCTCGTTGAGCCCCGAATCGACGATCCGCGCAAGCAGCCTATCCGCCTCGTCAACCGACGGCAGCGGTCCGACCCGGACCCGGTAGAGATCGACGCCATTGACCCTCACCCCACTGACCTGAACCGCTCCGAAACTGTCGAGGCGACCCTTGGTGCGCAGCGCGTTGTCAGCTTGGGAGAAGGCCCCGGCCTGAATATAGATCTGGGTCTTTTTCACGGGAACGACAGCCACCTTTTCGGACAGCGTCGGTGCAATAACGCCCGGCGCCGGGCTGGGAGAGGCCAACAGAGCCTGAACCTGCGGCGGGGTCGGGGTGGGGCCAGGCACCTGCCTGGCCTGCGGTGCGGGCTGAAGCGGAAGCGGCGTCAGAGCCTGGCTGCCGAGCGGCGCATTGCCGGAAAGCTGGGTATTGAGCACAGGCCGCGGCGGCGGTGCGGGTGGCGTGGGCTGGTTCGAGGCCATGCGCGTTCCGGCCAAGGGGGGAGCCGCTTCGGCAACAACCCGGTCGCGGGGCGCCGCCTTCGGTACGTCCGCGACGGCGGCATCCACGTCGCCGCTGCCGTTGCGTCGCAGAAGCGACACAGCCTGGATGGTCTCCGGAACCAGGATCTTCACCTTGACCTTGGCCGTACCGCCGTTCTCGAAGCCGAGGAGCTGCGCCGCCCGACGCGAGACGTCGAGAATGCGGCCCCGCGCAAAGGGACCGCGATCGTTGACCCGGAGCTGAAGCACCCGGCCGTTGTCCAGGTTGGTGACCTGCACGATCGACGGCATCGGCAAAGTCCGATGCGCGGCCGTCAACTCGTTGAGATTGAAGACCTCTCCGTTCGCGGTGTATTTGCCGTGGAAATCCTCACCGTACCAGGAGGCGATACCGCTCTCCTCGTAGGAGAAATCCTCCGCCGGGTAATACCAAGTCCCCTGGATCTGATAGGGCGAGCCGACCTTGTAGGCCGGCTGGACCGCCCCGCCCGCATTGGCCCGCGCCGGCGCCGCTCCGCCCCCCGACTGCACGAAGGGTTTCGAGCCGCCGCCACATCCTGCCAGCGCCAAGGCGGCAATCAGGATCAGCGGGCCGTAATTCCGGCATCGCATCAGGATCTTGTGGGCCTGAACGCGGGAGCTGCGCATATCTTGTAATCTACCGTCATTCCATCGCATCGGCAAGGTAGCCGACCGAGGCGGCGAAATAGGTGGAATTGTTCCACTTCATGATCGCGCGGAAATTATCGTAGGCAAGGAGCGACGGTCCCTGCGGACCACTCGGCTGGAGGAGCGCGGCGGAGAGATCACCCGCCGGCAATTCGCCACCGTCGAGGCGCCGAACGCCAAGCCTGCGCCACTCGGACAAGGGCCTTTTCTGCGGCTGTCCCACAAGCGAGGGATCGAGGCCGGGCGGCACCCGGACATCCCGCCCCCAGGTCTCGTCGCCATGCCAGCCAAGATGGGAAAGATAATTGGCGATCGAGGCCAGCGCATCTTCCCGCCGGTTCCAGATGTCGCGCTTGCCATCGCCGCTATAGCTGACCGCATAGCTCAAATAGCTGGAGGGCATGAATTGGGTCTGCCCCATGGCGCCCGCCCAGGAGCCCAGCATCTGCTTGGGATCGATGCGATCGCGATCGACGATCTTCAGGGCATTGATCAGTTCGCGTCGGAAAAACTCCGCACGGCGTCCGTCATAGGCGAGCGTGGCCAGAGCCGCGATCACGGAAAAACCGCCCATGAACCGCCCAAAATCGGTTTCGAGTCCCCAAAGCGCCACGATGAAGCGCGGCTGAACTTTGTAGCGGCGGCTTACCTCGTCGAGAACGACACGGTTTTCGACGAGCCGCTGACGCGCGGCCTCCTTCCGCGCCTGGGAAATCGACCGGGCGATATATTCCTCGAAGGTCAAAGTCCTTTCCGGCTGCTTTCGGTCGAGCTCCAGCACCTTGGGGATCGGCTGCACGCCTTTGAGTGCGCCATCGACCGAAGCCTGCTTGAGCCCCGATCCGATCGCCTCGCGCCGAACCCCGTCCAGCCAGGCTGCGAAATCCTGCGAAGGAGCGGCGAAGGCCGGAGCCGGCAAACCTCCCCCGAGAGCAAGAGCCGGAAGCGAGATGAGGAAACGCCGGGACAGCGATGGCGACATGTGACACCAGAAGAAAATAGACCCGCATCTCATGCCACGCGCCGCCCCCTTGGGCAATTTAGCGATTTGGCACGATGGCGCAGAGGCTCGGCAGGCCCGAAGCGATCCCGTCGCCCACCTCTGATTTACATATTATCCCAATAGTTTATGGCGATTTCTTGACGCCGTCCCCGACAGCGGCGCGCCCACTTTCGCGAAGAGATCACGGGCGCCTCCTCCTTTTCCGATATCTCCTTAAACCGCGACTCGGGAACGGTTCCTCTGGCCTTTCGGCGTCAGGCTTTCGTGCTATGAGTGCCGGCCAGACCGACGCCGAGGGGATCATGGAGTCATTTTTGCTGCTGGCGGCAGCCGCGTTTTTCGCCGGCATCATGAACGCTATCGCGGGCGGCGGCACTTTTTTGACATTCCCCGCCCTTATCTTTGTCGGAGTTCCCTCCGTCGTCGCCAATGCCTCGAATACGGTGGCGCTGTTCCCCGGAATGTCGGTCAGCATCTGGACATTGCGGAACGAATTTTCGCGCATCAAGGACGTCCCTTTCCGCTGGATGCTGACGGTCAGCCTGCTCGGAGGATCGATCGGCGCGCTTTTGCTGCTCCTCACGCCGGAGCGGATCTTTTCCCAGGCGGTCCCCTGGCTGCTGCTGTTGGCGACCTTTCTCTTCACCTTCGGGCCGAAATTCGCTCCGCATCTGCAAAGCCTTTTCAGAATTGGGCCGCGAACCTTGGTATTGGGCCAGTTCGTTATCGCGATCTATGGCGGATATTTCGGCGGCGCCATCGGCATCCTGATGTTCGCGCTCTACACGCTCTGCGGCCTCGATGACATGAAGCAGATGAACGCGATCCGAGCGCTTCTGGCCGGGGCCATGAACGGGATCGCGGTCCTATGGTTCATCTTGGCGGGTCATATCGCCTGGCCGGAGACGCTGGTCATGATCGGGGGAGCCATGGTGGGCGGCTATATCGGCGGAAGGGGCTCGCTCCTGATGAATCCCAAGCATGTGCGCGTCGCCGCGGTCACGATCAGCATCGCCATCACGGCGGCGTTCTTCATTCGCTAAAGGCGACCTTGGGTAAGGGCCGCTCCGCTGATATGCTTTCTTCCGATGAGGATGCCAATACGCCCGGGGACGCGGAAGACAGCATGGCCAGACTGACCCTGCGGATCGATCTCGACAAAACCCACGCGGTGGGACCGGGCAAGGTCAAGCTCCTGGAACTCATCGAGAAAACCGGATCGATCTCGGCCGCCGGCCGGGCCATGGAGATGTCCTATCGTCGTGCCTGGCTCCTGACCGATGAATTGAACCATCTCTTCCGCGAGCCGGTCGTGACGACCAAGCTCGGCGGCAAGGCAGGCGGCGGCGCCGCGCTCACCATCTTTGGCCGGGGATTGGTGCAGAGTTATCGGGACATGGAGAGAGAGGCCCATATGTCTCTCGCCAACTATCTGACGGCGTTGGACGCGGCGGCAAATCCCAATCCCGAGCAACGCACCTTGCCCGAACCCGATCCTTCGCAAGAGTCCGGACAAAACTGAGACTTGGGTCCAGCGGATATTATTAAAATCAATCCTATGGCGGCTGGTACCACTACGTGGAAAGAACGCCTTGCTCGCTATCCGCCGTTAGCCTCACCGCCGGTTGCTGGCATGCTATTCCAAGAGAGCTCCGATCAACCATCCGTAGGCTGAGCTCGGAGGATCGTTTATGCCCTCCAAAGTCACTCGCGATCAACGAGCGAGAACGGCCAAACGGATTGACGACACGCCGCGAACGCATCTAGAACACCTCCGCTTCGGCAAAGCCGTGTGAAGTACAGGCAGTAGGGTCAATCCACTGCTGTTCAGATTTTAATTTTCTCGTGGATGGGTGGCCGAGCGGTTTAAGGCACCGGTCTTGAAAACCGGCGTGGGCGCAAGTCCACCGTGGGTTCGAATCCCACCCCATCCGCCAATCCCCTAATCGGCCACGTTCGCCATCATCCGCAGACCCTCAATAAAACTAAGGAAATGCATAAGGTTTCCTGAATGCGGCGTCCCCTGTTGTCCGCTTGCGTTCATCCCCATTCGCCAATATAATTAGGGGACGATCTAGGGGATTGAGGGGACGGTCATGGCGCGCAAGGCCACCGGACTGACTGCCGCTGGGGTTAAAACCAAGCCGCCTGGACGCTATGGCGACGGCAATGGGCTCTATCTGTATGTCCGTTCCGCTGAGGCTCGGTTCTGGCTGTTCCGATACACCCCGCGCGGCGGAAAGATGCGGGAGATGGGTTTAGGCCGTGCTGGGAGCGATCTTGCCGCCGTAAGCTTGGCCGATGCCCGCGCCAAGGCGGCCGAGTTGCACAAAATGGTTCGGGAGGGGATCGACCCCCTCGCCCAGCGAGAAACCGTCGCGGCGCAGGTTGCGGCGCAGGTGCAGCACGCGGCGATTAAGGGGACGACCTTCCGCACCGTGGCCGAGCGGTATCTGGCCGCCCATTCCGACACATGGCGCAATCCCAAGCACCGGGCGCAATGGCGCAACACCTTGGAGACCTACGCGCACCCGCACATGGGCAACCTGCCGGTGGGCGAGTTGGGGACCGAGCATGTCCTGGCAGCGTTGGAGCCGATCTGGCGCACCAAGCCCGAGACAGCCGCACGGGTAAGGGGGCGGATCGAGAGCGTGCTGGATTACGCCACGGCGCGCGATTGGCGCAGCGGTGAGAACCCGGCGCGTTGGCGCGGGCACTTGGCCAACCTGCTGCCGGCGCGCGGCAAGGTTGCACCTGTTCAACACCATGCAGCCCTGCCGTGGGGCGAGATCGCCGACTTCCTAACCGCATTACGGGGACAAGCCGGTATCTCGGCACGGGCGTTGGAATACGCCATCCTGACCGCCGCAAGGTCCGGGGAAGCGTTTGGCGCGCGATGGGGCGAGGTTGATTTGCTGGGGAAGGTCTGGACCGTGCCGGCCGCGCGGATGAAAGCTGGGCGGGAGCATCGCGTTCCCTTGTCCGCGCCTGCGCTTGCGCTGCTGGGCGAGATGGCCAAGTTACGCACCGTCGATAGCTCGGAGGCTTTCATATTCCCTGGCGCCGTCGTTGGCAGGCCTTTGTCGATCATGGCGATGACCATGGCGCTGCGTCGGATGAAACGGGGCGATCTGACGGTGCATGGTTTCCGCAGCACGTTCCGCGATTGGGCAGCGGAGCGGACGAACTTCCCGCGCGACGTCGCCGAGATGGCCCTCGCGCACGCCGTCGGCGATAAGGTTGAGGCGGCATACCGGCGCGGCGACCTTTTTCAGAAACGGCAGCAGCTCATGGATGCCTGGGCGAAGCACTGCGAGGCGACGAAGCTGGGTGGTGAGGTGATGTCGCTGCGGGGCACGAAAGTCTAGCCGTGCTGCTCATGATCATGTCGATACAGTGACCTCAGGCGGCCGGAAAGTCGGACAGATGCGGCGCCGCTCGGCACTAGACATCTGGCGCGGCGATATACGGTGCAATGCCACGGGGTGTCGGCCCGACGCTGAGAGAAGAAAATTATGAGCGATGACAATGAGGGTGATCCAGTAGAACCGGTGACACCGCAAGCAGCTCTGATACGATTCCTGGAATCGGTGAAAAATGTCCCGCCTAACCTGGAGGTGTTGACGTATTGCCTGAAGGCCGCAATCAAATACATCGAGAACGAGCCACTCGCTGGCCGTCAGGACTTGGCGCGACCGCTCAACCAACTCCTTTTTGCGCTCCGGGATTTGGGTCTGGGAGCCAAAACGCCGCTCCTTGAACCGCAAAATAAACCGAACAATCGACCGAGAGGTAAAAGCGGCATCGCCCAAAAGGGCTTCTTTGTTGCGGCAGTGAAAATTCTCCGTGAGAACGGCATGCGTAACAGCGATGCTGTATTGTTTGTTATCAAAGAATCAAAGGCACTCAAACTCGACACACCGTCGGTAATCGAATTAAAAAGATGGGTGGGAGATTCTGGGGGCAATCTCCCCCAAATAGCCGATGACATTGCCGAACAAATATTACGTGATTACAAAACGGAGGCGCAGCCTAAGGACATTCAGAACAATTTGGGCTCCGCAAAAAAATTTGTGGCCGAAATTATGATTGCAAGACGGGACGCCGGTTTCGGATAACCCCCCCTCTTATCCGGGAAGAAGCTGCCTCAAGTTTGCCTTGTTCGGAAACGTACGAGGTCATTCCCATGCGTGCAAAGCTTTCTCCCGCATCTGGCGCCAGCCTTCACTTTAACGAGTGCTCGCCTAATCGGCGGTCACCCCGCCGGCCCCCCCTCCCTGACGCGCTTGGCTACCGAATTGATGAAGTACCGCTTATGGGCGGTCCGGGCCGCACAAAGATCTACGAACTGGTCAAGAGCGGACGCCTCAAGCTGATTAAAATCGACGGTCTTGCGCGGATCGAAGGTGATTCCCTCCGCAGCCTTCTGCGTCAGGGGTGAGCCATGGCCCCTGACAAACGAAACCCCGGAGCGCTGCCAGGCGCGTCCGGGGCGGTGGAAATAAGTAACTTAAACGAACTTACTTCTACCTCGATCCCCCCTAAAAATCAAGGAACGCTGCGGTTCTGCGCCCGTCGCGGTCATGGTCAGCCCGATGTTGGCGGTGTTCCATGAGCGCCCGCCAGATCGTCTCTGACCTTGGAGGACGGTGGTACGGGACCTATGGCACCGTCCCATGCGTGGTCCATGCGGACAGCCGTCCCTCCTTGCGCATTCGTGACGGCGACGAAGAGGGGCGGCTTCTCGTTAGCTGTTATGTGGGCTGCAATCCCTCCGACATCCTCGTCGAACTTCGTCAGCGTGGCCTTCTCAACGATGGCGTCGACCGCAACTACCTCAGTGGCTCCCGGCAGGTATCTGAAGCCTGAGAGCGGCGGTGCGATTGTAGGCCACGGATCGGCGCCGCAGTGGTGCTGATGGCGGCGTAAAAGTCTGCCAGTGGTAAGCCCATCGTTTCCGATTTGGGACGAGGGGCGGGAGCATGAAGCCCGTGGAGCTTTACTTGTTGGT
>CANJCB010000018.1 GCA_947473305.1 Rhodospirillales bacterium
CGCACCAACAAGTAAAGCTCCACGGGCTTCATGCTCCCGCCCCTCGTCCCAAATCGGAAACGATGGGCTTACCACTGGCAGACTTTTACGCCGCCATCAGCACCACTGCGGCGCCGATCCGTGGCCTACAATCGCACCGCCGCTCTCACGTTAGAAGGCGCTGGCCCGAAGGCTTCGCGTCCCTGGTTGAATCAGGATCGCAGCGATCCGCCAGCCTCCAAGGCTTCGCGGATGGTCCGGCTGTCGTTATACGCCTGTAGCTGGCGCTCCGACCCCTCCGGGGATCAATGCTTTCCGGGCGTCGCATATTCTGCCGGAGGGCGGCAGTCGGGATCCTGTTTGAGCGACCATTCGTCGAGCAGGGGCAGCGTGCTGCCGCCGGCTACCATTTTGCACCCGATAACCGCGCCCGTTCCGCGATCGTAGAAAACGGCACGCTGGGAAGAAACACAGCCGGAAAGCAACGTGACGAAGCCGATAATCAAAAGTACTCGCATTGGGCTAACCCTTTTCTTCGCTTGAGAAAGCCTTGAAACGATCGCGCTGAACTGTCGGCGACCCGCGCCAAAGCCATCAAAATTGGCCGAAAATGTAATGTATTTAAGGCCGTGTCGTATAGAGGCGATGTGCCTTGGCGCCCGATATCTTTGCTATTTCAGATCGGCCGCGCGCCATTACGGCTGGCGCCGGCGAGTTTCTGTCTCGGTCGCGGGATTTTCGGGCGCCCAGGGAACGGAAGCGCCCGAGTTCAGTTGTTCTCTTGTCCTGGAGGACGACCATCATGTGTAAAATTTTTGCCATTGCCTGTGCCGCCCTGTCGCTCGGGGCATGTACCCTGGGACCTGGGGGATACGACGGCGACAATCACAGCTACAGGCATTTCGCTTCCGATGAAGCCTATAGCCATATTGCGGGCTATGACGGCACGCTGGCCCAGGAGCGGGGCCTGGCCGCGCTGATCCTGATCGGCAGCGCGGCGCCCGATAGCGGCGGGATCTGAACCCGCCTCCGGCGCTATCGGCTTCCGAGGGTTGAACGCTTCCCCGACATCTGAGTTGTAGGACCAAGGCCAACAACTCATAGGGCACCAAATGGCACAGCATCTGGCAGAGACCGGTACGGGAGAAGGTCTCTATGGCGGTTTGCATCGACGGTTGCCCGAGCCGCTTGGAACCCAGGACGCCGAAATTCCACGCCCCGCCGCGGCCTCCCGCAAATTCGGTCTGGGGTCGGCGCTGCTGCTCGCTGTCGCGGGAGCCGTGGTCTGGTGGGAATCCTCTCGTATCCAGAAGGTCAGGGGGCTGCAGTGTCACAAGCGCGAAGCGGGCCCTGACGCCATGCGCAGCCCGCCCCGGCGGTGGGATCGGGTCGATCAGGCGGCCGATGAATCCTTTCCGGCCAGCGATCCGCCCTCTTACAGCCCGGCCAAAGCCAATTGAAAACAATAAGTTGAGCCGTTTTCCTCGGTGGAAATCGCCGAGATTGCGGATCTGGGATGGAACCAGCCCGCCCCTATCGCCGTTAACAGCCCTGATCGCGATGGCTACCGGATGTAGCCGAGCACGTTGCTCGTACCTTGTTTCTAAGGAGAATTTATATGACGCGATATCTGCTTACCGGCGCCGCGGCGCTGGCCCTTATGACCGGCGCCGCGATGGCGCAATTCGCTTCGTCGAGCACGACCACGACGACCCAGTCCGTTGCGCCGAGCGTGGTTCCGCTGCCGCCGCTGGCTCCCGCGGTGCCCTCCGCAGGCACGATCACCAGCACCAGCCACAACGAGCGGACGGTGAACGAGAACGGCGTGGTGGTCGAGAAGAGCCAGTCCTACAAGAACGACGGCTTGAACGCGAGTTCCACCAGCCATGTGGAAACCCGCGCACCCGATGGCTCGGAGGTGACGACCACCCGTAAGGAATGGTCGCAGGCCCCGACGAGCGTCACGACGTCGACTTCCCGCCGCAGCGTGACGACAACCGAAGAATAATCCTGCCTAAATCCCGGGCGCGGCGAGGCCCCTCACCTTGCCGCTGCCCGACATCGGAGTGACTGTCATGAAGCATCTGACCTCGCGTCTCCCGATGGTGGCCGCCTTCGCCGCTATCGGTCTCACCACCCTTCTTGCCGGCTGCGGCGATGATCCGGTGACCCGGACCACGACCACCGAGCAGACCACGACCCGCGCCGTGGCGCCGGCCCCCATGCCCATGGGCACCACGACGACGACGACCACCACGCGTCAGGTTCAGTAGTCACCCCGACGCGGGTATCGAAGCGGGCCGGTCTGGCGCAAGCCAGGCCGGCCCGAAGCATGCCCGGATATTGCTGACGATTGACACATTGGTCGCTTCTGGCCAGTCTCTGGATGTATGTTTCATAAGCGTTCAGGGCATTTCGAAGGCCAATGGTTCCGGAGTCATCAGATCGTTCCGCCCTGGGCGTTTTGCCGCCGGATTGCGCGCCGCAGCTTTTGAAGCTTTACGATCATTGGCAGTCGCTCCGCCCCGCACCCGATCTTTTGCCGGGACGTCAGCATTTCGATCCGGCCGCGGTGCCAAGGCTTCTCCCCTGGATTTTCCTGCTCGACGCGATGCGCGATCCCTGGCGCTTCAAGTACCGGATCTTCGGCACCGAGATGGTGAGGGCGGCGGGACTGGATCTCACCGGCCATTTCCTCGGAGAACCGCATCCCGATTTCCAATCGCTCCCTCATCTGCGCCAATATGTGACGGCGGCCGAGGAAAAGGTGATCGCCTATCACGCGGGCGCACCGGTGGTTTACAAGGATCGGAACTTCCTGCACCTGGAACGGCTCGTGCTGCCGCTTGCCCGGGACGGGAAGACGGTCGATATGCTGCTCGGGATCATGTCTTTCAAGCTGCGCTGGCCGTCAGTTGGCAGCAGGGCTGTCTGATCCTGGACGGGGATCCCGGATCCCGACACAATCCGGCGCATCAATTATAGGAAATGGATCCGGTGGCTGACGAACCCTTGCTCCAATGCGTGATCGTGCCGGTCACGCCCTTCCAACAGAATGCCTCGGTCGCCTGGTGCACGCGCACGAAGCGGGGCGTGTTCGTCGATCCGGGGGGAGAGGTCGATCGTCTCCTGGAGGCAGCGAAGGCCAACGATGTCACCATCGAGAAAATCCTCATCACCCATGGTCATTCGGACCATGCCGGCGGGGCCGCTGAGCTGGCCGAGCGGCTCGGCATCCCCATCGAGGGACCGCAGCGGGAGGACCAGTTCTGGATCGACCGCATCGAAGAGAGCGGCCGCAAATATGGCATGACCGGCGCCAGGGGCTTCGTGCCGACCCGCTGGCTGGAGGATGGCGATCAGGTCACGATCGGTGAGCAGACCCTGGATGTGATCCACTGCCCCGGCCATACGCCCGGTCATGTGGTCTTCCATCATCCCGCTATGGGGATCGCCTTTGTGGGCGATGTGCTGTTCCAGGGATCCATCGGCCGCACCGATTTCCCCCGGGGCGATCATGCGGCGCTGATCGATGCCATCACCCGGAAGCTTTGGCCTCTGGGCGATGTGGTTTTCGTGCCGGGGCATGGGCCGGTATCGAGCTTCGCGCAGGAACGCCGTTCGAATCCCTATGTCGGGGACCGCGCCCTGGGCGGTTGATGCCCCAAAAGAAATGAGGCCCGGACTGGCCGGGCCTCATCGCAAGATCGGCTTTGGAAGCCGATTACTTCTGCTTCAGGTAATCGTGAGCCACGTGGCCGTAGGGCAGCGTGAGATCGGCGATGAAGTGCCGGCCGCCGGTCACGCGCTTCACCGGAAGATCGGCGACGGGTGCGTTGACATGCGGGATCAGGTGGAGCCGCGCTGGACCCGTCCAGGAACCCTTAACCTTCACATGGGTGAGGTTATAGGTCACGAGCTGGGCGATGGCGGGCTTGCCGTCGACGCCGGGGATCAGCTTCAGATTGCTCTGCTGCTTGGTGAGCGCCTCGACCGTCTTGTTGATGTCGCGGACATGGGGCTCGTGCTTATAGGCCATGGTCCCCATGGCGACCATCTGGCCGGCGTAGTAGAGCGTGCCGGTCAGCGTGTCCTTGGCGACTTCGAGCTTGGGGTCCGCGTGCTTCTTGGGGAAGCCCCAGATCTCGCGGCCGGCGGCGATCGGCGGCTCGTCGTCGAGATACATCTGGGCGGTGAAGTTGCAGGGCTTGCCGTCGAGCATGCAGGGGATGACCACGCCGCTCTCGGTGTAATCGCCGAAGCCCGAGCTGTCGGGCATACGGATCCACTCGTAATAGACGAGGTTGCCGTCGGCCGGGACCAGGGGCTCCGGAACCGCGGCGCGGATCGCGTCGGGATCGCTTTCGTAGACGATGATGAAATATTCGCGGTCGATGAAACGGAAGGGCCCATGCGGATAGCTCGGGCTGGCCGGCGGCATCGAGGGTAGGTTAAGGATCTGGTCGACGTTCATGTCCGTGACTCCAGTCGGAATTTAGGATTTCGTCCTTATTGGTCTAGCTCAGAGATATTGCTTCTCGATGTCGACGGTCGATTCGAGGCCGATCATGTCGTAGTTCTTCTCGACCCAGGCGTTGCAGGACTTGTATCCGGCATCGTGAAGATGGGTGAGGAAGCCCCAATCGGCGTTGAGCTTGCTCGCGACGCCAAGCTTGGTCATCACCTCGTCTTCGGAGATCGCATGGATCAGCATGCGCTTCATGCCGTCGAGCTTGCCCTTGTCGATCATATGGGTAACGAAACTGATCGCCCGCATTTCACGCATCAGCGACGAATTGAAGCTGATCTCGTTGATGCGGTTGAGGATATCCGTCGCCGTCTTCGGCAGGTCCCGGCGTTCGAGGGGATTGATGTGAACGACCAGGATGTCCGCGCTATCGCAATGATAGATCAGCGGGAAGAGGGCAGGGTTGCCCATGTAGCCGCCGTCCCAGTAATGCTCCCCGTCGATCTCCACCGCCTGGAAAAGGAAAGGAAGACAGGCCGAAGCCAGGACCTGGTCCGGACCGATCTCATGCCGCTCGAAAAGCTTTACCTTGCCGGTCCGCACGTTGGTGGCCGACAGATAGAGCTTCATCGGGTTGTCGTTGTGACGCAGCACGTCGAAATCGACGCTGGCGTTCAGTACGTCCCGCAGCGGGTTCTTGTTCATCGGGTTGAACTCGTAGGGCGAGGACACCCGTGACATCAGATCGAGCATCAGGAACGCGGGCGAATGCGTCAGCTCGTAATTCTTGGTCATCTTGTCGTACCAGCTCGGCTTCAGCGGACCTGTTTCCGCTGCGTGGCTGATCCGGCGCCAGAAGCCCTCGAGCGCCTTCTTGGCGCCTTCCCGGCCGCCGACGGTCCAGCCATAGGCGAAGACCGAGGCGTTCATGGCCCCGGCGCTCGTCGCGCTGATCCCGTCGAAAGTAAAGCGCTCGTCGTCCAGCAGACTATCGAGCACCCCCCAGGTGAAGGCGCCATGGGCGCCTCCGCCCTGGAGGGCTAGGTTGATGTGCTTGGCGCCATCACTCTTGGCGCCAGTTGAACGAGCCCGGCGAGCCGGAGCCGCTGACTTTTCTTCTGCCATTGCCTGACCCCCCGGTTGGGCTGCTTAATGGGCCGTCCAGCCGCCATCGACCGGGATCGCGGTGCCGGTCATGAGAGCCGCGCTGTCGCTGCACAGGAACGCGGCCAGGGCGCCCATCTGCTCGACGGTGGCAAAGCTCTTGATCGCGTGCTGGGCGAGCAGCACGTCGCTGATGACCTTTTCCTTCGGCATGTTGTGGGCCTTCGCCTGTTCGTCGATCTGCTTCTCGACGAGCGGGGTCCAGACATAACCGGGGCAGATCGAGTTACAGGTGATGCCGAACTCGGCGCCTTCGAGGCCGACGACCTTGGTCAGGCCGATGATGCCGTGCTTGGCCGCGACATAGGCGGACTTGAAGGGCGAGGCGACGATGCCATGGGCGGAGGCGATGTTGATGATCCGGCCCCACTTGCGCTTCTTCATGCCCGGAAAGGCGGCGCGGGTTGCGTGGAAAGCGGCGCTCAGGTTCAGCGAGATGATGGCATCCCACTTGGCGGCCGGGAAGTCTTCGATCGGCGAGACGAACTGGATGCCGGCGTTGTTGACGACGATGTCGACCTGCCCGAGGTTCTTCTCAGCGCTGGTGATGAGGCCAACGACCGCGTCGGTCTTCATCAGGTCGGCGCCGTCATAGAGCACCTTGACGCCCGTCTCGGCAGCGAGGGCCGCGCGAATCTTTTCGATTTCGCCTGCGTCGCCGAAGCCGTTGAGAACGATATTGGCGCCGTGGTTGGCGAGAACCTTGGCGATCCCGAGACCGATACCGCTGGTCGAGCCCGTGACGATCGCGACGCGACCCGCGAGGTCGCGCGTAGTGCTGCTAGCCATCTTAAAAACCCCCTCAGAGTTGGAACTATCATAGGCGACCGCGGGCGAACTCGGCTTCCCCCTTGTCGTCAAAGCTATCCTAGCTCCCGCATCATAAACAGAAGTTGGGAGATTCGCATAGTTTTTCATGCATTATGAAATCATCCGGCGCTGGCTCGACGAGACGCCGACCACCGCCTTGTCGGTAAAGCGGCGCGAGGCGGAGTTCCTCTTCCGTCGGACTGGGGTCACTTTTTCCGTCTATGCGGAGGGCGGCGACCGCGAGCGGCTTATCCCGTTCGACATCATCCCCCGCGTCCTGGACTTTGCCGAATGGCAGCAGCTGTCCCGCGGCTTGAAACAGCGGGTCCGCGCAATCAACGAATTCATCCGGGACGTCTATCATTCGCGGCAGATTCTGCGGGCCGGGCATATCCCGCCGGAACTCGTCCTCCACAACGAGGCCTTCTGCGCCGAGATGCAGGGCTTCGATCCCCCCCAGGGCGTTTATGTGCATATCGCGGGCATCGATATCGTCCGCACGGGTCCTGGCGGATTCGTGGTGCTGGAGGATAATTGCCGAACGCCCTCAGGGGTTTCCTACATGCTGGAGAACCGGGAGGCCATGATGCGGCTCTTCCCGGATCTCTTCGCGCGGCATCGGATCGCGCCGGTCTCCCACTATCCCGAGGACCTGCTCGATACCCTGAAGTCCGTGGCGCCCCCCAATTGCAAGAGCGATCCGGTGGTGGCGCTGCTGACCCCCGGCTCCTTCAACAGCGCCTATTACGAGCACTCCTTCCTGGCCGACGAAATGGGCGTTGAATTGGTCGAAGGGCCCGATCTCTTCGTCGACGACAATGTGGTCTTCACCCGCACCACGAAGGGACCCAAGCGCGTCGACGTGATCTATCGGCGGATCGACGACGGCTATCTCGACCCGCTGACCTTCCGGCCCGATTCTGCCATCGGCACGCCGGGCCTGTTCAACGCCTATCGCGCCGGCAATCTCACGCTCGCGAACGGTGTCGGGACGGGGATCGCCGACGACAAGTCGATCTATCCCTACGTGCCTCGGATGATCCGCTTCTATCTGGGCGAGGAACCGATCCTCGAAAACGTGCAGACTTGGTGCTGCTGGGATGGGGATGACCTTGCCTATGTGCTCGACCGGCTGCCGGAACTGGTGGTCAAGGAGGCGAGGGGTTCGGGAGGTTACGGCATGCTGATCGGCCCACAGGCGACCAAGACCGAATTGGCCGATTTCGCGGCCAGGCTCCGCGCCCGGCCCGGCGATTATATCGCGCAACCGACCTTGGCGCTTTCCACCTGTCCAACCCTGGTTGACGCGGGAATCGCTCCGCGCCACGTGGACCTGCGGCCCTTCGTGCTCTCCGGCGGGAAGGAAATCCGGATCGTGCCGGGCGGTTTAACGCGGGTGGCCTTGCGCGAGGGCTCCCTGGTCGTCAATTCGAGCCAGGGCGGCGGCACAAAGGATACCTGGGTGCTGGAAGGCTGATGCGATGCTGAGCCGGACCGCCGACAACCTTTATTGGCTGGCGCGCTATGTCGAGCGGGCGGAGAATATCGCTCGCATCGTCACCGTGGGCAATCGCATGGCGAGCATGGCCCTGTCGCTGGGCAATCCCGGCAACGAGTGGGAATCGACCTTGATCGCCACCGGCTCGGAGGAAGGTTTCTTCGCCAAATACGAGGCGGCGACTGGCCCGGACGTCATCCATTATCTCGTCCGTGACCGCGACAATCCCTCCAGCATTCTCTCGTGCCTCGAAACGGCCCGCCGCAACGCGCGCGCCGTCCGCACCGCCCTGACCGTCGACATGTGGGAGGCGCTGAACGGCACCTGGCTCAAGATGTACGAGGCGGAGGAGGCGCTCTCCGCGCCCGAGCGCCTGCTCGATTTCCTGGAATGGGTCAAAGAGCGCTCGCTGCTCTTCAGCGGTGCCTATAACAACACGATGCTCCGCGACGACGCCTTCCATTTCACCCGGGTCGGCACCCTGATGGAGCGAGCGGATAACACGGCCCGCATCCTCGACGTCAAATACCACGTGCTGCTGCCTGGGGACGAAGGCGTGGGCGGTGCAACGGACTATTACCATTGGCAGGCGATCCTGCGGTCGGTCTCGGCGCTGCGGAGCTATTTCTGGGTCTACAACGACCGGCTGAAGCCCTGGCTGGTCAGCGAGCTTCTGATGCTGCGGCCGGAAATGCCGCGCTCTCTGGTCAGCTGCTATGACGGCATCGTCCGGCATTTGGACGCGCTGGCGGAGAGCGGGGGCGGGCAACGCGGCGAATGCCACCGCATCGCCGGAGAGCTTTACGCGCGCCTTCGCTATGGCCGCATTCAGGATATATTTGAGGCGGGCCTCCATGAGTTCCTGACCGATTTCACCGAGCGCTCGGCCCTTCTGGGTGACGAGATCAGCAGCTTTTACCTGATTTAGCGATAAAGCATTCATGCGCCTCATCGTTCGGCATCGGACCACCTACAGCTATGCGTCGCCGGTTTTCGCGGCGATCCAGACGCTTCGGCTGACGCCGCGCAGCTACGAGGCGCTGGCGGTGCATCGCTGGTCGGTGCGCAGCGACCAGCGGCGGCCGCTTCCGAGTTTCACGGACGGTTTCGGCAACATCACCCATTGTCACTCGGTGGTGCAGGCGCATACCGAAGCGACGATCTTCGTCGAGGGGGAGGTCGAAACGACCAATACCTTCGGCATCGTCCGGGGCGCGACGGAGCCCTTGCCGCCCATGTTCTACCTGCGCCGCACGCCGCTCACCGAGGCCGACGAGGCGATCCAGGCGATGGCGGGCGAGATCGTGTCGGAGCGGTCGCCTTTGAAGCGCCTCCATGCCCTGCTTAATCTCGTGCGGGAGCGCGTCGACTATCGGATCGGCGCCACCGATCCCTCGACGACCGCCGCGCAGGCGCTGGCTGAGGGGGCGGGGGTTTGCCAGGATCACGCCCATCTTTTCATAGCGGCCGCGCGACATCTCGGGGTGCCGGCGCGTTATCTGGGCGGTTACCTCTGGACAGGCGTCGAGTCGCAAGATTATCAAGCCTCTCATGCCTGGGCGGAGGCTTTCGTGCCGGACCTGGGCTGGGTTGGTTTCGATGCCGCCAACCGCATCTGCACGACGGAGGCCTACATCCGCACGAGCATTGGATTAGATTATTGGTCGGCTTCCCCGGTCCGGGGTGTCCGGCGGGGTGCGGCCGACGAGACGCTGGCGGTGCGGGTCCAGGTCGAACAGGCCGGGCAGGAGCAATGACCGCCCGGATCACCAAGGGTGGGAAAATGACCTATTGTGTGGGGCTCGATCTGAAAGACGGGCTCGTTATGCTGTCCGACACGCGCACCAATGCGGGCGTCGACAACATCTCGATCTTCTCGAAGATGCATGTCTTCGAGGTGCCGGGGCAGCGGGTCCTGATCCTGTTGGCGGCCGGCAACCTGGCGATCACCCAGTCTGTCGTGAACCTTCTGAACGAAGGGATCGAGATCGACGGTGAGGTCGAAACCCCCCTGACGGTACGCAGCATGTTTCGCGGCGCCCAACTCGTGGGCGAGGCCGTGCGCCGGGTCTATCGGACGGACGGGCCTGCGCTGGCGGCGCAAAACGTCAACTTCGAGGCTTCCTTCCTGCTGGGCGGCCAGATCAAGGACCGCAACATGCGGCTCTTCCAGATCTATTCCGCCGGCAATTTTATCGAGGCCACGCCGGATACGCCCTTTCTACAGATCGGCGAGCACAAATACGGCAAGCCGATCCTCGACCGCGCCGCCCGCCACGACACCGATCTCTACGACGGGGTGAAGCTGGCGCTCGTTTCGATGGATTCGACCTTGCGAAGCAATCTGACCGTCGGCTTGCCGATCGACCTGCTGGTCTATCGGCGCGATGCCCTGCACGTGGAGTTGCGACGCCGCCTCACCGAGGACGACGACTATTTCCGGATGATCCGCGACCGCTGGTCGGAGGCGTTGCGCGAAGCCTATCGAACGATCCCGCGTCCCGAATGGGCCGTTGCGGCGCCAGGAGCTGCCGAATGAGTGCCGCCCACGCCCTTCACGTGCTCGCCGCCGTCCTTTGGGTGGGCGGCATGTTCTTCGCCTATATGATCCTGCGCCCCTCGGCGGGGCCGCTGGAGCCGCCGGATCGCCTCTCGCTCTGGGCGCGGGTGTTCCAGCGCTTTTTCGGCTGGGTCTGGGGCAGCATCCTCGTTCTGCTGGTGAGCGGCTACGGGATGATCCACCTGGAGTTCGGCGGCTTCGCCCATCTGCCGATCTACATCAACGTGATGCAGGGGCTGGGCTGGATCATGGTGCTGATGTTTCTGCACCTTTTCTTCGCGCCCTGGAAACGCTTCCGCCGGCTCGTGGCGGCAGGTGATTTTCCCGCCGCGAAGGACCAGCTCGAACAGATCCGCATGATCGTGAAGATCAATCTGGGGATCGGGCTGGTCGTCGTCCTCGTGGCGGGCAGCGGGCGCTATTGGTGAGGGGCGGCGCCGCTCACTTGTGATCCATAATCCAGACGCCGTCCCAATTGGGGCGCGGCGGCTGGGTCGAGAGAACCTCGATCCGATGAAGGAAGGTGACTGACGGACCGTCGCCGGGCTTGATCTCTAGGCAGGCGTCGAAAGCGTCCTTGGCCTTGTCCCATTCCTGCGCCCGATAGGCCGCAAGTCCTTCGGCGAAGTGCTCCTTCAGCTTCTCCTGCGCCGGCGTCAAGGCGCCCTTGCGGGCCATGACCTCGAAAACCTCCTGAGGTTCGGTCTTGCCCACCACCACCAGGCGGTCGATCTCCCGCGTCTCGATATAGGAGGATGCAAGGGCCGCCGTCGCGCCCGAGATCAGCACGCGGTTCTGATAGGCCTTGTTGGCGCTTTCGAGGCGCGAGGCGAAATTGACCGTGTCGCCCATGACGGTGTAGCTCATCATGAAGTCGGAGCCGATGTTGCCTACCAGCGCGTCGCCCGTGGCGATCCCGACCCGCATGTCGATCTTCGGGATGCCCGTCCGCATCCCGAGGAGATCCATCACCTCGGCATGGAGCGGCTCCAGGCGCTCCAGCATTTCGAGCGCCGCGAGACAGGCCAACCCGGCCTGCTCCCCCTCGGAGACGAAGGGAGGCCCCCAATAGGCCATGATGGCGTCGCCGATATATTTGTCGATCACGCCGCGCTGGTTGCGGATCGGCTCAGACATGGTGGTGAGATAGCGGTTCATGACCTTGACCAGGCCCTGCGGCGTCATGCCCTCGCTGAAGGCCGTGAAACCCTTCATGTCGCAGAAGAGGATCGTCATGACGCGGCGCTGCCCCTCGCCTTGGGCGATGGCGGGGTGATCGATGATGCCTTCCACCACGCGCGGATCGATATAGCGGCCGAAGGTTTCACGGATCCGCTCCTTGATCCGAAGCTGCTCCGTCATGCGGTTAAACGATTCGGTAAGCCGGCCGACCTCGTCGTGGCTATGGACGGGCACGACGATGTCGAGATGGCCGTCCTCGATCGCCTTGGTGCCCTCCAATAGCCGTCGCATTGGCCGCGCCACGCCGCCGCCGATCAATGTCGCGCTGCCGAGACCCAGAAGCGCGGCGAGGCCCGTTAGCACGGCGCCGATCACCACCACCCTGCTCTGGTCTTTGCGGGTTGCGGCCGTCGCCTCGCGCAACAGGCCCTGCATGTCGTGACGGATGTTTTCCACGCGCAGGTTGATTTCGTCGCGCATGGTCTCGATCCGCCGCATCTCGTCGGCGCGTTCCATCGCATTGCCGGTGGCGAGGGCGCGCAGGAGCCGGGCGGCCTCGTCCATGTAGTGGCGCTGCTCGTCCTCCAGCAAGGCGAGGATCCTGGTGTCCATGCGGGCCAGTGCCACGGGATCGGCGAAGGCGTTGCCGCTGGCGATCTCGGCGTTGATGACCGTCCGGGCAGCCTGCAGCTCCTCGGCGAATTCCATGCCTTTCTTGTCGAACATGGTGCGGTCGGTGGCCACTGTCTGCTCGTCCATCGGGGACACCCCCGCGGCGATGAGCAAGCGTCGCAGCGCCAGTGCCTGTTCGAGTGAGCGGACATTGGCCCGGGCCAGGTTGGAGTAAGCCGGGATATAGTCGCTGGTGAGCCGGTCGATGCGGGATCCCACCTCGTTAGCCATGTAAAACGACAGGGAAGAGGCAAGCGCCATAAGCGCGACCAGCCCCATGGCAGTCGCGAGGATCTTGCGTGCGATCGACATCTTCATGTGCTGGAGCCCCCTCGTATTCCCTCGCCACTCTGCCAGTAAAATCACGCTTATCTTGCGAATTGTTTGTTAAGATCGATTTTCTATCTGGGAGACATATATTCCAAGATATGCGATTTATTAGCGTAACCGGTGCTGGCGGAGAGGAAACATGGCCCTGGTACTGGTTGTCGAGGACGAGCAGAAAATGCGCCGGATGGTGGCCCGTGTTCTCGCGGGGCGCGGCCATTTGGTGCTTGAGGCAGAAAACGGGAACGAGGCGTTGGCGCTCCTCGCCAAGGGCCCGCCGGATCTGGTGATCACCGATCTCTTCATGCCGGATAAGGAAGGGATCGAAACCATCCGGGCGATCCGCCAGGATCATCCCGATCTGCCGATCATCGCCATGACCGGAGGCGGGTATCACAACAATCTAGAACTGCTCGCCATGGCGGAAAAATTCGGCGCCAATGCTCGCCTGGCCAAACCCTTTCGATCCGAAGAGCTGCTGGCCGTCGTCGCGAAGGTACTGGGGACCTAGGGCGCCGCTCATCGGTTCGGACGCTCGGCGAGGAGATCGTCGAGGCGATTTGACCTTCCGACGATCCGGCGGCAGTATCGCCGCCCATGAAACTGCTTCTATCGACCGCTCTTGTCGCGAGCCTGGCTTTCCCCGTTCTCGCCGCCGATCCGCGTGCGGAAAGCAAGGTGGTGATCACCGGCTGGGGAACCCAGAGCTGCGCCACCTTCAACGCCAATGAAGGCGCGCGAAGCGGAGCGGCCGATTGGGTGATGGGTTTCCTCTCGGGCGTCAATTGGGAAGATCCCAAGAACCGCAACCGGGGGGAGGATACCACCAATGCGGGCATCGTCGGCTGGCTCGGCAACTACTGTCGAGCCCACCCGGACGATTACATCATGCAAGCGGCGATGACGCTCACCATGTCCTTCGAGAAGACGGTTCCCGAAAAGCCCCCATCGCCTCCCGCCAAGCGCGGTAAATAACCCGCTTCCCGTTATCCGATCCAGGCGATATCGCGGTAGTCGATCGCGGTCCGCAGGGGCATGCCGTCATATTCGACTTCGATCTCGATGCCGTCATGGTCGGAGTCCGAGCCGGTAACCTTGCCGACGATCTCTCCGATGATGCGCTCGCCGTCCTTCATTTCGATGATGACCTTGGAGTGCCCGATGAAGGCGGCGATATCCGCGGTTTGGCGGATGCGGGCAAGGTCCGGGGGATCGATGATGTAAGTGGCCATGTCAAACTCCTTTGAGTTCGAAACGGCCAATTCCCTAGGAGGTTCCGGGACTTGTGCGCTATCTCACACTTGTCCCGTGAGTGTCCCGGATAGCACGACGGGACGGGGTTTAATCCCATTAAGGATCGTCTGACCCTTTCGGCGGCGGCGACTCCGGAAAATCGTAAATCTTCTGTTCGGAACCCTCCCCGCGGGGGCCGGTTGACCGGTGGCGATCCCGCCGAAATCAATCGACTGGAGGAGAAGATGAAAAAATCTCTTATTGTGGCCAGCCTGCTCATCGGGGCGTCCGGGCTGCTGCTCGGCGCCTGCGACAACTCTCCAGACCAGCGGGCAGCCTATCAAAGGAACTTCGACGCCGGGGTCACGCCCTCCGGCGACGTCTTGCCCACAGCCGAAAAGCCGATGACCGGCGCACCGGGGCGTTGAGGAAGCGGCAATCTCTTCCGCAGCGCCATGCGCTAAGTGGACAGGCTGCTGTCTGGGATATGAAGGGAATGGGGCGAGTGACCGGAATTGAACCGGCGACATCCAGAATCACAATCTGGCGCTCTAACCAACTGAGCTACACCCGCCACCGCGGCGAGATCCTAGCGCGTTCAGGCTGGGGCGTCAAGCAAATGACCTGCCTAAACCACCGGTGACATGCCGCCATCGACGTTGAGCGCGGTGCCGGTGATATAGGATCCGGCGTCCGATGCGAGGAAGCAGGCGATATTGGCGAATTCCTCGGGTCGACCCATGCGGCCCAGCGGGATCTTTTCGCCGCGCATCTTGACATAATCCTCGAATTTCATGTCCGGGGCGCGGCTTCGATGGCCGCGCACGACCTGATCGGACACGATCGATCCGACCAGCAGCGCATTGACCAGAACCCCGTGTGGCGCTCCTTCGCCCGCGACCACCTTGGTCAGGGCCATGCCGGCGGCGCGTGTCACCTCGGTCGGCGCGCCGCCACCCACCTGCGCCTTGGCGGCGATGCTCAGCACATTGATGATCCGGCCCCATTTGCGCTCTTTCATTGCCGGAAAGGCCAGGCGGATGAAACGGATGGCTCCGAAGAACTTCACGTCGAGATCGTCCTGCCACATCTGGTCGGTGACATCCTCGATCCTGCCCCGGATTGACCCACCGGCGTTATTAACGAGGATATCGATCTTGCCGAGTTCCGCATTGACCTTTGCCCAAGCCCCGGCGATATCCTCAGCTTTTCCGACATCGCAAGGATAGGCGACGACGCGGCCCTTCGCCGTCGCGGCAACGGACGCGCGGGCGGCCTCCAATGTCTTGGGGTCGCGGGCCAGAATCGCCACATCGGCGCCGGACCTCGCGAATTCGGTGGCCATCGCCAGCCCGAGGCCCTTGCTGCCTCCCGTTACCAGCGCCGAACGCCCATCGAGCCTGATTTCCATGAGTTCCTCCGCGAATTTCAACTTTTCTAGCGGCTGCGGCGCCAAAGGGCGATTTGAAATCGTTGGATTGTTGAAACCGACCCTTTTTAATGGGGCTCGCGGGGATGACCGGTCCGTCGAGATGGATTAGAGTATCGGTTATGACTTCGAATCTTCTTCTGACGCCAGCCGAGATGGTCCATGCCGAACGGCTTGCCATATCGCGCGGCATCTCCGGCCTCTCGCTCATGGAAGCGGCAGGCCGTTCTGTCGCGGCTTCTGTCAAGCGTCGTTGGGCACGGCGCCCCGTCACGGTCCTCTGCGGGCCGGGCAACAACGGCGGAGACGGTTTCGTCGCGGCGCGACGGCTGAAGGACGCGGGCTGGTCGGTCCGGCTGGCGCTCCTGGGATCCCGCGACGCCTTAAAGGGCGATGCGGCGCGCGTGGCGGCGGGATGGGACGGCGAGGTCGAGCCTCTTCATCCCAAGGTGCTGGATGGCGCGGAACTGGTCATCGATGCGCTTTTCGGCGCCGGGCTCTCGCGCCCCATCCAAGGTGTTGTGGAGGAGGTCCTCGAAGATCTCATCTCGATGAAGCTGCCGGTGCTGGCGGTCGACGTGCCGAGCGGGCTCGACGGGGCGACGGGCGCGGTCAGGGGTATCGCCGCCCCTGCGGCCGTCACGGTTACCTTCTCGCGCAAGAAACCCGGCCATCTCCTGCTGCCTGGGCGGACGCTCTGCGGCGAGGTTGAAGTCGCCGATATCGGCCTGCCTGACGGAGCGATTCTCGAGATCGGATCCCAGGTCCAGGAAAACGGTACGGATATCTGGCTGCCCAGTTTTCCCTGGCCGCAGGCTGATACGCATAAATACAAGCGCGGCCAGGCCATGGTTGTCGGCGGCGCGGTCATGACCGGTGCTACCCGTCTCGCCGTCCGGGCCGCGGGCAGGGCAGGGGCGGGGCTCGTCACCGTCGCGGTGCCGCCGGCCGCCTGGCCGATCTATGCCGCCGCCCTGACGAGCGCCATCGTGCAGCCTTTCACCGACGATATGGAGTTTGCGGCGATACTTTCCGATCCGCGCCGCAACGCGATTCTGATCGGGCCGGGCGCGGGCGTCGGGCCGGCGCTCCAAAGACTGGTCGCGGCGGCCTTGGCCACCGGACGGGCCGTGGTTCTCGACGCTGACGCATTGACCGCCTTCGGCGGGTCGCGCGGCGAATTCTTCGGTGCTGTTCACGGTGACTGCGTGCTGACGCCGCATGCTGGCGAGTTCGCCCGGCTTTTCGATATCCGGGGCGACAAGCTCTCCATGGCGCGGCACGCTGCCGTCGAGAGCGGGACGGTCGTCCTGCTTAAGGGGGCGGATACGGTCATCGCGGCCCCCGACGGGCGCGCCGCGATCAACACCAACGCCCCTCCTGATCTCGCCACCGCGGGCAGCGGCGACGTGCTGTCGGGTATCATCGTCGGCCTGCTGGCCCAGGGGCTCGGACCTTTCCGCGCGGCCTGCGCCGCGGCTTGGCTACATGGGGAGGCGGCTAAGGAATTCGGGCCAGGGCTGTTGTCGGAGGATCTGATCGACACGCTGCCCAAGGTGCTGCGCCGGCTCAAGGAATTGAGCCGGGAGATCCCCGACCTCCGTTGATTTTTTGTTTCGGTCATGAGCGATTCAAGCAATGGCTTTCTGGATGGGGTCCTCGACCGGACGCTGAGCAACCTGCGGTCGGCGTGGCGGGACATCTCCTCCTCCGCGCGTGGCTTCCTCGGGACGGCCACGTCGAGCCCGGAACTGCCGCCTGACGATGCGGAGCGGCTTCTCGTCCAGATGCGGGAATGCCTGGAGGCCAGGGGCGGTGAAGTTTCGGCCAGGGCCAGGGCCGCGGATCTCGGACGGTCCTATCTCGCGCTGAACGCCACGGGCCGGGAGCGTTTCCTGCGCCTTCTCGCCGATGAGTTCGAGGTCGATGTGGCGGCGGTGGATCAGGCTTGCGCACGTCTCGCCGAAATCCCGCCGGGACCCGAACGCCGCCCCCTGGAGCGGGCGTTGCGCGATGCGCTCGAAGCGCCCAGGGTCCGTCTGCTGACCCAATTCAACGGGCTGCGCGAAGGGGTCAAGTTCCTCGTCGACATGCGGGGCGAACTCATGGGGCTCGCCAAGGGGGACGTGGCGCTCACCGCGCTCGATGAGGACCTCAGGCGGCTGCTTTCGGGCTGGTTCGATATCGGCTTTCTGGAACTGCGGCGGATCACTTGGGACGCGCCGGCGGCACTTCTGGAAAAGCTTATCGTCTACGAGGCGGTTCACGAGATCCGCAGTTGGACCGATCTCAAGAACCGGCTGGAGGCCGACCGGCGGTGCTTTGCCTTCTTTCACCCGCGTATGCCCGACGAACCCCTGATCTTCGTCGAGGTGGCGCTGGTGCGCGGCATGGCGGGAAGCGTGCAGAAGCTGCTCGACGAGGCCGCGCCTGTGGAAGACCCCGGTGCGGCCGATACCGCGATCTTCTATTCGATCTCCAATTGCCAGAAGGGCCTGGCCGGGATCAGCTTCGGCAATTTCCTGATCAAGCGGGTGGTAGACCTGCTCGCCGCCGAGCTGCCGGACATCAAGACCTATGCCACGCTCTCGCCGATGCCGGGTTTCCGGGCCTGGCTCGACAAGCGCATGAGGGAAGATCCTCAGGATATCCTCCTGCCCGCGGAAAAGCGCGCGATCGAAGGCCTGCCGCCGGATCTCGCCCTCCTCGACTTGCCCGAACTGCTGGCGATCGAAGGCTGGCAGGATCGTCCGGATCTGGCCGAGGCGGTAAAAACGCCGCTGATGCGCCTTGCGGCTCACTACCTTACGCGCGAGAAGGGACGGAACGGTCGCGCTCGCGATCCGGTGGCCCATTTCCATCTGGCGAACGGCGCGCGGGTGGAGCGGCTCGACTGGCTGGGCGACATATCGGCCAAGGGAATCGAGCAGTCGGCGGGGCTGATGATCAACTATCTCTACCGGCTCTCCGAGATCGAGGACAACCACGAGGCCTATAGCGGGGAAGGGAAGGTCGCGATTTCCTCAAGCGTTCGCGCCCTTCTCAAGGCTTGAGGCCGAATTTGATCGCCGCAGGCCCAGATCTACCCCTGATCGGATAAGCCCTCCGATCGGCTGTTCCGCTTCGGGGAGCTTATGTGCTATTAACCCGCCTTTGCCGCCGCAGGGTCAAGGTTTCTGCGGCTGGCGGAGCGAGCAAGCGGGCGTGGCGGAATTGGTAGACGCACTGGATTTAGGTTCCAGCGCCGCGAGGCATGGGGGTTCGAGTCCCTTCGCCCGCACCAGGCTCGCCCGCCTTCTCTAGGACGTCCGGGCGCCGTAATGGCGCCCGCTTTGGATAGGCACCCATGCAGATCACAGAAACGAACACCGACGGCCTGAAGCGTGAATTCAAGGTCGTGATCGCCTCCAGCGACATCGAAGCCAACGTTCAGTCGCGGCTCACCGAAATTGGCAAAACCGTGCGCCTCCCGGGGTTTCGTCCCGGAAAGGTGCCGATGCCGGTCCTGAAGCAACGCTTCGGCGCCTCGGTCATGGGCGAGGTCCTGGAGAAGACGGTCAGCGACACCTCCAGCGAGGCGATGCGCGAGCGCAACCTCAGGCCCGCGCTGCAGCCGAACATCGAGATCCTGTCCTTCAACGAGGGCCAGGACCTGGAATATAAGCTCGCTGTCGAGGTGCTGCCCGATATCGGCACGCCGAGTTTCGCGGATGTCGAGATCGAGCGGCTGCTGCCGGAGATCCCGAACGAGGATATCGATGCGGCCCTGGAGCGTCTCGCCCAGCAGCGCCGCAAGTCCGAGCCGGTCGATCGTCCCGCCGCCAAGGGCGACATCACGGTGATCGACTTCTTGGGCTCCATCGATGGGACGCCCTTTGCGGGCGGCGCCGCGAGCGATTTCTCGCTCGAACTCGGGTCGGGCAGCTTCATTCCCGGCTTCGAGGACCAGCTCGTCGGCGCGGCCAAGGGCGAGAAGCGCACCGTCAAGGTCGCTTTCCCCGCCGATTACGGCAATGAGGATCTTGCCGGCAAGGACGCGGAATTCGCCGTAGAGATCAAGGACGTCAAGGAACAGAAGCCTCAGGCTATCGACGAGTCGCTTGCCGAAGCGGTCGGGATGGAAAATCTCGAAGCTCTTCGCGACGCGGTGCGCAGCCAGATCGAGCGCGACTACAACGGCATCGCCCGCCAGCGGCTGAAGCGCGAACTTCTCGACGTGCTGGCCGAGCGCCATCATTTTGACGTGCCCCAGGGCATGGTCGATCTGGAGTTCGACGCGATCTGGAAGCAGTACGAGGCGGAGAAGGAACGGCTCAAGGAAGCCAACAAGGACGCCCCCGAAGCGGCAACCGACTCGGAGGCCAAAAGCGACGACGAGGTGAAGGCCGAATACCGCGCTATCGCCGAGCGCCGGGTTCGTTTGGGCCTCCTCTTGTCGGAGGTGGGTCGCAACAACAATATAACGGTCACGCAGGACGAACTTAACCGCGCGCTCTCCGAGGAAGCGCGCCGCTACCCCGGCAACGAACGTCAGGTCCTAGACTTCTATCGCGAACATCCGGAAGCGCTCGGCAACCTCCGCGCGCCGATCTTCGAGGACAAGGTCATCGACTTTATCCTGGAGATCGCCAAGGTCACGGATCGCAAGATCCCGGCCAAGGAGCTGATCGCGGCGGAAGAAGAGGGCGAGGCGGAAGAAGAGGCCAAACCCGCCAAGAAGGCTGCGAAGAAGAAGCCGGCGGCCGAGAAGAAGGCCGCAGCCGAAACGCCCGCCGAAGACAAGGCTGAAAAGCCGAAGCGGGCCGCTAAGAAAAAGGCCGATGGCGAGGGTGCTGGCGAATAGATCGTCCGATGCGGTGCACGGAAAGAAAAGGCAGGCAGGACCGATGAAGGACCCATTCGAGCAGTACATGAACACGCTGGTTCCGATGGTGGTCGAGCAGACCAACCGGGGCGAGCGGTCCTATGACATCTATTCGAGACTCCTGAAGGAACGGATCATCTTCCTGGTAGGGCCGGTGAACGATGCGGTGTCGAGCCTCATCTGCGCCCAGCTTCTGTTCCTGGAAGCGGATAATCCGAACAAGGATATCTCCTTCTATATCAACTCGCCGGGCGGCGTGGTGACCTCGGGTCTCGCGATCTACGACACCATGCAATACATTCGTCCGCCGGTGGCGACGGTCTGTGTGGGCCAGGCGGCCTCCATGGGCTCGCTGCTGCTGACGGCCGGAGCCAAGGGCAAGCGCTTCTCGCTGCCGAGTTCTCGGATCATGGTCCATCAGCCCTCGGGCGGGGCCCAGGGTCAGGCGACCGACATCGAGATCCAGGCGCGTGAAATCCTGGCGCTTCGGGCGCGGCTCAACGACATGTATGTGAAGCATACCGGTCAGCCGTTGAACGTCATCAGCGATGCCATGGAACGCGACAAGTTCATGTCTCCCGTCGAGGCCAAGGAGTTCGGCCTCATCGACGAGGTGGTTTCGAACCGCCCGCCGAAGGAAGAAGAGAACAAGGGCAAACCCACGGAAACCAAGCTCGCTTAGGCCCTTGGAAGGGGATGTAACCCCTGGTTAATCAGTTATTGATCAGGGGTGACATATATTGTTCAATCATGGCTTGGTCGGCGGGTTGGCCGGACCGTAGCCGTGCCGACGGCTCCTGGGGGATCGCTGCCCCCGTGGAACGCCGGGGGGCGGCACCGGTATCGCATGCTTTTCGAGGGGCGCCTCGAGTGTCTACGGAGTGCCTATGACTAAATCCAGCGGCAGCGACTCGAAGAACACGCTCTATTGCTCGTTCTGCGGCAAGAGCCAACACGAGGTCCGCAAGCTGATCGCCGGCCCGACCGTGTTCATCTGCGATGAATGCGTCGAGCTTTGCATGGACATCATCCGGGAAGAGCACAAGACGACGCTCGTTAAGTCGCGCGACGGCGTGCCCAGCCCGAAGGATATCTGCAAGGTCCTGGACGATTACGTGATCGGCCAGAGCCACGCGAAGCGCGTCCTCTCGGTGGCGGTCCACAACCATTACAAGCGGCTGGCCCACGGCGCGAAGAACAACGACGTCGAATTGGCCAAGTCGAACATCCTGCTCGTCGGCCCCACGGGCTCGGGCAAGACGCTGCTCGCCCAGACCCTGGCGCGGATCATCGACGTCCCTTTCACTATGGCGGACGCGACGACCCTGACCGAGGCGGGCTATGTCGGCGAGGATGTGGAAAACATCATCCTGAAGCTGCTGCAGGCCGCCGACTACAACGTCGAAAGGGCGCAGCGCGGCATCGTCTATATCGACGAGGTCGACAAGATCAGCCGCAAGTCGGACAATCCCTCGATCACCCGCGACGTGTCGGGCGAGGGCGTCCAGCAGGCGCTTCTGAAGATCATGGAAGGCACGATCGCCAGTGTGCCGCCTCAGGGCGGGCGCAAGCATCCGCAGCAGGAATTCCTCCAGGTCGATACGACCAATATCCTGTTCATCTGCGGCGGCGCCTTTGCCGGCCTCGAGAAGATCATCGCCCAGCGGCGCCAGGGTACCTCGATCGGCTTCGGCGCCGAGGTGCGGGGACCTGACGAGCGCAAGACCGGTGAGATCCTCAAGGATCTGGAGCCCGAGGATTTGCTCAAGTTCGGCCTCATCCCCGAATTCGTCGGCCGGCTGCCCGTGGTGGCGACGCTCGACGATCTCGACGAGGGCGCGCTGGTCGACATCCTGACCAAGCCCAAGAACGCGCTCGTGAAGCAATACCAGCGGCTCTTCGAGATGGAAGACGTCCATCTGGAGTTCAACGAGGAAGCGCTCCGCGCGATCTCGCATAAGGCCATCGCCCGAAAGACGGGCGCGCGCGGCCTGCGCTCGATCATGGAGTCGATCCTTCTGGAGCCGATGTTCGAGTTGCCGGGCCTCGATGGGGTCACCGGCATCGTCATCAACCGCGAAGTCGTGGAAGGGCGGGCAATCCCCCTCTACATCTATTCCGACCGCCGCGGAGACGTGGGAGCGGGCGCCTAAGCCCGTTCCCCTTCCGCCCCTGACCCTCAGGGGTCGGTCGAGCGTTTACCCACTCTTGAACGCTTGACGGGCGGGGCCACCTAAGGAAGCATTCACTATTGTGCCGGGTCGATGACAGGGGTTTCACCCCGGTCGCTCCGGCCGGAAAGAGGGCTCATGGTCGAAAGTTCTAGCGGCACTCTCTACCCCGTCCTGCCGCTCCGCGACATCGTTGTGTTTCCGCACATGATCGTGCCGCTTTTCGTCGGTCGCGATAAGTCCGTGCGCGCGCTCGAAGACGTGATGAAGGAGGATAAGCAGATCCTCCTGGTCACTCAGAAGAACGCCGCCCAGGACGATCCCTCCACTTCCGACATCTACACCGTCGGCACCATCGGCACCGTGCTGCAGCTTCTGAAGCTGCCAGACAACACGGTGAAGGTGCTGGTCGAGGGCGGACAGCGCGCCCGGATCGAGCGTTTCGCCGACAACGAGGCCTTCTTCCAGGCCTATGCCGAGCCGATCCCGGAAAAGCCCGGCGATCAGCAGGAAATCGAGGCGCTTGCCCGCACCGCCGTCGCGCAGTTCGAGCAATACATCAAGCTCAACAAGAAGATCCCGCCCGAGGTCCTGGTCTCGATCAACCAGATCGAGGACCCCGGCAAGCTTGCCGATACGATCGCTTCCCATCTCGCGCTCAAGATCCCCGAAAAGCAGGAGCTGCTGGAGATCGAGACCATCTCCGAGCGACTCGAGAGGGTCTTCGGTTACATGGAGAGCGAAATCGGCGTCCTCCAGGTCGAAAAGCGCATCCGCAGCCGCGTGAAGCGGCAGATGGAGAAGACCCAGCGCGAGTACTATCTGAACGAGCAGCTCAAGGCGATCCAGAAGGAGCTTGGCGAAGGCGAGGAGGGCAAGGACGAGCTTGCCGAACTCGAAGAGCGTATTGCCAAGACCAAGTTCACCAAGGAAGCCCGCGACAAGGCCGTGACCGAGGCGAAGAAGCTTCGCACCATGAGCCCGATGTCTGCCGAAGCCACGGTGGTCCGGAACTACCTCGACTGGATGCTGTCCATTCCCTGGGAGGTCCGCACCAAGGTCCGCCGCGACATCAAGGCGGCCGAGAAGGTGCTGAACACCGACCATTTCGGGCTCGAAAAGGTCAAGGAGCGCATCCTCGAATACCTCGCGGTGCAGCAGCGCATGCGCAAGGTGAAGGGTCCGATCCTCTGCCTCGTCGGTCCGCCCGGCGTTGGCAAGACCTCGCTGGGCAAGTCGATCGCCAAGGCCACCGGCCGGAATTTCGTGCGCATGTCCCTGGGCGGCGTGCGGGACGAGGCCGAGGTGCGCGGCCATCGCCGGACCTATATCGGCTCGATGCCCGGCAAGGTCATCCAGGGCATGAAGAAGGCGAAGTCCTCGAACCCGCTCTTCCTTTTGGACGAGGTGGATAAGCTTGGTTCCGACTGGCGGGGCGATCCGTCATCGGCTCTGCTTGAGGTCCTGGATCCCGAGCAGAACTCGACCTTCAGCGATCATTATCTTGAGGTCGATTACGACCTTTCGGATGTGATGTTCGTGACGACGGCCAATACGCTGCGCATGCCGCAGCCTTTGCTCGACCGCATGGAGATCATCCGCATCCCCGGCTACACCGAGGATGAGAAGGTCGAGATCGCGCGTCGCCACCTGATCGACAAGCAGGTCGAGGCGAATGGCCTGAAGAAGACCGAGTGGTCGATCACCGACGACGCCCTGCGCGACCTGATCCGCTACTACACCCGCGAGGCGGGCGTGCGGAACCTGGAGCGCGAGATTGCCAACCTGACCCGGAAGGCGATCAAGGACATCCTGATGAAGAAGCTTCCGAAGGTGACGGTCTCGCGCCGGAACCTGGAGAAGTACGCGGGCATCCATCGCTTCCGCTTCGGCGAAGTGGAGGAAAACGATCTGGTGGGTGTCACCACAGGCCTCGCCTGGACGGAAGTCGGCGGCGAGCTTCTGTCGATCGAGGCGGTGACCGTGCCGGGCAAGGGCAAGGTGACGGCGACCGGCAAACTCGGTGACGTGATGCGGGAGTCGGTCCAGGCCGCCGAGAGCTATGTCAAGTCGCGCTCGGGCGTTTTCGGGATCAAGCCCATCATCTTCGAGCGCAAGGATATCCACGTCCATGTGCCGGAGGGCGCCACGCCGAAGGACGGTCCATCCGCGGGTGTTGCCATGGTGACATCCATTGTCTCGGTGCTTTCGGGTATCGCGGTCCGCAAGGATATCGCCATGACCGGCGAGATCACCCTGCGTGGCCGAGTCCTGCCGATCGGTGGTCTCAAGGAAAAGCTGCTCGCGGCGCTTCGCGGTGGTCTCAAGACCGTCCTGATTCCCAAGGACAACGCCAAGGATCTGGCTGAGATCCCGGATAACGTGAAAAAGGGGCTTACCATCATCCCCGTAGGCACGGTCGACGAGCTTCTGAAACACGCGCTGGTCTCCCCTCTGGTTCCGGTCGAATGGAGCGAGGAGGAAGAGGCTGCTCGTCTGGTTCCGGGACCGGGAACAGGTGAGCGTCCGGGCGTAACCCACTAAAATCGTTTATTGTAGGACAATGGAGGCCCGATCCGGGAAACCGGGTCGGGCCTCTTCATATTGCGACGCACCATCGAGTCGCATTTCGGAATGGGGTGGAATCCGCGAAAAACCTAGGGAGAACTTACGATTCAGTCGCGGTCTTCGATTGACGTTCGTCGAAAGACCGATCTAAACTCCGCCCCGACACAGAGAGCGTCAATTTCCCAACATTCCCAGTCTTCGTAAGGAGGGGGGCCGACAATTGAATAAGAATGAACTCGTCGATGCTGTCGCGACGGCAGCCAGTCTGAAGAAGTCCGATGCATCCAAGGCCGTGGATGCGGTCTTAGATTCGATCAGCGGCGCGCTAAAGAAGGGCGCTGAAGTCCGTCTCGTCGGTTTCGGCACGTTCAGCGTCACTGCGCGCGCAGCCTCCGAAGGACGTAATCCCCGTACCGGCGCGAAGATCAAGATCGCCGCTTCCAAGCTGCCGAAGTTCAAGGCAGGCAAGGGCTTGAAGGACGCGGTGAACTAGTCTTTAGGGAAGACTACTTACCGTTTCTAAGAATTCCTAAGAGGGCCGGCCCACCGCGAGGTGGACCGGCCCTCGGTTTTTCGATAAAGATTCTGCAGGATTATGGGCGATTAGCTCAGCGGTAGAGCGTCTCGTTTACACCGAGAGGGTCGGCGGTTCGAAACCGTCATCGCCCACCATAAAATCAATGCCTTAAATCGGAAAGCGACAACCAAAAATTGGCCCGGTTGCAGTTCGGGTAACGATACGGCGGACAGGGTGACCTGGATCTCGGCGGGCCGAGGCTCAAATCGCACAGGCGCTCGGGCACATGCTGCACCGGCACACTTTTCCGCCTCAGATCATGCTGGATAAAAATCACGCCAGGGTATGCCTGGGGCGACCGGCCTGTCCATTAGGCTGAGACAAGCTGCGGCTGCTCGGAAAGCAGGGTTGCCAGGAAGAAAGCGCGTCGATGTTCGGACATCACCTCGAAGCGCGGACAGTCAGAGAACGATCGGTGGATATTGCGCGACACTTTCGAATCTGGGTCGGCGGAAAAAAAGAAGTGATTGGCCAACAGGCAGATGCCTCCGGGGCTGAGCAAATCGGCTATGCGGCGGACGACAGATTTCAAAACCTGCTCGTCCAGTGGCGAGAGGTAATAGAGAACATCCGCGACCACAACGAGGTCGAACTTTCCGTTGAGGGTAGGCGGAAGGTTCAAGATGTCGCCGCGTTCAAATTCCAGATTGGGGAAAGCGGCGCTGCTCCGGCGGGCACGGTCGATTGCCGCCGTCGCGATATCCAATCCCAACACATGCTCAGCGCGCTTGGCCAACTTCTGGGACAGCAGGCCGAGACCGCACCCGAGATCAAGCGCGTTGTCGAACCGCCGTCGCGGAAGGAGGGCGATCATTCTGTCGTATTTCAAGCTTTGATAGCGATAGTGGTGGGAGGCTGATGCCCAAGGATCGGCAGATTCGGAATACACCGCCTCGAATGCTGCGCGGGCGCCATCGTTCCGGCGCAAGCGTGTGATTCTCGCGTCAGTTCGCGCACTTTTAAGAAAAAGGCCGATATCGCGAGGGAGCATGAATAGCCAAGGTAGGCGCGGCTGAGACAGATCGCGGCGCGGCATAAATTTTCTGCGTACGGCAAGAACCCATCCCAATAACGGTGCAAACATCTAACGCCCCCCAATTATTTATATCCGCTATACACCGGATCCCCTGATATTTTGGCCCGGATACGCTTCATCGCGCCCATTTATTGTTTTGCGGATTTTGGCTTGTCCATTCGAACCGATCTTGGGCAGGTCCGACAGAAATATTTTGAGCGAGGCTATCTGGCGCAACTTATGTCACGCTTATCGCGGCGGCGGAGACAAAGAAGAAGCCCCGCCGTTGAGGGCGGGGCTTCTGTTGAGAGGCCTTTGGGGGGAGCCTAGCGGCGTTCCCAATATCGGTTGTCGTCGCGCCAGCCCCAACCGTTGACTTCGTCGTGGCGACGGTCGACGTGATACTGGGGATTTTGTTGGCGGAAGCGGTCTTGCTCCTGGCGGTCCTGCCACCCATGCCACTGCCTATTCCGGTCCCAATATCCATCGCTGTAGCTGAAGGCCACGGTGGGGCCGACGGCAACCGGTCCACCGTTGGACGGAACCGCCACGCAAGCTCCGAGCGCGCCGGTAGCGAGAGTCAGCGCGACGAGCGCCCCCTTGAATCCACTTTTCATTTTTCTGATCCCTTCGATGCGATATCGCCGTGGTGCGGGATTTATCGCTTAGGGGTAACTCCGAAGGCCGGGTAAGGTTCCCCCGCATGAAAAAGCCCCACCGTTTCCGGTGGGGCTCCTGCACCTTAGACTTGGCGGTTCAGCGGCGATCCCACCACTTGTCGTCTTCCCGCACGCCGTCCCTGCGGTCGCGGGTCTGCGGGCGATCGAAATATTTATCCCTGTGTTCCGCGCTGAATTGGCGGGCAGCCTGCTGATTTTGCCATTTGTGCCAGCGGCCCTCGTTGTCCCAGTAGCCATTGCTGTAGCCAAAGGCGATGCCGCCGCGATCCCACCACTTGTCATCCTCCCGCAGGCCGTCCCGGCGGTCGCGAGTTTGCGGGCGATCGAAATAACGGTCCTGGTGCTCCGATTTGAACCGTTCGAAGGCTCGCCTGTTTTCCCAGCGATGCCAGCGCCGGCTGCTATCCCAATAGCCGTCGGTATATCCGAACACGATCCCCGCCGGTCCGATCCCCACGGTGATGTTATCGACGGCCTGCGCCGGAATACTTGCGGTGAAGGTGCCGCAAGCGAGTGTCACGGCGACAAGCGCCGCTTTGGTTAGGCTTCTCATGTGCTGTGTTCCTTTCCGTGGAGGCCCTTCTTGCGAAGATACCTCCTTTTACAATGGCTCGGGACCCCAACCGTGCCGGGCGCAGAAAGGTCCATGCCGTAATGAATAAGCTCTGCGCGGGTGAGGGCGCGGGAGTTGGTCCGAGACCTTCATCCGCGCTACGCCAGCTCGTAAGCGTCTCTTATGGGGATCAGGGGCGTTGCAACACGACATACACCAGGGCAATGGCTGCCAGGACGAGCACCGTCACGGCTACAGTCGAGAGATGGCGCGTAAACGGTCCATCCATGATCAGCTCTCCCTCTTTGCGCTCGTTCGGATGCAGCGCTGCCGTGTTGGCTACGATCTCGCTGTGGTTATACACGCATCCCGCACGGCGATTGCGGTTTCTCCATGTCAGAACGTTATTGCGACAAATAGGTTCAGCGCCTTCCCCCCCTCCCGAATCGGCGGCGAAATGACACGGTTCGGCTCGTTTTCCGCCAAACGGGGAACCAATCTCGAGGCCATGCGTTGAATGTAGCTACAGTTGATTGAGGAGGCTGGCCATGCGCGGCTTTCCAAACCCACTCGCGATCATCGCTTTAGCTTTGTTGTTAGTTGCCTGCGATGAACCGGCAGACCCGCAGGTCGTCGCGGGAGCCGGCAGTCAGCCATACCAGGCGTCCACGCGAGTCGGTGGAACGTCTAGCGCTCAACAGCCACATAGTGATCTTGCCGTGGTTTTTTTGCTGGCGGTGACCTCAGGCGCTTCGGCTGCGCGAACCCGTCGACGCGGCGAGCCGCCTCTATAGGCGCAAAAAATCCCCGCCGTTGAGGGCGGGGAAGTTGAGGAGGAATGAGATCGGAGATCTCAGGAGCGAATATCCCCGCCCTCGATTAGCTCAGAATTATCCCTGATCGATTTTCCCCCATCGTCAAAAAGCCCCTCTCGGGGAGGGGCTTTCAGGTTGCGGTCCCGACGCGGGGAACCGCAGGAGGAACCCGAGGAAAACTCAGTTCGCCGTCATGGTCAGGGTCAGGGTATCCGTATAGGTGTCGGCATTGAGCGCGCTATTGCCCGTGTAGGAGATGGCGAGTGTCTTCGCGACCCCGCCTGGAGCGGTGCGGGCGGCCGCGGTGGTGATCTGCGAGGAACTGGCGGCGAAGGTCTTCGCGGCGCCGTTATAAGTGACGGTATAGGCCAGAGTATCGGTGTTGCCCGACGGACCTTTGAAGAGGCCGGTGGTGGTACCGTTGGTCGTAACAAGGGTCACATTGTACCCGAGTTTATCATTGCAGGCCTCAGTAACCGTGGTGACCGAAGTCGCCGTGGCGGTGTTGGCCAGGTTAAGGCCTGTATTCCCCGAAGCGGAGACGGTGAGATTGCAGCTTTGGCCAATTGAGCCCGAGAGGTTGACGGATCCGGTGGTCGCTGCCTGCGCGCCTCCAGCAACCGCGACGACAGCGGCGGCGAAGTAGAGGGCGGAGCGAAGCGTGCGGTACATCATGGTCCCCTTGATCACGGTTATTCATAAACTTGATTATTAATTTATCGCAAATTTTAGATAAATCAATATAGAAGGTTACCGAGAGATTAATTTTGTGATCGAGATCACAGGACGCGGCCCAAAAGGCGAGGGCGATGTCTCGGGAAAATCGCTATCCGAAACACGCGCATCAGGCTTGTCGTGCAACCCGCTGATTTCGTGGTGGGGATTGCTTGACACCCCTGGTTGGCAGGGGTAGTAGTCCCGCCACTCCGAGCGAGGGCTCGTGGGGGTGTAGCTCAGTTGGTTAGAGCGCCGGCCTGTCACGCCGGAGGTCGCGGGTTCGAGCCCCGTCACTCCCGCCATCTCGCGCGGATTTTGTTCTTTTGCTGCAATCGTTCTCCATTAGAGTGACGTCGGGAGCGGCATCGGATCGTGGGGATTGATCCGGCGCCACGAGGGACCGCCAAAGTCCCGAAGCTCCAAGGCTGAAGCAAGAATGACGAGGAGCTCCGTGCGATGGATGCGCTGCTGCGCGAATATCTGCCGATCCTGATCTTCGTCGGTATCGCCGTCGGACTGTCGGCGATCATGGTCTTGGCGTCCTATGTCATTGCCCGCCAGAACCCGGACTCGGAAAAGCTGTCGCCCTATGAATGCGGTTTCGATCCCTTCGAGAACGCGCGGGGCCGCTTTGATGTCCGCTATTACCTGGTCGCGATCCTCTTCATCATTTTCGACCTGGAAGTGGCCTTTCTCTTCCCCTGGGCTGTGACCTTCGGGACGCTGGGGCTCTTCGGTTTCTGGTCGATGATGGTGTTCCTGGGCGTGCTGACCATCGGCTTCATCTACGAATGGAAGAAGGGAGCGCTCGAATGGGAGTGAGCCCCGCGCCGCTGCCGCCGGGCGCCGAGCAGGATCTCCTGCTGCGCCGCGCCACCGACGAGATGCAGGACAAGGGTTTCGTCGTCGCGAAGCTCGATTCACTGGTCAATTGGGCCCGGACGGGATCGCTCTGGCCGATGACCTTCGGGCTCGCCTGCTGCGCCGTCGAGATGATGCATACCGCGGCGAGTCGCTACGATTTGGATCGTTTCGGGATCGTTTTCCGCCCGAGCCCGCGCCAGTCCGACGTGATGATCGTCGCCGGCACCCTGACCAACAAGATGGCTCCGGCACTCCGCAAGGTTTACGACCAGATGGCCGAGCCGCGCTGGGTGATCTCCATGGGCTCCTGCGCCAACGGCGGCGGCTATTATCACTACAGCTACTCGGTCGTGCGTGGCTGCGACCGCATCGTGCCGGTCGATATCTATGTGCCGGGCTGCCCGCCGACGGCGGAAGCGCTGCTTTACGGCGTTCTGCAGCTCCAGAAGAAGATCAGACGCTCGCGCGTCTTTGCGCGGTGATCGGCACGCCATGACCCTTCCAACACCTGAAGCCCTGAAGGAATTCGGCGACCAGATCATGGCGGCTCTGCCCCAGGATGCGGATCGAATCGAGATCATCCATGGCGAGTTGATCCTTTGGGTCAAGCGCGAGGCGATTGTTCGGGTCTCGACCTATCTGCGCGATGACCCGTCCTGCCTCTTCAAGATCATGCTGGACATCTGCGGCGCGGATTATCCCGACCGGCCGCAGCGTTTCGAGATCGTCTATAATTTCCTGAGCATGAAGCACAACCGGCGCATCCGGGTGAAGCTCGCCACAGACGAGGACAGCGCGGTGCCGTCGATCACCGGCGTCTTCAGCGCCGCCGGCTGGTGCGAGCGCGAGACCTGGGATCTTTACGGTGTCTATTTCAGCGACAATCCGGATCTCCGCCGCATCCTCACCGACTATGGGTTCGAGGGGCATCCGATGCGCAAGGACTTCCCGCTCACGGGCTATGTGGAAGTGCGCTACGAGGAAAAGGAAAAGCGCGTCGTCTACGAGCCGGTGAAGCTGAAGCAGGAATTCCGGAGCTTTGACTTCCTGTCGCCCTGGGAAGGAATGAACTCCGTTCTGCCCGGCGACGAGAAGGCCCTGCAGCCCAAAGGCCCGGAAGGGAAACCGTCATGACCGATATCGTCACCGACGGCGAAGTCGAAGCCAAGATCAAGAACTTCACCATGAACTTCGGGCCGCAACATCCGGCGGCCCATGGCGTCTTGCGCCTTGTGGTCGAGATGGACGGCGAGATCGTGGAACGGGCCGATCCGCATATCGGCCTCCTCCATCGCGGCACCGAGAAGCTCATCGAATACAAGACCTACCTCCAGGCGGTCCCTTATTTCGACCGGCTCGATTACGTCTCGCCCATGTGCCAGGAGCATGCCTATGCCCTGGCCGTGGAGAAGCTCCTGGGCATTACCCCGCCACCCCGCGCGCAATATATCCGGGTCGTCTTCTCCGAGATCACCCGGATCCTGAACCATCTCCTGAACATCACCGCCTTCGCCTTGGATGTCGGCGCGATCACGCCGCTGCTCTGGGGCTTCGAAGAGCGCGAGAAACTCATGGAGTTCTATGAGCGGGTTTCGGGCGCGCGCCTCCATGCCGCCTATTTCCGTCCGGGCGGGGTGCATCAGGATTTCCCGGCGGGGCTGGGCGACGACATCCTGGCTTTCTGCGAGGCTTTCCCGAAGACCATCGCTAACCTGGAGCGCCTCGTTACCGAGAACCGCATCTTCAAGCAGCGTACGGTCGATGTGGGGATCGTCAGCGCCGAAGATGCGATGGATTGGGGCTTTTCGGGACCCATGCTGCGCGGATCGGGCGTCGCCTGGGATCTGCGCCGGTCGCAGCCCTATGACGCCTACGACCAGATCGATTTCGACGTGCCCATCGGGAAGAACGGCGACTGCTGGGACCGCTATCTCGTCCGCATGGAGGAGATGAAGCAGTCGCTCCGCATCATCAAGCAGGCCATGGCCCAGATGCCGACGGGGCCGATCAAGGTCAACGACCGCAAGGTGGCGCCGCCCCCGCGTGGGGAGATGAAGCAGTCGATGGAAGCGCTGATCCATCACTTCAAGCTCTATACCGAGGGCTATCACGTGCCCGCGGGCGAGACCTATACGGCGGTCGAGGCGCCCAAGGGCGAGTTCGCGGTCTATCTCGTTTCCGACGGATCGAACCGGCCCTATCGCTGCCACATCCGCGCGCCGGGCTTTGCTTTCCTGCAGGCGACCGATTTCATGTCACGGGGCCATATGCTGGCCGACATGGTGGCGATCGTGGGATCCATGGACATTGTTTTCGGCGAGATCGACCGATGAGCGAAGCTGTCGAAGGCCTCCCGTTCGAGCAGCCGGCGAGCTTCGCCTTCACGCCCGAATATCTCGCCAAGGCCCAGGCCCAAATCGCGAAATATCCCGAGGGCCGGCAGGCGAGTGCGGTGCTGCCCTTGCTGGATCTAGCCCAACGGCAGAACGACAATTGGCTGCCGCGCGCGGCCATGGACCATGTGGCGCATCTCCTCGGCATGGCCCCGATCCGGGTCTACGAGGTCGCGACATTCTATACGATGTTCAACCTGCGGCCTGTGGGACAGCATCTCTTCCAGATCTGTACCACCACGCCCTGCTGGCTCAGGGGCTCGGACCAGGTGGTCGAGGCCTGCCGCAAAAAGCTCGGCGTCGGCATCGGCCAGACGACGCCGGACGGCAAGTTCAGCCTGATGGAGGTCGAATGCCTCGGCGCCTGCGTCAATGCGCCGATCATTCAGGTCAACGACGATTTCTACGAGGATCTCGACGGTCCTTCGACCGAGGCGCTGATCGACGCGCTTTCGCGGGGCGAGAAACCGCCTATGGGTTCAGTCAAGGGACGTCAGACCTCCGCCCCCGAACACGCGCAGAAGACCTTGCTGGAAGTTCCCGAGCGGAGTGCCCCCGGAACACAAGCCGGCGCGGGAGACCGCAATGCTGAGTGATAAAGACCGGATCTTCACGAACCTTTACGGCCAGCGCGACTGGCATTTGCCCGGAGCCCTGTCGCGGGGCGATTGGGACGGGACCAAGGAACTGGTCCTGAAAGGTCGCGACTGGATCATCAACGAGATGAAGAACTCGGGCCTGCGCGGGCGTGGCGGCGCGGGCTTCCCCACGGGCCTCAAGTGGTCCTTCATGCCGAAGGAAAGCAAGCAGCCCTGCTATCTGGTGGTGAACGCCGACGAGTCCGAGCCTGGCACCTGCAAGGACCGGGACATCATCCGCCACGACCCCCAGAAGCTCATCGAAGGTTGCCTTCTGGCGAGCGTCGCGATGGGCGCCCACACGGCCTATATCTACATCCGGGGCGAGTTCGTGAACGAGGCGCATCGGCTTAACGAAGCCGTGCAGGAAGCCTATGCGGCGGGCCTCATCGGCAAGAACGCCTGCGGGTCGGGCTATGATTTCGACCTCTACGTTCATCGGGGTGCTGGCGCCTATATCTGCGGCGAGGAAACCGCACTGCTCGAAAGCCTCGAAGGCCGCAAGGGCCAGCCGCGCCTGAAACCGCCATTCCCGGCCAATTCCGGCCTCTATGGCTGTCCCACGACCGTCAATAATGTCGAGAGCATCGCCGTCGCGCCGACCATCCTGCGGCGCGGCGCTTCGTGGTTTGCCGGCATTGGCCGTCCGAAGAACGAAGGCACCAAGGTCTTCTGCATCTCGGGGCATGTGGAAAAGCCCTGCAATGTCGAAGAGGCCATGGGAATCCCCCTGCGCGAATTGATCGAGACCCACGCGGGCGGCGTGCGCGGCGGCTGGGACAATCTTCTCGCGATCATTCCTGGCGGCTCGTCGGTACCCTGCATCCCAAAATCGATCTGCGACACGGTCCTGATGGATTTTGACGCGCTGCGCGAGGTGAAGAGCGGGCTCGGCACGGCGGCTGTCATCGTCATGGACAAGTCGACCGATATCATCAAGGCCATTGCCCGGCTGGCGAAATTCTACAAGCACGAGAGCTGCGGCCAATGTACCCCCTGCCGGGAAGGCACCGGCTGGATGTGGCGGGTGATGGAACGCATGGTGAAGGGCCACGCGACGGTCGAGGAGATCGACATGCTGCTGGAGGTCTCCTTCGAGATCGAGGGCCATACGATCTGCGCCCTGGGCGATGCCGCCGCCTGGCCGATCCAGGGATTGATCCGCCATTTCCGTCCGGAGATGGAAAAGCGGATCCTCGAATACCGCGCCTCGGCGCCACGAGCCGCTTGAGGGGAGCCGACCAATGCCGAAGCTCACCGTAAACGGGATCGAGGTCGAGACGCCGCCGGGCGCCACCGTGCTCCAGGCCTGCCAGATGGCCGGGGTCGAAGTCCCGCATTTCTGCTTCCACGAGCGGCTCGCCATCGCGGGCAACTGCCGCATGTGCCTCGTCGAGCAGGAAAAGGCGTCGAAGCCCGTTGCCTCCTGCGCCATGCCGGCGGCGGACGGAATGGTCATCCACACCGACAGCGATAAGGCCAAGAAGGCCCGCAAGGGGGTGATGGAGTTCCTGCTCATCAACCACCCCTTGGACTGTCCGATCTGCGACCAGGGCGGCGAATGCGACCTGCAGGACCAGGCCATGGCCTATGGCTTCGATCGCGGCCGCTTCGAGGAGAACAAACGGGCGGTCAAGGACAAGGAACTGGGTCCCCTCGTCAAGACCAGCATGAATCGCTGTATCCATTGCACCCGCTGCATCCGCTTCGCGACCGAGATCGCGGGCGTCGAGGAGATGGGCGCCACCGGCCGCGGCGAGAGCATGGAGATCGGCACCTATGTGGAAAAGGCGCTGACCTCGGAGCTTTCCGGCAATCTGGTCGACGTCTGCCCGGTCGGTGCGCTGACCTCAAAGCCCTTCGCCTTCGTCGCCCGTCCCTGGGAGATGAAGAAGATCGAATCGGTGGATGCGCTCGACGCGGTCGGCAGCAACATCCGGATCGATGCGCGCGGGTCCCAGGTGCTGCGCGTGCTGCCGCGCCTCAACGAGGACATCAACGAGGAGTGGATCTCCGACAAGACCCGTTTCGCCATCGATGGCCTGAGCCGTCGTCGTCTCGACCGTCCTTTCATCCGCAAGGACGGCAAGCTGGTAGAGGTGAGCTGGCAGGACGCGCTGGAAACCGTCGCTTCCATGATGAAGCGGATCCCCGGTGAGCGCATGGCGGCCGTCGCGGGCGATCTCGTGGATGTCGAGGCCATGTATGCGCTGAAGGCGCTGATGGGATCTTTCGGGTCCGGCAATATCGACTGTCGGCCGGTGGGCGTCGCGCTCGATCCTTCGGTGCGCGCGGGCTATCTCTTCAATACCACCATCGCCGGGATCGAGCAGGCGGATGCCTGTCTTCTGGTTGGGACCAATCCCCGCTATGAGGCGGCGCTGGTCAATGCGCGGATCCGCAAGCGCTACCTGAAGACCGGGTTCAAAGTAGCGGCGGTCGGGCCAAAGCTCGATGCGACTTTCCCGGTGGAGCAACTGGGCGAGGGGCCGGAGGCGATCGATCGCTGGACCGAGACCCTGAAGGCCGCCAAGAACCCGATGGTGATCATAGGGCAGGGGGCGCTTGCCCGACCCGATGGAGCGGCGATCCTGGCGCGGGTGCGGAAGCTCGCCGAAGAAACCGGCATGATCCGTGAGGATTGGAATGGCTTCAACGTGCTCCATACCGCTGCCGCGCAGGTGGGTGGTCTGGACCTCGGTTTCGTGCCGGGCAAGGGCGGTCGCGATACGGCTGCAATCCTCAAGGGCTGCGAAGCGGGCGAGATTGAACTCGTCTATCTCCTGGGCGCCGACGAGATCGACACCTCGCGGCTCGGCAAGGCTTTCGTGGTCTATCAGGGCCATCATGGCGACGCCGGGGCAAAGCGCGCCGATGTGATCCTGCCCGGTGCCGCCTATACCGAAAAGGACGCCATCTACGTCAATACCGAGGGGCGGCCGCAACTGGCGCGTCGCGCGGTCTTCCCGCCGGGCGATGCGCGGGAGGATTGGAAGATCCTGCGTGCGCTCTCCGACATGGCCGGCAAGAAACTGCCCTTCGATTCGCTGCCGCAGCTTCGCAAGCAGATCGTCGAGGCCCATCCGGTTATCGGCGCTGTCGACGCGGTGACGCCGGCGGCTTGGGGTAACTTTGGCAAGGAAGGTCCGGTCGATCCGGCTGCCTTTGTCTATCCGATCGAGGATTTCTATCGTACCGATGCGATCGGCCGCGCTTCGCCCACCATGGCGGAATGTGCAGCCGTGAAGGCGGGCGTTGCGCCAGGAACGCCGATGGGGGGAAAGACCGGCACCCATGGCTAATCTCCTCAACAATTACCTTCTTCCGCTGATCATCATCGTCTTGGAGATCTTGGCGATTGTGGTGCCGCTGCTGGTGGCGGTCGCCTATCTGACCTATTTTGAGCGTAAGGTCCTGGCCGCCGCGCAGCTTCGCAAAGGCCCCAATGTCGTCGGTCCCTTCGGCCTTCTGCAGCCGCTGGCCGACGGTCTGAAGCTGATGATGAAGGAGACGGTGATCCCGAGCGGCGCCAACCGCGTCGTCTTCATCGCCGCGCCGATCCTGACCTTCACCCTGAGCCTCATCGCCTGGGCGGTGATCCCGATCCAGGCGGGTGTCGTGCTGGCCGATATCAACGTCGGGATCCTTTATCTCTTCGCGATCAGCTCGCTCGGCGTCTACGGCATCATCATGGCGGGTTGGTCCTCCAACTCGAAATACGCCTTCCTGGGCGCGCTTAGGTCTGCGGCGCAGATGGTGTCCTACGAAGTCTCCATGGGCTTCGTGATCGTGACCGTGCTGCTCTGTGCGGGTTCCCTGAACCTCAGCGCCATCGTCAATTCCCAGGCGGGGAGCTACGGGCTCCTGAACTGGTACTGGCTGCCGTTGCTGCCGATGTTTGTCGTCTTCTTCATCTCGGTGCTGGCGGAAACCAACCGCTCGCCCTTCGACCTGCCGGAAGGCGAATCGGAGCTGGTGGCCGGGTTCTTCGTCGAATATTCGGCCATGACCTTCGCGCTCTTTTTCCTGGGCGAATACGGCAACATGATCCTGATGAGCGCGATGACGAGCATCCTCTTCCTGGGAGGCTGGTTGTCACCGCTGCCGTTTGCGCCCTTCACCTGGATCCCGGGTTTCGTCTGGCTCTTCGCGAAGATCGCCTTCGTGCTCTTCTGCTTCCTCTGGGTGCGCGCGACCTTCCCAAGGTTCCGTTATGACCAGCTCATGCGCCTGGGCTGGAAGGTGTTCCTGCCGCTGTCCCTGGGATGGCTCGTGTTGACCGCCGGCGTTTTGACGGCTATCCGGACTTGGTCCGGGACGGGAGGCTGAGAATGGCGTTCCTCGATCGCGGCGCGCGCAGCCTGCTGCTCTCCGAACTGGTCAGCGGTCTGGCCCTGACGTTCCGTCACATGTTCCGCCCGGCCGTGACGCTCAACTATCCCTACGAGAAGGGCCCGATCTCGCCGCGCTTCCGGGGTGAGCATGCCCTGCGCCGCTATGCCAGCGGCGAAGAGCGCTGCATCGCCTGCAAGCTCTGCGAGGCGGTCTGCCCGGCGCTCGCCATCACCATCGAGGCCGAGCCGCGCGACGACGGCAGCCGAAGGACCACGCGCTACGACATCGACATGACGAAATGCATCTATTGCGGCTTCTGCCAGGAAGCCTGCCCGGTGGATGCCATCGTCGAAGGGCCGAATTTCGAATTCGCGACCGAGACCCGCGAGGAGCTGTTCTACAACAAGGACAAGCTCCTCTCGAACGGGGATCGCTGGGAAGCGGAGATCGCGAATAACCTCGCGCTCGACGCGCCTTATCGGTGAGGCGCCCCGGATGATTGCTCTCGCCTTCTGGCTCTTCGCGACACTCACCGTGGCTTCCGCCGTGATGGTCATTTCGGCGCGCAACACGGTCCATTCCGTGCTTTTTCTGATCTTCTGCTTCTTCAATGCGGCCGGGCTCTTCGTGCTGCTGGGCGCCGAATTCCTGGCGATGATTCTCGTGGTCGTCTATGTGGGCGCGGTCGCGGTGCTGTTCCTCTTCGTCGTGATGATGCTCGACATCGACTTTACGGAACTGCGGCAGGGTTTCCTGCGCTATCTGCCGGTCGGGATCGTGGTGGGCGTCGTCCTTTGCGTCGAGATCGTCTTCGTCTTCAAGACCTGGATCTTGAACCCGGACATGGCCACGGTCGCCGCCGCGGTGACACCGCCCCTCGATCAGATCAGCAATACCCAGGCCTTGGGCTCGCTGATCTATACCCATTATGTCTATGCCTTCCAGGCTTCGGGCCTGATCCTCCTGGTCGCCATGATCGGGGCGATCATGCTGACCCATCGGGCGCGCGTGGGCGTGCGCAAGCAGACGATATCGACGCAGGTCGCGCGCAAACGCGAGGATGCGGTGACGGTCGTCAAAGTGCCGACAGGCGAGGGGATCTGACGCCATGGCGGAAATCGGGCTCAACCATTATCTCGTCCTGGCGGCCATCGTCTTCACGCTGGGTATCTGCGGGATCTTCCTCAACCGGAAGAATGTGATCGTCATCCTGATGTCGGTCGAGCTGATGCTGCTCGCCGTGAACATCAACTTCGTCGCCTTTTCGAGCTTCCTCCACGACATGGTCGGACAGGTCTTCACCATGTTCGTGCTGACCGTCGCAGCGGCCGAGGCGGCGATCGGGCTGGCGATCCTGATGGTCTATTTCCGCAATCGCGGGACCATCGCGGTCGAAGACATCAACATGATGAAGGGCTGATAAGGTGCAGGTCGCCGCCGTCTTCCTGCCCCTCCTCGGGGCCTTCATCGCGGGTCTCTTCGGCCGCCTGATCGGCGACCGGGCCTCGCAGCTCGTGACCTGCCTCTGCATGGCGGCTTCCGCCGTCTGCGGCGTGATCCTCTACCGCCAGGTGGCTTTCCTGGATCAAGGGAGCGTGACCAACCTCTTCACCTGGATGGACACGGGCGATCTGCAGGTCCAATGGGCGCTGCGTTTCGACACGATGAGCGCGTCGATGGTGGCCATGGTCACGGTGATCTCCACCCTCATCCATATCTATTCCGTCGGCTACATGTCGCACGACAAGTCGATCCCGCGCTTCATGTCCTACCTCAGCTTCTTCACCTACTTCATGCTGATGCTGGTGACCTCGGACAACTTCGTGCAGTTGTTCTTCGGCTGGGAGGGCGTGGGGCTCTGCTCCTATCTGCTGGTCGGTTTCTGGTACGACCGGCCTTCGGCTTGCGCCGCCGCGATCAAGGCCTTCGTGGTCAACCGCGTCGGCGATTTCGGCTTCGCGCTCGGCATCTTCGCGGTCTATCTCTGCTTCGGTTCCCTGCATTTCGAGACGGTCTTCGCTTCGGCCTCCGAGGTCGCCGGCAACACCATCGATTTCCTGGGCTTCCAGGTCGACGCCTTGACTGTCACCTGCCTGCTGCTCTTCGTGGGCGCCATGGGGAAATCGGCGCAGCTCGGGCTCCATACCTGGCTGCCGGACGCCATGGAAGGCCCGACGCCCGTTTCCGCGCTAATCCATGCGGCGACCATGGTCACGGCTGGCGTCTTCATGGTGGTGCGCCTCTCGCCGCTCTTCGAATACGCGCCCGTGGCGCTGCAGGTCGTAACCGTGGTCGGCGCAACCACCGCCTTCTTCGCGGCGACGGTCGGCATGGTGCAGACCGACATCAAGCGGGTCATCGCCTATTCGACCTGTAGCCAGCTCGGCTACATGTTCTTCGCGGCCGGAGTCTCGGCCTATCCCGCGGCCATGTTCCATCTGACGACCCATGCCTTCTTCAAGGCGCTCCTGTTCTTGAGCGCGGGATCCGTGATCCACGCGGTGTCCGGCGAGCAGGACATGCGCAAGATGGGCGGCCTCTGGCCCTATATCAAAATCACTGCCGTCATGATCTGGATCGGCAGCCTGGCGCTGGCCGGCATCCCGCCTTTCGCCGGATATTTCTCCAAGGACATGATCCTGGAAGCCGCCTGGGCGGCAGAGACGGGCGTCGGGCATTACGCCTTCTTCCTCGGTATCTTCGCGGCCTTCCTGACCGCCTTCTATTCCTGGCGCTTGATCCTCTTGACGTTCCACGGCAAGCCGCGCGCGGACGAAGAGGTCATGCACCATGTACATGAATCGCCCCTGGTGATGCTCTTGCCGCTCTTGGTGCTGGCCATCGGCGCGGTCTTCGCGGGGTGGCTGGGCAAGGATTATTATATCGGCCATCACATGGCCGAGTTCTGGCGCGAGACGATCCTCGTCCTGCCCGAGCACAACAGCATTGAAGAGGCTGAGAAAGGCTTGCCGTTCCTGGTCCATTGGGCGCCGCTGATCGTCGGAATCCTCGGCATCGCGACGGCCTATGTCTGCTACTTCTTCCGGCCGGAGATTCCGGGCAAGCTCGCGACCCGCTTCCGGGGACTTTATCTGTTCCTCTTGAACAAGTGGTACTTCGACGAGCTCTATAACTTCGTCTTCGTGCGCGGCGCTTTCGGCCTGGGCCGGCTCCTGTGGCAGAAGGGGGATCGCGCGACCATCGACGGCCTCGGGCCCGACGGGATCGCCGCGACCACGCTCGGCGCATCGGGCCAGGTCAGCCGTCTTCAGTCCGGCTACGTCTATCACTATGCCTTCGCGATCCTGATCGGCGTGGTGGCACTCGTGTCCTGGTATCTCCTTCAGCCGATCCTGTATTGAGCGTCGAACCCATGCAGAACTGGCCCCTCCTGACGCTCATAACCTTCCTGCCGCTGGTCGGCGGCGCGTTGCTGCTTATCCTGCGGGGCGAGGCTGAGGCGGTTGCGCGCAACGCCCGCTGGATCGCGCTCTGGACCTCGACGATCACCTTCGTGATCTCATTGGCCTGCTGGGTCTATTTCGATCCCACCTCCGCCGACTTCCAGTTCCAGGAACGGGCGGAATGGGTCCCCAGCCTCAACATCGGCTACCACGTCGGGATCGATGGGATTTCACTGTTCTTCGTCCTGCTGTCGACCTTCCTGACCCCGATCTGCATCATCGCGAGCTGGACCTCGATCGAGAAGCGCGTGCGCGAATACATGTTCGCCTTCATGCTGCTCGAGACCTTGATGGTCGGCATGTTCTGCGCGCTGGATTTCCTGCTGTTCTATACCTTCTTCGAGGGCATCCTGGTCCCGATGTTCCTGATTATCGGCATCTGGGGCGGGCCGCGGCGGATCTACGCGACCTTCAAGTTCTTCCTCTATACCTTCCTCGGCTCCGTGCTGATGCTGCTCGCGATCATGGTGATCTTCTTCGAGCTCGGCACGACCGATATCCCGACGGCCATGACCTACAGCTTCCCGGTGAGCCTCCAAATCTGGCTCTGGCTCGGCTTCTTCGCGTCCTTCGCCGTGAAGATGCCGATGTGGCCGGTCCATACCTGGCTGCCCGACGCCCATGTGGAGGCACCGACCGCCGGGTCCGTCATCCTGGCCGGCGTGCTCTTGAAGATGGGCGGCTACGGCTTTCTGCGGTTCTCGCTGCCGATGTTCCCGGATGCCACCGCCTATTTCGCGGTGCCGGTCTTCGTGCTGAGCGTGGTGGCGATCATCTATACGTCGCTGGTCGCCCTGGTGCAGGACGACATGAAGAAGCTCATCGCCTATTCCTCGGTCGCCCATATGGGGATCGTGACCATGGGCATCTTCACCCTGACCTCCGAGGGGCTGCAGGGTGCGATCTTCCAGATGCTGAGCCATGGCGTCGTCTCGGCGGCGCTCTTCCTTTGCGTCGGCGTCGTCTACGACCGGCTCCACACCCGCGAGATCGCGCGCTATGGCGGCCTTGCGGACAACATGCCGAAATATGCCCTCGTTTTCATGGTTTTCATGCTGGCCTCCGTCGGTATGCCCGGGACCAGCGGCTTCGTCGGTGAGTTCCTGGCGTTGATGGGGGCCTTCCAGGTCAATACCTGGGTCGCGTTCCTGGCGACCTCCGGCGTCGTCCTGAGCGCCGCCTATATGCTCTACCTCTATCGCCGGGTGGTCTTCGGCACGATCACTCGCGAGGATGTGCGCGCGATGCTCGACCTCACGCCGCGCGAGATCCTGGTCTTTGCCCCGATGATCGCCATCGTCCTCTGGATGGGGATCTATCCCAATTCCTTCCTGAAGCCCATGCAACCTTCCGTCGCCAATCTGATCGAGCGGGTCCAGGTCTCCCTGGACCAGACCCGGGTCAAGAGCGACGGACAGGTCGCGCAGCGCTAGCCGGTCGCCCCCCATGCCCCTTCTCCTGCCCGATTTCACGCCGGCGCTTCCCGAGATCTTCCTGGCATGCGCGGCCATGGCGCTCCTGATGCTGGGTGTCTTCCAGGGCGAAAAATCCGCCAAGGAAGTCAGCTGGCTCTCGGTCGCGGCCCTCGTCATCGCCGGCGCCCTGGTCGCCAGCCGCGGCATGGAGCGCCGCACCGGCCTTGAGGACATGTTCATCGTCGACGGCTTCAGCATGTTCATGAAGCTCTTCGTGATCGCCGGAGCCTCGATCGCGCTGATTGCCGCGATCCGCTTTAATGCGCGCGAGAAGACCGAGCGTTTCGAGTTCCCGATCCTCATCCTGCTGGCAACCACCGGCATGATGATGATGATCTCGGCCAACGATCTCATCTCGCTCTATCTGGGTTTGGAACTGCAGAGCCTCTCGCTCTACATCCTGACGAGCTACAACCGCGACGATGTCCGCTCGACCGAGGCGGGCCTCAAGTATTTCGTGCTGGGCGCGGTGTCTTCCGGGATGCTGCTCTACGGCTCCTCGATGGTCTATGGTTTCGCCGGCACGACTTCCTTCACCAGCCTGGCGGAAATCTTCGGCTCGACCGACAGCGGTTCCATCGGGATCATCATCGGGATCGTCTTCATCTCGGCGGGCCTTGCCTTCAAGGTCTCGGCCGTGCCCTTCCACATGTGGACGCCCGATGTCTATGAAGGCGCGCCGAGCCAGGTTACGTCCTTCCTCTCAGTCGCGCCCAAGATCGCCGCCATGGCGCTCTTCACGCGCATTCTCTACGACCCCTTCGGCCATCTGGTGGGCGAGTGGCGGCAGATCATCGCGACGATCTCTCTGCTCTCCATGGCTGTCGGAGCCCTGGGCGCGATCAGCCAGCGTAATTTCAAGCGGCTTATGGCCTATATTTCCATCGGCCACATGGGCTATGCGCTGGCCGCCTTCGCCGCCGGGACCGAGGACGGCGTGCGTGGCGTGCTGATCTATATGGCCATGTATGTCTTCATGGTCGGCGGCACCTTCGCGATCATCCTCTGCATGCGCCGCGACGGGAAGGCGGTGGAGCGGATCGACGATCTCGCCGGGCTCGCCCGAACGCAGCCCGCCCTGGCCGTGGCGCTGGCGATCTTCATGTTCTCGATGGCGGGCATCCCGCCACTCGCGGGCTTCTGGTCGAAGTTCTACGTCTTCTATGCGGCGATCAACGCGAACCTCTATACGCTCGCCATCCTCGGCATGGTGATCAGCGTGGTGGGCGCCTTCTATTACATCCGCATCGTCAAGATCATGTTCTTCGACGAGCCGGCGGGGGCCTTCGACACGCCGCTGGGGGCGGAACTTGCGGGCGTCATCTTCGTGACCGCGCTCGCCACGGTCCTTTTCGGCATCTTCCCGAGCCCGATCATCAGCGGTGCCGAAGCGGCGGCGGCGTCCTTCTTCGCCGGATGACGGCATCCTTGCGGCTGCCGCCCGGCTATCGGCTGCTGGATTACGACGAACTCGACAGCACGAATGATGAAGCCAAGCGCCTGGGCGCCGATGGCGCGCCGGCCGGCTGCGTGGTCTGGGCAAAATCACAGCCGAACGGGCGGGGGCGGCGAGGGCGGCGCTGGGACGGGCCGCCAGGCAATCTCTATATGTCCTTGTTGTTGCGGCCGGCCCATAGCCCGGCAGCCGCCGCGCAACTCGGGTTCGTTGCCGCGCTTGCCGTAGGGGAGGCATGCGCGCCTTTCCTGCCCGAGGCGACCAAGCCGCGCTATAAATGGCCCAACGACGTGCTGGTCTCGGGCCGCAAGGTCTCGGGCATCCTGCTCGAATCGAGCGCCTTGCCCGATGGCATGTTGGATTGGCTGGTGGTCGGGATCGGCATCAATGTGGCGAGCCATCCAGCAGGGACCGAGTTTCCGGCAACCTCGCTCGCGGCTTCGGGCGGAACGGCGACGGTGACGCAGCTTCTAGAATCGACGGTCGCTCGATACCATCATTGGATGGGGCGATGGGAGGCGGCGGGCTTCGAGGCGATACGCGAGGCCTGGCTGTCGAACGCCATCGGGGTCGGGGGAAAGGTAACGGTTCGGTTGGAGCGCCAGGTTTTGGAAGGCCGCTTCGCCGATCTCGATCGCGACGGGGCTCTCTTGCTGGAGACCGACGAAGGCAACCGGCGGGTTCTGGCCGGCGACGTCTTCCCCGTCGCGGCGTCTTGAAAGGAAACGCGATGCTGCTCGCGATCAATTGCAACAACACCAATACCGTCTTCTCGGTCTGGGAAGGCGATGCCATACGCGGCTCCTGGCGCGCGGCCACCAATCCCGAGCGGACGGCGGACGAATATTACGTCTGGCTCGACCGGCTCATGGGACTGAAGGACGTCGCGATCCCCGCCATCACCGGCACGATCATCGCGAGCGTGGTGCCGGAGGCCATGTTCAACCTGACGACGCTTTGCACCCGCTATTTCGGCCGCGATCCGATGATCGTCGGCGATCCCGGTGTCGACCTGGGTGTCCGGGCCCTGGTTGACCGGCCGGAGGAGGTGGGCTCCGATCGTCTCGTTAATACCGTGGCTGCTCATGATCGTTACGAGGGGCCGCAGATCGTCGTCGATTTCGGTACGGCGACGACCTTCGACGTGGTGGACAAGGACGGCAATTATTGCGGCGGCGTCATCGCCCCGGGTCCGAATCTCTCGTTGCGGGCGCTTCATCTCGCCGCCGCCAAGCTGCCGAGCGTGCCGATCCGGCGCACCGAGCATGTTATCGGCAAATCGACCATCGACTGCATGCAGTCCGGGATTTTCTGGGGCTATGTCGGGATGATCGAGGGACTGGTGAGCCGCGTTCGCGCGGAATTCGGCCAGCCGATGGGAGTTGTCGCCACCGGTGGCCTGGCGCCGCTCTTCATCGGGGCGACCGACGCTATCGAAAAGATCGACGGGGATCTCCTGCTCTGGGGGCTCCGACTTATTTGGGAACGGAATCGCAAGGCATGAAGAATCTGGTGCGGCAGCTGGGAGAGCCCGATCCGCAGGATCTGGTCTTTGTCGCGTTGGGGGGCGTCGGCGAAATCGGGATGAACCTCAGCCTCTATGGCTATGGCGGCCGCTGGCTGATGGTGGATTGCGGGGTGACCTTCGCCGACGACACCATGCCGGGCCTCGACTTGATCATGCCCGACCCGACCTTCATCGAGGAGCGGCGCGGGCAGTTGGCGGGCCTCGTCGCAACCCACGCCCATGAGGATCACATCGGGGCGATCCCGCATCTTTGGCGGCGATTCGGCGGGCCGATCTATGCGACGCCTTTCACCGCCAGCATGATCCGCCGCAAGCTGACCGAAGTCGGTTTGGCCACCGAGGCCAAGATCATCGAGATTCCGCTCTCCGGCCGTTTCTCGGTTGGCCCCTTCGATCTTGAATTCATCACCGTCACCCATTCGATCCCCGAGCCTAATGCCCTGGTGATCCGCACGCCTGCGGGAACGGTCCTCCATACCGGCGACTGGAAGCTCGATCCCGATCCGCAGATCGGGCCAACCGCCGATGAAGACGCCTTGAGGCGGCTGGGCGACGAGGGCGTGCTGGCCATGGTCTGCGACTCGACCAATGCGACGCGCCCCGGCGATTCAGGCTCGGAGGGAGACGTGCGACGCTCTCTGATCGATCTCATCGCCCAATGCCCAAGGCGCGTGGCCGTGGCTTGCTTCGCCTCGAACCTCGCGCGGGTTGCTTCGATTGCCGAGGCGGGCATCGCCGCCGACCGGCAGACGGCACTGGTCGGGCGCTCGCTCCGCCGGATCGATGAAGTGGCGCGCGCGACGGGGTATCTCGGCGGCCTGCCGGCTTTCGTGACCGAGGACGAGTCGGGCTACCTGCCGCGTGACAAGGCGCTTCTTATCTGCACCGGCAGTCAGGGCGAGCCACGCGCGGCCCTGGCCCGCATCGCCGCCAACGAACATCCTCATGTGACGCTCGAAGAGGGGGATACCGTGATTTTCTCCTCCCGGATCATCCCCGGTAACGAGCGCTCCATCGGCCGGCTGCAAAATCAGCTCGCACGGCTGGGCGTCGAGGTGCTGACCGAACAGGATCATTTCGTCCATGTCTCCGGCCATCCCGCCCAGGATGAGCTTCGTCGGATGTATGAATTGGTGCGACCTAGGATCGCTCTGCCAGTCCACGGCGAGATGCGCCATCTTCTCGCCCATGCGGCGCTCGCCGAGGAATGCGGGGTCGAACAGGCCCTGGTGATATCCGACGGCGAGATGGTGCGGCTTTCATCCGGCCGTGCGGTAGTCATCGACGAAGTCCCGGTCGGCAGGCTGGCGCTCGATGGACATCAGCTCTTGCCGCTGGGCGGCGAGACCCTGAAAAACCGCAGCCGCATGATCTTCAACGGCACAGCGGTCGCGACGGTCGTGCTCGACAGGAACGGCGAACGACTGGCGCCGCCCCAGGTCACCGTGCGAGGATTGGCCGAAGACGACACCACGTCGATGGAGGTCCTGATGGAAGGCATCGACCGCGCCATCTCAGGGCTTTCCCCGACAGACAGGCGGAAGGACGAGGCCGTGGGCGATGCGGTGCGTGCGGCCATCCGGCGGGCGCTCCGGGCGCGGCACGGCAAGCGGCCGGTAACTGATGTCCATGTGGTGCGAATTTGAGGAGACGGGGATGATCGGCAATCTCAATCACGTGGCCATCGCGGTGCCCGATCTGGAAAAGGCGACGGCCACCTATCGCGACGTGCTCGGCGCGGAAGTATCGGAACCCTTGGCGCTGCCAGAGCATGGGGTGACCGTTGTCTTCGTGAAACTCCCCAATACCAAGATCGAACTGCTGCATCCGCTCGGCGCGAATTCGCCGATCGCGCCCTTCCTGGAGCGCAACGCCGGCGGTGGCATGCATCACGTCTGCTATGAGGTCGAAGACATCCTCGCGGCCCGCGACAAGCTCAAGGCCGGCGGTGCCCGTGTGCTGGGCGACGGCGAGCCGAAGATCGGCGCGCATGGCAAGCCGGTGCTGTTCCTGCACCCCAAGGATTTCTTCGGGACGCTCGTGGAGCTGGAGCAGGTCTGACCATGGGATGGCTTACCGGCGGCGTCGTCTATGTGCTGATCTGGTGGCTCGTGATCTTCACGGTCCTGCCGATCGGCGTCAGGCCGTCTGGAACGAACGATCAGGGCCATGAACCCGGCGCTCCGACGAACCCGCGTCTCGTCTTCAAGGCGATGCTGACGACCGGGATCAGCGCGGTGCTTTGGGTCATCTTCTATCTCATCGTGACGTCCGACCTCATCTCCTTCAGAGGCTACAGCCCCCCGACATGACCGCTTCCTACTGCGCCGCGGCGCCTGGGCATGAGTTCCACGGGCCCTATCACGACACCGAATACGGATTTCCGGCGACCGACGACAACGTACTGTTCGAGCGGCTCGCCCTGGAGATCAATCAAGCCGGACTCTCCTGGCTGACCGTGCTGAAGAAGCGACAGGCGTTTTTCAACGCCTTCGCGGGCTTCGATATCGACAAGGTGGCGGCCTTCGGAACAGAAGATGTGGCGCGGCTGCTTAACGATGCGGGCATCATCCGCAATCGGCTCAAGGTCGACGCGGTGATCGACAATGCCCGCCGGATCATCGAGCTGCGCAAGACGCACGGTTCGTTCCACGCCTGGCTCGCCGCTCACCATCCGTTGAGCAAGGAAGAGTGGGTGAAGCTCTTCAAGAAGACCTTCCGCTTCACCGGGGGCGAGATCGTCGGCGAATTTCTCATGAGCCTGGGCTATCTGCCGGGCGCTCATGAACCGTCTTGCCCGGTCTACGACCGCATCGGAAAGCTTGCTCCTCCCTGGCGCGCGGCCTTGCCAAACCGCTGATCCAAAGACGACATCCGCGCTTGCGCTGATCGGTGATCGCGCCCAATCTAGCAGCTTGGGGCAGCACTTTCGGGCGGGGACAAGATGGAATACCTGCATCATATAGGTCTGGTGATCGGCGTCATCGGCGTGGCCGTGATCGTCTGGGGCGTGGTGCTGGGCGTCTTTAAATTGGTCGCTCTGGAAATCCGCCGCATCCATAGCGACAATCTGCGCGAACGCGAGGGCCTGCGGCATCATCTTGCCTATTACCTGCTGCTTGGCCTCGAATTCCTGGTGGCTGCGGATATCGTCGATACGATCATCAATCCCAAGCTGGACGATCTCTATGTTCTGGGCGGCATCGTGTTGATCCGTACCGTGATCAGTTTCTCGATCAACTGGGAATTGGCGCAGTCCGCCAAGCTTTATTCGCAGGATCACGGCAAGTAGCCGCAGGGCGACGAGAAAAAATAAGGCAGGATCGTTACCGATCCTGCCTTGCGAATTCTATTCATCTCCCTATCCAGTCTAGTCGGCTTGTAGGCGCCAACCTGACCGGTTTCCCTCCCTAAACTTGGGCCTGGGCCGCCACTGTCGGGCAGTCCGTCACGCCGAAACGAAATTTACGAAAGTTCAGGACGCTAGTCACGCAATTTCTGCATAGAACCATCCCGATCGGGCGCAAGGGTCGGTCTTTCTTAGAGAAACCAGAAACGCAGGAGGAAAAGCGCGGCGAGCACCAGCACCGCCGGTTTCGCCTCGCCGAACCGTCCGGACAGGATTTTCGCCCCCGCATAGGTGACGAAGCCAAGGGCGATCCCGTTGGCGATGGAGAAGGTGAGGGGCATGGTGATGGCCGTGACCACCGCCGGTGCATAGTCGGTCACATCCTCCCAATCGATCTCGGTCAAGCCGCGCGCCATGAGGCAGGCGACGAAGAGCAGAGCCGGCGACGTGGCATAGCCAGGGACCGTTTTCGCCAGCGGCGAGAAGAAGAGGCTCAACAAAAAGAGCGCCGCAACGACGACACTCACCAGACCGGTGCGGCCACCCGCGCGGACGCCCGCGGCGCTTTCGATATAGCTCGTCACCGTCGAGGTTCCGAGCAGGGATCCCGCCAGCGTCGCCGTGGAATCCGCGATGAAAACCCGCGAGAGCCGGGGGATCTTGCCATCCGCGCCGACAAGGCCCGCGCGATGGGCGACACCCACCAGCGTGCCGGTGTTGTCGAAGAGATCGACAAAGAAGAAGGCGAAGACGATGGTCAGGAGGCCGATGTTCAGCGCCCCCTTGATATCGAGCGCCAGGAAGGTCGGGGCCAGGCTCGGCGGCATCGCGACGATACCTCCCGGCTGCGAGACACCCAGCAGGATGCCGAGGACGGTCGTGCCCAGGATGGCGATGATGATCGATCCCGTCACGCGGCGCGAATCGAGCGCGATCATCGCGAGGAAACAGAGCGCGGCGAGCAGGGCCGGTGCGGCCTTCACATCGCCCAGGGTGACGAAGGTCTCCGACGAGGCGGCGACGATGCCGGCGTTCTTGAGCGCGATGATCGCCAGAAACAAACCGATGCCGGCGGAAATCGCCATTTTCTGCGAGCGCGGGATCGCATCGACGATCCATTCACGGACCCGCGTGAGGCTGAGGGCCAGGAAAAGGATGCCCGAGAGGAAGACGGCTCCCAAGGCCACCTCCCAGGAATAATGCATCCCCTTGACGACGCCATAGGTGAAGTAGGCGTTGAGCCCCATGCCCGGCGCCAGGGCCAGCGGGTAATTGGCGTAAAGGCCCATGATCAGCGTGCCGATCGCCGAGGCGATGCAGGTGGCCACGAAGACCGCGCCGATATCCATGCCGGCATCTGCCAGGATCAGCGGGTTGACCAGCATGATATAGGCCATGGTCAGAAAGGTCGTGACGCCTGCGATCACTTCGATGCGCAGGGTCGTCCCGTTCGCCCTCAACCCGAAAAAGCGCTCCAGCATGACCCCCCTTGGCTCTCGAGATTTCGCCATTGTGGCGCGGGCTCGGGTCAAGAGCCAAAGGGGAAATGCCAGGAAGAAGGGGTCAGTCGCGCTTGATAGCGGGATCGTTCGCGGGCAGTGAGAGGGGAAGGTCTTCCGGCACCGGCAGTCGCGCGGCATGCTTCAGGAGTTGGATGACCGCGCGGCGAAACTGGGGATCGGTAACGGCGGAAAAGGCCCCGAGCAACTCATGGGCTTCGCGGTCGAGGGTAAGTTTCCCCTGGGATTGGTCGGATGATGCCTGTCCCTGCTGGTGGCGTACTTGGAGGCCTTCGAAAAAGTGATAGATCGGAATTCCCAGCACTTCCGCGATTTGATAGAGGCGGGAGGCGCTGATGCGGGTCTCGCCGCGCTCGTATTTCTGAATCGCCTGGAAGGTAAGCCCTAGTTTTTCCGCAACCTCGGTCTGGCTTAGACCCTGGAGTCCCCGCTGGATACGCAGGCGGGATCCAACGTGAGTGTCGACTGGGTCGCGGTCCATGGGCTGTCCCACGCCCAAGTTCCGCTGCTCCTTCCGCTCGCGGGCAGGCTTCGCGATCATCTGGAACTCCATCCCCCGAAGTCCGCGCCACGTCGCCCCGGTAGCCCCGAACACGACTTGTGCTACTTATGTGTGTGACGGGAACGCTAATCTAAAAACTTAATTTGCCAATCTGTTATGCGACTAAATCTCAATTGCGTAATAAATGCCGGCATCTGCGGAGAAGAGACATGCGCACCACGTTTTTTCTGATGATCGCCCTGGCTATGACCTCGATTTCCGCCCTGGCGGCGACCGATCCGGGCAGGGGCCGCGCGATTGTTTCGAACGATGGGACCGTTGTGGTGGCGGCGGATGTCTGTGCCCAGGTCCGGGGCGTCCCTCCGGTCGCAGGTGCGGCCTATGTTCCAGGCGTCGATGCGGAGGGGAAGGCCGTGGCTCCGGCGGACCTGCCGTCCCCGGCGCCGGATATGAAGCTCGAAAATCTCCCCGTCGAGATCAATATCAATCTGCAACGGCGCTTCGGCATCCCGGCGGATGCGCGGCTTTTCACGCCAAAGGCCCAGGCCGGGGTCGTCACGGTGCGCGACGGGGTCGCTTATTTCAACGGGCAGCCTCTGGTCCCGGCCGAACAAGCGGCCCTTCAAGCCGGCTGCGCGCCTGCAAAGCGCTGAGATCGCTCCGGCGCCGATAGACTTCCGCGAGCCTCCTGCCTAGATTGCTCGCACTCTTTTCCCTGCATTGCCGGTGAGGCCTGATGCGTCTGTCCGCTTATTTCCTGCCCCTCCTGCGCGAAAACCCCACCGAAGCGCAGATCGTCTCGCATCGGCTGATGCTGCGCGCGGGCATGGTCCGGCAGTCGAGCGCCGGGATCTATTCCTGGTTGCCCCTGGGTTTTCGCGTGCTTCAGAAGGTCGAACAGATCGTTCGCGAGGAGCAGGACGCGGCCGGCGCGCTCGAAGTCCTGATGCCGACGATCCAGCCCGCCGAGCTTTGGCGCGAAAGCGGGCGCTATGAGGATTACGGCAAGGAGATGCTGCGCATCACCGACCGGCACGAGCGCGAGATGCTCTATGGGCCGACGAACGAGGAACTGATCACCGATATCTTCCGGGGGGCGGTGAAGAGCTACCGCGACCTGCCGCGCAACCTCTATCACATCCAGTGGAAATTCCGGGACGAGGTGCGCCCCCGTTTCGGCGTGATGCGCGGCCGCGAGTTCCTGATGAAGGACGCCTATTCCTTCGATCTCGACGCCAAGGGCGCCAAGCATTCCTACAACAAGATGTTCGTGGCCTATCTTCGGACTTTCGCCCGGATGGGGTTGAAGGCGATCCCGATGCGCGCCGACACGGGTCCCATCGGCGGCGACCTTAGCCACGAATTCATCATCCTGGCCGAAACCGGCGAATCGGCGGTCTTCTGCGACAAGGCTTGGCTTCAGACGGACGTTCTCGGAACCGATGTCGATTTCAACGGCGACCTCGAACCCTTCTTCAAGAAGTGGACGAGCCTTTATGCCGCGACGGAAGAGATGCACGACCCCAAGGCCTGTCCGGTGCCGGAAGATCAGCTTGTCTCCGCACGCGGGATCGAGGTCGGTCATATCTTCAATTTCGGCACGAAATATTCGAAGCCTATGAAGGCCGTGGTGAGCGGTCCCGACGGCGCCGAGATCGCGGTGGAGATGGGCAGCTACGGGATCGGCGTCTCGCGGCTCGTGGGCGCGATCATCGAGGCCTGCCACGACGACGCAGGCATCGTCTGGCCGGAGAGCGTGGCGCCCTTCAAGGTCGGTCTGATCAATCTCCGCGCCGGCGACGAGAAATGCCGGACCGCTGCCGACGATTTCTACAAGAAGCTTAATGCCGCGGGTGTCGAGGTTCTCTACGACGACCGCGATGAATCGCCGGGGGTGAAATTCTCCGCCATGGACCTGATCGGTCTGCCTTATCAGGTCGTGATCGGGCCGCGCGGTCTCGACAAGGGTGTCGTGGAGTTCAAGTCGCGCCGTGACGGCAAGCGCGAGGAAATGAGCCCCGAAGCCGCCCTCAACCGGCTGTCCACATAATGATCTATGGCCCCTTCGAACGGATGGTGGCTTTCCGCTACCTCCGCGCCCGCCGGCAGGAGGGCTTCATCTCGGTCATCGCGATCTTCTCGCTCCTGGGGATCGCGCTCGGGGTGGCGACGCTCATCATCACGATGTCGGTGATGAACGGTTTTCGCGCGGAACTTCTAGGAAGGATCCTGGGCTTTAATGGCCATCTCGGGGTCTATTCGATCCAGGGGCCGCTACCCGACTACGATCAGGTCGCACAACGGATCAAGGGCGTGCCCGGCGTGGTCATGACCACGCCCATCGTCGAAGGCCAAGTACTGGCCTCGGCGCGGGGAAATTCCGCCGGCGTCATGGTGCGCGCCATGCGGAAGGAGGATGTCGGCAGCCAGCCGCTGCTGGGATCGAGCATCCGACCGGAGGCCCTGCAGCAATTCGGCGACGACAATGTGCTGCTCGGCGACAAGCTGGCCGCCAAATTAGGGTTACGGACCGGTGACGAGATCACGCTTCTATCGCCCAACGGCAATGTGACGGCGCTGGGCACGGTGCCCCGGATCAAGACCTATAGGGTCGCGGGCCTCTTCTCGCTTGGCATGTACGAATACGACAGCGGCATCGTCATCATGCCGCTGGATGCGGCCCAGACCTATTTCAGGGTCCCCAATGCGGCCACCAGCCTCGAAGTCTTCGTCGATGATCCGGATGAGGCGACCGCGATCGGCCGGGCCATCGCGACGCAGCTTGGTGCGGGCGTTAACGTGATCGATTGGCAGCGCCGCAATTCGAGCTTCTTCGATGCGGTGAAGGTCGAGCGGAACGTCATGTTCCTGATCCTCACCCTCATCATCCTGGTCGCGGCCTTCAACATCATTTCCAGCATGATCATGCTGGTGAAGGACAAGGGAAGGGATATCGCGATCCTGCGGACCATGGGGGCGACGCGGGGGATGATCATGCGCATCTTCGTGCTGAGCGGGGCCAGCATCGGGGTCGTGGGGACTGTCGCGGGCTTCGCCTTGGGGGTTTCGTTCGCCACCAATATCGAGGCGATCCGGCGGGGGATCGAGAGCATCATCGGAACCGATCTCTTTCATGCCGAGATCTATTTCCTGACCCAGATCCCGGCCCGCGTCTATGCGAGCGACGTGATTACCGTCGTGTCGATGGCCTTCATCCTCTCGTTCCTGGCGACGCTCTATCCCTCCTGGCGGGCGGCGCGGCTCGATCCGGTCGAGGCGCTGCGCTATGAGTGACGCGGTTCCCGGCCTCGAACTCCGCCAGGTCGTTCGCACCTATAAGCAGGCGGGTCAGGCACTGCCGGTTCTCAAGGGCGCGTCCCTGGCGCTGAAACCGGGCGAGATCGTCGCCCTCGTCGGGCCTTCGGGCGCGGGCAAGTCGACCTTGCTGCATGTTGCCGGCCTGTTGGAACGGCCCGACGGCGGAACTGTGCTGATCTCGGGCAAGGATTGCGATGGACTGTCGGACGACGAGAGGACGGCGTTGCGCCGCGCCTCCCTGGGGTTCGTCTATCAGTTCCATCACCTGCTGCCCGAATTCTCCGCCATCGAGAACGTCATGCTGCCGCAGATGATCGCTGGAAAATCCCGCGGCGAGGCGAGGGCGCGTGCCTCGGAGCTTTTGGCGATGGTGGGACTGGGGCCGCGAGAGGAGCACCGTCCGGCCCGTCTCTCGGGCGGCGAGCAGCAGCGCGTCGCCATCGTGCGCGCGCTCGCCAACCGCCCGCGCGTGCTGCTGGGCGACGAGCCCACGGGCAATCTCGATCAAGCCACCGCCGACGAGGTGACGGGGTCGCTCGTCCGCATCATTCGCGAAACCGGCGTTGCGGCGCTGATTGCAACCCACAACATGGATCTGGCACGGCGGATGGACCGCATGGTCTCGCTGGACGGCGGATTTCTGGTCGAACGCTAAGCCGTCCGCAATCTAGGGTGCGCTTCCGCCGTAGAACCATTGTTCGGCGGCTTCCTTGGCGCCCCGTTGGGGATTGACCAGCGTCACGAAGAAAGTGTCGCCTGGATCCGACTGGAATTCAGCGGTGCGCGTAATGCCGATGATGGGGTCGATCCTGATGAAGCGACGCTCGCCGACCTGGACCAGAATCGTCTTGAACTGGTCGGGATAGGTCTCCCGGCTGTCCACCGTGATCTTATATTGGCCGGGCGCCAGATCCCGGTAAAAGACGCCATGGGGATAAGCGACGCCCGTCATCTGTCCGTTGAGATAGACCCTGGTGCTGGCCACGGAATCGTTGACGTTGGCCTCGCGGTAAAAATAAAGCCGTGCGGCGCCGGAAGCGGGGGGCGGCAAATCCACGGTTCCGAGGAGCGGCGGCTCCTTGACGCAGCCTGCCAGCATGACAAGAGATAGGCCGAGTAACAGGAAAGATCGGATCATGTCGCCTCGCGATGTCTGCCTGATTATATGGCCATCGTTGCTGCGCCGGAAGGTCCCGATAAAGAGCGGGCGATCTTCCTGTTCCCCTGACATCCCGAGAGGGATATGCGATGGTGGTTGACCAGCTTCGGGACCGCTCATGCCGCTTGCAGATTTCATTCATCTCCGGGTCCATTCCGCCTATTCGCTCTCGGCCGGGGCGATCAAGGTCAAGCAGCTTGTAACTCTTTGCAAACAACACAAGATGCCCGCGGTGGCGATCACCGACACGGGTAATCTTTTCGGGGCTCTCGAGTTCGCAATTGCGGCGAGCGATGCCGGAATCCAGCCGATCATCGGTTGCGAATTCTCGGTCCGCCGGGGCGACTCGGTCGATGGAGCGCGCGGCCTGCGGAGCGGAGTCACGCCGCCGCCGGACCGGATCGTGCTGCTGGTGCAGAACGAGACCGGCTACGACAATCTGATGAAGCTGGTGAGCCGCGCTTTCCTGGAGAGCGATGGCGGGGAAGAGCCCCAGCTCGACTTGACCGAGTTGGAGGAGCTTTCGCAGGGATTGCTGCTGCTTACCGGGGGACCGACGGGACCCGTGGGGCGGCTCCTGACCGAGGGCCAGGATGCGGCCGAATCCATGCTGCTCCGCCTTGCCGGGATGTTCCCCGGTCGAATCTACATCGAGCTGATGCGCCATGGCGTCGATGCCGAGGATCGCATCGAAGCGGCCTTGATCGATCTCGCCTATAAGCACGATATCCCGCTGGTTGCGACCAACGACGCCTATTTCCCGGATCCTGGCTATTACGAGGCGCATGACGCGCTGCTGTGCATCGCGGAAGGCGCGGTGCTGGGCCAGCCCAACCGCCGGCGTCTGACCCAGGATCATCACTTCAAGTCGGCCGCGGACATGCGCGCGCTTTTTGCCGATCTGCCGGAGGCTTGCGACAACACCCTGGCCATCGCCCGCCGTTGCGCCTTCATGCCCCAGTTCCGGAAGCCCATCCTGCCGCCTTTCGGCGCGGAAGGGGTCGACGAGAAGGCAGAGCTTCGCCGGATGGCCGCCGAAGGATTGGAGCGGCGTCTCGCGACGCAGGTCTACCGCCCCGATATGACGCCGGCGGAATTCGAAGAGGCTGCCAAGCCCTATCACGAACGGTTGGAGTTCGAGCTCGGTACCATCCTCAACATGGGCTTCAGCGGCTATTTCCTGATCGTCGCCGAATTCATCCAATGGGCCAAAGCCCATGACATCCCGGTGGGACCGGGGCGCGGTTCCGGCGCGGGATCGGTGGTCGCCTGGGCGCTCACCATCACGGACCTCGACCCCTTGCGTTTCGGCTTGCTCTTCGAGCGGTTCCTGAACCCCGAACGTGTCAGCATGCCGGACTTCGATATCGACTTCTGCCAGGACCGGCGGGACGAGGTGATCCGCCACGTCCAGGAAAAATACGGCCGCGACCGGGTGGCCCAGATCATCACCTTCGGAAAGCTCCAGGCCCGGGCGGTGTTGCGCGACGTGGGACGGGTCATGGAGATGCCCTATTCGCAGGTGGACCGCATCTGCAAGCTGGTGCCGAACAACCCCGCCAATCCGGTGACACTCCAGCAGGCCATCGACGGGGAACCGGCGCTCCAGGGCATGCGGGACAATGACGAGACAGTCGCAAGGCTGATGCTGACGGCCTTGAAGCTCGAAGGCCTCTATCGCCATGCCTCGACCCATGCGGCGGGCGTGGTGATCGGCGACCGGCCGCTCGACCGGCTGGTGCCGCTCTACCGCGACCCGCGTTCGGACATGCCGGTCACCCAGTTCAACATGAAATATGTGGAGACGGCGGGGCTCGTTAAGTTCGACTTCCTGGGACTGAAGACGCTCACCGTTCTGGCCCGCGCACTCGATCTTCTGAAGGCAAGGGGCGTCGAGCTCGACCTCACCAACCTGCCCTTCGACGACGGGCCGAGCTTCGAGCTTCTGGGGCGCGGTGATACGGTCGGCGTGTTCCAGCTCGAAGGCGCGGGCATGCGCGACATGCTGAAGAAGCTGCGCCCCGACCGCTTCGAGGACATCATCGCCGTGGTGTCGCTCTACCGGCCGGGTCCGATGGAGAACATCCCGCGCTATATCGCGATCAAGCATGGCGATGAGAAGCCCGACTACCTGCATCCGTCCCTTGAGGAGATCCTCAAGGAAACCCACGGGATCATGATCTACCAGGAACAGGTGATGCAGATCGCCCAGGTACTCAGCGGCTATACGCTGGGCGGGGCCGATCTTCTGCGTCGCGCCATGGGCAAGAAGATCAAGGAGGAGATGCAGGCCCAGCGGAGGCTTTTTGTCGACGGTGCCAAGAAGCGCGGCGTCAAGGAAGCGACGGCGGACCATATCTTCGACCAGGTCGCGAAATTCGCGGGCTACGGCTTCAACAAATCCCATGCGGCGGCCTATGCGCTGGTCGCCTATCAGACGGCCTACCTCAAGGCGAACCATCCGGTCGAGTTCATGGCCGCCTCCATGACCCTCGATCTTGGCAATACCGACAAGCTGAACGTTTTCCGCCAGGAATGCGCGCGGTTGAACATCAAGCTGCTGCCCCCGGACATCAACAAATCGGAAGTCACCTTCGGCGTGGAGGAGACGCCACAGGGCACCGCGATCCGCTATGCCTTGGCGGCGGTCAAGGGTGTCGGCGCGGAGGCGATGAAACTGCTGGTCGCCGAGCGCAAGGCGAAGGGTCGCTTCAAGGACCTTTTCGATCTGGCCCGGCGCCTCGACGTGAAGAGCTTCAACAAGCGGCAGTTCGAATCGCTGGCCAAGGCCGGAGCCTTCGAATCCCTGAACCCCAACCGCGCCCAGACCCTGGCCGCGGGCGAAATGCTGCTGCGCCATGCGAGCGTCGCGGCGGACGAGCGGGGCAGCCAGCAGGTCAGCCTCTTCGGCGGCGCCGATCAGCCGCTGCGCAATCCGGCATTGCCGCCAATCCCGGACTGGCCCTCGATCGAGAAGCTGCAATACGAGTTCGATGCCATCGGCTTCTATCTCTCGAGCCACCCGCTCGATGCTTATGGGAAGAGCCTGGAGCGGGTGGGAGTCGTGCGTTTCGCCGACCTGCCGGCCCGCATGTCCGTGGGCGGGCCGACCCGCCACAAACTCGCCGGCATCGTCGTCGGCAAGAAGGAGCGGACCTCGGCGCGGGGCAACCGCTTCGCCTTCGTCCAGATGTCGGATTCGAGCGGGCTTTTCGAGGTCACCGTCTTCTCCGATATCTTGAGCCAATCGCGTGAAGCACTTGATTCCGGACAACCTTTAGTCGTCACCGTGGATATCCGGGCGGAAGAGGAAAACTTGCGTCTCACCGCCCAGCGGATCGAACCGCTGGACGGTGTCGTTGCTCATGCGGCCGCGGGCCTCAGGGTCTTCCTGGGCGGGCAGGAAGCAGTCTCGCCGCTTCAGGCCCTCATTTCCCGCGAGGGGGTTGGGCGGGGCCGTGTCACTGTCGTAATCCCTCTGCCGCCTTCCCGCGAAGTGGAGATTGCCTTGCCCGGCGGCTTCCGGATCAGCCCAAAGATCCGGGCCGCCGTGAAGTCGCTCCCGGGCATCGTGGACGTTCACGACATCTGACCGGCCAGAGCCTCGTCGCTAAGCCCTGGCGAGTCTTCGCAACTCTGTAGTAATAATCGAGAAACGGGACCGGGACGGTTTTCGTGCGGAGGAGTGAGGGAATGATCTATCAGGCCGAGACCGGGAACGCCCGGATGCTGTTCTGCGGCGAGACCATGCTCGCGCGGGGACTGACGCCCTTCAAGGAACCGGATTATCTGGCGCTGGTGGAATTGACCCGGAACGCCGATCTCGCCTTCACCAATCTCGAAACGACTGTCCGCAACCGGGACGAGGGCTATGCCACGGCGACCAAGGGGACGCCCATGACGACCCCGCCGGAATTGCTGGAGGACTTGAAGTGGATGGGGTTCAACCTGGTCTCCACCTCGAACAATCACGCACTGGACTATGGCCCCGGCGGCGTGCTGGCCATGTGCAAGCACCTCCAGCAGGCGCGGCTCGCCTATTCCGGCAGCGGCGCCAATCTCGGCGAATCGCGGATGCCGGGCTATGTGGATACCGCGGCGGGGCGCGTCGGCCTCGTTTCCGCGACCTCGACCTTCAAGCCGGGCGAGCAGGCCGGCGAGCAGCGGCCGGACACCTATGGCCGCCCTGGCTGCAATCCGCTGCGCTACACGAGCAACTACACCGTCGACAGCCAGGCCTTCGATGCGCTGATGCGGATTTCCGATCAGCTTGCCTTTTCGACGGATATGGCCCGTCTGCGTGCTTCCTTCTATGCGGCGAGCGAGGCCCCTGAGGACACCGCCGAAGCGACGACCTTCCTCGGCAGCAAATTCCAGCGCGGCAAGGAATTCCGGATCTCGACGACGGTCGATGCCTCGGATGCCGATGCCAACCTAAGGGCGATCCGTGAGGCCAAGCGGCAGGCCGATTGGGTCGTCTTCTCCTTCCACAATCACGAATACGGCGAGACGGGGCGGCGCACGACGCCGACCCGCGTCGATCTGGAAGTTCCGGCCGACTTCATGATCGAGTTCTCGCGGGCGGCGATCGACGCGGGCGCCGACGCCGTGGTGGGTCACGGCCTCCATGTGACCCTGGGGATCGAGGTCTATAAGAACCGGCCGATCTTCTACAGCCTGGGGAATCACATCTTCCAGAACGATTCGGTCCAGGTTTTCCCCTCGGAAGCCTATACCCGCTTCGGGCTCGATCATGCCGCCACGCCCGGCGATTTCCTCGATGCGCGCAACGGCAACGGCACCCGCAGCTTCCCGGCCTTCAAGGAATATTGGGAGAGCTATGCCGCCATGTGCGAATTCCGGGGACGCGAGCTGGTTGGCATCCGCCTCCATCCGGTCGATCTTGGCCACAAGCGGTCCCGCGCCCAGATGGGACGCCCGGTGATCGCCCATGGCGAGGTCGCGGCCCGGGTTCTCGACCGTGTGACGCGCTTCTCCCGTCACTATGGAACGGAGATCGTGACCGAAGGCGAGACGGGCTACATCCGGCTTTAGGAAAGGCTTTAGACCACGGCGGGGCGAGGGCGGGATGCTCTCGCTGCCGCGATGCCTAGGATGATGAAGACGATGAGCGCCGCGATCTGCGCGATGGCGAAGGCGGGCTCGGTCTGCGTCGGCGCCAGGGCGTGCAGCGCGGGCACTTTCAGGAAAGCCTGGGCGATCAGCACGAAGACCAGCAGATAGAGGCCGATGATCGATCCCATCAGGTAGATCGAGCGCCCCAGGGCGGATTGCCCAAAGACATAATGCCCTAGAATCGCCAATCCCAGCACCACGAGCGAGATAACGCCGACCCAATGGGACGGCAGGAAATGATCGAAGGGGAAGCCGAAGCCCGTGACGCTCGTCGCCACCGCCGATGCGAGAAAAGCCGCGATCCAGGAAGGCGAGGCCTGTCGGCGCTGCATGCCGATCACCACGACGAAGCCCGCGACGATCGCGCCGAGGCTCAGGACCGTATGGATCCAGGTGAAGGTCGAAAGGTTCATGGTTCCCTCCAAGAATAGCGAGCGAAGCCCGCGTTATTTGGCCAGCCAGGCGTTCGCCCAGGTCCCCGTTCCCTGGATTCCCCATAGCCCTTTCAGATGGGCGGTCGCGGCGTCGAGGTTGGCGGTCTCGCGCAGGCTCAGCACTGGGAGATCGTCGGCAAGGATCGCCTGGGCCTCCTGATAGGCCTTGGCGCGGTCGGCCAGGTTGCTGCCCGCTTCGGCCTGCTCGAAAAGCTGATCGACCTTGGGGTTTGAATAGTGCGATGCGTTGCCGAATTGCTTGCCCGCGGTTGCGGTCACGAAGATCCGCGCCACGCCCAGGGCAGGATCGGCATAGCTGTTGTAGACCTGGAAGGAGATATCGAAATCGCGATCGTCGAAGACCTTTTTCACAAGGCTTGCCCGTTCCATCGCATCGATCACGACCTCGACGCCGACCTGCTGCCACATGCTCTTGAGCGCGACTGCGACCTGCTGGAATTCGGGATAATCGGCGGTATAGATGATGACATGGGTGGTGAAGCGCTTGCCGTCGGCCCCGCGTTTCACACCGGCCTCGTCAAGCAGCGCATTCGCCCTCGCGGCGTCGTAGGGATACATCTTCCGGTAGTCGATGTTCGGGTTGACGGTCCATTTGATCTGCTTCGTCCAAGGAGCGGTCGCGACGCCGCCGACCTCGAAATAGGCGTTCTTGAAGATGTAGTCGCGATCGGTCGCCATCATCAGCGCCTGGCGCACCCGCTTGTCATCCAGAGGTTTGCGGGCCACGTTGAAGAAGGCGAAAGTGGTGCCCGGCACGAAATCGCTCAGTTCCAGTTTGAGTTTCGGATCGGCGCGCACGGCCGCCATATCACTGACCTGGATAGACTGGACCACATCGACCTCGCCGGCCTTGAGCGCCTGGAGGCGCGCGGCGGACTGGGTGATGATCTTGGCGATCACGGTGTCGAGGTAGGGCTTGCCCGGCTCGAAGTAATTGGGGTTCCGGTCGAGCTTCAGATAATCCCCATGTTTCCACTCGGAGAGCTTGAAGGCGCCAGTGCCTACGGGAGCGGTCGAACTGATCGGATTTGTCCGGGGATCCGTGCCGCGCAGCAGATGGGCAGGCAGGATGGCACCGCCCTGCTGGCAGGTCAGGGAAACGAGGAAGGGGCCGGAAGGCTGCTTGAGCTTGATCGTCACCTTGTCCGGGGCGGGCGTCTCGATGCTCTCGATGCCCTTGCCCGTGGCGACGAAGACGGGGGAATATTTTATGCTGACCTCGGCCAGCGAATATTTGACGTCTTCGGAGGAGAGGGGCTTGCCGTCCTGCCAGTTCGCCTTCACGAGATCGAAGCTATAGGTGAGCCCGTCGGGCGACACGGTCCAGGATTTGGCCAGCAGCGGCTTGATCTCAAAGTCCGTCGTGACCTGGAGAAGCCCCTGATAGATCGTGCAACCGACCTGCTTGTCCGGCACGCCGTTGGACGTATCGGGATTGACCGTGGGCGGCTCCTGGTTCAGCACGTAGACGGCAGTGCCCCCCCGCTGAGGCGTCGTTTGGGCTGGCGAAGGCGTTGCCGCGAGCGCCAGGGCGAGGGTCGCAAGGCCGGAGGCCCAAATCATCCGCTTCATCTCCAAGCCCCCTCTGATCGTTTGCTCAGCCCCGGAGCGCGCGTCGGCGCTCCAGGCTTTCAGGCTTCCATTGCGTCTTCATGTCATAGAACACGTCGAAGGCGGGCTGGTCTTCCGGCAAGCGGACCCAGGGGAGCTTCGAGCGGGTGAAGATATGGGCCTCGGGCGGCAGTTTCCCCGGGTCGTCCAAGGTGCCGACGCGCAGGAAGCGCAATCCCGGCCGGCGGCCGTAGTCGCTCCAGAGAGCCGTCTGGCAGCTCGGGCATCGGTAGATATCATGCGGCTTTCCGCTGTCCGTCGGGACCGGCACCCCTTCAGGTTCGCCCGATAAAATCTCTATCCGGTCGGTCTCGATCAGCGCGTTTATGACGAAGGCGGTGCCCGTCTGCCGCTGGCAATCGTGGCAGTGGCAGCAATTGACGAACATCGGCGCGGACTTGAGGCGATACCTGATCGCCCCGCACGCGCAGCCGCCTTCAAGCCCCTCGCTCATGACACCCTCCGCCGCTGGTTGAAGCTTAGATCACTCCCGCTGCGGTTGCGAGCGTCGAACGATCCCCGCAAGATGGAGGCAGGAGGATGCCTCGATGATCCTGATCGGCCAATATGATTCGCCTTTCGTGCGGCGCGTGGCAATCGCCTGTCGCCTCTACGGTATCGACTTCGAACACCAGCCCTGGTCGGTCTTCGGCGATGCCGCCCGCATCGAGCCCTATAATCCTCTGAAGCGCGTGCCGACCCTGGTGCTTGACACCGGCGAGAGCCTGATCGAAAGCGCCGCCATCCTCGACCATCTCGACGAGCTTGCCGGCCCTGAAAAGGCGATGATCCCGGAACGGGGAGTGGAGCGCCGCGCGACTCTGAAGGTCTGCGCGCTCGCCACCGGCATGGCGGATAAGGCGGTGAGCCTCGTCTACGAGCGGGTTCTGCATAGCGAGAAGTCTCCGGTCTGGGTCGAACGTTGCAATTCCCAGGTCTCAGGCGTCTTGGGGGCTCTCGACAAGGATCGCGCCACCCGCAGCGGAGCCTTCTGGTTCGGTGGCAAGCTCAGTCACGCCGATATCGCGGTCGCCTGCGCGCTCCGCTTCACGCGGGAGGCGCTGCCCGGCTTTTTCGACGACCAACGCTGGCCGGCGCTGGCGGCTCACGGGGAACGCTGCGAAGGGCTGGACGTCTTCCGCGAGATCAGCCAGCCTCTGAACGTTCCAAGCTGAAATAGAGAGAGGATCGATCGATGGGGGATTTGCGCCTGACCTTGGCCTGCGGGCCTTACGACCGCACCCAGGCCTTGCGGGACGGCTCCATCAAGCCCGAGGGGATCGATCTCACCTATGTGACGATCCAGCCCGCCGAGATTTTCTGGCGCATGCTCCAATATAAGGAGTTCGACGTCGCGGAGATGTCGCTCTCCAACTATTCGACCCTGGTGAATGCGGGCGACCCGCCCTTCATCGCCATCCCGGCCTTTCCGTCCCGGGTGTTCCGCCACGGGTTCTTCTTCATCAACACCGACAAGGGCATCAAGACCCCGGCCGACCTCAAGGGCAAGCGGGGCGGGGTGCCGGAATACAGCATGACCGCCGCCGTCTATATGCGCGGCCTGCTGGAGCATGAATACGGCGTGAAGCCGACGGATGTGGAATGGGTCCAGGGCCGTGCCGACCGCTTGGGCCATAAGCTGCCCGCGGGGTTGAAGCTGACCCAGGCGCCTCCCGGCTCCGAACTCGGCGACCTCCTGGAGCGCGGCGAGATCGATTTCATGATGACCGCGAACAACCCGCTCGCCTTCCGCCGGGGCGCGCCTAATGTGAAGCGGCTTTTCCCGAACTATGCGGAACTCGAGAAGGACCATTACCGGCGCACGAAGATCTATCCGATCATGCATACGGTCGTAATCCGCAAGGACATCTACGAGCGCAATCCCTGGGTCGCTCTGTCGCTCTATAAGGCTTTCTGCCGCGCCAAGGACTATGCCTATCACATGCTGGAGGAGACGGGATCTCCCAAGGCTTCCTTCGCCTGGCTACAGCCTCTGATGGAAGAAGAGCAGAGGATCATCGGGCCCGACTGGTTCCCCTATGGCCTTGGCCAGAACCGGGAAACCATCGATGCGCTGCTCCAGTATCTCCATGAGCACGGCCTCACCAACCGGCAGATGAAAATCGAGGAGCTTTTTGCCCCAAGCACCCTCCGGGACATCCCTTTGAGCGAAGGCCAGCACATTTAACGCTCGGCGCTTGCAAATCCGGGACGTCCGGACTATCTAGTGCGCCTCTTTAAACCTCACGCGGGGACTTGGCGTCGTTTTGCGGCGCCTTCCGGTGTCGATCCCAGGATCGATGATCCCCCGCGGCGGACCAACCGGAAAAGGACAGTCGAATTATGCCTATGCCAACGTTCACCATGCGTCAGCTCCTCGAAGCCGGCGTTCATTTCGGTCACCATACGCGCCGCTGGAACCCCAAGATGGCGCCCCATATCTTCGGTGTCCGCAACGGCGTTCACATCATCGATCTGGAACAGTCGGTCCCGATGCTGCATCGCGGCCTCCAGGCCGTGCGCGACGTGGTCGCGGGCGGTGGGCGCGTGCTCTTCGTCGGCACCAAGCGCCAGGCGCAGGAGCCGATCGCCGAGGCAGCCAAGCGCTGCGGCCAGTATTATGTGAACCACCGCTGGCTCGGCGGCATGCTCACCAACTTCAAGACCATCTCCCATTCGATCCGGCGCCTGCGCGAGCTCGACGATCGGGTGACCGAGGGGCATGCGGGCCTCACCAAGCGCGAAGTTCTCGAACTGACCCGCGATCGGGACAAGCTGGAGCGCGCTCTGGGCGGGATCAAGGAGATGGGCGGGCTTCCCGACATTCTCTTCATCATCGACACCAACAAGGAATCGATTGCGGTCGAAGAGGCCAATGCGCTGAAGATCCCGGTGGTGGCGATCCTCGACAGCAATTCCTCGCCCGACGGCATCACCTTCCCGATCCCGGGCAACGATGACGCCATGCGCGCGATCAACCTCTATTGCGACCTGGTTTCGGGCTCCGTGCTCGACGGGCTCCAGGCGGAGCTTTCCGCTTCCGGTGTCGATGTCGGCGCCCGTGCCGAAGCGCCGGCGGAAGTCGTCGCCGAAGAACCTGTTGCCGAAGCGCCGGCTCCCGCGGCCGAGGCGGCTCCGGCGGAACAGCCCTCCGCCTGATCGGCGGCGTGACGAAACGATCTTGTTGAGAAAGTAAGAGATATGGCCGAAATCACTGCCGCCTTGGTGAAGGAGCTTCGCGAGAAGACCGGCGCCGGCATGATGGATTGCAAGCGGGCGCTGGGCGAAACCCAGGGCGATATCGAGACTGCGGTCGATTGGCTGCGCAAGAAGGGCCTCGCCGCCGCCGCCAAGAAGGCGGGGCGCGTCGCTTCCGAGGGTCTGGTCGGCATTGCGACCGGTGGGACTTCGGGCGCGGTGGTCGAGGTCAATTCCGAGACCGACTTCGTCGCCCGCAACGAGGCCTTCCAAGGCTTCGTCAAGGGCGTCGCCGACCTGGCGCTTGCCAAGGGCGATGACCTCGACGCGTTGCGCGCCACGCCCTTCCCGGGTACGGGCCGCAATGTCGGGGACGAGTTGACCCATCTCATCTCGACCATCGGCGAGAACATGAGCCTGCGCCGCGTCAAGCACCTCAAGGTGTCGAGCGGAGTGGTGATCTCCTATATCCACAACGCGCTGGTCCCCAGCCTCGGCAAGATCGGTGTGCTCGTGGCGCTCGAATCGACGGGCGACGCGGCCAAGCTCGCCATTCTGGGCAAGTCCATCGCCATGCATGTGGCGGCGGCGAACCCGCAGTTCCTGGATGTTTCCTCGGTGGACAAGTCCGCTCTCGACCGCGAGCGCGACGTGCTGCGAGAGCAGGCCCGCGCCAGCGGCAAGGCCGAGGCGATCATCGACAAGATGGTCGAAGGCCGGCTGCGCAAATACTACGAAGAGGTTGTCCTCCTCGAGCAGGTCTATGTGATCGACGGCGAAAGCCGCATCGCCAAGATCGTCGAGGGCTTCGCCAAGGAAGTCGGCGCGCCGGTGAAGCTCACGGGCTTCGTGCGCTTCGCGCTGGGCGAAGGGATCGAAAAGGAAGCGACGGACTTCGCGGCCGAGGTTGCGGCCCAGGCGGGGGTCAAATCCTAACGTCGTTTGTCCTAAGTGAGCGGAAGCGGGGCGGCCGAAATCATGTATGATCCGAGCCGCCCTTTTCTTGCCTGCCAGCTGAGCCTCCGCTAGACAAACGATATGCCTCAAGAACTCGTCTATCGTCGCGTCCTTCTGAAAGTCTCCGGCGAAGCGCTGATGGGCGACCGGGACTATGGTCAGGATCCCGCGATCGTCATGCGCATCGCCGCGGAAATCAAAGCGGTCCACTCCCTCGGGGTTGAGGTCGCCGTGGTCATCGGCGGCGGCAACATCTTCCGGGGTGTCGCCGGCGCCGCCGCAGGCATGGAGCGCGCAACTGCCGATTACATGGGCATGTTGGCGACGATCATGAATTCGCTCGCCTTGCAGGGCGCCTTGGAACGGGTCGGCATTCCGACGCGGGTGCAATCCGCCATCGCCATGCAGGCGATCTGCGAGCCTTATATCCGCCGCCGCGCCATGCGTCACATGGAAAAAGGCAGGGTGGTGATCTTCGCCGCCGGCACGGGCAATCCCTTCTTCACCACAGATACCGCGGCTGCGCTTCGCGCGTCCGAGATGGGGTGCAACGCGCTTCTGAAGGCGACGAAAGTCGATGGCGTCTATGACGCCGACCCTAAAAAAGTCGCAAACGCCAAGCGTTATGAGCGACTGAGCTACCTGGATGTCCTGTCCCAGGACCTTCAGGTCATGGACGCGTCGGCGATTTCGCTTGCGCGGGAAAACCGGATACCGATCCTTGTCTTCTCGATCCATGAGGAAGGCGGTTTCGCCGACGTGGTGCAGGGCAAGGGCCGCTATACGATCATCACCGAAGATGAGGTGATCAAGTGAGCGAAGACACAATAGTGAAGGACGTGCGCCGCCGGATGGAAGGCGCGATCGAAGTCCTCCGAAAGGAATACTCGGGGCTCAGGACAGGGCGCGCCTCAGCCAGCCTCCTCGATCCGATCGTGGTCGAAGCCTATGGCAACAACATGCCGTTGAACCAGGTGGGCACGGTGAGCGTGCCGGAGCCGCGCCTTATTATGGTGCAGGTCTGGGATCGCGGCATGATCAAGGCGGTGGAAAAGGCGATCCGCGAATCGGGTCTCGGTCTCAATCCCCAGACCGAGGGGCAGGTCCTCCGCATCCCGATCCCCGACCTCAACGAGGAGCGGCGGCGCGAGTTGACCAAGGTCACCGCCAAATATGCGGAAGCCGCGCGGGTTTCCGTGCGCAACGTCCGTCGCGACGGCATCGACACCCTGAAGAAGCAGGAAAAGGACGGCGATATCTCCCAGGATCAGAATCGGAAACTGGAGAAGGATATTCAGTCCGCGACAGACGAAACGATCAAGAAGATCGATGATCTCCTCCACCAGAAGGACAAGGAGATCCTGCAGGTCTGACCGATCCTCCGGTTCGACCTAGATCTATGCCCATGAACATTGCTTCTGACGACCAGATGCCGCCGCCGCCCCGCCATGTCGCCATCATCATGGATGGCAACGGGCGCTGGGCGAAAGCCCGCGGCCTTCCGCGGATCATGGGCCATCGCCAGGGCGCCGAGGCCGTGCGCAGGGCCGTGATCGCCTCTAAGGAACTCGGGATCGATTACCTGACCCTCTTCGGCTTCTCTTCCGAAAACTGGAAGCGGCCGTTTCAGGAGGTCGGCGACCTCATGGGGCTGCTGCGCCACTATCTGCGGGGAGAAGTCGCGGAATTGCACCGCAAGGGCGTCCGCATGCGGATCATCGGCGAACGCTCGCGACTCGATCCGGACATCATCGCGCTGATCGAGAATGCCGAACAGCTTACCGCCGGAAACGACGGCCTCAACCTGACGATCGCGCTGTCTTATGGCGGCCGGGCCGAGATCGCGCTCGCCGCCCGGAAATTGGCCGAAGAGGTGGCGGCAGGCCGTCTTTCGCCCGATGAGATCGACGAGGACGCGGTTACCGGCAATATGATGACCCACGATTTGCCGGACCCGGATCTGGTCATCCGCACCAGTGGCGAGCAGCGCATCAGCAATTTCCTGCTCTGGCAGGCCGCCTATGCGGAGTTCCTTTTCACGCCGACGCTCTGGCCCGATTTCGGCAAGGCGGACCTCGAAAGGGCGCTGCACGACTATCACAGGCGTGAACGCCGCTACGGCGCTTCCGTCGGTTCGCGTTAGTCCGCTAGCCGCTTGCTCATATACCGCATCCTGTCGTCACTGGTTCTCGCGCCCCTGGCGCTGGGGGTGGTATGGCTGGGGCCTCCGTGGGTCGCGGGCATGGCTGCGCTGGGCGCAGCCGTGATGGGCTGGGAATGGGCACGGCTTTGCCGGGCGCGCCGTTTCGGCGTCGTGGGGGCGCTGGTCGTTCTGTCCGCCGTCGCGGCGATCGGCGTCGCCGCCACAGGCGCCTATTTGCTTTCGCTGGGAGTGGCGATGACGGGAGCCCTGGCGGTCTGGGCCCTGGGACGTCTCGGGGGCGAACGGGAAGCGCCCTGGACCGCGATCGGCACGCTTTGGATCGCCTTGCCTTGCGTGGCTCTTGTCTGGCTGTCGCGGGATCCCGATATAGGGCGCGTCACGATAATCTGGATTTTCGTGCTGGTCTGGGTGGTTGACACTTGTGCTTACGCCGCCGGTCGCGGCATTGGTGGGCCGTTATTAGCTCCCAGACTTAGCCCGAAGAAGACCTGGGCCGGGCTTTTGGGAGGGATGGCTGGCGCAGCGGTGATCGGCTACGCGGCGAGCCGTCTGGTCGGTCCGCCTGCGGCCGCCATGGCTATGCTTTGTGTCGGGCTTGCGATCGTCGAGCAGATGGGAGATCTCGCGGAATCATTCGCCAAGCGCCATTTCGGGGTCAAGGACGCGAGCGACCTCATTCCGGGGCACGGGGGGCTTCTCGACCGGTTGGACGGGATGTTGGTTGTGCTCCCGGCCGTCGCGATCGTTGAGCTTCTGGAGGGCAACCCCCTGCAGTGGTGATGGCGGATCCCCCGGGATTTTGACGAGCGCCGCTGCATGGCCCTATTTTTGCCAAAGATCGGTGTAGATTTGCTGGTATCCTCTTACCGGCGCGTGTGTCTGTTTTGATAGGGATGGTTGAAGGTATATGGATTCCCTGATGCATTGGCTCGACGTCGCCTGGACCAATGGGCGCGTCTACGGTCCTCCATTCCTGATCGTTCTCACCGTGCTGGTTTTCGTGCACGAGCTTGGTCACTACCTCGTGGCGCGGTGGAACAAGGTCCGGGTCGAGGTTTTCTCCATCGGCTTCGGACCTGAGCTCTTCGGCTGGACCGATCGGTCAGGAACCCGCTGGAAGTTCAGCGCGATTCCGCTTGGCGGCTACGTCAAGATGTTCGGGGACAGCGACGCGACCTCCATGCCGGGGCAAGAGCTCAGCACGATGACCGATGCCGAGAAGGCGGTCGCTTTCCATCATAAGCGGCTGGGCCAGCGCGCGGCGATCGTGGCCGCGGGGCCTTTCGCCAATTTTCTTTTCGCGATCGTCGTCAAAGCCGTGCTTTTTTCCACGGTCGGTCAGGCTTTCACGCCCGCCATGGTTGGCGAGGTGGTTGCCGCCAGCGCAGCCGAAAAAGCGGGGATCAAGACGGGCGATCTCATCGTCGCGATCGGCGATCGCCAGATCCGCAGCTTCGAGGAGGTGCAGCAGATCGTCAGTTTCAATGCCGGCACCCCTCTCGCGATTACCGTCAAGCGGGGCGATTCAACCGTTCCCCTTGAGGCGACGCCCCAGGTCGTCGACCAGCGCGACCGTTTCGGAAATCACTATCGCCTGGGACGTCTTGGCATCACCCGTCCGGTCGGCGAATCGGATTATGTGAAGCGCGATCCGATCAGCGCGGTCTGGTGGGCGACCTACGACACTTATAATTTCTCGGTCGGGACTCTCCAGGGTGCCTGGCAGGTGATTAGCGGTTTGCGGAGCGCGGACGAGCTGGGCGGACCCATCCGCATCATGCAGATGACCGGCGAAGTGGGACAGCTCGGCATCCTGCCGCTCATCCAGCTCACCATCTTCCTGTCGATCAATCTTGGGCTTATTAACCTCTTTCCAATCCCTATCCTTGACGGCGGCCACCTGCTGTTCTATGCCGCTGAAGCATTGCGTGGGCGTCCGCTCGGGCCGCGTGCGCAGGAATACGGCTTCCGTCTTGGGCTGGCGCTCGTCGTGATGCTCATGCTGTTCGTGACGTGGAACGATGTGAGGCAGCTTCTTGGACTTGGAACCTAGGAGCGCGACAGGTTGATAAAGTCGGCAGGGGGAAGCGTGGTGCGGTTCGGTTCTGTATTCCTCTGGCTCCGCCTGACGCTGGCTATCGGCGCGGCTGTCGCGCTGATGGCCCCTGTTGCCGCTTGGGCTCAGACGGGCGGGACGATCGCCGAGATCCGTATCGACGGCACCCAGCGCATCGAACCGGAAACGGTAAAATCCTACCTCCTTATTCAGCCGGGCGATCCCTTCGACGCGACCCGGATCGACCAATCGCTGAAGGCGCTTTTCGCGACAGGTCTTTTTGCCGACGTCAATCTGCGGCGCGAAGGCAATGCTCTTGTCGTTCGCGTGGTCGAGAACCCCATCATCAATCGCATTGCCTTTGAGGGTAATCGCAAGCTGACGGATACCGCGCTCACAGCCGAGGTGCAGCTGCGGGCCCGTGTCGTCTACACCCGGACCCGGGTCCAGGCGGATGTGAAGCGTATCCTGGATCTTTACCGCAGAAGCGGCCGCTTCGCCGCCACCGTCGATCCCAAGGTGATCCCGCTCGAACAGAATCGCGTCGATTTGGTCTTCGAGATCGACGAAGGGGCGACCACCGGCGTCAAGAGCATCAATTTCATCGGCAATAAGCAGTTCAGCCCCAGCCGGCTACGCGGCGTGGTGCAAACTAAGGAATCCCGGTGGTATCGCTTCTTCTCCTCCGATGACACCTATGATCCCGATCGTCTGACCTACGATCGCGACCTGTTACGGAAATTCTATCTTTCCGAGGGTTATGCCGATTTTCGGGTGGTCGCGGCAGTGGCGGAACTGACGCCGGCCCGTGACGGCTTCTTCGTCAGCTATACGATCGAAGAGGGCGAGCGCTACAACTTCGGCAAGATCGATATCAGCAATCAGATCAAAGAGATCAATGTCGACGATTTGAAGCCGCTGATCGTTGCGAAGGACGGCAAACGCTACAATGCGGATGAGGTTGAGAAGTCCATCAATGTCCTGACCGACGCCCTTGGCAACCGCGGCTTCGCCTTTGTGGACATACAGCCCCGGGTTCGCCGCAACGCCGAGACGCGAACCGTCGATATAACCTTCGATATCCAGGAAGGTCCCCGCGTCTATGTCGAGCGGATAGACATCGTAGGCAATGTGCGCACGCTGGACAAGGTGATCCGCCGGGAATTCCAGCTGGCCGAAGGCGACGCCTTCAATACCTCGAAGATGCGGCGCTCGGAGCAGCGGGTTAAGAACCTGGGCTTCTTCAAGAAGTCGGAAATCACCAACGCGCCGGGCAGCGCCCCCGACAAGACGGTCGTCACGGCCAAGGTCGAAGAGCAATCCACCGGCGAATTCTCGGTCGGCGTGGGTTTCTCCAGCACCGACGGCGTGTTGGCGGACGTGTCGGTCCGAGAACGGAACCTGCTGGGCAAAGGGCAGGATTTGCGGATCAGCGCCCTGGTCGCCCAGCGGACTCAGGAAATCGACCTGAGCTTCACCGAACCTCACTTTTTGGACAGGAATCTGTCGGCGGGCTGGGATCTCTTCGAAGTCACGCGAACCAATGCCACCACCAACCAGCAGTTCGATCAATTCTCGCTCGGCGGCTCTTTGAGGCTGGGTTATCAGATCACCGACCGGCTGCGTCAGACGTTGCGCTACACCTTGAGGCAGGACAGCATCCAGAACGTGGAAGCGACCGCTTCGACCTTCATCAAGCAGCAGCAGGGCAGCCGGATCGCGTCCTTGGTCGGCCAGGAATTGCTCTACGACAGACGCGATGACCGCGCCGATCCCACCGAGGGCTATTTCGCTCAGTTCAACAGCGATCTTGCGGGACTTGGGGGCGACGCCCGGTTTATCCGGACAGTGCTGACCGGCGGGTATTTCTACTCCATTGCGCCGCAATGGGTCCTGAGTTTCACCGGAGAATCGGGCAATATCATCGGCATCGGCCAGAAGGTGAAGATCCAGGATCGCTTCTTCATCGGTGGCGATAACCTGCGCGGCTTCGCCACGGGAGGCATCGGGCCACGCGATCCGACGACCCATGACGCGCTCGGCGGTAATTTCTATTACGTGAGTTCCATAGGGCTCGGTTTCCCCTTGGGGCTTCCCAAGGAACTGGGGATCACGGGGCGTCTCTTCACCGATATCGGCAGCCTTTTCGATATCGATGAGAATCCCAATTCGGTCACCGATGTGAAGGCTTACCGGATTGCTTCCGGTGTGGGCGCTTCCTGGGCTTCCCCGCTCGGCCCTATTCGCCTCGACGTGGCCTATCCCGTCAAGGTGCGTGCCCTGGACAAGAAACAGTTCTTCCGAGTCAGCTTTGGTACGAGGTTCTAGGAAATGAGATGGAGTTCATCGTCGCGCTTGCTCGTGGGGGTGGCTGCGGCATTGCTCCTGGCGGGTCCGGCCAACAGTGTCTGGGCGCAGCAGGCAAAAAAGGGACCGCCCCCGCCCGCGCCCATCATCGTCGTCGTGGAGATGCGGCAGGTGATCAGCGCCTCTAAGGCCGCCAAGGGCGTCCAGGGGCAGATCGACCAGCAGGGCCAGATTTATTCTAAGGAAGTCTCCAAGCAGGAAGACGACCTCCAGAAGACCCGCGCCGAACTCGAAAGGCAGCGGACGATCCTGTCGCAGGACGCCTTTACCGAGAAGACCAAGGAATTCCAGCAGCGTTACGACGAACTCGACCGCAACGTCCAAACCAAGCGCCAGGCACTGCAGCAGAGCTTCACCGAGGCGATGTCCAAGATCGAGAATGTCGCCCTCCAGGTCGTCGCCGAGATCGCCCAGGAGCGAGGCGCCAATATGGTCCTCGATCGCCAGACTGTCGTCTTCCAGGCCGATGGCTTCGACATCTCCCAGGAAGCTTTGACGCGGGTCGATCAGCGGCTGCCGCAGGTTGCGGTGAATTTGCCCAAGCCCGGCGCGGAAACGGTCTCGGCGCCGCCGGCTCGTTCGCGCGGCGCGGCGCCGCCCGCCGCTCCGCCACCGAAAAAGAACTGACCGCCGGGCGCGATGGCCGATCCCCGTTTTTTTAGCGTTGCCGGCCCCTTTACGCTGAATGAGATCGCGACGCTTGTCGGGGCCGAAATCGGCGGCGGAGGGGAAGGCAGACTGGTGTTGAGGGACGTTGCGCCCCTCGACACGGCCGGACCTGACCAACTCAGCTTTCTCGATAATCGGAAATATATCGACGCTTTTCGGAAGTGCGCCGCCGGGGCGATCATCGTCATGCCCGATCTGGTTGGGGAAGCGCCGAAGGGAGCGGCCCTGCTTCTTTCCAAGGATCCCTATCGCGCCTATGCCAAGGCGGCCCAGGCCTTCTATCCGGACCGTTTGCCGCCGCCGGAAATCGCCCCTTCCGCGGTGATCGATCCCAGCGCCCGGCTCGGAGAAGGCTGCGTCGTCGGCCCCAATGTCGTGATCGAGGCCAATGTCGAGATCGGCTCGCGGTGTCGGATCGGACCCAATAGCGTTATCGCCCAGGGCTGCAAATTGGGCGATGACGTCAAGGTCGGTCCGAATGTGACACTCAGCCATTGTTTCATCGGGTCCCGGGTGATGCTTTATCCCGGAGCCCGGATCGGACAGGATGGTTTCGGCTTTGCGGCGGGGCCTGCCGGCGTTCTCAAGGTTCCCCAACTGGGCCGCGTCGTGATCGGGGACGATGTCGAAATCGGCGCCAATACGACGATCGATCGCGGCGCCGGGCCGGATACTGTTATCGGCGCGGGCACCATGATTGATAATCTGGTGCAGATCGGGCACAACGTGACGGTCGGTCGCGGGTGCATTCTGGTTTCCCAGGTCGGCATTTCAGGCAGCACTCACCTTGAAGACTATGTGGTGATCGGGGGGCAAGCCGGTCTAAGCGGTCATCTTCATATCGGGAAGGGCGTGAAAATCGGAGCCCAGGCAGGCGTCATGGCCGATTTGTCCGCTGGCGCTACCGTGGTGGGGTCTCCGGCCAAGCCGCGGGGGGAATTCTTCCGCCAATTGGTTACGCTGGAGCGTCTGACGAAGAAGGGTTAGCAGGCGATGGATAACATAGCCGAGAAGGCCGCCACCGTTTCCGAAATCGATGTCCTGCGGATCATGAAGATGATCCCGCATCGCTATCCCTTTCTGATGATCGACCGGGTCGTCGACGTGGTGACGAACGAGAGCGCGGTCGGGATCAAGAACGTCTCGATCAACGAGCCCTTTTTTCAAGGCCACTTTCCCACGCAACCGGTAATGCCCGGCGTCCTCATCATCGAAGCGATGGCCCAGACGGCGGCCATCCTGGTGGTTCACACCCTGGGTTCCGCGTCCGAGGGCAAGCTCGTCTATTTCATGACTGTCGAGAATGCGCGCTTCCGCCGGCCTGTCACGCCGGGTGACGTTCTCAAGGTCCATGTGAAGAAGCAGCGCAACCGCGGCAATGTCTGGAAATTCGAAGCCGAGGCCAAGGTCGACGGCAAACTGGTGGCGGAAGCGACCTATTCCGCAATGATCCGCGACTGAGAGCCTCATGAGCAAAATTCATTCGACGGCGATCGTCGCTTCCGGCGCTCGATTGGCTGACAGCGTCTCGATCGGTCCTTATTGCAGCATCGGCGAAGAGGTCGAACTAGGGGAGGGCGTGGAGCTCATGTCCCATGTCGTCGTGGCCGGTCGGACGACCGTGGGAGAGGGGACGCGCATCTTCCCCTTCGCCTCCATCGGGCACGAACCGCAGGATCTCAAATACAAGGGCGAGAAATCTTCGCTGACCATCGGCAAGCGCAATGTTATCCGGGAGCATGTCACCATGAATCCCGGCACCTCCGGGGGCGGGATGGTGACGAGCGTGGGCGATAACTGCCTTTTCATGATGAGCGCGCATGTGGCTCACGATTGTCGAGTCGGCAACAACGTCATCATGGCCAACAACGCGACGCTGGCCGGTCATGTGACGGTCGCCGATTTCGCGCTTTTCGGCGGACTCTCGGCCGTCCACCAGTTCGTGCGGATCGGCCAGCACGCGGTGGTCGGCGGGCTGACGGGCGTGGAGCGCGATGTGATCCCCTATGGGTCGGTCATGGGCGATCGGGCGCGGCTCGCGGGGCTCAACCTGATCGGTCTCCAGCGGCGTGGGTTCGGCCGCGAGGATATGCAGGCCCTGCGCGCCGCCTATGGCATGCTTTTCGCCGATGGGGGAACGCTGGCCGAACGGGTGGACGAAGTGGCCGAGAGGTTCAAGGACGTAAGCCCGGTTCAGGATGTCGTCACTTTCCTGCGCGCCGAGACGTCACGCGGGATCTGTCAGCCCAAAGGGGCCAATGGCGGGTAAACTCGGCATCATTGCCGGCGCGGGCGAATTGCCGCTTCGCGCAATCGAGGCCTGTCGGGCGGACGACCGCCCCTTTTTCGTCCTTGCTCTCGAAGGGGACGCCGATCCAGCAGTCGTCACCGGGGTCCCCCATGCCTGGATTCGTCTCGGAACGGCGGGGACCGGCCTGCGCATCCTGCGGGAGCAGGGGGTGGAGGAACTGGTCATGGTGGGTGGCGTCCGCCGGCCCTCGCTGACCTCGCTGAGGCCCGATTGGCGCGTGGCGAAGCTCTTCGCGCGCATCGGATATCGGGCGCTCGGCGACGACGGCCTTCTCTCCGCCATTATCAAGGAATTGGAGATCGAAGGTTTCAAGGTCGTCGGCATCGAGAGCATCTTGGGCTCGGCGCTCATGACCGAGGGGCCGCTGGGAAAATGGGTCCCCGACGATCAGGCGCAGGTGGATATCGACTACGGTGTCCGAGCGGCCCGGGCCCTCGGAGCGCTCGATATCGGCCAGGCCGCCGTCGTGCAGCAGGGCATCGTTCTCGGGGTCGAGGCGATCGAAGGAACCGACGCTCTGCTCGCTCGCTGCGCGACGCTGCGCCGCGACGGCCTCGGAGGCGTCCTGGTCAAGGTCGCCAAGCCCGGTCAGGAACGCCGCGCGGATCTGCCGACCATCGGCCGACAAACCGTCCACGGTGCGGCGAAAGCCGGTCTTAGGGGGATTGCCGTCGAGGCGGGGGCCGGATTGGTGCTGGGCCGCGCCGCGGTGGCGGAGGCCGCCGATCACGCCGGGCTTTTCGTCATCGGCATCAAACCGTGACGCCAGATGAGGCGGGACCGCTGATCTACGTGATCGCGGGGGAGCCCTCGGGCGACGCGCTCGGGGGCCGGCTGATGCAGGCCCTGAAGGAGCGGACGGGTGGCAAGGTCCGTTTCGCGGGCGTCGGCGGCGAGCAGATGGCCGCCGAGGGAATCGAAAGCCTGGTGCCGCTCCGGGAACTCGCCGTTATGGGAATTATCGAAGTCCTGCCCAAGGCGCGGGGGATCTTTCGCCGGGTGGATCAGACGGTGGCGGAAATCCGCCGGCTGAGGCCCCAGGCGGTGGTGACCATCGACAGTTCCGGCTTCACCTGGCGGATCGCGCAGCGATTGCGCGAAGCCGGGGAGCGGCTGTTGCTCATCCATTACGTCGCTCCCATGGTCTGGGCCTGGCGGGCCGGTCGCGCCCGCCGGATGGCGCGCTGGTACGATCATCTGATGACGCTCCTGCCGTTCGAGCCGCCCTATTTCACGGCGGTCGGTCTTTCCTGCACCTATGTCGGTCATCCCGTGGTGGAGAGTGGTGCGAATCGGGGTGACGGTCCGGGGTTTCGCGCCCGGCACGACATCGGGCCGGACGTCACGCTCGTGACCGTGCTTCCCGGGAGCAGAGGGGGCGAGGTGCGGCGGCATTTGCCCATTTTCCGGGAGGCTATCGGGATATTGCGGGAACGGTATCCCAATTTGCGGGTCGCGATTCCCACGGTCGAGACTGTGGCGGAGCAGATCGCTGCGGCTACCGTGGATTGGCCGGCGCCCGTCACGATCCTGCGCGGCCAGAGAGAGAAATACGATGCCTTCGCCGCCTCCAACGCAGCGATTGCAGCTTCTGGAACCGTTGCCTTGGAACTGGCGATGGCCCGGCTGCCGGCGATTGTCGCCTATCGCCTGAACGCCTTGAGTTTTTTCCTGGCGAAGCGGCTGGTGAAGGTTCGCTATGTGAACCTGATCAATCTCGTGGTCGATCAACCGGTGGTGCCGGAACTGCTTCAGTCCGATGCCAATCCGGCTCGAATCGCATCGGAGATCGCGAAGCTTCTCGACGACCCTGCGGCGCGGGAGCGGCAGGCGGCCTTGAGCCACACGGGTCTCGTGGCCTTGGGGCTCGGCGATATTTCTCCCGGTCTGAGGGCGGCCGACGAGGTTCTGAGGCTGATCGCCATACGCGATCCTGGCTTGGTTGCCGGCACCGTCAAAAATTAACCCTTTAGGGTAATTAGATCTTTTATCTTGAGGGATCCGATTGCGGAATTCTTGGCTTTAGCCTTTCAAGAAAATGGCTGAAATCCAGCCACTTTAGCAGGACTCTGCAAATTAACTGAAAGTTGTAGTCTTGGCTAAAATCGCAGGCTCTTAAACGATTTGTTAAAAGCATTTCTACAAAATTTCCACCAATACGGTTGTGAGGCATGCATTTCTAGCGAGAAAAGTGTGTTGAATGCCTGTCTCCGGGCGGGGGCAGGAATCAGGAATTGGAGTCTCGCAGGGGTTGTATCGCTCCCCGAGTGAGGCCGGGATTGGTGTTTAGGTGACGGGCTCGCAGGATCCTCCCCAAGAGTATCTCATCTTCCGTTTGGCGGAAGTGAGCTACGCCATAACCGTGGCGAGTGTGGTCGAAATCTTTCGCGCGGTGCGCGTCGTCCCCTTTCCGAAAGCGCCGCCGATTGTGGAAGGCGTGATCAATGTGCGGGGGGCGCTGGTTCCGGTTCTGGATATCCGGCGGCGCTTCAATCACCCGCCCAAGCCGGTTTCACTCAGCGATCATTTTGTCGTCGCCAGAACCAGCCGGCGTCTGGTGGCTTTGCGCGTGGATCGCGCCATGGGCGTGGAAACATTCGAGCCGGCGGCAATCGAAACACCGGAGTCGCTGGCTTCCGGGATCGGCCAGGTTACGGGCGTCGTCCGGCTGAAAGATGGCGTCCTTTTGCTGCACGATCTCGAAGGCTTCTTGACGGAAGCCGAAAGCAAGTCCCTCGCGGAAGCCGAATGCGCCGAGGTTGCCGCATGAGTGTCGGCGGTTGGAGCGTTCCTGTTTTCGCCACGATAGCGGCGGTGCTGAGAGAGCGGGCAGGACTGGAATTTCCGCTCAACCGCCAGTCTTTCGCGGAGGCCGGGATCCGTCGGGCGATGGCCAAATTTATGATCGACAGCCCTGCCGCCTATCTCGCGCATCTGCAATCCGGGTCCGCTTCGATCGAAGATCTGGCGGAAGAGGTCGGTGTCGGAGAAACCTACTTTTTCAGGGATCCTGTCCAATTTGCGACGATCCGCACTCGACTGCTGCCTGATCTCGTCGCCCGCCGCGGCCCCATGCCGGCCCCCAGGATTTGGAGCGCAGGCTGTGCCACCGGCGAGGAAGCTTATTCTCTGGCTATTCTTCTGGAAGAAGAAAGGCTTGCGGTCGGCGCCCGGATTTACGGCACCGATGTATCGGAAGCGGCGCTTTCTGCCGCCCGGCGCGGGGTTTTCTCTTCCTGGTCGTTGCGTGGCGATTTGGCTCTTATCGCGCCGCGATATTTCCGCCGTCGCGGGGATCGCTTCGTGCTGAACGAAGATCTGCGGGGGCGGGTGGCATTCTCCCGCCTTAATCTGGCGACAGGCGATCCCTTTCCGGAGGTTTGGTCGGGCGGGCTGGATATCATTCTGTGCCGCAACGTCCTGATCTATTTCAGCTCCGACGCGGTGCAGCGAGTCGGGCACAGGCTGCTCCAGTCTCTGGCTCCGGAAGGATGGCTGATCACAGGCCCTTCCGATCCGCTTCTCCAGGTCGCTCATCCCTTCGAGGCGGTCCTGACGCCGGGGGGGATCTTTTACCGGCGGACGACGGCCGCTCGCACCGTCACGAGGGCCTCAACATCGCTCCCTCGGTCCCGCTGGAAGAAGCCCATGCCTGGGGTCGAGGACGGTCCTCAGCACACGCATCGAGCGGCAAAGCCTGCGATCGCGGAAGTACCGGTTTCGATAGGGGATTCCGCTGCCGCCGTGACGCGCGTCCGGCAATTGGGGGATACCGGCGCTATCAAGGAAGCCGCCGGTGTCGCTGCCGAGGAAAGCGCGACCCATCCGCTTTGCGCGGAGCTTCATTTTCTTCATGGCATGCTGCTGATGGAGCAGGGCAGCCATCGGGCGGCGGCCGACGCCATGCGGCGAGTGCTTTATCTCGACCCAGGCCTCGCGGTGGCGCAATTGAGCCTGGGTTCGATCCTCCAGCGTCTGGGAAGCAAGGTGGAGGCATGGTCGGCCTATCAACGCGGCCACGACATCGCCGCGCTGCAACCGCCGGATAGAGTCATGCCTCTATCCGATGGTGCCCCCGCGGAGCATCTGGTCCGCGCCGCTAAAAGCCGCATGGCGGCCTTGGCGGCCGATTGGGCCTATTCGTCTTGAGGCGGGCCGAACCGATCGATTGGACGGATGCGCGGCGGAGCCTGGCGGAACTCGATGCCGCTCTCCAGAACGTGTTGTCGCCCTCGACCGAGAGGACCCGGGAGCTTCTGGAGGAGCGTGCAGTCGCCCTCGCACAGGCGACACCGGTGGTCAGTGGGACGAAAAGCGACTCCGAGGCGGTGGTTTTTTCCCTGGCGGGACAGCGTCTAGCCCTGGAAACGCGTTATGCCCGGGAGGTCATTCGCTCTCCCGACGTGACCCCGGTCCCCGGTGCCGGCCGCCTTTTCGTTGGGATTGCCAATTTACGGGGCGAATTGCTTCCGGTTTTCGATCTGAGAGAGTTTTTCGGGATCCGTCAGGACGAGGGGAGTGCCCTCGACTGGACTATCATTTGCGGCGAGGACAAGGCCGACTTTGGCATCCTCGTAGATGCGGTCGAAATCATCCCGATGGCTTGGGATGACATACTCGATGTGCCGACGACTGTCGGCGGAACCGGCGCGGCCTGCCTGCGCGGTGTCACCCGCGCGGGTGTGACCGTGCTCGATACCCCGGCTTTCATCGCTCATCCATCACTGTTTCCGAAGCCCGTTCAGGGACAAAGCCGGTCGACCGGCCTGGAGGTTTGAATGCATTGGCGTCTCTCGCTTGCTGCCAGGCTTGCTATCGGGTTCACGGTAGGACCGGTTATTCTGGCCCTTATCGGCATGCTGGCCTACGCCAATACGACCCGCCTGCTGCTCACCCGTGACCTGGTCAGCCATACCCATGACGTGCTGAACTCGACTGACGATATAACGCTGGCGCTTTTGCAGATGGAATCCGCGGAGCGAGCCTATCTCCTCACCGGTAGCGACACCTTCCTGGAAGCTTTTGAGACCGCCTACGCCAGCATCGACAAGGAGGTGCAGGACGTCGTCGATCTCACCCGGGACAATCCTCGTCAGCAAGCCCGTCTTCAATCCTTCAAGCCGCTTTTGAAGATGAAGACCGACGAACTCCGGGATTTGATCGGCCTGCGCAAGCAGCAGGCGAACGAGGCGGCGATCGTGGCTGCCCTGCTGGGTCGCGACAGGAAACTCTCGGACGATATAAAGGCGGTTTTAGCCGCGGTCTCCACCGAGGAAAAAGGGCTCCTTGATCAGCGGGCGGTTGAAGCCGACTTTGTCGCCAAAGTAACCCTCGATGCGATCACCTATGGGACGGCGGTGATTTTCTCTGTCCTAGCCGTGATCGGTTTCTGGATCGTGCGAAGCATCACCAGCCCCCTGGAGCGCGCGGTCAACGACCTTGCCACCGCGACGGCGGAGATTGTCGCGGGCACCAGCCAGCAGGCCTCGAGCATCCAGGAACAGGTTGCGGCGGTTGTCGAGACGGTCAGCACCGTCGACCAGATCGCTCAAACGTCTTCGCAGGCGAACGACAGGGCTTCGGCGGTCACGGAGGCATCGCGGCGGGCCGTAGAGGTCGGTGACAACGGCAGGCGCGCGGTCGAAGACGCCACGAGCGTCATGAGCACGGTCGAGCAGCAGACCGAGGCGCTGGCGCAACGCATACTCGGATTGGCCGAGCAGGCGCAGGCGATTGGCGAGATCATCGCGGCGGTCACGGATGTCGCCGACCAGACGAATCTTCTTTCCCTGAACGCTGCCATCGAGGCGTCCCGTGCCGGCGAGCACGGCCGAGGATTTTCCGTTGTGGCTTCGGAGATCAAGGCGCTCGCCGAACAGTCGAAGCGGGCGACGGCTCAAGTCCGCCAGATCCTGGGCGAAATCCAAAAATCGACCAACGGCGCGGTTTTGGCGACCGAAGAAGGCGCAAAAAGCGTCAATCAGGCTCTTCTGGCGGTGCGCCAAGCCGGGACGACGATCGCGACGCTTTCGGAGACCATCGACGACGCGGCGCTGGCCGCGGCGCAGATCACGGCCTCTGTCGGCCAGCAATCGGCGGGCATGTCCCAGATTCAGCAAGCCATGCACAATATCAACCAGGGGACCAACCAGACCCTTGTGGCGACCCGTCAGACCGAGCAGGCGGCACGGGATCTCGATCTTCTCGGCGGGCGACTTCGGAAGCTCCTCGCGGGTACGGCCTATTGAGCGTCTAGGCGATGGATCCACTCCTCGCACAATTGTTGAAGACCTTCGCGGAGGAGCTGGAGGAGCGGGGACTCGATTTCGAGAGGGACCTGCTGGATCTGGAAAAGGAGACCGATCCAGCCGTCCGCGACCGGCTGCTCGAATCCCTGTTACGGACGGCGCATAGCCTCAAGGGGGCCGCGGGATCGGTCAATATCGAGGTGATCGGCAGCCTCTGCCATGGCATCGAGGATATTCTCGGACCTGCACGTCACTTGGGGGCCGCGATCGAGCCCGCAGGCTGGAAACTCTGTTTCGCGGCGGGGGATGCCCTGCGATCTGCCGCGCGCCAGCTGCGCGATGACGCTCCGCTCGACAAGGCGCATCTCACCTCGGTCGTGACGCAGATTGGGGAGTTGATCTTCGCCAGGGGGGCTCCTCCCGTGAGGGAGAGCGTTCCCGATCCCCCCGTGCTCCCCAAGATCGTCATGCCCTCCCGACCTGTGGAAACGCCGCCGCCTTTACCGGCGGTCGTACCCGCGCCGGTGCCGCAGGTCCTGGGCGCCGTCCGCATCGCTGCGGAGAAGCTCGATTCCCTCTTGGCTCAAAGCGGGGAACTCCTGTTGGCCCGACGCCGCGCTCAGAACAGGAGAGGGTCCGTCGCCGAGTTGCAGACTTTCGTCAAGCAATGGCGGGACGCGCGATGGAACGCGATTATGGACGGGAACACCGTCGAAGACGTCGATCGCCTCGATTGGGTCATGAACGAGCTGATCCGCCTCGATCAGGCCTTGGCGGGCGACCAGCATCTGCTGGAAGCCTCGGCAGCGCCGCTCCACGCGGAGGTGACACGACTTCGGATGCTGCCTTTCTCGGTGGCTTGCGATGGCCTGGCGCGAGCAGCCCGCGACGTGGCCTTCGCGTCGGGAAAGGAGGCGGAGCTTGTCGTCGAGGGGGGCGCGGTCGAAATCGATCGCTCGGTCATCGACGGTCTGAGAGCGCCGCTCCTGCATCTTGTGCGCAACGCCGTCGATCACGGCGTCGGCACTCCTGAGCGCCGCCGGGCGCGTGGCAAGCCCCTTGCAGGCCGGGTTTCGGTTTCCGCCGCCCTTCGCGGCGATAAGCTGGAAGTGATGGTGGCCGACGACGGCTCCGGCCTCAAGCTCGAGGAAATCGGCGAGGAGATCCGGCGCAAAGGACTGGTCCTGAGGCCCGGCGAAACCGTTGCGGATGCGATCTTCTTGCCGGGTTTCTCCACCTCCCGGGAAATCACCTCCATCTCCGGGCGGGGCATCGGTCTCGATGCGGTCAAGGCGTCGGTGGAGGCGATGCGGGGCACGGTCGAAGTCGCGTCGATAGAGGGTGAAGGAACCCGCTTCATCCTCTCCTTGCCGCTGACGCTGACGACGATCCGCGCCCTTTTGGTGGAAAGCGCGGGCCAGATTTTCGCGATCGATGGGGCGAGTGTCCGCCGCGTCGCGATCGTGGCCGCGAAGGACTTGCATTGGTCCAAGGGAGTGCCGCTTTTCATCGAAGGGGATGAGGCGGTGCCCGTGGTGGGTCTGAGCGAGGTTCTCGGCCTGTCCCAGGACAGGGAACGCGCCAAGACGGAAAAGCTCAATCTCGTGATCGTCGGCCTGGGCGGGCAAAGGCGCGCTTTTGTGGTCGACGCTCTGAACGCCGAGCGGGAAATCCTGGTGAGAAACCTGGGGCCGCGTCTGGCGGGTCTCCACCATATCGTGGGGGCCACCGTCCTGCTGACGGGGCGGATCGCACTCATTCTCAACACGGCGGAACTCATGCGCACGACGCTCGGCCGGTCGCGAATTCTCGAGGAGCAGGCGGGCCAGGCGGCCGGTCCGGCCGTAAAGCGCCGGATTCTGGTCGTTGACGATTCCCTCACCAGCCGGGCGATGGAGCGCAACATCCTGGAAGTCGCCGGCTATGAGGTCGATGCGGCGGCCGACGGCGCGGAAGCCTGGGATCTGCTGCAAAACGCGGGCGCCGATATCGTCGTCAGCGATATCGAGATGCCGCGCATGGATGGATTTGCCCTGGTCGAGGCAATCCGCGCTTCCTCCCGCTTCAGGGATCTGCCGGTGATCCTCGTCACCTCCCGCGCCCGGCCGGAGGATAAGGCGCGGGGACTGGAAGTAGGTGCCAATGCCTATATCGTGAAAAGCGCTTTCGAGCAGGATGTTCTGCTCGAAGCGGTGGCTCGGTTCTTATGACGAGACTTTCGCCTCTTCGCGTGTTGATCGCCGAAGATTCGGCCACGGCTCGCGCTCTCCTGGTTGCCATCCTGCGTTCCGATCCAGGGATCGAGATCGTGGGGGAGGCGCGCGATGGCGAGGAAGCCGTCAGCATGACGGTCGAGCTGAAACCCGATCTTGTCACGATGGATGTGGCCATGCCGCGCCTTGACGGCTTCGAGGCCACCAAGCGGATCATGGCGGAAGCTCCGACCCCTATCGTCATCGTGTCGAGCGTCGTGGACGTCCATGCCGTCGACACCGGGCTCCAAGCCCTCCGGGCGGGCGCCTTGAGCGTGCTTGCAAAGCCGGCCGGCCCGCAATCTCCCGATTTTGCGGAATCCTGCAAGCAGCTCTTGTCCACGATCAAGGCCATGGCCGGGGTGAAAGTCGTGCGCCGGCGCTTCGATATCCTGCCCGGACATCCTGTTCCCGTCGCGAAGCCTGGTCGTGCGATGACGTCGCGGGTTGTCGCCCTGGCTGCCTCGACAGGGGGACCCGGCGCCCTGCAACGGGTCCTGGGCGGGCTTCCGGCGAATTTTCCCTTGCCGATCCTGATCATCCAGCATATCGCGCGCGGTTTCATCGATGGATTGGCGACCTGGCTCGACGATGCCAGCCCGCTGAAGGTCAAGGTGGCGGAAGCGGGGGAGATGGCTCTGCCGGGGGTTGTCTATGTGGGCGCCGAAGACCGCCACCTCGGCATTACCGCCAAGGGTAATATCGTGCTTTCCGAGGACCCTCCCATCGGTGGTTTCCGCCCTTCGGCGAGCTACCTTTTTCACTCCGTGGCCATGGCCTATGGGACTTCCGTTATCTCGGTGATCCTGACCGGGATGGGGCAGGACGGGATGAGCGGCATGCGAGCGATCCGCGAACGCCGCGGCACCGTGATCGCCCAGGACGAGGCGACTTCCATCGTTTTCGGCATGCCCAAGGCGGTTATCGAGGCAGGGTTGGCGGATCACGTCCTACCCTTGTCCGCAATCGGCCCCTGGCTGGCCGATGCGGTTGTGCGAGCGTAGGAGAGTTGATGTGACAAAGGTGCTGATCGCAGAGGACAGCGCTACCCAGGTCTATCGCTTGACGATGATCCTGGAGAAAGCGGGCTGCGAGGTTGTCGTGACCCGTGATGGGCAGGAGGCCCTGGAAAGGGTTCAGCAAGAGCCGGTCGATCTCGTCATCTCGGACATCATGATGCCTCGGCTCACGGGCTATGAGCTGTGCCGGAAGATCAAGGCGGATCCGGCCACGAGATCGACGCCGGTTATGCTGTTGTCCACGCTCAACGAGCCGATGGACATCATCAACGGGCTCGAATGCGGCGCCGACAACTTCCTCGTGAAACCCTATGAGGAAGTGCAGCTGATCAATCGGGTGAACAGCCTTCTCGCCAACAAGGCGATGCGGTCCCAGGCGCGGACGACGCTCGGCATCGACGTGCTGTTCCTCGGCAAGAAGTTCACCATCGACAGCGACCGCCAGCAGATCCTCGATCTCCTGATCTCGATCTTCGAGGACTGTGCGTCGTCAGATCATTTGGGACAGATGGGGTTATAAATTAATGGAGGGTTGGCCTCATCTGGTTGGTTGATCTTATGCGGCGAGTTTGCGGTGAAGCAAGCGGCGCTGTTCGATGGTTTTCTGTTTGATGCGGTGTCTTTCCTGC
>CANJCB010000019.1 GCA_947473305.1 Rhodospirillales bacterium
CAACGCCCGCAGACCCCATTCGAGCCTTGACCGGAAGACCCCGGACCAAGCTTACTTCAACAGGCTGCCGCAGATCGCGGCCGCCTGAACCCCGCAGAGGTTCCACTTATCAAAGCGAAAAAGCTGCTCAGATAAACCGAGCCAGCTCTCTTGGCGTCATCCGCGCCCGGGATCTTCGCGCGCAAGGTCAGATGGACCTTGGTGATGGCGAAACCGTCGGCGACCTTGTCCAGGGTCACGTCGGCCTTGGTTTCCATATGCTCAGCGGTCAAACCTGCCTCGCCCAGGATCAGCGACAGGGCCATGGTGAAGCAGCCCGCATGGGCCGCGCCGATCAGCTCTTCGGGGTTGGAGCCGGGCTTGCCCTCGAAGCGGCTGCTGAAACCGTAGGGATATTCCTTGAGTGCGCCGCTCTTGGTCGAAAGCGCACCCTTGCCGTCCTTGATCCCGCCCTTCCAGGCGGCCGAGCCATAGGTCTGCATATCGGATCTCCTCGCGTGATGGTTGCCAGGATCATAGCCGAATGCGAACGAGCCGGGAGGATATCCCGGCTCGTCTTTTAGGGTCGGTAGCGGTGTAGAGTTTTACGCCCTCAGACGCGGAATGATCTGCTCCGCGATGATCTTGATCTGGTCCATCTGGTACTTGTAGGGCACGAAGATGATCTTCTGCACGCCCACCGCCAGATGCTCCTTCAGCTGGGCGACGCATTCGTCGACCGTGCCCATGATGGCGCTGTCTTTGGTGGACTGGCTCCAGGAGGCATAGTCCCATTCCTTGCCGAGCCATTCGTTCATCTCGCCTTCGATCTCGGACTTCTTGCCGATCATGATCGGGAGCTGGTTGCCGTTGAGGATCGTGTCCGGATCCTTGCCCATCTCCTTGGCGAAGCCCTTCACCTTGTTCCAGCTCTCGGTGAAACCCTGGGGCGTGTAGAAATAGGTGAGCCAGCCGTCCATGGCGGCCGCGCGCTTCAGCACGCGATCCACATAGCCGCCGATCAGGATGGTCGGGCGGGGCTGCTGGAAGGAGCGGGGCTCCATGACCGAGCCGCGCATCTTGTGGGGCGGATAGTCGCCATCGACCATCTTCTCGGTCCAGAGCCGGTTCATGATCTCCAGGTTCTGGTCCATGATCTTGCCGCGCTGCTCGAAGGGATAGCCCATCGCGTCGAACTCGCGCTTATACCAGCCGGCAGCCGTTCCCAGGATGAGGCGTCCCTCCGACAGAAGGTCGATGCTGGAAAGCTGCTTCGCCAAGAGGACCGGGTTGCGGACCGGGAGCACCAGCACGCCGGTGCCGAGCTTGATCTTCTTGGTCCGCGCCGCGACGGCGGTCAGCAGGGTCAACGCCTCGATGATCGGGAAAGAGGGTTCGACGCCCAGAAGCACATGGTCCCAGACCCAGAGCGAGTCGAAGCCCATTTCTTCCATCTTCACGCCGTAATCCACCAGCGCCCTCGCGTCGGGCAGCTCGGGCCAGGCGGTGAAGTTCCGCATAGCGATCCCGAAGGTGTTGCTGAGCTTGGTCATGGGTCCGTCTCCTACGGCATCATTATTTGTTTCCGGCTCCCTCTCCGCCCTTCAGGGGGGAGAGGGTCGGGGGTGAGGTGGGTCGTGCAGTTCGCAAGGTTTGGCAGGTTTGAGTTCTCCATCGACACCCACCTCACCCTAATCTCCCCCCAAGGGGCGGAGAGGGACTTAATTGACTACGCGATATAGAGGCGATCGGGATCGAGGTGGCGAAGCACCTTCAACTCGTCCTCGGTCGGCGGCGGGGTGGTCTCGACGTTGCGCTCGATGATGAGCTCGAAACCGGTGTTGTCCTGGATTTCTTTCGCGGTCACGCCGGGGTGGAGCGCCACGACCTTCATGTCGCGGCTCTTCTCGTCAAACCCGAGGATCGCGAGATCGGTCACCACGCGGAAGAGGCCACCCAAGTCCAGGCCCGCCTTCTCGCGGCTGCGTCCACCGTCGAGGAAACCGGGGCTCGTCACGAAATCGACCTTCTCCACGAAGCGCCGCTTCTCGTGCTTCATCGCGACGATCATGTTGGTGAGGCTGGCGATATCATTGCCCCCGCCGGTGCCCGGCAGACGCGCGGTCGGGTTCTCCGCGTCGCCGATGAAAGAACTGTTGAGGTTGCCGTGCTTGTCGATCTGGGCACCGCCCATGAAACCAATATCCACATAGCCGCGCTGCAGGAGCAGCAGAACGTCCGTAGAGGGCAGCAGCATATTGGCGCGGCGGCAGCAGCGCTGTTCATTGGTCGAAGGCGGGAGCTGGCCCGGCTCGACGAAGGCGCCGATGGTGCCGCCCTCGAAGAGGATGGTAAGCGTCGGCGCATGGGTCCTCTGCGCCAGGATCGCCGCCAGCAGAGGCAGGCCCACGCCGGCAAAGACGATCTGGCCATCCTTCAGGAGCCGGCTGCTCATCACCGCCAGGACCTCGGCGGCCGTGTAGTTGCGACGCTCAGTCATTGTTGATGCTCCTGCCGCGCCGCGCCGCGTCCTGCAATTCGGCCATGCCGAGACGGCCGAGATAGTCGTTCCAGTCCTTGGGCTCGTAATAGAAGCGCTGGAGGTATTCCGCGACGCCCTTCTCCGCGTCCTTCTTCAGGAGATCGGCGTAATAGTCGTGATGGCTAAAGAAGGGTTCGTAGACGCCGTAGCACTCGTGCGGCGCGCAGCCGAAGGGCACCTCGACTACCGCATCCACGGTGAAGAAGGGGATGCGGGTATGATCGGGGGCGCGGCGGATCTGGTCGTTGGAGATGATCCGCTCGGTCGTCATGACAACCCGATTCGCCGCCATGGCGAGATCGGCGTCGAGGAAGGGCAATCCATCCATCTGTGCATTGCCATAAGCGTCGCAGCGCTGGACATGGATGAAGGCGATGTCGGGATTGAGCGCCGGCACCGCGACCAGCTTCTCGCCGGTGAAGGGGCATTCCATCGTCTTGACGTTGGGCAGCCGCCCCATGAGATCCGAGCCCATCATGGCGCGCATCGGCAGGAAGGGCAGGCCCATGGCCCCGGCGCGGAAGCGCAGGCCCATGGCCATATGGCTCCATTCCTCAAAGACCGCGCGCTTCTGCTCGGTATAGTTCCGCATGATCTTCGAGACGCCCCAGTTGAGCCCATGGCTCATCCAGCTCGTGATCACATGGTTGCAGAGGCCGGAGGCGAAGGTCAGGTCGCCTTCCTGGCAGGAGATGCCGCGGGCGATGGTATGCCCCTTGGCCCCGGCGCGGATCAGCGCCCAGATCATCGCCAAAGGCGTGCGCGACATGGTGCTGCCGCCAAGGCCGATCAAATCGCCTTCCTTGACGAGGCCTGCCGCCTCCTCCAGCGACATGACTCGTTCGCGCAGGGAATGATCCCGCGCCTCGGTCTTCTTGCGAAGCTCCTGATAGGCTGTCATCGACCCCAATCTCCTCTAACCGCCGGCCTACCTCTTCCTCCCTCTCCGCCCTTCAGGGGGGAGAGGGCCGGGGTGAGGTGGGTCCTGCAGCTTGCCAATTCTTTCAGGAGGGTACCTTCCTCTGACACCCACCTCATCCTAATCCTTCTCCCCCCAAGGGGCGGAGAAGGACTTTGTTTGTCTTACGCGCCGAGCTTTACGCCGGTGCGGGCATTGAATTCCTCGATCAGCTTGTCCCAGGCGGCCCGCTCGCCAGCGATACCCTGCCAGAAGGACTGGTCCTTGCGGCGGTCGAAATCCGCCGTCGAAAGCCCCTGCTGCTCGACCCAGGTGTAATAACCGAGATTGAAGACCCGGCGGCGATCCAAATGCGTCATCTCGATCAAATCGTTATCGGCCAATCCCAGCAAGTGGCGGCCGAAGACCTCACCCGCGCTTACGGCATCGAAACCGTCCGGATAATGGGCGGAGGAAAGCTTCTCCCGCTCGCTGCCATACATCGCGCCACTGTCGGTGGCGATGGTCACCAGCACGTCGTCGGACCCGAGTTCCAGACGGCGGGCGGTCTTGATCGCCGCCAGCACGTTGCAGATGCCGGAGAAGCCGATGAGCTTCAGATCGGCGACCACGCCCTGGTCAACGTGGCGGCGCTTGGTGAGATAGTCCTTGCCGACCGACGAATTGAACAGCAGGTCCAATTCGTCGGTCGCCCGGTCGGAGATGCCGACCACGATATCCGTGTTCATGACGTTGTGGATCAAGGGCACATGCTTGTCGCCGATGCCCTGGATATTATGCTCGCCGTGGCCGTTGTAGAGCAGCGTCGGGCATTCCGAGGCCTCGACCGCGACGATCTTCGCGCCCTGCGCCGCCTTCAGGTAGTCACCCGCCGCAAGCGTGCCCGCCGACCCTGAGGCCGCGACGAAAGCGGCAAGCTTCGCCCCCGGCGAGGTCTTCTTCACATCGTTGAAGATCCGCTCCAGCGCCGGGCCTGTGCAACTGATGTGGGAGAGGTAGTTCCCGAATTCCGAGAACTGATTGAGGATCACATTCGACGGGTCCTGCGCCATCTCGGCGCATTTGTCGTAGATCTCCTTGACGTTGCTCTCGGTCCCCGGCGTGCGGACGATGTCCGAGGGATCGGCAACCCAATTGGCCAGCCAGTCGAACCGCTCCTGGCTCATGCCGGCCGGCAGGACCGCGATGCCCCGGCAACCCATGATGCGGGAAAGCGCAACACCGCCCCGGCAATAGTTCCCGGTGGAGGGCCAGACGGCCCGATGGTTCAGGGGATCGAAGCGCCCGGTGACGAGCCGCGTCACCAGGCAGGCATAGGCCGGCAGCACCTTATGAGCCCCAATCATCGGGAAGGTATAGCCCAGGGCCACGACGATCTTCGCCTTGACCTGGGTCAGTTCTTCCGGGAGCACGAGATAGCGCGGTGTTGCGCCCTGGCCGGTCCGGTATTCGTCGTTGTTCCAATGAACGCGGAAGAGGTTGGCCGCATTGGGGTCGTCGGGGGCGACCTTCTCCAGCGCTTTGCGGATGCGCTCCGGGATTTTTCCAGGATCGGCAAGCTGAGCGAAGGTCGGCAGTTCCACGCCCGTCTGCTTTAGCCGCGCAATGGCGTTGTCGAAGGCCGGTCCCGGCTGGATCGAAGGCGTGATGTCGTTCAACTGCATCTGAAGGCAACCTTGCGGCAAAAAGCAATTCAGGCGCGGGCGGCGGCGACCGCCCGATCTATCTATGGTTCTAATCTTAAGCCCATTGAGTTGGCAAGCGGGCCGGAGCCTATCGCCCAAGCCAACCCAGGGAGCCACCGGCCGCCGGTATTCGGGGCAAGCCCGAGGATCCTGCGACCAGTTCGATAGAGCCCCATGATGCCATAGGCTGGCAACGCAGGGAGACAAAATCCGGTTGGCCCCGCTCCGCCGCGCTGTTAGCGTCGGGCACGCATCAAACGGGGGATATCGATGGGGGAGACTGCACGGCCGATCCGATCTTTCTCGACCCTGGGATGCCCCGATTTGGAACTCGACGCGGTTTTGGCCGTCGCCCGGCGCTTCCGGATCGATACGGTGGAACTCCGCGCGCTCGGCGGCACACGCGATTTGCCGGCATATTTTTCACGCACCTATGGCAGCCCGAAAGGCCTCGCCGAGGCATTAAGCGACAGGCCGCCGGTCATTGGCCTCGGTACGGGCTTCAACCTCATGGTCAATGGCTCGGAAGACCGGCAAATCCTCATCGACTACGCGATCTGGGGAGAGGCGGCGGGCGTGCCCCGCCTTCGGGTCTTCGACGGAGGGGTCGAGGGCAGCGACGCCGAGATCCATCACGCCTGCGAAACCCTCGCCTGGTGGCAAAGGACAAAGGCCGAGCGCGGCTGGACCATCGATCTCATGATGGAAACCCATGACGCCTTCGCCCAGACCGGTCCCCTCGCCCGCTTCCTGAAGGCCGCGCCGGAGTGCCTACTGCTCTGGGACGCGCATCATACCTGGCGCAAAGGCGGGGAAGACCCCATCAAGACCTGGGAACTGGTGCGACCCCAGACCTGCCATATCCATGTGAAGGACAGTCTATCCGTCCCGAGCCCAGGTTTTCCCTATACCTATGTCGTCCCCGGCGCGGGAGAGTTTCCGATGGAGCGGCTGAGGACCAGGCTTTCCCGCGATGGTTACGCGGGCGTGTTGAGCCTTGAATGGGAAAAGCTCTTTCATCCCTACCTGCCCTCGATCGAAACCGCGCTTCAGGAGGCGCAGGATCGCGGTTGGTGGTAATTCTTCGCAAACCCCAGGAGCGAAACATGATTCTCGAAATCGCGCAGATCGACGTCAAAGCCGGGACGGAAAAGGAATTCGAGGGGCAAGTCGCCAAGGCCGCCCCGCTCTTCAAGCGCGCCAAGGGCTGCAAGGCCATGAGCCTGCATCGCTCCACCGAAAACCCCAGCCGCTATCGGCTCTTCGTCCAGTGGGAAACGCTGGAAAATCACACCGTCGATTTCCGCAACTCCGCCGATTTCGCGGAATGGCGCAAGCTCGTGTCCCATTGCTTCGACACGGCGCCGATGGTCGAGCATGTGAGCGAGGTCGTCCACGGCTTCTGACGCCGCGGACGACCCGGCCCGGGGTTAGTTGCCGGTAACCCGGTGGGAAACGCTCATCTCCGGCCGCTTGTTCAGGGTCTGGTAGACGACGCAATAACGCTCCGTGAGCTTCAGGAGCGTGGCCAACTGCTCGGGGCTGGCGTCGCAGTCGAGGTCGAAGCGCAGGCGGATCGCGCGGAATCCCACCGGCGCCTCGCGATCGACGCCCAGGGTGCCCCGGAAGTCGAGATCGCCTTCCGCCTCGACCCGGCCGCCCCGCAGCGGGATTTCCAGCGCCGTCGAGACGGCCTTCAGGGTGACGCCCGCGCAGGCGACCAGCGCCTCCAGCAGCATATCGCCGGAACAGGCTTCAAGCCCGTTGCCGCCGGTCGCCGGATGAAGGCCGGCTTCGATCAGCGCCCGCCCGGTCTCGACCTTGCAGGTCAGGCTCTCGTCGCCCAGCGTGCCCTGCGCGCGCAGGGTGATCATCGCCGCCTCGGGCTTCTCCTTGTATTGGGTCTTGAGCGGGGACTGCATCTCCCGCAGTTCTTCGGCCTTCATGTCAGCTCCTTGCAAAATATCGGGTGCGAATAGATCGGAACGGGCTTTCTTCCGGAAGTCCCATCGGGGATAGCGCGGGAAGCGTCCACTCCGCAACCCCGAGCCCCTTCTTCGCAACTCCCGAGTAAAGAGCGTCGATTGACTCGGGTTTGCCCATCTGTGAGAGTTTTGGCGCAAAGAAAGGCGGAGACCGCCTGAAAGCCAGAGGGAGAGAGGGTCCATGACAGGAACATCAAGACTCGTCGGCGTGGCATTGGCGATGGCGCTCGCCGCCGGTTTGACGGCAGGTTCCGCCGCCGCCCAGGAGCGGTCTAAGATCCGCATGGTCTTCTCGATCTCGGCGAATACGCCGGTACTGCCCTATCTCGTCGCCAAGGATACCGGCTGGTACGAGAAGAACGGGCTCGATGTGGAAGAGATCTTCTTGGTGGGCGACGCCAATGCGTTGCGCGCGGTCATTGCCGGCAATGGGGACGTGGCCCAGTTCGGCCTTACCACGGCACTTCAGGCGGTGGCCGAGGGCGGCGCCAAGATCAAGACCATCGCTTCCTGGCAGCCCAGGGTCGACTACCAGTTCATCGCGCTCAAGGGCAAATATAAGACCCTGGAGGACTTCAAGGGCACGGTCTTCGCCTCGGGCAGCCCCGGGGATCTCACCTTCGAACTGCCGAAGATGGTGATGAAGAAGCACAATGTGGACTTCTCCAACATCAACTTCGTGGCCGTGGGGCCCCATCCCGACCGCCTGAAGGCGCTCGAGGGCGGCAAGGCGCAGACTTCCATGGTCAACATGCTGACCGCCCGGCGTGGCATCGAGGACGGTGCGGTCGACATCATCCGCGCGGTGAAGGACGACTTCCCCGATTTCGGCTTCTCTTTCCTGGTGACGACCGAGGCGAATATCGCCGATCCCAAGAAGCACAAGGCCCTCGAAATCCTGGTGAAGGGCGCCATGGTGGGGGCGCGCTCGATCCTCAAGGATCCCGATGGCGCCGCCAAGGTGCTGAACGGCCGGATCCCGGATCTTTCGACCAAATTCATCCATGAGGTTCTGGTCGAGTTGAACCGGCTCAAGGTCTGGGGCGACGACGGCGGGCTCGACAAGAAGATCGCCCAATTCACTTCCGACCTCTCGGTCCAATACAATCAGCTCTCCAAGCCCGTGAAGGCCGAAGACATCATCGATACCCAATTCGTCGACAAGGCAAATGCGGAGCTGAAGGGTTAGCCGCAGAAGGGGCCAACCCTCACCCTCCCCTCTCCTAAGCTTGGGAGAGGGTTGGGGTGAGGGTTGGGGTGAGGGTTTTTAACCGAGGAAATTCAGCACCTTCTCCGTGAAATCCTCGACATGCTCGGCAAAGGGCTTGTGGCCGCATTTCTCGAAGATGTGGAGTTCGGAAGCCGCAATCCGCTTATGCCCGTCGATCACGTTCTGCCAAGGCGCGCGGGGATCGTCGCGGCCGGTGATGATAAGGGTCGGGCATTTGATCTGCTCCAACCGTTCGATCACCCGGTATTCCTTGGAATCGACCGTCGCGATCAGCCCTTCCACGGTCTGCTTCAGGGCCAAGGCGCGGCCCGGTAGCGCGTAGGAGGTGAGCTGCGTGAAGACAATCTCTTCGAAGGTATCGCCCTTCATATAGGTCGAGCCCGCGTTGCGGGGGCGGATCGTCTCGGGCGTCGGATCGGAAGCGGCGGCGATCTGGTTCTTCAGCACCGCCTGCAGCACCGGCACCTGATCGTCCGCCGGATTGAAGACCGAGCCCGTCCCAATAAGGATCAGCTTCTCGACCTCCTCCGGCCGCTCGAAATACATGAGCGCCGCCAAGAGCCCCCCGAAGGAGCTGCCCGCCGGAATGTAGCGCTTGACGCCTAGGGCCTTCATGAAGCCGAAGAGCTGGTCGAGTTGCACCCGCTGGGGCGGCCGGTCGCCGAAGTCCACCATATCGGCGAAACCATGCCCGACGAGATCCAGCGCGTAAACCGGCCGGTCACCCGCAAGCTGATCGATGCAACGGACGAAGATATCGCCGGAGGAGCCCACCCCATGGATCAGGAGGAGCGGTGTCCCGCTCTTACCTTCCCCGGATACATAGTAGCGGGTGTTGATCCCGCCGACGTCGATGAAGCGGACCCGCATGCTCAATGAGCCGTCTGCACGACGCGCCACATGTCGTCGTAGAAGGCCCACCAGACCTCGACCGTGTTCCGGACAGTCCGCAACACCAACTCGATATCGGCGTCGGTGGTCGCGAACTGCTTCAGGAAGTCGATGCCGGCATCGGAGTGATCCTTGTCGGCTTCTTCATGGACCGTGTAGAAGGCGGCCTGTTCGGGCGTGCAGTTATAATATTTCATCATGGCCTGAGAGACCTTGCCCGCGACGCCCACGACTTGGGCTTCTCCGCCGAGCGACGTCGCCGCGATCCCTTCCAGGAAGCCGCGATGGCAAACCTCGGTCATATAGGAACGCAGAGCCAGCGAGCCAGCGCAGAGTTGCGCGCCGTACATCTCTTCCTTGCTGATGCCGAAGGCCTCTCCCATGATCAGGTAGAGCTTCCAATGGGGAATGCCGTCGGAGAAAATCCGACCGGTGCCTTCCTCATAGACCACTTCGGCCATGCGCGGCCGCCACTCGGGGTCGGGGCAGCTCATATAGAGCGGGCCATGGTAGAAATGGTTGTAGAGCGGCACCACGCCGAACTGCTTCAGGTATTCCTTGACCTGCGGCCGGGAAAGCTCGCCCTGCATGAGCGCGACCCAAAGAGGATGGGTCCGCCGATGCTTCTTGGCGTGAATCTCGCCGATCTCCTTGAAGACCGAATCATATGTCCTGCTTAATGCCATCGCACACCTCGTCCTAAAAAATCTTGTCGGTCAGGAAACCGGCGCAAAGGTCGCCATGACCTTGCTGGAATTGAAGATCCAGGAGCCTACGAAATCGATGAACTCGGGCTTGCTGTCGAGCTCGTGCATCGCACCCGCGAGGCAGACCCAGTTGAGAACTTCCTGCTGCCCCGCCTCTTCGATGTCCTTGAGGTTCATGTCCCGGAACTTGGTATAGCGCCCGGCCTTCAGATCCTCGAAACAGCGCAAGTCCGCTTCCACGTCGGGATAGATCCAGTTGTTTTTTTCGGTCAGGAAGGCATGCGACCAGCTCGACGACGCAATAATCGCGACCCGCCAGGGGCTGTCGCGCAGGATGCGGGCGGTCGCCTGGCCGATCTGAAAGCAACGGCGGGGCGTCGGGGAAATCGGATCGAAGCGGTTCTCCACTCCACCGAAGAGATGCCCAAGGCTGCCCCGGCTGCGGATCACGGTGCTGCCGTAGCAATTCACATGGAACGGCACGATCGGATGGTTGAAGCCCCGCCGGTCGTAGTCGAGATATTGGATCGTGTTGAGGAAGCTGTGAGGCAGCGGGCTGCCGTCCCGCACCTTATAGGAATAGGCCATGTCGAAATCGGATTCGATCAGGTTCTGCACGAGGTAGCCGGCCCCCGCCATATGGCCCTGGAACTTGAAGACCTTCTCTATCGGATCGCCCCAGATATTGCTCTTGCCCGGATTGATGCTGCTCGATTGCAGATAGGGCTGGCACTCGTATTTATCGAAGATGAAGACGTTGAAGGGCGGCACGCAGTCCTCGCGGAACTGCTCGTATTGGTCGTCGCCCCAGATCACCACGAAATCGGGCTTGAAGGCATCGAGCCGGTCGCGGACCTTGGCGAAATCCGCCATCAGATGAGCCCGGTGGGAAGCGGCCGAGGCGAGCCCCTCGTCGGATCCCCATTCCTGCTGCATCGGCTCCGGCCAGTTCTTGGAATCGCGGAGGTGAGCGGGAACCCGGTCGCTCTTGAGCGTGCGGCGCAAAAGCTCCGCCAGGTTCTCGTCCTGCCCCAGAAAGCCCGGATGATGCGTGACGCCGAGCCCGAGAATTTCACCCATCGCCCTAGTCCCTCCCTTTGTCCGCGACTGTTGCGCAGGGCCTGATTCGAGTCAATCGCGATCGCCAGTAAATTGAATTCATAAGTTAAAGAGAGGGGCCAAACCCGGCCACGGCCATTGCTGCCTCCCCGCCCCTTGTCTAATGTATCAAAGTTTATTGTATCAAAAATCCCGCTTGGGAGATCCTTATGATAAGAACGTCGCCGGCTCGGCTCGGCCGTTCCCCTCCGTTCGCGGCGCCGGCGCTTGGGGGGATCCGCTGAACGCCTCGACCGCAGAGCGTATTTCCGCGCGGCTCCTCGATGGGATACCGACGCCGCAACGCTATTGGGCGGTGGTTTCGATCGCCATTTCGGTGATGCTGGCCTCGCTCTCGACCGCCATCGCGAATATCGCACTGCCCACCATCGCCCGGGAATTGGCGGTGAGCCCGGCCTCGGCCATCTGGGTGACCAACGCCTATCAGATCGCCATGACGGTGCTGATCCTGCCGCTGGCGTCCATCGGCGATATCGTCGGGCACAGCAAGGTCTACCGCACCGGTCTGGCGGTTTTCACCCTCGCCGCCTTCGTTTGCGCTTTCGCGGATTCGCTGCCCATGCTGACTTTCGGCCGCATGCTCCAGGGCATGGGCGCGGCCGGGATCCTGGCCTGCAACACGGCGCTCGTTCGTTTCACCTATCCCCGGGCGATGCTCGGACGCGGCATGAGCGTCAACTCCTTCGTGGTGGCGACCTCGGCGGCCTCCGGCCCCAGCATCGCCGCGGCGATCCTGTCGCTGGCGCCGTGGCCCTGGCTCTTCGCCGTCAATATTCCGCTGGGGGCGCTTGCTTTCTTTCTCTCCCGCAATCTCCCCTATATCGACGGCACGGGCGCGCGCTTCGACTTCCAAAGCGCGCTCTACGCCGGTCTTGCCTTCGGTCTTTTGATCATAGGTATCGACGCGCTGGGACATGGACATGGCTTTGGTCTTTTCGCGGCCCTGATTGCCATCTCCATCCTGTCGGGTTTTCTGCTCGTGCGACGGCAGGCAAAGCTGGCGACACCGATGCTGGCGGTCGATCTCTTCAAGCGGCCGGTCTTCGCGCTCTCCGTCAGCACCTCGGTGCTCTCCTATACGGCGCAAGGATTGGGTTTCGTCTCGCTCCCCTTTTATTTCCACGATGTGCTGGGGCAGTCGCAGGTCGCGATCGGCCTCCTCATGACGCCTTGGCCGGTTACGGTGATGATCACCGCGCCCATCGCGGGCTATCTTTCCGACCGTTATCCGGCAGGCATCCTCTGCTGCATCGGATCATCCTGCCTGGCTCTGGGCCTCGTCCTGCTGGCCTTCCTGCCACCCGATCCCGAACCGCTCAATATCGCCTGGCGAATGGCGATCTGCGGCTTCGGCTTCGGTTTCTTTCAAACGCCCAACAACCGCGCCATCGTCACCAGCGCGCCCCGCGAACGCAGCGGCGGGGCCAGCGGCTTCATGTCCTCCGCGCGCCTCTTGGGCCAAGCGACCGGCGCGTCGTCGGTCGCCTTGATCTTTGGGATGTTCGCGGCGCAAGGAGCCCCCGAAAGCGCCGCCGTGACTTTCGCCGTCTTGACCGGCGCGACCTTCGCGGCCGTGGGCGCCGGCGTCAGCCTGCTGCGCCAGATGGATTTTCGCCGCGACGCGGCAGCCAATGCCGGGGACTGACCGCCATGCCCGAGCTCAAGGACGAACCGCTCATCGCCCTCTTCGCGGCGCCTTTCATCAGCCATCTCTGGACCGATAGCGAAGCCCTCAACCGGGAGCTCAAAGACAAGATCCTGGCGCAGGAACGCGACCATCCCCAGCGGTCGGTCTCGCTCAGCAATGTGGGGGGCTGGCATTCCGATACGGGGGACCTGGCCTTCTGCGGTGAAGCGGGGATAACGCTCTGCCGGCGGATGAAGGAGATGGGCGACGTCGCCACCGCCAAGCTTTTCGCCGAACAAGGCAAGCCCGATCCACGCTTCGGCTGGTTCCTCGAAGCCTGGGCCAATGTGAACCGGGCAGGGGATTTTAACCGTGTCCATTTTCACGGGCTTTACACCTGGTCCGGCACCTATTACGTCGATGCGGGAGATCCCGAGAATCCCAATGTCGGCACCGCTTTGGAGCTTACCGACCCGAACCAGGCCAGGGCTGGCAATTTCCTGCCCGGCCACCTGCCCACCAGCGCCCTGATCCGGCCCCAGCCCGGATTGATGGTGCTGTTTCCAAGTTATGTTCCGCACATGGTCTTTCCGCACAAGGGAGCCAGCCCGCGTATTTCCATAGGCTTCAACCTGCGCAAAGACCCCTATCCTTGAGACCCAAGAAAAGTGAGAGGCTTTCCATGAGAACACTATTCCATGCCGGCACCGCGATGCTCGTCGCAGCCGGGCTCACGACCGCCGCCGAGGCCCAGACCCCGCAGAAGGGCGGTTCGGCGATCTTCGCGCTCGCCCAGGATCCTTCGGGCGTTAACCCGGACACCTCGTCAAACCTGCCGGACCGCCAGGTCGGCTGCATCATCTATCCGGGCCTGGTGACAGTCTCGCCCGAATACGCCCCAGCCCCCGCCTTGGCCAAAAGCTGGTCGATTTCGCCGGACGGGCTCACCTATACGCTGAACCTCGTCACGACCAAGTGGCACGACGGGCAGCCCTTCACCTCCGAAGACGTGAAATACACGATCCAGGAAGTGAGCTCGAAGTTCTCCGCCATCTTCTCCGATGCCGGCAAGGCCATCGACCGGATCGAGACGCCCGCCCCCGATAAGGTCGTCATCACCCTGAAGCAGTCCTATGGACCCTTCATGCTGGCGCTTTCCTGCATCACGGGTGCCTCGCCGCTGCCGGCCCATCTCTTCCGCGGCACCGATCCCTTGAAGAACGCCGCGACCCTGACGACGCCGGTCGGCACCGGGGCCTTCAAGCTCAAGGAATGGAAGCGCGGCGACTATGTGAAGCTGGAGCGGAACAGCGCCTATTTCGACGCCGGCAAGCCCTATCTCGACGAGGTCATCGCCAAGATCATCCCGCAGTCCTCCGCCCGCCTTCAGGCCCTCAACGCCGGTGAGATCGACTATCTGCCGACCCCGCCCTCCAGCGACCGCGCGGCCATCGAGGCCAATCCGAAGCTCAAGACCGAGACTTCGGACATCGCGCCCTCCTTCATCCTGGCTTTGCTCAACAATTCCAACAAGCCGCTCAACGACAAGCGGGTCCGGAAGGCGCTGCTGGTCGCGACCGACCGCGAATACATCCTGAAGAACGCGTCCTTCAACCTCGGCACGGTCGGGGTCGAGCCTTTCCCGACGAACCTCGGCTGGCTGGTCAATCCGGAGATCGACTACAGCAAGACCTATGCTTTCGACTACGCCAAGGCCAATGCGATGCTCGACGACGCCGGCTTCAAGCGCGGCGCGGACGGCAAGCGCTTCGGTCTCCGGATCGCGGTTTTCGCCAACCAGTACCTCGACCTGCAGCAGACCGCCGTCGCCATGAAGAGCATGTGGCAGAATGTCGGGATCGACGTGACCATCGAGCAGCTGGAAGACGCGACGCTCTTGAAGAAGGTCTATAGCGACCGGGACTACGACATCCATCTGACGCCCTATACCACCTATGCCGATCCCGCCTTCGGCATCGCCCGCGCCTATGTCAGCGCGACCATGGGCCGGCCCTATGGCAATCCCACCGGCTACTCCACCAAGGAGATCGACGACCTCTTCGAAAAGGGCGCCCGCGCCACGGTTCGGGACGAGCGCGCGAAATACTATCGCGAGGTCCAGGCCCTCATTGCCGAGGAAATGCCGAGCCTGACGCTCCGTCAATACCGCCAGTTCGATGGTTCCACCAAGCGGCTCAAGGGTCTCTGGAACGTGGCGGTAGGCAATGGCGCCTGGGCCGACGCCTGGCTCGAGAAGTGAGAGCTGACGGGAGCCTGTTATAGAGGCTGAACGCGACGGACTGCCGCTGCCCCAGCGCTACGGGGCGATCGGTGCGATCATGCTGTCGGTGGCTTTGGCGTCGATTTCCGGCGCCATCGCCAACGTCGCGCTGCCGACCATCGCAAAGGATCTCGGCGTCAGCCCCGCGACCTCGATCTGGGTGATCAGTTCCTACCAGATCGCGCTCGGCGCCTTGATCCTGCCGATGTCCTCGCTGGGCGAGATTTTCAGCTATCGGCGGGTCTATCGGGTCGGATTGCTCGTCTTCACCCTGGCGTCGCTGCTCTGCGCCTTCACCCATTCGCTTCCCATTCTGATCGTGGGACGGATGCTTCAGGGCGTTGGTGCTGCGGGCGTCGTCAGCCTCAACACCGTCATCACCCGCTTCACCTATCCCCGCGCCATGCTGGGTCGGGGGATCGGGCTCAACTCCGTCCTGGTCGCCACCTCCACGGCGGCGGGTCCGAGCGTCGCGGCGGCAATCCTCGCCGTCGCGGATTGGCCCTGGCTCTTTCTCGTCAATGTGCCCTTGGGGGGCCTGGCCTTCATCCTGTCCCGCTGGATCCCGGTCACGAAGGGCTCGGGCCATCCCTTCGACGTGCGGAGCGCCGTGCTCAATGCGGTGGCGCTCGGTGGGCTCATCCTTGGCATCGATGAGATCGGGCGTGGCGAGGCCACCGAATGGGCCATCCTTGCGATCATCGCCGCCGTCATCTCCGGCATCTTCCTGGTACGTCGCCAGGAAACCCTCAAGGCCCCCATGCTGGCGACCGACCTCCTGAAGAACCCAGCGATGTCGCTGGCGGTGACAACCTCGGGCTGCTCCTATGCGGCGCAGTGGTTCGCTTTCGTCTCCCTCCCCTTTTTCTTCCAGGATGTCATGGGGCAATCGCAGATCGCGACGGGACTTCTGATGACGCCCTGGCCGGTCACGGTCATGGCGATATCGCCGTTGGTCGGCCGGCTGTCCGACCGCTATCCCGCGGGAGTCCTATGCTCGATAGGAGCCGGGATCATGAGCCTCGGCCTGATCCTGCTCGCCTTCCTCCCCGATCAGGCGAGCAGTCTCGACATCAGCTGGCGCATGGTGATCGCCGGCATCGGCTTCGGCGTTTTCCAGACCCCGAACAACCGCTCCATCATCATGAGCGCCCCTCCCGAGCGGAGCGGGGGCGCCGGAGGCCTCCTTGCCCTGGGACGGATGATCGGACAGGCGACAGGCGCGGCGCTGGTGGCTCTCATCTTCGGTCTCTGCGCGCTCAATGGCGCGAGCCAGGGGACGGCTGTCGTCCTCGCCCTCCTGGCCGGCGCAGGCTTTGCGGGCGCAGGCTCGATCGCCAGTGCCTTGCGTTCCCTGAGCCGCAAACCGGCGGAGGCGTGAATTGATCACAATCGAAGAAATCCGGGAGCGTCGGGCAAAGCGCATCGTCTTCTGGTCGCTGGTGCTTTCGATGGCATGGCCCATCGCACTGATCCTCGTCTGGACCGCCCCCTTTGAACTCTCCTTCTATGGGGGACCGCTCGCCATCTTGGGCTGGGTGCTGTCCGGCCTCGTCGGCCTGGTTCTGGCCGGAATAGCCTTCTCGCAAAAAGCGCACGGCCGGATGCTCGCGATCCTCGTCCTGCCGGCCACAGCGCTCCTGGCAGCGATCAACGTCAACCTCGTCTGGGACACCAGCATGAGGTGGGGCTACCTCATTCATGCCGGGGTGATGAAGCCCTTCTATCTGCGTGACATCGATAAATTACCCGCCGAGCAGCCAAAATTGGCAGCTTTCTCCTGGGGCAGTTTCGTCGATGTGTCGCTGGGTGTCGTCTACGACGAGAGCGACGAGATCGCCAAGCCTCCGGAGGCGAGACCCCCTGCCTGGAACCAGAGAGCCACCGGAACCCTCGCCGCCTGCGAGGTGTTGGAGACCCTTCCCGCCGGCGATCATTTCTATGTGGTCCGCGTCGCCTGCTAGGACCGGCTTGGGAAGACCCCGCGCGAGGCTCAGAGGCGGTGCCACCTCAGGATGCCGCCCTCCCCACGATCAATGCATCGACGAGCGCCGCCTTGCCGGTCACCGGATCCAGGATAAGCGGGTTCATGTCGATCTCGTCGACCAGATCGCCGATTTCCATGGCCAGTTCCGACAGCTTCAGAAGCAAGGGGGCGAGGGTCGCGGCGGGATCGAACTTCGGGTGGCTCTTGCGCAGCATCGCCTTCAAGGCCGGGACCTCGTCGATCATTTCCCGCGCATCCGCCTCAGAGATCGGGGCCACCCGCAGCGAGACCGCCCGGATCGCCTCCACGAAAACGCCGCCAAGCCCGAAGACCAGGGTCGGTCCGAACTGGGGATCCCGTTTCAGGCCGAGGATCACTTCGAGGCCGCTGCGGATCATCGGCTGGATGAGGAAACCCTCGATCCGCGCCTGGGGGGCCTTCGCCGCGATATCGGACTTTATGCCCTCGATGGCGTCCCGCACCTCTTCCGCCGAACTGAGGCCGAGCCTCACGCCGCCGACCGCCGCCTTATGGGCGAGGTCGCCCGATATGACCTTGGCGACCACCGGATAGCCCAATTCCGCGGCCGCATGCACGGCCGCGTCCGTCGACAGCACAACCGTCTCGGGCACTGCCGGAAAACCGTAGAGCGACAGCAGGGATTTGCTGAGGTCTTCGGTCAGGAGCTTGGCCCCGCCGGCCAGATAGCGCTGCGCCTGCTGACGGCGGGCGGTGTCTCGCGCGGCGACATGGGGGCTGACCTGCGGGCGGCTGTGCCAATCGATCAGCGCCTTGATCGCCTTCAGGCCGGGCCGGACGCCGCTGAGGCAGGCCACGCCTGCATCGCGCAGCGTCTTCTCGACCTCAGAGGTCCAGGTGCCCGAGAAATTGTTGAGATAGACGATCGGCTTGCTGGTCTTGCCCACGAGATTGGCTGCCGCCTTGGATGCCACCGCATCGAAGACCGATGGGCTGTCCTGGTTGATCGCGACGATGCCGATGGCGGGCTCGTCCAGCAGGATCTGGACATATTCTTCGTATTTGTCCGGCGTGTTCGCAAGCCCACCGGTCGCATCGATGGGATTTTCCGGCCGGCCGAACCAGGGCAGCAAGGCCTGAAGCCGCTTTTTCCCGGCCTCGGACAACGGCGGCACCTTGAGCCCCACATCGGATGCGATATCCAGGACCAGGCCGTTTTCACCCCCTGACACGCCGATGAAGCCGAGGCCATCCGCCGTCGGCGCCTTGGCATGGCGGAAGATCTCGATGGTCTGCATCATCTCTTCGAGGTCGTCGACCTGGACGACGCTCTTCTGCCGGAAGAGCGCGCGCTGCACTTCCGACGAGCCCGCGAGGCTGCCTGTATGGGCCGCCGTCGCGGCGCTGCCCAATTCGCTGCGGCCCGTTTTCAGGACGACGAGGGGCTTGCCCCCCGCCCGCGCCGCCTCGGCCGCCTCGATGAAGCGCGCGGGCTTGCGGAAACCTTCGATAAAGGCCGCGAGCACCTTGACGCGCGGGTCGCCCGCCAGGAAGTGGAGATAATCCGCCGAGGACACCGCCGCCTCGTTGCCCGAGGAGATGAGGTGGCTGAAACCGACAGGGCGCGTGGTGCGGCACATGGCGACGACGACACTGCCGCTCTGGGAAACCAGCGCCACATCGCCCCGCACCACATCCTTGGGGCTCGTGCTGTAATAGCCCGAGGCCTTGTCGATGAAGTTGATGACGCCGAGACAATTGGGGCCGCAGATCGCCATGCCCGTCCGAGCGAGAAAGGCCTCCAGCTCGACCTGCCGCTGGCGTCCTTCCTCACCCGCCTCGGCAAAGCCGCTGGAGATGACGACGGCGGCGCGGATGCCCTTGGCATGGGCATCTTCGAGCACCGCGACGACGCCCTCCGCCGGCACCACCAGCACGGCGAGGTCGACCGGATGGGGGATCGCCTGCAGAGTCGGGAAACACGGCATGTCGAGGACATTTTCGTAGCGCGGGTTCACCGGATAGATCGGCCCTTCGAACCCCACGTCCCTGAGGTTACGCACGACCGCGGCGCCGCGACTTCCCTCTTTGGAAGCGCCAACGACGGCGACCGATCGGGGCGATAGCAGGCTTTTAAGATCCATCTGGTCCTTCCTTATTCGCGAGCAGCCCTGGTTCCTCCCTCGGGGTTCCAGGCATTCGCCGTTGTCGCGGCTGACTTATGCTGCCATCCTCGTGCCTGGGAACCGCAACGTCAACGGAGCGGCGCGCCCGGTCAAAATTTCATCCCTTATCGGACACCGGGGGGCCGATCGATGAAATACCTTTCCATTGTATTTATGCTCGTCTCGCTGCTGGCCGCCGTGCCTCTCCACGCGGAGGAGATGACTTTCAAGCCGGCCTACGAGACTCCGCTGAAAGGGCCGGCGGCGGCGGCCGGCGCGATCATCTGGAGCCATGGCGCGAATTCCTATTACGGTGTCGGAGACGTTACCGCTTCCGCCCCCGCCACTTTCGTCAGATCGCTCCGCGACGCGGGCTGGGACATCTATCGACTGAACCGGCCAACGATCACGGAAGAACTCAAACGGAGCAGCGGCACGCTTCGCGAACGGGCGGAGGAATTGAAGCGCCAGGGTTATCGGAAAGTGGTGTTGGCAGGGCAATCGGCGGGGGGTTGGATTTCCATCATCGTCGCGGGCCAGACCGATGTCATCCATGCGGTGATCGCCGATGCCCCAGCCTATCGCGGGGTGAACTGGGGCCAGAAGGAGCGCAATGCCTCCGAACTCTACGACAACCTCGAAACCGTGAAACGTGGCAGGATCATGGTGTCGTTCTTCGCGAACGATCCTTACGATCCCGGCGGTCGAGGGCCGAAGGCCACGGAAATCTTGCAAAAATCGGGGGTGCCTCACCTCGTCGTCGACAATCCACCGGGATTTTCCGGCCACGGCGCCGCCAACGGCAGCGCCTTCGCCCGGCGCTTCGGCGCCTGCGTTCTGGCCATGATCGGCGATGGCCCGGTGCCGACTCAGCGATCCTGCGAAGCCGCCAGCAAGGAAAGCGGGCCGAGCGAGGCCTTCAAACCGCCCGCCGACCTGCGCATCGCCGAAGCCCAGGGCGCCCCTGTCGATCCCTTTCTGGGCAAATGGTTCGGGGTCTATCCCAATGGCCGCGAATTCATGCTGGTCATCGAAAAGATCACCGGAGAACGGATCGATGCCGCCTACATCGCGGGTCCCTTCGGAAAGACCGAGACGGCGACCACGCGGCGCCAGGGCCATCTGGCGCCTAATGCTCTCATGTTCGATGAACCCGGAAAGAGCAAACTTGTCTACAGCCTGCGCGACGACGACGACCTGGATGCGAGATGGGAGGCCTCGGACGGCAAGAGCACGCTGACCGCCGTCATGCGCCGGCTTCCCTGAGAACCGGGCCTAAATCCCGAAGAAGCCTCGGATCCTGCCCGCGAGCCGGCTCAAGGCCGAACCGTCCGCCGCAGCGGTACCGTCCTTCTGCTGCTTCGAGAGATGCTCCTTATTGGCGTCGCCCAGCGCCATGACCTGAGCGGCAAGCGCCTCGACGAGTTCCGGGTGATCGCGCAGCATCGGCTCCAGCGCGGATTTCTCGATCTCGATAACCGCAACGTCACCGGCGGCGCGCACCGTGGCGCTGCGGGGCTCTCCGGTCATCAGGGACATCTCGCCGAAACTATCTCCCGGACCCAATTGCGCGATCTTAGCTTCGGATCCGCCGTCCGCCGCGACGGAAACTTCGACCTTGCCCCGCAGAATGACGAAGAGCGAAGAACCGGGATCACCTTGACGGACAATGCATTCGAGCGGCCCGAACAAGAGGCGGCGCGGCTTTTGCGCGAGTTCGGCGCGACGTTCCAGCGGCAGGGCCGCGAGCAGGCTCGACCGGTTGAGCGCGGCTTGCGCCTCGCCGGAAATCGCCTCAGCCGAGACCGGCTGCACCGCCGGGGACGCGTCATGCGGGGTCGCCGTCTCGCGCCGCCTCACACTGAGCGGGATGCCGGCACGGTCGAAGGCGTACCAGACGGCGCCCACCACCTCGTCCTGGCGCAGGATCCAGAGATGCGGGCTCGGCTGCCAGAAGATCACCTCGAACATCATGCCAAGCTCGTTGAAGCCCTTGGCCAGGACCATGGGCTTGGGGTCCCGCAGAACATAGGGCAGGCCCAGCATTGCCTGCATGGCGACCTCGCGGACCCGTTCCGGCGCGACACCGATATCGACAGTGATGGGAATATGCTGGCGGACGTTGGTATTGGGCTGGCTCAGGTTGGTGAGCCGCAGGTTCGCCGCCTTGGAGTTCGGCAGGATAATGAGATTGCCGTCATAGGTCCTGAGCGTGACCGCGCGCCATCCCGAATCCACCACAATCGCCCAGATGCCGTCGACCTGCACGCTGTCGCCCTTCCTGAAGGGATGCGTGAGGTTGAGCGCGAGACCGGAGAAAATCTCCGCCAGGGTCGATTGCGCGGAATAGCCGATGATGAAGGCGACGGCCCCCGAGGTGGCCGCAACCGCCGTCACATCCCGCTGGAACACGAGGCCCGAGATCAATAGCACAGCCGTCGCGTAGACGCCGAAGCTCGCAAGCTGGACCAGGATGTCCGGGACCGCCGATTGCGTGTCGCTATGCTTCAAGGCGCCATGCCAGACATAGCGTTTGAGCGCCAGATTGATCATATAGGCCAGCGACAGAATGGCCACCGCTGAGAGCGTATTCGCCCAGGCATCCCGGTAGTCGGCGATGCTATGCGGCATCAGCGCCAGGAATTGCGTCAGCATCACCCGCCAGGTGAGGAAGAAGAGGAAAAGGCTGAGACCCAGGACAACCGGGTGCTTCGACCCTCTCGACCGCCAGGCGACGAAGGAGATGAAGGCCGCGGATCCCGTAACGACCAGCAGGACGAAACCGAAGAGATCGAAGAAATCGGTCAGGAAGGAAGCCACAGGCGAACTCTTCATGAGATGTGGGGAAACGCGATGCCGCGAGGGCATCGGCGCAGATTAAATAGATTTAATCGAATCCTCGTCGCTTTTACACATTCATCGCTGTGATGCGCGCCGTAGCCAACCCTAGGCTGTCGGTGCAAGATCGGCGTTCATGCCGGCGCGGGGAGGATCCGATGAAGGTCAAGGCTGCGGTGCTCGGTCGAATGGGAGCGGCCCTGCCCTATCGGCAGTCGAAACCGCTCACGATCGAGGAGATCGAGCTCGATCCCCCGGGACCGGGCGAAGTCCTCGTACGGATCGCCGCCGCCGGTCTTTGCCATTCCGATCTTTCCGTCATCAACGGCGACCGCCCGCGCCCCACGCCCATGGCGCTCGGTCACGAAGCGGCAGGCGTAGTCGAAGCGCTGGGACCGGGCGTCGACGATCTCTCGCCGGGCGATCACGTCGTCATGGTCTTCATGCCGAGTTGCGGCCATTGCCTGCCCTGCGCCGAGGGGCGTCCTGCCCTCTGCGAGCCCGGGGCCGTCGCCAACGGGGCCGGTACGCTTCTTTCAGGACATCGACGCATCCATCTTCACGGCGCCGACGTGCATCATCACCTGGGATGCTCCGCCTTCGCCGAAAAGGCTGTCGTCTCGCGGCGCTCCCTCATCAAGATCGACCCGGCCCTGCCCCTCGACGAAGCCGCCCTTTTCGGCTGCGCTGTGCTGACGGGGGTGGGAGCCGTGGTCAATACGGCCAAGGTCCGGCCCGGCCATACGGTGGCGGTGGTGGGTCTGGGCGGTGTCGGGTTGGCGGCGCTCCTCGGCGCGCTGGCCGCAGGCGCCCGCCGGGTCGTCGCGGTGGATCTTTCCGACGAAAAACTGGCGCTGGCCCGGCAATTGGGCGCGACCGATACCGTCAATGCCCGGTCCCCGACCGCCGTGGAGGAAGTGCGCGACGCGACCAAGGGGGGCGTGGACTTCGCCTTCGAGATGGCGGGGGCGCTGAAGGCGATGGAGCTTGCCTATAAAATCACGCGGCGCGGCGGCACCACGGTGACGGCGGGGCTACCGCCGCCTGATGCGGCGCTGGCCCTGCCGCTGGTCAATCTGGTGGCCGAGGAGCGCACGGTGAAGGGGAGCTATATCGGCACCTGCGTCCCGAGCCGCGACCTGCCGCGCTATATCGAGCTTTATCAACGAGGCCGTCTGCCGGTCGACCGGCTGATGAGCGGAAAACTCCGGCTCGATGAGATCAACGAAGGCTTCGACCGCCTGGCCGAAGGCAAGGCCGTCCGGCAGGTCATCGTCTTCTAAGCTAATCCGCCTCCGCCCTCGCCGCCGCGAGGCGGAAGGGATGCGCCTTGTAGACGCCCAGGATACGGACCTCGTGTGAGAAGAAGCGCAACTCGTCGAGGGCGAGCTTCAGCGAGCGGTCCTCGGGATGGCCCTCCACATCCGCATAGAATTGCGTCGCGGTGAAACGGCCGCCGAGCATGTAGCTTTCGAGCTTCGTCATATTGATGCCGTTGGTGGCGAAGCCGCCCAGGGCCTTGTAGAGCGCCGCCGGAACGTTGCGCACGTTGAAGACGAAGGTGGTGACGACCATGCCTTCGCCGCGCGGCGCGAGTTCGGACTCCCGCGACATGATGACGAAGCGGGTCGTGTTATGGGCCGCATCCTCGATATTGGCCGCCAGCGCCGTCAGCCCATAGATCTCCCCCGCGAGTTCCGAGGCGATGGCGCCCACGGTGGGATCGCCGCGCTCCGCGACTTCGGCAGCGGCGCCCGCCGTATCGGCGGCCACCACGGCCTTCAGCTTATGGTCACGGATGAAATCCCGGCATTGGGACAGCGCATGGACATGGCTGCGCACCGACTTCAGGCCTTCCAGCGTGGCGCCGGGCACGGCCAGGAGGAAATGGTTCACCGGGTGGTAATGCTCGCCGATGATATGAAGGCCGGAATCAGGAAGCAGGTGGTGGATATCCGCGACCCGGCCGGCAACCGAATTCTCGATCGGCAACATGGCGAGCCGCGCCTGACCTTCGCGCACGGCGAGGATGGCGTCCTCGAAGCCGCCGCAGGGCAGCGTCGTCATCCCCGGAAAGACGCTGCGGCAGGCGAGGTCCGAATAGGCGCCCGGCGCGCCCTGAAAGGCGATGAGATCGGCTGAATTTCTGGTCATGGATTTGTCCGGTTGGGCGCCAGAAGCTCGCGGGCGCGCTCAAGGTCGGCGGGAGTATCGACACCGAGCGGAACCGTGTCAACGAGAGCGGCGTCGATCCGCATCCCGGCTTCCAAGGCGCGAAGCTGCTCCAGGCTTTCGCGCTGCTCCAGCACGCCGCGCGGCAGGGTCACGAAGCGCTCCAGCGCGGCGCGGCGATAGACATAGAGCCCGATGTGATGGAAATGCGGCCCCGCGCCCGGCGGCACGGTCGCCCGGCTGAAATAGAGGGCGCGGGCGATTCGCGCGCCGGGGGCAAAGCCCACGACGGCCTTCACCACCGAGGGATTGGCCCGGTCATGCTCGTTGTCGATCTCGCAAACCAGCGTCGAGATATCGACGGCGGGATCGGCGAGCGGCGTCACGGCGGCGCGCACGAGCGCCGGATCCAGCGTGGGCAGGTCGCCTTGCAGATTGACGATGGAATCGAATTGCCGACCCGGATCGAGCTTTCCCAAAGCCTCGAAGATGCGGTCGGAGCCGGTCGGATGATCGGGATCGGTCAGCACCGCCTTGCCGCCCGCGCGTTCGACGGCCTCCGCGATTTCGGGCTCGGCACAGGCGACGAAAACCGGTCCCACCCCGGCCTCGGTGGCGCGGCGCCAGCAATGGACGATCATCGGAACCCCGTGAATGTCGGCGAGCGGCTTCCTCGGCAGCCGGGTAGAGCCCAGGCGCGCGGGGATCAGAACCACAGGGTTAAGAGCCAAAACACCAGGATTCATGCGGGTCTCGCTGGTTTTCACCCAATTCTTGCGTCGTTATGCCGCACGAATTTCGCCATGGAACGACGAGGGCCGGAAAGCTATTGTGCGCCGCGCTTCAACCATATTTCGATTGAGTTGTCAGCGGAATTCCGGTTGTCTCCCGCCGCCTCTAGCGGGTAGACCCTCGGCGCAGTTTCTGGCGAAGGACCTATTGGATGTCGTCTCTCGATAAAAACAAGATTGCAGCTTCGGTCCTCATCGGCCTGATGCTCGCTTGGATTACCGGCATCCTCGCGGAGAAGATCGTCGTCTCCCATCCGTTGAAACAGAACGTCTACATCGTTCAGGGTGTCGAGCCTGCCGCAACCGCCGAAACCGGTGGCGCCGCCGCTGGACCCGAGCCGCTGGGTCCGCTGCTGGCCTCGGCCGATATCAACGCTGGCAAGGAAGTCGCGAAGAAATGCGCGACCTGCCATACCTTCGACAAGGGTGGCGCGAACCGGGTCGGCCCCAATCTCTATGGCACGCTGGGTTCCGAGATCGGCGAAGGCCATGCCGGTTTCGCCTTCTCCAACGCGCTCAAGGACAAGCACGCGACCTGGACGGTCGAGACGCTCAACGAATGGCTCTTCAAGCCCCAGGCTTTCGCCAAGGGCACCAAGATGACCTTCGTCGGCCTGCCCAAGGCCAAGGACCGGGCGGACATGATCGCCTATCTCAACTCGCTGAGCGACGCTCCCAAGCCGCTCCAGTAAGACCATGAGCCGGGCGGTCGACCCCGCCTATCTGGCGCTGGCCAACAAGCTGGCGGATGCCGCTGCTACGGTCATCCGCCCCTATTTCCGCAAGCCTCTCGCGGTGGACGACAAGGCCGACCTGAGCCCCGTCACCATCGCCGACCGGGAAGCCGAGGCAGTGATGCGCCGGCTCATCGGCGAGACCTTCCCCGATCACGGCATCTTCGGCGAGGAACACGGCCAGGACCGGACCGATGCCGAATATGTCTGGGTGTTGGATCCCATCGATGGGACCAAATCCTTCATCAGCGGCATGCCGGTCTTCGGAACCCTGATCGCGCTGGCCCATAAGGGCCGTCCCATCCTCGGGATCATCGACCAGCCGATCTCCGGCGAGCGTTGGGTTGGCGCGCAGGGTCATCCCTCGACACTGAACGGGGCGAAGATCGCGACGCGCGCCTGTGCCGATCTTAAGCAGGCCACGCTTTTCTCCACATCCCCCGATCTCTTCCCCGGCGAGAAGCTCAAGGCTTTCGAACGGCTCCGCGACTCGGTCAAGCTGACCCGCTATGGCGCCGACTGCTACGCCTACGGCCTGCTGTCAGCGGGTTTCATCGATCTTGTCGTGGAAGACAGCCTCAAGCCCTACGACTATTGCGCACTCGCGGCGATCATCGAGGGGGCGGGGGGAATCGCGACGGATTGGGACGGCAAGCCGCTCGGTCTCGACTCACCCGGCCATGTGGTGGCCTGCGGCGATCCCCGGCTGATCGGTGCGGCAAGGGCACTGCTGCGCGGCGCCTGACTTCTTTTTCGGCGCGCGGGGTGCATCCTCCCCGGACTTCAACTAGATTGATGTCAAAGATGCTTCTCTCCAGGGATGGGTTCATGCGCTTCGCCGCTCTTGCCGTTCTTGCCGCCTTGGTCATGGTCCCCGCCGCACAGGCTGCGGATTCGACAACCCGCCACGGGTTGTCCATCCACGGCGAGCTCAAATATCCTGCCAATTTTACCCATTTCGACTATGTGAACCCGGACGCGCCCAAGGGCGGTACGGTCCGCTATTCCGCGATAGGGACCTTCGATACCCTCAACCCTTATGTGATCAGGGGAGTGGCCGGACCTATTGTCTTCGACACGCTGACAGCCCCGGCGCAGGATGAAGCGTCAGTCGCCTATGGCCTGATCGCGGAAAGCTTCGAGATTCCGGCGGATCACACATCGGTCACTTTCCATCTGCGCCGGGAGGCGAAGTTCCAGGATGGAAGCCCCATCACGCCCGAGGATGTGATCTGGACCCTTCAGATGCTGCGGGAGAAGGGCAAACCCTTTTACCGCAATTACTATGGGGATGTGACCAAGGCCGAGAAAATCGGCGACCACAGCGTCAAATTCTCCTTCAAGTCGAGCGACAACGCGGAATTGCCTCTCATTCTGGGACAATTGCCCGTCCTGTCGAAAGCCTATTGGAACGGCAAGGACTTTGAGGCCACCACCCTGGAAGCACCGCTACGCAGCGGCCCTTACAAGGTAGAGAGCCTGGAGCCCGGGCGCTCCATAACCTTTCGCCGGGACCCCAACTACTGGGGCCAGAATCTGCCGGTCAACAAGGGCCGCAACAATTTCGACGTAATCCGTTACGACTACTACCGCGACAGTAATGTGGCGCTCGAAGCCTTCAAGGCGGATCAATACGACATCAGGCGCGAGAACAGCTCCAAGAACTGGTCGACGGGTTATGATTCTCCGGCCCTCAAAGCCGGGCTTTTCAAGATGGAAGCGATCCCGAACGAAGTTCCGACGGGGATGCAGGCCTTCGGCTTCAACCTCCGCAACGAGCTTTTCAAGGATCCGAAGGTGCGTCAGGCGCTGGCCTATGCCTTCGATTTCGAATGGTCCAACAAGAATCTCTTCTATGGGATGTATAGCCGGACCAAGAGCTATTTTTCTAACTCGGAACTCGCCTCTCAGGGCCTGCCGAGTGTCGACGAGCTGGCGGTTCTTGAGAAATACAAGGATCGCCTACCGCCGGAGGTTTTCTCCAAGACTTACGAACCACCCAAGACCGATGCTACCGGCAATATTCGGGACAACCTAAGGGAAGGCCTGCGGCTCCTGAAGGAGGCCGGTTGGACCGTGAAGGGCAAGAACCTCGTCAACGACAAGACCGGCAAGCCCTTCACTTTCGAGATACTGCTTTACGAACCCGTCTTCGAGCGGATCGCGCTCCCCTTCAAGCAGAACCTCGAACGCCTGGGCATCACCATGAATATCCGCACCGTGGATATCGCCCAATACCAGAAGCGCATGGACGACCGCGATTTCGAGATGGCGATCGTGAGTTTCCCCCAATCGGATTCTCCCGGCAACGAGCAGCGGGATTACTGGAGTTCGGCCGCCGCCAAGGATCCGGCAAGCCGCAACGAGCTCGGCATTGCCGATCCCGTGATCGACGAGTTGATCGAGCTCCTCATCCAATCGCCCGATCACAAGACGCTGGTGACCCGGGTCCGCGCGCTCGACCGTGTGCTGCTCTGGGGATTCTACACCATCCCGCAGTGGCACTATTCCAAGTTCAATGTCGCGGCCTGGGAGCGTTTCGGCCGGCCCGCCAAGGCGCCCAAATACGAGGTGGGCCTCGACACCTGGTGGTGGGACCAGAAAAAGGCGGATGCGACGGCCAAGCGCGAACCCCAGGTCGTCAAATAGCCGATGCTGGCCTATATCATCCGGCGCGTGCTGCTGATCGTGCCGACCCTCTTCGCGATCATGGTGGTCAATTTCATTATCGTGCAGGCCGCCCCCGGCGGTCCGGTGGAGCAGACGATCGCTCTGCTAAAAGGGAATAGCGGCAGCGCTACCGAACGCTTTTCAGGCAGTCAGGACGATCCGGGGACCCGGCAGCAGAACGCGGCAAGCGACAGCCGTTACCGAGGCGCGCGCGGCCTCGACCCCGCTTTGATCAAGGAGCTCGAGCGGCAATACGGCTTCGACAAGCCGCCGCTGGAACGCTTCGCGCTGATGATGCGCAACTATCTGACCTTCGATTTCGGAAAGAGCTTCTTCCGGGATCGCTCGGTGACGGATCTGATCATCGAAAAACTGCCGGTTTCGATTTCGCTCGGGCTCTGGACGACCTTTCTCACCTATCTCATCTCGATCCCGCTAGGCATCCGGAAAGCGGTGAAGGACGGATCGACCTTCGATCTCTGGACCAGCTCGGTCCTGATCGTCGGCTATGCGATCCCCTCCTTTCTCTTCGCGATTCTGCTGATCGTGCTTTTCGCGGGCGGCAGCTACTGGAACTTCTTCCCCCTGCGCAACCTCACTTCCGACAACTGGGCGACCCTTTCCTGGACGGGACGCAGCCTCGACTATCTCTGGCACATCACCCTGCCCGTCATAGCTCTGGTGATCGGCAGCTTCGCGACCTTGACCATGCTGACCAAGAATTCCTTCATCGAAGAGATCAACAAGCAATATGTCGTGACAGCCCGGGCGAAGGGTCTCTCCGATGGCCGCGTGCTCTACGGCCATGTCTTCCGCAACGCCATGCTGCTCGTGATCGCAGGCTTTCCGGCCGCCTTCATCGGTATTCTCTTCACCGGATCCCTTCTTATCGAAGTGATCTTCACCCTGGACGGGATGGGCTACCTCGGTTTCCAGGCGGCGATCGGGCGCGATTATCCGATTATGTTCGGGTCGCTCTACATCTATACCCTCATCGGGCTGGTTCTGACCCTCGTTACCGACATTACCTATATGCTCGTCGATCCCCGCATCGACTTTGGGAAGCGAACATGACATCGGCCGACAAAACGGCCGAGACGGGCGTCATCCAGACAGGGCCGGTCCAGGACAAGTTTCTGGGGATCCCCATCAAGGCGATGACGCGGCGGCGGCTCGCGAATTTCCGTGCCAACAAGCGTGGGTTCTGGTCGCTCTGGATCTTTCTCATTCTCTTCGTTCTTTCGCTCGGCGCGGAGCTGGTCGCCAACGACAAGCCTTTTCTGGTGCGCTACGACGGCGGCTGGTACTTTCCGGCTTTCGTGAGCTATCCCGAAACCACCTTCGGCGGCGACCTGCCGACCGAGACGGATTATCGCGATCGCTTCGTCGAGAGCCAGATCCGGGACAAGGGCTGGATACTCTGGCCCCCGGTTCCCTTCAGCTATGCGACGATCAACTACGAACTTCCCACCCCCGCGCCGTCACCGCCCACCGCGGTCAATTGGCTCGGCACGGACGACCAAGGGCGCGACGTGGTCGCGCGGCTGATATATGGCTTCCGGATCTCGGTTCTCTTCGGCCTCACCCTTACGGTCCTGAGCTCGGTCATCGGCATCGCGGCGGGTGCGGTGCAGGGTTATTTCGGCGGACTGATCGATCTGCTCTTCCAGCGCTTCATCGAAGTATGGTCGGGCTTGCCGACTCTCTATCTTCTGATCATCCTGGCGAGCATCGTGCAGCCTAATTTCTGGTGGCTCCTGGGGATCATGCTGCTCTTTTCCTGGATGGGACTGGTCAACCTCGTCCGCGCGGAATTCCTGCGCGCCCGGAATTTCGACTACGTCCGAGCGGCCCGCGCGCTGGGCGTGTCCGATCCGGTCATCATCGTCCGCCATGTCCTTCCCAACGCCATGGTAGCCACCCTCACCTTTCTGCCTTTCATCCTCAGCGGTTCGGTCACAACGCTCACCGCCCTCGATTTTCTGGGCTTCGGCCTTCCTATCGGTTCTCCCTCGCTGGGCGAGCTTTTGAATCAGGGTAAGAACAATCTCCAGGCGCCCTGGCTCGGCATCGCCGGCTTCCTGGTCGTGGCGATCATGCTGAGCCTGCTGGTCTTCATCGGCGAGGCCGTGCGCGACGCCTTCGACCCCCGAAAGCTCACCACATGAGCGACACAGCCGGCACGCCCCTCCTCCAGGTCCGCGATCTCAGCGTGACCTTCACCACGCCCGGCCGGAAGGTCGAAGCGGTACGCGGCATCTCCTTCGACCTGAAACGCGGCCAGACCCTGGCGCTGGTGGGCGAAAGCGGTTCCGGCAAGTCGGTCACCGCGCTCTCGATCCTGCAACTCCTGCCCTATCCGACCGCATCGCACGGCTCCCAGAGCAGCATCAAGCTCGACGGTCAGGAACTGGTGGGAGCCAAGCCTTCCGCGTTGCGCGCTATCCGCGGCAATCGGATCGCGATGGTCTTCCAGGAGCCGATGACCTCGCTCAATCCGCTCCATACTATCGAAAAGCAGATCACCGAGACCCTGGCGCTCCACAAGAAGATGGATCCGCGCCAGGCCCGCGCCCGAGTGATCGAGCTTTTGCATCTGGTCGGGCTCGCCGATGGAGAGCGCCGGCTCGATGCCTTTCCCCACCAGCTTTCGGGCGGGCAGCGGCAGCGCATCATGATCGCCATGGCCTTGGCGAACGAGCCCGACATCCTGATCGCCGACGAGCCCACGACCGCGCTCGACGTGACGATCCAGGCCCAGATACTGACGCTCTTGAAGGATTTGCAGGCCCGTTTCGGCATGGCGCTGCTGCTCATCACCCATCACCTCGGCATCGTGCGGAAAATGGCCGACGAGGTCTGCGTCATGACCAATGGCGAGATCGTCGAAGCCGGTGCGGTCGAGACCGTCTTCCACGCGCCGCAGCATCCCTATACCAAACGCCTGCTGGCCGCCGAGCCCAAGGGCAAGCCGGTCGCCGTCGAACCGCCGCCGCCGACGATCCTGGAAACGAAGGGGCTCAAGGTCTGGTTCCCCATCAAAGCCGGTGTCTTCCGCCGAACCGTTGGCTTTGTGAAGGCGGTCGATGGCATCGACGCCACGGTGCGGGAGGGTGAAACCCTAGGCGTCGTCGGAGAATCGGGCTCCGGAAAGACGACGCTGGGCCTCGCTCTCCTTCGTCTCACGGACAGTCAGGGAGAGATCCGTTTCGACGGGAAGCGACTCGACGGGTTGAGCGTGAAGGGGATGCGGCCCTTGCGGCGCGAGATCCAGATCGTCTTCCAGGATCCCTACGGCAGCCTTTCCCCCCGGCTCGCGGTCAGCCAGATCATCGAGGAGGGGCTGAAGGTCCATGGTATCGGCGGCGATGCGGCGGCGCGCTGGCCCCTGATCCTGGCCGCACTCGAGGAGGTCGGGCTGCCGGCCGACGCCGCCCATCGCTATCCGCATGAATTCTCAGGCGGCCAGCGGCAGCGCATCGCCATTGCAAGGGCGCTTGTGCTCAAACCCCGTGTTCTTGTGCTGGACGAACCCACCTCGGCGCTCGACATGTCGGTCCAGGCGCAGATCGTCGATCTCTTGCGGGACCTCCAGCAAAAGTACCGGCTGGCCTATCTCTTCATCAGCCACGATCTGAAGGTCGTTCGGGCCTTGGCCCACGACCTCATCGTCATGAAGGACGGCAAGGTCATGGAAAAAGGCCCGGCGGCGCAGATTTTCGCGGCACCCCAGCATCCCTATACCCAGGCGCTTCTCGCCGCCGCCTTCGATCTCGACCCAGTCGAGACGGAAACCGTCAGGACCTGAATTTTATGGCGTTGCTGTTCCACTCCAAAATCGACTCTTCCGAGGAATTCGGGGCGGTACTGGCGAGCGAGCTGCCGGGCACCGAATTCCGCGTCTGGCCCGATATCGGAGATCCTGCCGAGATCGAGGCGGCGGTGGTCTGGCGTCCCCCGCCGGGCGTCCTCGCGGCGCTGCCCAATCTGCAGCTCATCTGCGCGCTCGGAGCCGGCGTCGACGCCCTGCTCGCCGACGAGACCTTGCCGGCGGTGCCCGTCGTGCGGCTGGTCGACGACCATCTGACGACCTCGATGTCGGAATATGTGATCCTCCAGGTCATGCGTTTTCACCGGCTGGATCACGAATATCTGGCGCAGCAGCGGGCGGGGGTCTGGAAGATCCTGCCGCCGCGCATCGCGGAGGAGCGCAAGGTCGGCATGCTCGGGATGGGGGTGCTCGGCACGGCGGCGGCGCAAAAGCTGCGCCATATCGGTTTCGATGTGGCGGGTTGGAGCCGCAGCCCGCGACGGATCGAGGGCGTTCCGACCTTTCACGGCCCGGAGGGGCTCGACGCGCTGCTCGAACGCAGCGAAATCCTGGTCTGCCTGCTCCCGCTGACCGCCGATACCCAGGACATCCTGAACGCCTCGCTTTTCCGCAAGCTGCCGAAAGGGGCGGTGCTCATCAATTGCGGCCGGGGCAAGCATCTGGTGGAAGAAGACCTGATCCCGGCGCTGGACTCCGGGCAGCTCTCGGCTGCGGCGCTTGACGTCTTCCGGGAGGAGCCGCTCTCCCCAAAACATCCCTTTTGGTCCCATTCCGGGATCTTTATCTCCCCTCATGTGGCGAGCCAGACCAATGCGGGAACCGCCGGCCGCGCCATCGCCGACAATATCCGGCGCATGCGGTCGGGCCGGCCGCTGCTCAACCAGGTCGATATACGCAAGGGCTATTAGCCGAACTTCGCCTTGATCATGGCATAGAGCGCGCGCAGCGATTGCGCTTCGCCGCCTTCGGGACGGCCAGGACGGCTGCCCGGGTTCCAGGCCATCATGTCGATATGAGCCCAGGGCGTCGTCTTGGCGATGAAGCCTTCGAGATAGAGCGCCGCCACGATGGCCCCGGCAAAGGGCGATTCCGATACGTTGTTGATATCCGCCACCGGGCTCTTGAACATCTTGCGATAAGGCTGCCAGAGGGGCAGGCGCCAGAGCGGATCGGCCTCCGCCTCTGCCGCTTTCATGAGATCCGCCGCCACACCGTCGTCGTTGGCGAAAAGCGCCGGCATATCGGGTCCCAGCGCCGCCCGTGCGGCGCCGGTCAGGGTCGCGCAATCGATCAGCAGGTCGGGCTTCTCGGTATCGGCCTCGGCCAGCGCGTCGCAAAGCACGAGGCGGCCTTCGGCGTCGGTGTTCCCGACCTCCACGGTGATGCCTTTGCGGGTTTTTATCACGTCGAGCGGGCGGAAGGAGGTGGAGGAGACGAAATTCTCCACCGCCGGCACCAGTACCCTGAGCCGCACCGGCAGCTTGGCGTCCATGATCGCCGAGGCGAGCCCCAGCACCACGGCGGCTCCGCCCATGTCCTTCTTCATCAGGCGCATCCCGCTCGAAGGCTTGAGATCCAAGCCTCCGCTGTCGAAACAGACGCCTTTGCCGACCAGCGTCACCTTGGGGTGCGAGGCGTCGCCCCAGGTGATGTCGATAAGCCGGGGCGCCCGGGCGCTGCCCCGCCCAACTGCATGGATCGTCGGATAATTCTCGCGCAGCAAAGCGTCGCCTTCGATCACAGCGCAGGTGGCCCCCGCCTTGCGGGCCATATCACCCGCAGCGGCAGCAAGCTCCGCCGGCCCCATGTCCTCGGCGGGCGTGTTGATGAGATCGCGCGCAAAGCTCATGGCCTGCGCGAGCCGCTCCACCTCCCCGCGATCGGCTTCCTTGGGCCAGACCAGATCGGCGAAGCCGCTCGAGGGTTTCCTGTAGCGGTCGAAGGAATAGCAGGCGAGCGCCCAGCCGAGCGCCGCCCCCGTCGCGGCGTCGCGGTCGAGCTTGGCGTCAATCTTGTAAGATCCCTCGGGAAGCTTGGCGGGAAGGCCCGCATAGCTCCAGATCCGGTCGTCCGAGGCCACGCCGACCAGGACCCGTGACAGAGCGCCGTCGGCAGCGGGAATGAGCGCCGTTTCCCCGACCTCGCCCTTGAAACCGACCGCCTCCACCCAGCGTTGGCCCGCCGGATCCAGCCCTTTCAGCGCCTTGCCCAGCTTTCCGGAAACGACAGGGGTCAGCGGGATGGCGTCGCGGGCATCCGCGAGGAGATGAAACGGCACCGGTAAATCCTCCAGCGAGCGAAAGAAGGCAGAATGCTCCGCTGGTTAACACTTGGAAAGGGGAAGCGTCACCCGCGCGGACAGGTTGCGCCGCGCCCCTCTCCAAGCCACATTGAAGGACCGAAAGAAGTCCGGAGAGCGGTATGGCCGAGTTCACCCTTGTCGTCGGCAACAAGAATTACTCGTCCTGGTCGCTGCGCGCCTGGCTGATGTTGAAGCAGGCCGAGGTGGATTTCGACGAAGAGCTGATCCCGCTTTATACGCCCGGCAGCCGCAACGAGTTGATGCGGCTGTCCCCTTCGGGACGCGTGCCGGTGCTGCGGCACGGCGATCTCACGATCTGGGAGACCATCGCGATCGGGGAATACCTGGCCGAACTTTCCCCTCTCGCGGGACTCTGGCCCAAAGCGAAAGAGGCGCGGGCGGTGGCGCGGGCGGTGAGCGCCGAGATGCACGCGGGCTTTGCCGCCCTTCGCGGCCATTTTCCCATGAACATGCGGTCGGCTTTCCCCAATCGGCCGCCCACACCCGAAGCGCAGACAGACATCAACAGGATCGAGGCGATCTGGCGGGATTGCCGCAAGCGCTTTGGCGGCGAGGGGGATTTTCTCCTCGGAAGCCTGAGCATCGCCGACGCCATGTATGCGCCGGTGGTCAGCCGCTTCCGCACCTATAAGATCGACCTGGACGCCGAGGCACAGCGTTATGCGGACGCCATCTGGGCCTTGCCGGCATTTCAGGAATGGCTGACCGCCGCCGGGAACGAGCCGATGATTATCGAAGAGGCGGAATTCTGACCCAAACCCGCCGAGTCGTGACAATAAAGCCTCACCTGGGAAGATTAGCGGCGATTCACGCACTGCACCATTGACCATTACGGCGGAATGCGCCCAAATATCCCCCTTTAATTGATGTGGCGAAATCTAGGCGGGCGTATGGGTAGGGGAAAAGAGTTCAGGCCTCCGCGGCGGCGTGGCTTCGACGACGACGAGTTTTCAATGCGCGGGATGCCGGAAGCACCCCGAGGCGCTCCGCGATCCCCCTACGGTGGAAGCGGTTTCTCCTCCGCTCCCAGCGCACCGATGCAGCCCTCGGGCCCGACCGTCGATGCGACCGTCAAATGGTTCAATCCGGAAAAGGGCTTCGGCTTTGCCGAGCTTGCGGATGGAACAGGCGACGCGTTCCTTCATATCGCGGTTCTGGAAGCGGCCGGCCATCGTGCGGTATCTCCGGGCGCAACTCTGAAAGTCACCACGGGCCAGGGCCAAAAGGGCCGGCAGATCACCCAGGTGCTTTCCGTTGACGACAGCACGGCTACGGCCGCTCCGCCCCGTCGCGACAGCGCCCCCCGCTCTCCCCGGCCGTCCTTCAACGCGGCCGACGCCACCGAGATGTCCGGTACCGTCAAGTGGTACAACCGCGACAAGGGCTTCGGCTTCGTCTCGACCGGCGGTGGCGGCAAGGACGTTTTCGTCCATGTCTCGGTGCTTCAGCGTGCAGGCTTGACCGAGCTTGCCGAGGGCCAGCAGGTTTCCATGCAGGTCGTGGAAACTCCGAAGGGCCGGGAAGCCACCTCGATTTCGGCCGACGGCTAGACCCTAAGCCTTATTTAGGCTGCAAGCGCTGATCGCCACCTGGCGTGCCGGGTGGCGGGATCACGGGCGTGCTGTTCGGTTCCGGCACCGGAACAGGCTTGTGAATCTCGTCATCGCCGGTCGGCGGCGGCGCCACCACGCCATTGGTGCGGGCAAGCTCCTTGCTGAGCGATTCATCGTTGGGCCTGCGGTCCTTGTCGTCTTTCATCCCGGGGACAGGGACGCTACGCTCCTGAACGCCGCCCTGCGTGGCCGGAGGCGGAGCCATGGGCGCCTGCGCCGAAGCGACGACACAGGAGCCGGCGATCCCGGCCAGCAGGACGAGAGCGCCGAAGGATGGATTTCGCATGACGCATCTCCTTTCTCCCCTTCAGAACCCCGTCGCGGACAGATCCGTTCCCGCCAAGCCGCGGTGCGTCCTGTCATGACCGTCGATCTCGCGGTCTTGGAGCAGGGGACCGACCAAGGCATTCCGCCCCTCGTCATCCTCCACGGACTGTTCGGTTCGGGCCGAAATTGGCAGAGCATCGCCCGCGCCCTGGCCGCGACGCGCCGGGTTCTGGCTTTCGACCTGCGCAATCACGGCGCCTCGCCCTGGGCTCCCACCATGTCCTATCCGGAAATGGCCGAGGATGTCTGGGCGGCACTCGCCGCGCGCGGCATTTCCGAAGCCGCTCTGCTGGGGCATAGCATGGGAGGGAAGATCGCCATGGTCATGGCCCTCGACCGACCGCAATTCGTGGAGCGACTCGCCGTGGTCGATATCGCGCCGACCGCGCATGCCCCGATCCACCGGCCGCTGATCGAGGCGATGCGGAACCTCGATCTGACCGATAATCCGCGACGAAGCGAAGCCGAAGCCCGTCTCGAAGCGACTGTCCCGGAGGCGGGTGTCCGTCAATTCCTGGTTCAAAACCTCGTGACAGAGGACGGCGGCCTGCGTTGGAGAATTAATCTCCAGGCGATCGAAGCGTCGCTGACCGAGCTTTCCGGCTTTCCCGCCAGCTATGCGGAAAAACGCTATGAAGGCCCCACCCTGATCGTCGCCGGCGGCCGTTCGACTTATATAAAAAGGGCCGATAAACCCGTTTTCTCCCGATTTTTCCCGAATTTGCGCCTCGTGGAGATCCCCGATGCCGGCCATTGGGTCCATGCCGAACAGCCCCGGGCCTTTCTCGATGCGGTCGGTCCCTTCCTCGGATGAAATCGTCTCAACTTAACGTCTCTATTAATTTACCCTAAATCGGTAGGCACGAGACTTTGGCATTGCGCGATCTCTTGGAGATGAAGTCTTCAATTGCGCCTTATCATTTGCTGTCATTACAATTTGACGCTTGCAGCGGCTCACGATAAGCTGGCCGCAAGGCAGTACGCGCTTGCAGGGAGCGTGTAAGGGGTTCCGCGTGGGGGATTATGGCCGAACATTATAAGATCGCGATCATTGGATCGGGTCCCGCTGGGCTGAGCGCTGCCGCCCATGCGGCCGAACTCGGCGTGTCGCATATCCTTTTCGAGCGCGCCAAGCAGTATTCCGACACGATCTACAAATTCCAGAAGCGCAAGCATGTCATGGCCGCGCCGGAGACTCTTCCCCTGCGCAGCGACCTGCCCTTCAAGGAAAGCAGCCGCGAAGAAATCCTCGGCGGCTGGGCCGACGGCATGGGCGCCCGCGCGAGCAACGTGCGCATGGGCACCGAAGTGACCGGGATCACCGGCCAGAAGGGCGCTTTCAAGATCGCCACGAAGGGCGGCGAAGAATTCACGGCCGAAGCCGTCATCCTGTCGATCGGCGTCCAGGGCAACCTCCGCCAGCTTGGCGTTCCGGGCGACAACTGGGAGCGGGTGCAGTACCAACTCGACGATCCGGACGAATATCAGAACGAAAACATCATCATCGTCGGCGGCGGTGACGCCGGCATCGAAAACGCCCTGGCGCTGTCGGTCGGCAACAATGTGTCGATCGTGAACAACCAGGCCGAATTCGCCTATGCCAAGCCCGCCAACCGCGCGCTGATCCTGGCGGCGATCAAGGAAGGCACGATCCAGGGGATCATGTCGGCCAACGCCAAGCAGGTCGAGCCGGGTCTCATGACCCTGAGCGTCCCGGACGGCGAGATCCAGGTTAAATGCGACCGGATCATCGCCCGTATCGGCGCCCTGCCGCCCCGCAAATTCGTCGAATCCTGCGGCATCCAGTTTTCGAGCCCGGCGCCTACCGCCTTCCCGCATGTCTCCGACACCTACGAGTCGAACGTGCCCGGCATGTATATCGTCGGCGCGCTGGCGGGCTACCCCCTGATCAAGCAATGCATGAACCAGGGCTACGAGGTCGTCGAATACATCCTCGGCAACAATATCCCGCCCGCCGACGAGCCGCTCATCCAGGCGAAGCTCGACCATATCAAGCCGGCGATCAATCCCTCGCGCCTCATCGAGCTCATCCGCGAGCGGCTGCCGGTCTATAAGGTCCTGACGACCCTGCAGATCCGCGAGATGCTGCTCGGCTCCGAAATCCACTTCAAGAAGCCGGGCGAGGTGATCTTCGCGCGGAACGACTACACGAACTCTTTCTGGTCGATCATCGACGGCCAGGCCGACATCCAGATCAATCCCACCAATCCGGCAGAGGTCGTGACCCTCCAGCCCGGGCAGTTCTTTGGCGAGATGGGCCTCATTTCCGGTCGCCGCCGCACCGCCACCACCGTGGCGCGCACGGACTGCCTGCTGCTGGAAGTGCCGCGCAACTCCATGATCCGGCTGCAGCGCTCGGTCCCGGAAGTAAAGCGGGTCATCGACGAAGTCGCGATCATCCGCCAGATCAAGACCTATCTCACCCCGACAGTGGACGATGCCGCTCTCAGCGAAGTCGTGGCTTCCTCCGAGATCGTCGCCCTGAAGCCGGGCGAGGTTCTGATCCAGGAGGGGACCGACGACGATTCGGTCTTCCTGATCCGCAGCGGCTCGGTGACGGTCTCCAGCACCATCGGCGGCCAGGAAGTCGTGCTCGCCTACCTGCCGGCGGGCAATTACGTCGGCGAGATGGCGCTCCTGACGAAACAGCACCGCTCCGCGACGGTCAAGGCGGCGGTCGCCTCCGAGGCCATCAAGATCAACAGCACCGCCTTCCGCGCCCTTCTCGACCGGGCGCCGGACCTTATGAAGCAGGTCAAGGGCAAGCTCGAAACCCGGATGCGCGAGCGCGTCCAGGTCGAGGCGAGACCCGAGGATACCGGCCTCATCGAATTCCTGCTGCGGCAGGGCTTCTCCGAAGCGACCGACGTTCTGCTCATCGACGAGTCGCTCTGCGTCCGCTGCGACAACTGCGAAAAGGCCTGCGCCGAGACCCATCACGGCGTCTCGCGTCTCACCCGCGAGGCCGGCCCGACCTTCGATTCGGTCCATGTGCCGACCTCCTGCCGGCATTGCGAGCATCCTCACTGCATGAAGGACTGCCCGCCGGACGCGATCCGTCGCGCACCGAACGGCGAAGTCTTCATCGGCGACAATTGCATCGGCTGCGGCAACTGCGAGCGCAACTGCCCCTATGGCGTCATTCATATGGCGGCCGTTCCGGCGGAGAAGCCGAGCCTTCTGAACTGGCTGCTCTGGGGCGCCGGCCCCGGCCCGGGCGAAGACAAGTCCGAGGCGGGCATGAATGCGCGCACCGGTTCCAAGCACGCCACCAAATGCGACATGTGCAAGGACGACCCGGCCGGCCCGGCCTGCGTGCGGTCCTGCCCGACGGGTGCGGCGATCCGCGTCAATCCCGAACAATTCCTCAATTTCCTGCGCGAGCAGGGACGGTAGGCCGACATGAGCGATAGAGCGGGAACCGCCAACACCCCGATGCGCGCCCATGGCGGCGCGGATCACCATGAATCCTTCCTGGTCTACAGGAAGTTCAAGTGGCTCAAGATCGCAGCCCTGCTGTCACTGGTCTGCTTCATCGCCTATCTGGTGCATCAGCCCAAGGACATCCCCAACGGGGGAACCTGGCTCGGCTACACGCTGGGCGGCACGGGTGCGGCGCTCATCGTCTGGCTCACCTGGTTCGGCTATCGCAAGCGCGCCTATAGCTCAGGCGCCGGCCGGGTCCAGGCCTGGCTTTCCGCCCATGTTTATCTGGGTCTGGCCCTGGTGGTCGTGGCGACGCTCCACAGCGGTTTCCGCTTTGCCTGGAATATCCATACCTTCACCTATTGCCTCGTGCTGATCGTCGTGGCGAGCGGCATTTTTGGTGTCTTCACCTATGCGCGCTATCCGTCGCTGATGACGGCGAACCGGCGCGGCCTCACCACAGCGCAGATGATGGCCAATATCGGCGCCATCGACGCCGAGCTTCGCACGGCCGCGAGTTCTCTCGGCGACAAGCTGGCGGCGCTCGTCGTCAAGGCGACGCAGGAGACCAAGGTCGGCGGCGGCGTCTGGGAGCAGCTGCGGGGGCGGCCCCGGTACTGCGGAACGGACGAGGCGGCGCGGGAACTTCAGACTGTGCTGCGCCAGGACCTCGGCGCCGAAGAACACGAAGCCCGCAAGCTCATGGTCCTCCTGACCCGCAAGAGTCAGATGCTGGCCCAGATGCGCCGGGACATCCAATACAAGGCGATGATGGACATCTGGCTTTACGTCCATGTGCCTTTGGCGATAGCGCTCGTGGTCGCACTTGCGACCCACGTCTTCGCTGTCTTCTTCTACTGAGCGGGGCGGGACGTGCAGGCGCAAATCACCTCCATAACCCGCCGCGCTCGCGGCGATCTTCGCAAATCCTCGGTCGTCACCGGAGGCTATCTCCGCATCGGCCGGAACGCGCATAGCGAGATTCTGCTCTCCGACCTTCGCATGGCGATGGAGGAGGCCGAGCTTCATATCGAAAACGGTGAGTTGCGCCTCATCCGCAAGGGCACAAACCCCCTCACGGTCAATGGCCAGGGCACCAATACGGGGCTTCTCAAGGTTGGAGATGAACTCCGGCTTGGGCCATACCGGCTGGTGATCGAAGAGCCTCCCGAGGGAGTGGACGCCGCGATCGGCGTCGAACTCGTGACGCCTTTGAGCGAAGACGTCGAACGGCTGACCAGCACGAGCCGCATCGGCCTCGCCAACACCTGGTTCTCCCGGCGCGGTTTCGCCTGGAGCCTCGCTCTCGTCATCGCGTTGCTTTTCCTTGCCTTCCCGCTGGCCGGGCACTTCATGTCCCGCGCCTCCCAGGACGGGTCGGGCAGCGCTCCGGCGGTGCTCGCCGCTTTCCACAAGACCTGGAGCGCCGGCGAGGTTTCCAACCCGCATAAGTTCTTCTCCAGCAATTGCGCCAATTGCCATGAGCAGAGCTTCAAGACCGTTCAGGATGAGGCCTGCGCCTCCTGCCACAATACGGTCAATCATCATTTCGATCCGGCCACGGTCACCCCCGCAGCCGCAGGCCAATTGAGCTGCACGAACTGCCACAAGGAACACCGTGGCCCCGTGATGGCCTCGGGAGCCACGCAAGGCGTCTGCCTGGATTGCCATGCCGACATCAAGAAGGTCGCTCCCAATACGAAGCTGGCGAACGCCGGGGATTTCTCCAGCGGTCATCCGCCGTTCCACCCGATCGTCTCGCTCGACGGCAAGACCCTGGCGCGCGTCGACAGCATGGACGCCAAGCAGCAGTCGAACCTCAAGTTCCCCCATTCGACCCATCTCGCCCAGGGCGGTGTCCGTGGCCAGACCGGCATGGTGAAGCTTGAATGCTCCAACTGCCATGTGCCCGAACGCGACGGCGCGCTCATGAAGCCCGTCGCTTTCGAGCAGAGCTGCGCCAATTGCCATAGCCTGGCCTTTACGGCGGAAGGCGGCGGCCGCGCGGTTCCCCATGGCAATCCGGATCTTGCCAAGCGCACGGTCGAGGAATTCTTCTCCAAGGTTGCGCTCGACGGGGGCTCGGTCGATACGACCGCTCCGGAAACCATCCGCCGCCGTCCCGGCGTGCCCTTGACCGATCCGCAGCGCCTGGAAGCGGCGCAATGGGCCAAGGTCAAGGCAGCGGAAGCGATGGAAATCGTCTTCGACGACAAGCGCGGCTGCGGTTCCTGCCATACGGTCCAGAAGACCGACGCCGGCTATGGCATCGTCCCGGTGAAGATTTCCTGGGTCTCGATGCCGGAAGCGCATTTCAATCACGCCAAGCATGCGGCTGTAACCTGCACCAACTGTCATAACGCTCCGGCATCGACGAGCAGCGCGGACATCCTGCTGCCCCAGATCGCCACCTGCCAGAATTGCCATGGCGGGGTTGGAGAAACCACCAAGGTGGCGTCGAGCTGCATGACCTGTCATGACCTGCATCGCAAGGAACTCGGCCCCATGCGCCCGCTGCCCGCCGGCAAGACGAGCCGCATGCCGCAGCCGGTCGCGATCCGCTCGGGGACCAATTGAACATGCGGTCGAAAGCGCTCAGAGGAATCCGCCTCGCTATCCTGGCCACCTTCGCGGTTGCCGGTTTCGCAACCCAAGGCATGGCAGGGCCTCTTCCGTCCCAATCCAAGGACGTGCATATGGGGACCGGCACCTGTGCCGAATCCATGTGCCACGGCGCGGGCAATTCCTGGGAACGCTCGACCGTCCCGCAGAACGAATATATCATCTGGTCGCGGCAGGATAAGCACTCCAAGGCCTATACGGCCCTTGGCGAAGAGCGCGGCCAGCGGATCGCCAAGAACCTCGGCATCGGCGACGCCCAGAAGGCGCCGCTCTGCCTGAGCTGCCATACGGATGTCGCCGCCGCGGACAAGCGCGGCTGGCGCTATAAGGAAGCGGACGGCGTCGGCTGCGAGGCCTGTCACGGGCCGGCCGAAAAATGGCTGCAGGTCCATGTCACCGGCATTTCGAGCCACAAGGAGAATGTCGAAGCCGGCATGTACGGATTGGAAGATCCAGTCGACCGCGCGAAGGTCTGCGTCGGCTGTCACGTGACCGCCTCGAACCCGCTCTTCAATCACCGGCTTTACGGCGCGGGCCATCCCCGTATCGTCTTCGAGCTCGATACGTTCACCGCGACCGAGCCCGCCCATTACCGCATCACCGACGCCTATCGGACCCGCAAAGTCGTCGCCAATGGTGCCCGCACCTGGGCTGTCGGCCAAGCCGCCGTGGCGCAGGTCGTTCTGACCCAGGTCTCCGATGCCCAGCGGAACCACGACGGGATCATGCCCGCGCTGGCGACGTTCGATTGCTTTGCCTGCCACCATCAGCTCGGCAGCATGAGCGGCAGCCTGGCGCAGCAGCCCGTCGGCACCATGCGCATCAATCTCTCGAGCCTGCAGATGCTGAAGGTCGTTGCCGCAGAAGTCGATCCGCCCCTGGCCGACCGGCTCGGCCGCAACATCACGGCGCTCCGCGCTTCCGTGCGCGAAGGCTTCCAGCCGATGGCGCGCGCCGCGGCCGACGCCGCGCAGACGGTAACCGAACTCTCGGCCAAGATCGGTCAGCGCGCCTACGACCAGAATCAGATGAAAACCCTGCTGCGCGCCCTTGTCCGGGCCGGCGTGGCGGGAGAGTATGCAAGTTACGTCGATGCGGAACAGGCCACTATGGGCATTGCGGCTGTTCTCTCCGCCTTGACGGTATCAGGTTCGATCAACGAGCCGCGTTATCGAGATGCCCTAGCCAAGCTCTACGAAGCCATGGCGAAACCCGAAACCTTCAAGCTGGACGCCTTCCGCTCTTCGGTTGAAACCCTTGGACGGGCCACTGACGCCCTGTGAGAAGAATCATGCGCATCGCTCGACCTGTTCGCTTTCAAGATCCCCACGGTATGAACCAGAACCTGACATCTCTTTTCCGACGTGGCCTCACGCTCGTGGCGCTTTTCGCCCTTGGCTTCCTGTTCTGGACCGCCGATGCGCGCGCCGACGTGACGCCCCAAGATCCCCACGCCGCCATGTTCTCGGAGACCGATTATCCCTCGGCCGCCCAGTGCGGGCAGTGCCATCCCAAGGTCTTCGAGGAATGGGCGTCTTCCAACCACGCCTATGCCTCGATCTCGCCGATGTTCCATAAGTTCGAACAGGCGATTTCGGATCTTTCCTCCGGGACCATCGGCACCTTCTGCGTGCGCTGCCACCAGCAGGTCGGCACTCAGCGCGGCGAAGGACGCGAGGCGGCGGTCTGGGAGCGGTCTCTGGTCGCCCGTGAAGGCATCACCTGCATCACCTGCCATCGCATCAACCAGGAATTCACCCACGTCAACGGCGAGCGCAGCATCGTCCCCGGCACCATCAACTATCCGGTGACGGGCTCCGGCTCCTCACAGTTGCTACCCCAGGTGATCCTGGATAAGGCCACTTACGGCGTCAATCCCACGCCGGAAGGCGACGGCACCAAGATCCATGCCGGTGTCGCCAAGTTCGACCAGATCAGCAAGTCCGAATTCTGCGTCGGTTGCCATCAGGTGGCGGTCCATCCAGGCATCAACCTGGAAGTGGTCTGGGCGCAGTATCGCGACTCACCAGCCCATGCGCAGGGCATTACCTGCCAAGACTGCCACATGGGCAAGATCCCCGGCGTCGCCGGCGAATATGCCAAGGGCGCGATCGCGATGGCCAATGGCCGGGTCGTCGGCAGCGACCAGCAGAAGCATTCCAACCATGCCTTCTACGGTCCCGGCTATCCGATCGCACATCCCGGTCTTTTTCCCTTCAACACCCGCTCGCTCAAGTGGACCATCGAGCAGTGGCTGACCTACGACTACCGTCAGCCCTGGGGCAAGTCCGCTTGGGAAGACAAGGTGAAGCGGGGCGAGGTCAAGGCCGAATTCCCCGAGGCCTGGAAAACGCGCGCCGACCGCGAGGAAGGCCGTCTCATCATCGAGCAGAACCAGCGTGGCCTGGAGGCCAAGAAGATCCTTCGCCGCGCGGTGATGGAGAATGCGGGCCACATTGAAGGGCCGTTCTTCTCCGGGCCGCCGACTGTCGGCAAGGGCCTCGACTTCCGATACAGGATCGTCAACGACGACCCCGGCCACAACATGCCGTCGGGTTCGCTCGGCGCGCAGCCGGAAATCTGGATGAACGTCGTCCTGACGGGTCCTGATGGGAGCCGAGTGTTCGAATCGGGTTATGTGGACAGCACCGGCGACATGGCCGACCAGCATTCGCTGGAAGTCCGAGAAGGAAAGGTCCCCTTCGACACCCAACTCGTCAATCTCCAGACCAAGTTCCTGACGACGAACATCAAGGGAACCGATCGCGAGATGTATCTGCCGGTGAATTTCGACATCGACCAGATCCCCTTCATCCGGCCCTCGGGCGTGCCGACCTCGGTTCTCAACCATCCGCCATTCATCCGGATGGAAGGCCGCAGCATCCCGCCGCTGGGTTATCGCGACGCCAACTACTCGGTCTCGGCGGACAAGATGACCAAGCCCGGGACCTATACCTTGCAGGTGCGCTTGCGCAGTCGGGCGGAGCCGATCTACTTCATGAAATTCGTCGGTGCGACCCAGGACATGCTGCAGAATATCAATGACTGGATGATCGATATTCATCCGCAAGCATCCACCTTCGAGGTGCGTTGATGGCAAGGACTTTCACCTTCGGGACGGGGAGTTCGCTCCTCGTCCTAGCCCTCCTCGCCTTCGGCGCAATAAATCCCGCCTCCGCGCAGATTCCTCAGCGGTCGATGGATACCCAGGGCGCCGACCCGTCGACGGCCCCCTCGCATACGGAAGAAATCCACGAGCTTTTCGAAAAAAAGCCCTTGGTCATGGATCCGGCCGCGAAGCCTACGGCCTTCGATACGAAGCGCTTCGGCCCTGACCCGAGCTATCCCGAAAATTACAACCAGAAGGAACAGCTCGAGATCTATGGCGGCAAGTACGCCGTCCCGTCCCAGCGTCCCGCCATCGAATTCGGCTATCCGCAGTATTCGACGGGACCTATACCGGAAGGTCTGACCCTCTTCGGCGACAAGAACCTGTCCCGTCCCCAACTCATGATCTTTGGCGATGTCCGCTCCGCGGTCGCCTATAATGACGGGGGAAAGAAAGGCAACGCCCAGGTGGCGGTGCGGGCCAATATCGACGTCGACCTGGCGCTGACCTCGACCGAACGTATTCATGCCTTCTTCCGCCCCCTCGATCGCGGCGGGCAGTTCACCCGCTACGAATTCGCAGGCCCGAACAAGACCGACGGACATTTCCTCCTCAACGGAAATATCCAGACGCTCTTCTTCGAGGGTGATATCGGATCCATCCTCGGCGGCATCCGGAACCAATACGCGTCCTTCGACATGCCTATCGCTTTCGGCAAGATGCCCCTGTTCCTGCAGAACGGCATCTGGGCCAATAGCGCGATGATCGGCGGCGCGGTGACGATCCCGTCGAAGAACAGCCGCCTGCTCGACATCACGAACATGGACATCACCTTCTTCGGCGGCCGGGACGACGTGTCGACCCCGGCCATCGTGCAGCGTGGGACCAACCAGTTCGACCTCCATGCCGGCCGCATAGCCGGTGTGACCGGCTGGGCCGATATGGGGGGCGGCTACCTCGAATGGGGCTACGGCCGCGTCGAGGACGGCCGCCAGAACGGTCCCGGTTTCGGCTACAACAACTTCACCCTGGCCTGGAGCAAGCGCTACTTCGGCAAGGTATCGAACAGCCTGCGCGTGATCTGGAACACCGGGCAGGATCCGGGAACCGGCAACGGCCGCCAGACGGCCGACGGCTTCCTCCTTCTCATGGAAAATTCCTGGATTTCGCCGCTTGAACAGACGCTGGTTCCCTATGCCAACTTCTTCTTCGGCAGCGACCGGCCGCAGGCGTTGATCCGCGACGCCGGCGCAGGCGGACCGTTGAACAATACCGGCATCAACTTCGAGACGGACGGCCTCACAGGCTTCCCGAAACTCGACGATAGCGGCAACAACACTTACGGCGGCGCGATCGGGGTGGAATATCTCTTCAGCCTCGAGCAGCAGATCGTCGTCGAAGCGGCAACCGTGCAGACTATGAAGAGCCGGGCTGACCGGATCGCCAAGGGACCGCAATACGCACTTGGGATCCGCTATCAGAGGCCGTTGACGAAGAGTCTTATCCTGCGTCTCGACGGTATCGTGGCCAAGCGCATCAGCGACGACGACGTCGCCGGCGCGCGTGTTGAACTACGTTGGAAGTTCTGAACTTTTGAAGAGGGGGGTGCCCATGTCTTTCGGCCAGCGCATCGTGTCCTGGGGCATCTGGGCCGCCCTCGGGATTGGCCTTGTCCTTTCCACCGGAGGAGCCATGGCTCAATCGGCCCAGGACGGGATCCATCTCGGCGTCACCACCTGTGCCGGCAGCACCTGCCATGGCCGGGTGGAGCGTTTCGCCAACTCCCCAATCGCCCAGAACGAATATCTCATCTGGTCGCAGAAGGACCCGCACGCGAAGGCCTTCAAGGCCTTGGAGAGCGAGCGGGGCAAGCGAATCGCGCAGAACCTGGGCCTGCCCAGCGCCCAGTCGGCGGAACTCTGCCTCGGCTGTCACACGGATAACGCCCCCGCTGCCAAGCGCAGCCGGCAGTTCCAGCTTGCGGACGGCGTCGGATGCGAAACCTGCCATGGCGCCGCCGAAAAGTGGCTCGGCATCCATGTGGCCGGCAGCCCGCATAACGAGAATGTGGCGGCCGGCATGTATCCGACCGACCAGCCCGTTGCCCGGGCGAAGCTTTGCCTCTCCTGCCATATGGGCGACAACAGCAAGTATCCGACCCATCAGCTCATGGGCGCGGGGCATCCCCGCATTCCCTTCGAGCTCGATACCTTCACGGCGATCCAGCCGGCGCATTACAACGTCAACGCCGACTACGTCCGCCGCAAGGGTCAGCCCAACGGCGTGCAGATCTGGGCCATCGGCCAGGCTGTCGCGCTCGGCAACATGATGAACGGGCTCCTCGACGCCAAGCGGAACCGCGACGGCGCGATCCCGGACTTCGTGTTCTTCGAATGCCAGTCCTGCCATCACCCGATGACCCAGCCCCGCTGGGAAGCGCGGGCTTCGACGGGTCTTGGGCCGGGGCAGATCCTGTTCAACGACGCCAATGCGCTGATGCTGCGGATCGCGGCCCAGCGCGTGGCGCCCAACCTGGCCCAGCAGCTCTTCGACCGCACCGTGGCACTGCACCAGGGCATGAACGACAGCCGCCAGAAGGTCCTGGAGGAAGCCGCGAAGCTTCGCGACATCTCCAACCAACTGGTCCAGGCCTTCGCCGAGCGTCGCTTCAACGCGGAGGATATTCGGGCGCTCATGGACGGCGTGATCGACGCCGGGGTCAACCGTAACGACTTCACCGCATACGGCGGCGCCGAACAGGCCAGCATGGCTCTGTCGGCGATCCTCTCGACCATGCGGAACCTCGGTCAGATCGACGACGGCAAGTTCAAGACGGCCCAGGCCGCGCTGAACAAGGTCTATGCCGCGGTCGAGAAGGACGACGCCTTCAAGCCGTCGACCTTCGTCGCGGCGCTGAAGGACTTCCAGGCGGCGATGCCGAAGTAAGCTTCGCCAAAAGCACCAAGGATCGAGGGAGGGCCTGGGGCCCTCCCTTTTTTCATGCGCCGGGAAGCGGTGAGATTTTCATGGGCTCGGCTCCCTCGTCCCGCGCCACCTTCGCCTCGCGATGCGCCACATAGAGGGTGGAGCCCGCGATGACGGCAGCTCCCACCCAGGTCCAGAGATCGAGCGTTTCGGCGAAAAGGAAATAGCCCAAGACAGCGGCGACCGGCAGCCGCAGGAATTCGAAGGGCGCGCAGGCGCTGGCATCCGCCAGTCGATAGGCCCTTGCCGTCGAAAAATGGGCTAACGTCCCGCAAACTCCCAATCCCAGGAGCCAGCCCCATTGGGACAGCGAAGGCCAGCTCCAGGTAAAGAGGGCGGGAATGAGGGAGAGCGGCGTCAGGTAGAGCGTCATATAGGCGACGATCGTCGCCGGCGATTCCGTCCGCGCGAGGTATTTCACCGTGACCGAGTTCATCCCGCTCGCTCCGGCGGAGAGAAGAATGAACAGGAGGCCGACCTCCATGACCGACACGCCCGGCCGCAGGATGACCAACACCCCGACGAAGCCGAGCGCGACCGCCGCCCAACGCCGGATCCTGACCGTCTCCCCGAGGATCAGGGCCGCTCCCGCGGTAGCAAAGAGCGGTGCGGTGAAATTCAGCGCCGTCGCAATCGCGATGGGCACGAGGGTCACGCCGTAGAACCAGGCGCTCATCGAAACGAAACTGACGAAGCCGCGCAGTGAATAGAAGCCGACCTTGGTCGTTTTGAGCCCGGAAGCGCCGGACCGCACCATCCAGGGCAACATCGTCAGGAAACTGACAAAGCAGCGGAAGAACGTCACCACGAAGGGATGTAATTCCGCCGTCGCCTCGCGGGCGAAAACAACCATCAGGCTCGACAGGAACCCGTTGAGGATGGTCCAGAGGGCGGCCTGGGTTATCGGCGCCAGGCCTCTACCGGCAACCGATCCCTCTGAGGTCATTTTCGCCCCTTGGGGGCGGGCCTAACGCCCCTTCCAGTTGGGCTTGCGCTTCTCGGCGAAGGCTCTCGGCCCTTCCTTGTAGTCCTCGCTCGCCCGAAGAGCCGCCTGAGCCGGATAGATCGTGGTCATGGCGGTCTTCAGATCCGCTGCGTCGAGTGCGGCATAAACCACCTGCTTCGAAGCTCGGATCGAAAGCGGCGAGCATTCGATGATCTGCTCCGCCCAGCGCTTGGCCGCAGCAAGGGCCTCGCCCGTGGGCACCACCTCGTTTACGAAGCCGAGCTTCAATCCCTCCTCCGCGGAAACCCGGCGGCCGGTCAGGATCATGCCCAACGCCTGCTTCTGAGGGATCATGCGGGGCAAGCGATGAACGCCGCCCGCCGCCGCCATCAAACCGACACGCGGTTCCGGCAGGGCGAAAATCGCATTCTCGGCGGCGATGATGAGATCACAAGCGAGTGCCAATTCGAACCCACCGCCCATGGCGACGCCGTTCACCGCGGCGATCACGGGCTTGATCATCTCGAACCGCTTGGTCAGGCCGCCAAAGCCCGTAGGCTGCGTCGACATGGGGTTTCCCGCCGCGGTGTATTTGAGATCGTTCCCAGCCGAAAAAGCCTTTTCGCCCGCGCCGGTCAGGATCGCGACCCAAAGCTCAGGGTTGGCCTCGAAAGCGTCGAACACTTCCACCAGCTCGTCATGCGCCGGGGCATGCAGCGAATTCATGACCTCGGGCCGATTGAGCGTGACGATACAGATCCGTCCCTCCGTCGCGACCGAGCAATATTGATAAGCCACCGTTCGTCCTCCCCATAAATTCCGGCTTTGCCGACAATACTTCAATCGACGTAGTCTTGCCCGTTCGGCGCGCCGGTGCAATTCCTCATCCGGTCATAATTCACGTTCATCTTGTCGCGTATCTTTTTCGGAGCCCGCCCGTGCCGGTCATCCCCCCACCGCCCCCCTCTTCCCCTCTGCCGGACGGTCGCTCCGCCGTTCGTCCGAGCGTGTTGCAGTTGCCGGTTTCGAGGATCGCCGAGGTCTCCGCGCTCGGCTTCGGCGATCCCGATATCGTCACGCTTTGGTACGGCGAGGGCGACTTGTCGACGCCGGACTTCATTTGCGACGCCGCCACCGCCGCTCTAAAAAGAGGGGAGACATTCTACACTTATAAGCGCGGCCTGCCGCAGCTTCGCCAGGCTGTCGCGCATTACCTTACCGACCTTTACGCGAGACCGACCGCGATGGACCGGATCACGGTCACCTCCTCGGGTATGAATGCGATCATGCTCGCCTGCCAGGCGATCCTCGACGCGGGCGACAACTTGGCCGCCGTCTCGCCCGTCTGGCCCAATGTCGCCGGCGCTGTGGGAGCGCTTGGGGCCGAGGTGAGGGCCGTCCACCTCACCCCCCGCCAGGATGGCGGCTGGAGCTTCGATCTCGACCGGGTCATTGCCGCCTGCGACGCGCGGACACGCGCGGTTTTCGTCAATTCCCCGGGCAATCCGACCGGTTGGGTCATGCCCCAGCGCGACGCCGAAGACCTCCTCGCCTTCACGCGGTCGCGCGGTCTCTGGCTGATCGCGGACGAGGTCTATGCCCGGATCGTCTATGAGGGGCGCGCCGCGCCCTCTTTCCACGATCTGACGGAACCCGAAGACCGCGTCATCGTCATCAACAGCTTTTCGAAATCCTGGGCCATGACCGGGTGGCGGCTCGGCTGGATGGCGGCGCCCGAGGAACTCACTCCCGCAATAGACAAGCTCGTCGAATACAATACGAGCGGCGCTCCCGCTTTTCTTCAGGAAGGGGCGCTCACCGCGGTCACCGAGGGCGAGCCTCTGGTGGCCCGGATCGTGGAGCAATGCCGCCAAGGCCGGGATATCCTGGTCGATGGTCTCCAGCGCTTTCCGCGGATCACCCTCGCCAGACCCGAAGGCGCATTCTATGCCTTCTGCCGGGTCGACGGGATGGCAGACAGCCTCTCCTTCGCAAAAGACATTCTGCACCGGTGCAAGGTCGGGGTGGCGCCGGGCTCGGCTTTTGGAGAAGCTGGCGAAGGTTATCTGCGGCTTTGCTTCGCCAGTTCGGCGGATAAACTCCGCCTCGCATTGGACCGACTCACCCCTGCCCTCAAATAGCCCCTTTTACAAAGCGGGCATCTGCCTACATATAAAGATAGGGTCCGTCGGAGCCGACGTCTTGCGATGCGACACCCTATGAAAGGCTCCGGCCATTCGGGCGGCCTCTCGAACCGTATCCCCGGCAAGGGCCGCCTGGGTATCGGAAGGAGGACTCGATGCACGTTGAGAGCATCCTCAAGGCCAAGGGAACGAAAGTCCTGACGGTCTCCCCTCATGCCACGATCGCTGATGCGGTCGAGCTTCTCTCTCGCCATGGCATTGGCGCGGTCGTGGTCAGCGGCGACGGAGCGTCTGTCGTTGGTATTCTTTCCGAACGCGATGTGGTGCGAGCCCTCGCCAAGGGAGGGACGGGCGTTCTGGAACAGAAGGTCGCGTCGCTCATGACGGTCGACGTTTTCACCTGCGATCCCGACGATACCGTCGGCGAAATCATGTCAATGATGACGACCCGCCGGATCCGCCACCTGCCGGTGCTACGGGACGGCAAGCTCAGCGGCATCGTCAGCATTGGGGACGCGGTCAAGTACCGGCTCGAAGAAATCGAGCTGGAAGCCTCGTCCCTGAGGAATTTCATCGTCGGAGCCGGACCAGCCGCTGTCTAACCCGGCAGCGGGCAGGATGCGATAATTCTCGCCTCGCCGAGGCGAAGGGAAGGGATTTGTCTGTGTAAAGCCCATCAAATATGTGCAAAATGATTCCTAGGGGGTTTTATGACGGCTGTGCGAGCGGTCACTGCGGTCTTTCAAAAAATAATCAAAATGGATGATGGTGGTTTCGCGCTTTGAGTTGGGGGGAGAGCGCATGATCGATCAGGCAGGACAAAAGTCGGCCGTATTGCCGGTGGAGAGACCCTCGCCGGGCTCGTCTCGTGCACTCCGTTTTTTCCGCGGGGGATCCGGGCGCTAGCGCCCGTGAGCGAGGACAAAAGAGATGTTGCCCAAGAGTAGTTTCTGCATTGTCGAAGATGACCGGGCAGTCAGTCATCGGATTTCCTCAATATTGTCCGAAGCCGGTCATTCGGTGACTGTCGCGGCAACCAGCGTTGAGGCTTTCGACACCATCGCCCAGTCCGCGCCGGACTGTATCCTCGTCGATATCCTGCTTCCCCATATCGACGGCTACGACTTTTGTCGGCGCGTTCGGCAGGATCCGAGGCTGCGCCGCACCAAGATCGTCGTCATGTCCACGAAGCCCTATGAGGCCGATCGCCGCGAAGCGATCGCCATGGGTGCTGCCGGCTATATCCTGAAGCCGATTCGGGACAACCTACTGGCGCTCCTGGAAGAAATCCTCCTCGACCGGGTCGAGCTTCATTATTGGGGCGTGCGCGGCACATTGCCGGTGCCCGGCCGGGGAACCCTGCGCTACGGCGGGAACACGTCCTGCGTCACCATGAGCTTCGGGTCTGACGGCCTCTTCATCTTCGACGCCGGCAGCGGCATCAAGGAGTTGTCCGACCACCTGATGCAGAAAAAGGCCCGGATCAACGGGCATCTCTTCATCTCCCATTGCCATTGGGACCATATCAACGCGCTGCCCTTCCTGGCGCCCCTCTACACCCCCGGCAACGAACTCGAGATCATGGGGCCGCCCAATGGCGACCGCCGCATGCTGAAACTGATTAGCGACCAGATGGACGGCGTCTATTTCCCCGTCACGATCCGGGAATTCGGCTCCCGCGTCAGCTTCCGCGACCTTCGCGAGGAGCAGATGCTGATCGAAGGCATGATGGTCGAGACGATGCTCCTGTCCCATCCCGGAGCCTGCCTCGGCTATAAGGTCAGCTTCGGCAATACCTCGCTCTGCTACGTCACGGACAACGAGCTTTTCCCCGAGGACACGCCGCAGCACGATCCCCGCTATGTCGAAAAGCTCGCTGATTTTGTCCGGGGCGCCGACATCCTCATCACCGACAGCACCTATACGGACGAGGAATATCAGAAGAAAATCGGCTGGGGCCATTCCTGCCTCACCGAAGTGGCGAAGCTCGCGCATCGCGCCCAGGTGAAGAAGCTCCACCTCTTCCACCATGATCCGGCGCAATCGGACGATGCGATTGACCGCAAGCGCAGCCTTACCCAGGCGGTGCTCGACAGCCTGGGCTCGGATACGATCTGCGAAGCCCCGGCCGAGGGCGACACCTTCTCTTTCAGCAGAAGCGCCTAAACCTTCCTGTCCCGTTCCGGCGCGATCTCGTCGATCGCATGGGCAAGCTTGATATCCCTTTCGCTCAAACCTTCCACGTCATGCGTCGAGAGGATGATCTCGACCCGGTTGTAGACGTTGAACCATTCCGGATGGTGGTCCATCTTCTCGGCCATGAGCGCGACCTGGCTCATAAAGCCCCAGGCCTCCATGAAGGTGCCGAAGTGGAAAACCTTGCGGATCGCGTCCCGATCCTCGACCTCGCTCCAGCCACGAAGCTCCCGCAGCGCGCTGCTTCGCGCCGCGCCCGCCAATCGCTCGACCATCTCGTTCCTCCCGCCAGTGTCTCAAGAGAGATGGCCAGATCAGGCGCCGAGATCAAGCCGCGACGAGAAGCGGCATGACGGGCCCGGAGATCCTGCCACCTTCCCTTGCCGATCTCGAACAAATGGCGAAGGCAGCCTTTGCGGCTCTACCCTCCGAACTCAAGCAGCCTTTGGGAGATGTCCTCATTCGCATCGAGGAATTTCCCGACGAGGAAACCGAGAAGGACATGGAGCTCGAAAGCCCCTTCGATATCCTTGGGCTCTACCGGGGCGTAGCCTTGCCGAACAAGAGCGTCATGGATCCCGGCCTGGGCATCGATATGATCTACCTCTACCGTCGGCCGATTCTCGACTATTGGTGCGAGACCGGCGAGGACCTCGGCCATGTGGTGCGCCATGTGCTGATCCACGAGATCGGCCACCATTTCGGTTTCAGCGACGACGACATGGAACGGATCGAGGCCGACGAAGAGTTCAGATAAGCGCCGCCACCCGCCGCCTGAGTTCAGGCAGAACCTCCGCCTCGAACCAGGGATTGCCCTTGAGCCAGCCGGTATTGCGCCAGCTCGGATGGGGCAGCGGCAGGTAATCCGGCAAATATTCGCGCCAGGCGGCGACCGTCTCCGTCATCCCGCGCTTGGCGGCCTTTCCGAGATAGCGCTTCATCCCATAAGAGCCGATGAGCAGCGTCAGTTGCACGCCGGTCAGAAGCGGCCTCACCTGCGGATGCCAAAAAGGGGCGCATTCGGGGCGTGGCGGGAGATCCCCTCCCATTCTGTCCCGGCCCGGATAGCAAAACCCCATTCCCATGATCGCGATGCGGCTCTGGTCGTAGAACACTTCCCGGCCAATCCCGAGCCATCCCCTCAAACGGTCGCCGCTGCGGTCGTTGAAGGAGATCCCCGTCTCATGGACGCGGGTTCCCGGCGCCTGGCTGACGATCAGGAGCTTCGCACTCGTGCTGCCCCGGATTATCGGCCTTGGCCCCAAAGGCAGATCCGCACAGATCCGGCAGGCCCGGATCTGTGCGAACATCGCCTCTAGTTTTTCATCCTCGCTCACATGGCGAAGATTACAGGACCGTGAGCATCTCCGCGACCAGCGGATGGCGCACGATGTCCCGATCCGTCAATCGGACCACCGCGACATTGGGCAGGGCTTCGAGCCGCCTGGCGATGTCGGAGAAGCCCGAGAGCCCCTCCAGCAGGTCGCTCTGGTCAGGATCGCCGGTCAGCACCATGGTCGAATGCCAGCCGAGCCGGGTCAGCAGCATCTTGATCTGCCCATAGGTGCAGTTCTGCGCCTCGTCGATCACGATGAAGGCGTTGTTGAGGGTGCGGCCCCGCATATAGGCGACCGGCGCGATCTCGATGGCGCCTTCCGTCATGAGCTGCCGGACCCGCTTGCCGCCCAGCCTTTCGTTGAGCGCGTCGTAAAGCGGGCGGAGATAGGGCGCCAACTTCTCGTGCATGTCGCCGGGCAAGAAACCCAGACTCTCCCCCGCCTCGACCGCGGGCCGCGTGAGCACGATGCGGCCGACACTGCCGGCTTCCAGCGCATTCACTGCCGCCGTCACCGCGAGATAGGTCTTGCCCGTTCCCGCCGGCCCCAAGGCCAGCGCCAGATTGTGATTTTCTATGGCCTCCATGAGGGTCCGCTGGTTGTCGCTTTGGGGCCTGACCTTGCGCAGATAGCCTTGTTCGCGTCCTTCGTCGTGACGCTCCGGGGTATCGAGGGGATGCCAGCTCGCGCCGAAAAGCGGCTTTACGACGGCTGACGTGGGGCGGGCCTGAGCTTCACGAGCGGAACGCTTTGCCATGCGATGTCCTCTAGCTGCTGGAGGGCAATAAAAAACGCCTGCCCGAAAAAACGGGAGGCGTTTGGACTGACCGCGAAAACGAGGCGGTCGAAAGTTCTGATCTCATTCGTAGGCGATGCGGCAACTGCACGATCACCGAGCAACTTTGACTACAGGTAAAACGATACAAGGAAAGACCGGGCCTGTCACCACAACTTGGCCCCTATCATATAAAATTCACAATATGTAGGTTTTTAGCCGAGCGCCTCACTGCGAAACGGTCGTGCCAGCAGCGCCGCCACGACCTTGTCCACATCGCCCCCGCGATGGAGAATCTGGTCGACCGCGGCGGTGATCGGCATCTCGATTCCGAGCCTTGCGGCGAGTTCCGCGGTGGCCGAGGCCGAGGCGACCCCTTCCGCTACGGAACGGCGTTCCGCCAGGATATCCGCAAGCTGCCTTCCCTCGCCCAGGGCGACGCCCAGCGAATGGTTGCGCGACTGGATGCTGGTGCAGGTCAAGGTCAGATCCCCAAGGCCGGAGAGGCCCATCAGGGTTTCCGGCTTGCCCCCCTTGGCGAGCGCGAGCCGCGCCATTTCCGCCAGTCCCCGCGTGATGAGCGCGGCCCGGGCATTGTCCCCGAGCTTTCGTCCCATGACGACGCCGCAGGCGATCGCGAGCACGTTCTTGACCGCCCCCCCGATCTCCGCCCCGGCCAGATCGTCGGAGAGATAGGGCCGGAAATGGCTGGTGCCCAGCGCCTCGATGAGCCGCGCCCCTACTTCCGCGTCGCGGATGGCGAGCGTCACCGCCGTGGGCTGCCCGCGCGCGACTTCCGCGGCAAAAGTGGGGCCGGAGAGCACGGCGACCTCGGCCTCGGGCAATTCCGCCTCGACCACCTCGGTCATCATGGCGCCAGTGCCCTCTTCGATGCCCTTGGAGCAGATGATAACTGGCGTTTTCGGCCGGAGCGCCGCTGCGAGCCCCCGGCAGGACGCCCTGAGATGCTGCGCCGGGACCACCAGCAGCAGGATATCGGAGCCGGCCACCCAGGTGAGATCCGTGGTGGCCACGATCGCCTTGTCCAGCGTCACGCCCGGGAGAAAGATTGGGTTTTCGTGGCGAAGATTGATCGCGTCCGCCACCTCGTGCTCCCGCGCCCAGAGCACCGCCTGGCCCCCGGCGCGGCGTGCGGTCATCGCCAAGGCCGTGCCCCAGGCCCCGCCGCCGATGACGCCAATCCTGTTCATGCCTTAACTCCCGCACCGATGGCCGCCGGGGCCGTGGGATCGAGCGGCCATCTCGGCCGGGGCGCGAAATCGAGCCCATCGCTGAAGCCCAGTTTGAGCCGTTCCAGCCCTGCCCAGGCAATCATCGCCCCGTTATCGGTGCAAAGCGCCATGGGCGGAGCCACGAACCGCATTCCCATTTCTCCTGCCAACGACTGGAGCTGGCCGCGAAGCGCTCCGTTGGCCGCCACCCCGCCGGCTACCACGAGATCGCTTCCTTCCGCGTAATGCGCGCGAAACCGCAGGATCGCGTGGCGGGTCCGGTCAACCAGGCAATCGCCGATGGCCGCCTGAAGGGAGGCCGCAAGATCGGCAGAATCCTGCTCTGCCAGCATCCCGTCGATCCTGAGATCGCTGGCGGCCTGGCGCAACGCCGTCTTCAAACCTGAAAAGGAAAAATCGCAGCCCGGACGACCGCGCAAAGGACGCGGCAGGGGAATTCGGGCAGCATCGCCCAAGGCGGCTGCCCGCTCGATGGCAGGCCCGCCCGGATAGCCCAATCCGATAAGCTTTGCGCCCTTGTCGAAGGCCTCGCCGGCCGCGTCGTCGATGGTGGTGCCGAACCGGACGTAACGGCCGGGTCCTTCCACCGCCAGAAGTTGGCAATGCCCCCCCGATACGAGCAGCAGGAGATAAGGAAAGGCGACATCCTCGGTGAGCCGGGGGCTCAGGGCATGCCCTTCCAGATGATTGACTGCGACGAAGGGCAGTCCCCAGGCATAGGCGATGGCCTTGGCGGCGGTGACGCCGACCATGACGCCGCCGATCAAGCCGGGACCGCCGGTCGCTGCCACGGCAGACAAATCGCCAAAACCCACGCCCGCCTCGCCGAGCGCCTCTTCGATCAGCCCGTCGAGCCGGTCGAGATGAGCGCGCGCCGCGATCTCCGGCACCACGCCGCCGAAGGGCCGGTGCTCGTCGAGTTGCGAGAAGACCACATTGCTGCGGATGCGCTCGCCCTCGTCCGACACGATGGCGGCGGCCGTCTCGTCACAGCTTGTTTCGATTCCGAGCACCAACATGGGCGCGACCTTAGTCCGCGCCGAAAGAACCATCAACCATCGCCCTCATGTCTCTTCATGGACTTCCCATCGGAGGCTGAAACGCCTAAAGAAATGGCATGACCCTCCCCCTCCTCCGCATCGGCACCCGCGGCAGTCCCTTGGCCCTCATTCAGGCCGAGGAAGTGCGCGCGCGGCTCGCCGCAGCCCATCCCGAGCTGGCCGAACCCGGCGCGCTCGAGATCGTCGTCATCCGCACCACCGGCGATGCCGTGCGCGACCGCACGCTGTCGGTCATCGGCGGCAAAGGCCTCTTCACCAAGGAGATCGAGGAGGCGATGTACGACGGCGCGATCGACCTCGCCGTCCATTCCCTGAAGGACGTGCCGACAGTATTGCCGGACGAATTCGAGCTCATCTGCAACCTGCCGCGCGAAGATCCCCGCGACGCCTTCCTGTCGCCCAAGGCGAAGACGCTCGCCGAGCTTCCGGCGGGGTCCGTTGTCGGCACCGCCTCGCTCCGCCGCCAGGCGCTGGTGCTGCATATGCGGCCCGACCTGAAAGTCCAGCCGTTGCGGGGTAATGTGGACACGCGGATGGCGAAGCTCGACGCGGGCGCGATGGACGCGACCCTGCTCGCGGTCTCCGGCCTGAAACGCTTCGGCAAGGCGGGCCGGATCACCTCGATCCTGTCCCCCGAAGAGATGATGCCCGCCGTGGCTCAGGGCGCGATCAGCGTCGAGGCCCGGAAAGACGACGAGCGCACGCGGACCTGGCTCGCAGCACTCGACCATGCCGCGACCACGATCCAGGTGACGGCCGAACGCGCCCTTCTCGCCGCCCTCGACGGCTCCTGCAAGACCCCGATCGCGGCCTTGGCCGAGCCTGTCGGCACGGGTGAGATCCTGCTCAGGGCGCTGGTCGTCCGGCCCGACGGCACCGAATTGCATGAGACGCGCCGCCAGGGAGCCTTGGCCGATGCCGTGAGGCTCGGGGCTGATGCGGGCGCGGAACTGAAGAGCCGGGCCGGACCCAACTTCTTCGACATTCCGATCCAATCCGGGAAACCTGTATGAAGGTGCTCGTCACGCGGCCCCGCGAAGAAGCGGAGGCGCTGGCTTCGGCGCTCTCCGCGCGCGGCATCGAGACAGTAATCGAGCCCCTGCTTTCCATTCAGCCGATCCCCGGAGCGGAAAAGCCTCTTCGCGCGGCTCTGCCCGGGGCGCAAGCGGTGCTCTTCACCAGCGCGAATGGCGTCCGCTGCTTCGCGCGCTTGTCACTTCGCCGCGATATCAAAGCCCTGGCCGTGGGCGACGCGACAGCGGCATCTGCCCGTGCCGAGGGGTTCGATGACGTGGCAAGCGCCGGCGGAGACGTCGACGATCTGGTCCGCCTTGCGGGTGAAAGGCTGCATCCGGCGGAGGGGCATCTCATCCATGGCGCAGGCTCGTCCATTGCAGGCAATCTGGCGGGACAGTTGCAGCGGCGGAGATTCCAGGTGCGCCGTATCTCGCTCTATGATGCCCTCCCGGCGAAGCGACTTTCCGATGAAACCCTCGCGGCGATCGGCCGGGAGGAGATCGACGCAGCGCTTTTCTTCTCGCCCCGAACGGCGAAAAGCTTCGTGACGCTCGCCACAAGCGCCCGCGTCGCAGACAGCTGCGCTTCGATCGACGCCATTGCCTTGAGCGATGCGGTGGCAGAGGCTCTATCGCCGCTGCCGTGGCGCGCCGTGCGAGTCGCCGGGTCGCCGAACCAGCGGGATCTCCTCGCCGCGCTCGCCTTGGCCGACAAACTGGAAAGGACGGATAGATGACCGAACCCCCGTCCGAAGCGAAGACCGAGTTCGACGCCAGGACAGCGCCCGAAAGAGCGGCCCAAACGCCACCCGCGGCGGAAACCTCGGCGGCAAGAACAAATCCCCTTGTCGTCGCCCTCGGCGGGATAGCGCTTCTGATCGCCATCGTAGGCACCTCGCCGTTCTGGGCTCACCTGCTGCCTTGGGCTCCGGCCGATGCCGAGCTGTCGAGCCGCGTTGCAGCACTCGAATCACGTCCCCAAGGCGATCCCGGGGCGCAACAGTCGGAACAGCGGTTGCGAACGCTCGACCAGCGGATCGTGCGGCTCGAAGAGCAGGCTCGTAACCCCTCCCAGGCTGTGGCCGCCGACCCCGCCTTGGCCGCCCGCCTCGCCTCGCTGGAACAGCGGATCCAGACCCTGTCCGATCCGCAATCGACCCAGCCGTTGCAGAACGACATTCATCAGACCGCCGACCGGGTCGCGAAAATCGAAGAGCAGCTTCGCTCCCAGGCAGGCGCCGACCGCCGCGACCAGGCGCTCGTCCTGGCGGTGGGGCAACTTCGCGCGGCGCTCGCCTCCTCCCGTCCCTTCGCCAGCGAATTGGCCGCGGTCACGACCCTGGGCCGGGATCGCCCGGACCTGCCTGCCCTCCTCAGGCCTTTGGAAGCGCCAGCCGCCAAGGGGGTTCCAAGCATCACCCTGCTGGCCCAGCATTTCGCTCCCGCCGGCGACCAGATCCTGCGCGCCGCCGCCACTCCCACCGGCGACAGTTTTGGGGAGAGGGCCCTGGCCCGCGTCCAGTCCCTCATCACGATCCGCCGCGTCGGCGCCCCTGGCAAACCCGTCACGAGCGGCGATCCGACGGAAAACGCGGTGAATACGGCGGAAGCGGCGCTCGCGGGCGGCGATCTTGCCGGCGCCGTTGCGGCGATCAAGGCGCTCACCGGCCCCGGAGCCGATGCCGCCAAACCCTGGCTTGCCGAAGCCGAGGGCCGGCTCGGCGCCGAAAACGCACTTGCCAAGGTCGAGGCCTATGCGACGGCGCAGGTGGTCGCCGGCGGAAAGGCCGCTCCTTGATCCGTCTCGTCGTCACCCTGACGATCATCGCCGGGCTCGTCGCGGGGGCCGTCTTCTTCGCCGACCGGCCGGGCACCGTCGAGCTCGTCTGGCAGGGAACGCTGATCCGCACCAACGTCATGGTGCTCGTCCTCGGCGTAGTCCTGCTCGCCATGGGCTCGGCCCTGGCCTTTCATCTTCTGCGCAAGCTGCTCGGAGGACCGGCCGCTTTTCTCCGCGCGCGCCGGGAACAGCGGCGGCGGCAAGGCTATCGCGCCCTGACCCAGGGGATGGTGGCCGTGGCCGCCGGAGATGCGGTGGAGGCGCTCAAATATGCGCGCAAGGCGGATGTGCTGCTAGCGGAACCGCCGCTGACGCTGCTGCTCTCGGCCCAGGCGGCGCAGCTCAACGGCGACGAACGCGCGGCCCAGAACTACTTCGCCGCCATGCTGGAACGGCCAGAAACCGAATTCCTGGGCCTGCGCGGCCTTCTTACCAAGGCGCTCCGCGAAGGGGACGAGGCCACCGCGTTGCGCCTCGCGGAACGAGCCCACACGCTTCGCCCGAAAACACCCTGGGTGCTGACCACCCTCTTCGACCTCCAGACCCGGGCGGGCCGTTGGGACGCGGCGGAGGAAACGCTCGAAGAGGCGGCCAAGAGGAAGGCGCTGCCCGCCACCGACAGCAAACGCCGGCGCGCGGTGCTTTATCACGAACGGGCCCGCCGCGCCGAGAGCGAGGGGCTCCACCGCGAAGCACAGAACTTCGCCGGCAAGGCTCATTCGCTGGATCCCGGCCTTACCCCCGCCGCCCTTCATCTGGCTCAGCTTCAGATGGCCGAGGGTCGGACGCGCCAGGCCGCGAAAACGATCGAGGCCGCCTGGCGGCGCATTCCCCATCCCGCGCTGGCGGAGACCTTCGGGCGCCTCTACACGGACGAGCCCGCTCTAAGGCGCGTGAAACATTTCGAAAGGCTGGCGGACTGCGCGCCCGACGATCCGGAAAGCCAGGCAGCGGCAGCTTCCGCCGCCATCGAAGCTCGTCTCTGGGGCGAGGCCCGTCGACACCTGGAGAAAGCCGCGGCTCGATACGACGGACTGATCCCGCCGCCCGCCCGCATCTGCAGGCTCATGGCCAAGCTGGAGGAGGCCGAGCACAAGGACGAGGCCAAGATCCAGGAATGGCTTGCCCGCGCATCCATCGCATCAGGCGATCCGACCTGGGTCTGCGATGCCTGCGGCGGAGAAACTTCCGACTGGTCTTCGGTCTGTCCCAAATGCCGAGCTTTCGCCACACTTTCCTGGCAGGTTCCGACGCGGCATATGACGCGAAGCCAAGCTTCCTTCGCCCTCGACGCGAGCCCGATCTTGCTGTCCGGCGCTGTTGACGGAAATGGCACCCGGGATGTAAGGTCCGGCCCCTCTCAGGGACCGGTTTGACGGCCCCGAGACTGTGCCTGTCTTGACTGGCCTGCCGACGTAGCTCAGGGGTAGAGCAACTGATTCGTAATCAGTAGGTCCGCGGTTCGAATCCGCGCGTCGGCACCAGGCATTTCAGTGAGTTAGAGGATAAAACTCTATCAATGGCGACCCACTCGGCATCCGGGGCAACACCGGGGCAACATTAAGGTCGTGCTCAAACCTCTCCTGCCCTGAAGTTAGCTCCCACCTCGCTCTGAGATGGCTGACATAAAGCTCAGCGCAAGGACAACGCGCTCGTCGTTGAGCCAACTTAGTCACGCCAGAGCCGAAGCAGGGTTGATCGCACCGCACAAATGCCTACCATGCCGCGAAACTCATTGGGCGGGGCAATTATGGGAAAGCTTTGGGTAGCTGCGATTGCCATCTTGGCCTCACTCGTGAGTGCAGCCGCACCGGCAAACGCCGGACAGTTCGAAGATGGGTTGGCCGCCTACAAAAGCAAAAATTATGTGACGGCCTTCCAACTGTGGTCTCCTCTTGCCGAACAGGGGTATGCAAGCGCCCAATACAACCTTGCATTCCTGTACGCTGACGGCCAGGGCGTACCCCAGGATTTTTCTCAAGCGCTGAAGTGGTGCCGCAAAGCCGCCATCCAAGGTCTCGTGCAAGCCCAGGGCAAGCTCGGGGGTATGTACTACGACGGAATGGGTGCGCCTCAGGACTATACCGAAGCCGCACACTGGCTCCGCAAAGCCGCCGATCAGGGTGACGCCGTTTCTCAGTACAATCTTGGACGCATGTACGAACTCGGTGAAGGCCTGCCGCAGAATTACACTGAGGCCTTCAAATGGTACCGGCAGGCTGCCGACCAAGGTCTTGGAGGCGCCCAGATAAATCTCGGACAGATGTACCAGGGTGGGAAAGGCATACCCCAGAGTTCTTCCGAGGCAGTGGGTTGGTTCCGCAAGGCGGCCGACCGAGGCACCCCTCTAGCTCAAGCCCTTCTCGGGTTCCTTTACTCGCAAGGTCAGGGAGTGCCGCAGGACTATGTCCAGGCGCACAAGTGGTTCAACTTGGCAGCTTCCGGCAATCCTGACTCTGACCCGGAGTTCCACAAAGATGCTGTATCATCCCGTGATCTAGTAGCGAGCAAGATGACCACTTCCCAAATTGCCCAGGCGCAGAAGCTAGCCCGCGAATGGAAGCCGCAATAGGCATCTGCCACTGAAGGCTCGCACTGGTCGCCACTCGCATCTGATGCCATAGAGCAGCGACCAATCCTGAGACATGATCCTTCTGTTCGACCCTTAGACCCGATCCTTCCGTCCCGACCGCCTACAGCAAGAGCGGCGCGCGCAGCGGAGGTCAGGGAGGGCCGCAAGGCCACCGGCGGAGCCGGCGCGCAGCGTCCTTGACCGGAGAGAGCACGGCGCTAGGCTTCGCAGGAAGGGGCTTTCCTTGGTGAGCGCACCCCCACCCATCTCGCTGCACCCAGCCTCCGATAAGGGAGGGGGGGTCCAAAAACAAACACTCCAGCCCCCCACAAGTGGCGCACGCGTAAAATGTTTAAAAAGGTTCGATGGTTGATTCCGCGGGGCTGGATGCTCTCTCCATGAACCTCCCGGACTGATTTTTGAGCATCGTTGCGACCGTGACGGAAGCTATTTCCTAGAACAAGACACAGTCGAGCAGGCTTTACCGGTCATTGCCGGATACATCTTGCAGTTCATTAAGACTCGGTACCTAATGCTGATGCGGTCTATCGCCTAAAATCAATAAAGCTGCACGACTAGCTGAACGGCTATTGGGAGGGTGGAGTGGACTACTCAACTCTAGTGCGCGTAATCGAACACGATGCCGCCTTGAGGCGGCGCCAGTCGCTTCAACCGGTCGGCGGCAAAGGGGACAAGATCTTCCCTCCGACCTACCCTGGAGAAGGCCGCAACGCTCAACCACGGCATGTCTTCGAGCGACGACGGGTCGCAGGTAACGAAGTTTGGTGTGTGCTTGTCGACAGCGTGCAGAGCCAAGCAAATCGCCTCGAGGAATGTCTGCTTGCAGCGGCGCGACAGGGATTAATTGACCTTCCTTATGTGACAGTCGATTTCAAAAACTCGAACCTAGCTGGGTTAACCGAGATCACGTCGCTCGATGCGCCTCACCGCGTCTATGACGCTATCTTGCGCGATAGCCTTCTCGATGGGCAACCTTTCATGAAGAGCCCACTCGGACTACGCCTAGCCGCAGCAAAACCCGGCAACGCTACCGCGCTCCTAGAATCGTCGCCAAGCGCGCTACTGTTTGGTGCATGGCACTCGACGGGGGAAGGCGGCGGATTCGGAGCTAAATTTCCGCGATGCTTGGTCTCGGAGATCGTTGCCATAGATGCCCCGGTCGACGAGATCATCGACTCGCGCACTGGTGCAATCGATCCGAGAACCTCAGGTCGCCGCACCGGGAGCCGCATAGACCCGCTAGGCGTGCTTCGTCGGGTCGAGGTATTCAAGGGTCCGGATGGTTGGGATACCGACAAGAAACGCGCGGGCAATGGTGCGAAATCGGCCCGCCCTTCCGAGATCAATCACGGCAACATTGCCCCTTCTGTCCAGGCGCTCGGGGTCACTTGCGACCATGTCGAGCACGTTGCTGTCATAAGCTTCGCCGGACTACGCCGCCTCAGCTACGGTGAAGCCTCGCGGGACCGTGCCGGACGAGCCCTGCTTGCCGCTATCGGTCTCGTGGCCCTCGCGGAGCAGGACGCTCGCGGCTACGCGCTTCGCTCGCGCTGCGACCTAGTTTGCGATGGACGGGCCCCCCTTGAACTAGTTCATGCAGATGGCAGCATCGACACGCTTGACGTAGCCCATGCCGGTGCGCTTGAGCTGTTTGCTGAGGCACGTCGTGTCGCTGTGGCGTCTGGCTTCGAACTGCGTACGGTTCCAACCCGCCTCATCCCTCAAGAGAAACTGGTTGAAATTGTCCGCCGCAGCCAGACGCTTGCACTCGAAGGGGAGGGTGGAGAAGCTGAGGATGCGCCGTGAGTCTCTTCCTCGAAATCGAGTATCTGCTGGGTGTCGTCTTCGCTGCGCGAAGCCCAGCTGACGATACTCCGGACTGGCCACCCCAGCCTGATCGGATATTTTCCGCGCTGGTCGCTGCCTGGGGCGGTAGGGGCGAGCACCCCGATGAGCGACGAGCGCTTGAATGGCTCGAAACCCAGCCTGTTCCGGAGATTGACGCGACTGCCGGGTTTCCACGCACGGCGCCGACGGTATTTGTCCCACCCAACGATCCGGAGACGAGGCGAATGGGGGACCTCTCCCTCATGCCGGCACTACGTCGCCGACAGCCGCGGCGTTTCCCGGCTTATCGCCCCGAACATCCGGTAGTTCGCATCATCTGGCGCGACGCCTTGCCAGATGCAGCGACAATGAAGGCGCTCAACGCTCTCGCCGGGGCCACCCCCTATGTCGGTCATTCGACCAGCCTGACGCGATGCCATTTTTGCCAAGATGCGTCGTCCGTGAATCCAGTGCCAGCTCGCCGCAGGGTCTATTCCGGAAGACTGAGCGAGTTGGAGCGATCCTATCGTTCCGAACAACGGCCGAACCCTGGCGATGAAGTCCAAGGGGACCGCGCTACCGTGGCACTTGCACCAACTGGGATATTCTCGGATGAGTGGCTCGTCCTTGAGCACTTGCGTGGAGAGATGCCTGACCTGCGCGCTATGGCTCTGGTAACGAAGGTACTGCGGAATGCTTTCATGGCTGGTTACGAGCGGGCCGGCTTGGGAAACTCGGTCCCCCCCATGCTTTCAGGTCACACTGCAAATGGCACGCCTCTAGCCGAACCACACGCGGCAATCGTCCCTCTCGCGTTCCTAGGCGCGCCATACGCAGACGGTAGCGTCATCGGCTTTGGGGTCATCCCCCCGCGCGGTCAAAACTTCCTTGACCTTGCAGGCTTTCGCGCAGCGTTGCGCGCGATAGCCCCCTTGAGTGGTGACCATAGCCGGCGCGAGATTGAACTCGTCGGCGACGGCTTCCGCTTTACCCTGGGAATCGGGGGTACGCCAACACGCCGTTCTCTCGATCCGACACCCTATGTGACGGCCTCGAAGATTTGGGCAACTGCAACACCGATTGTGATCGATCGCCACCTTAAGGAATCAAACGCCGCTGGCCGCGCGACCGAAATGGAGAGACTAGTGCGGCGATCGTGCGTCAATATCGGCCTTCCTGAACCAGACCGAATAGTTCTCGGCAAGCATCCCGCAATTGAGGGTGCTCCTTCAGCTTATCCTTCGCATGGTGCCCCGGCTTGGATGGGCTGGCGGCTACCGACCTCGCTCGCGAGTCGCCGCCTCACGCATGCCGTTTTACATTTCAGTGAGGCGATCCGTGGCCCAGTTATCCTGGGAGCTGGTCGCTTTGTCGGCCTTGGCCTATGCCGGCCATTGCATCGGTCGGAGCCTGACGCGTGAGCGCACAAGCGCTGACACCCAGCGATTTTGGCCGGTTCTTTTTCTCGATCCACGGCACCGCGCCGTTCCCATGGCAAGAACGGTTACTTGAGACGGTCGCAGCGCATGGAGAGTGGCCCGACGTGCTCGACCTCCCAACGGGGTCAGGAAAGACCGCGGCGCTCGATATAGCGCTGTTCCACCTGGCGCTTGAGGCCGATCGAGGAGTTGCAAGGCGAGCACCAATGCGTATTGCCTTCGTCGTCGACCGGCGGCTGATCGTCAGCGACGCCTTCGATCGCGCTTCTAAGCTATGCCAAGCTCTCGCCAAACCGCCGAACGACCTCGTAGCGCGCGTTGCCACAGCCCTGCGCAGACTAGCGGGCGAGGACGAGCCGCCCCTCATCGTGCGTGAAATGCGCGGTGGTGTGCCGCGCGAGGACGATTGGGCGCGTACACCTGTCCAGCCAGTTATCCTGTGTTCGACCGTTGATCAAGTCGGATCTCGCCTGCTGTTCCGCGGTTACGGTATCAGCGACCGGATGAAACCTGTGCATGCCGGCTTGCTCGGCTCCGACTGCCTAATCCTGCTCGATGAGGCGCATCTCTCGGAGCCCTTCCGACAGACACTCTCAGCCCTGGAGCGCCTGAGAAGGCCGGATACTGCCCCTTGGCAGGTTGCATTGCTCACGGCGACACCGGGACGACCAGCCAAGAGGCCCTTCGCTCTCGGTGACCTTGATCGGGCCAATGCAATCCTTGCTCCCCGGCTTACCGCTCGTAAACCGGCTCGACTTGTTGAAATCACTGGAAAATCGGTCCCAGGCAGCACGGATCCGCGAATAGAAAGAATCGAGATTGAGGCCACGGCGACGTTGAGGGCATTGCAAACCGATGGAATCCTCAATCCGGCAGTGGGTATCGTTGTGAATCGCGTTGCGCTGGCTCGCGCATTGTTTGAGAATCTTAGGACTGCTCTGCCTAACGCCGCGGTGACGCTGATCATCGGTCCGGCGCGCGGGGTCGATCGAGAAGAGCGACGGCGTGAACTGGCGCCAATCCGCACGCGTAGCCTCGACGAAGCAAGAGCTCTCGACCGACCGGTGATCGTTGTTGCCACCCAAACAATAGAGGCGGGGGTCGATATCGATCTCGACGGCATAGTGACAGAAGCCGCGGCACTCGATGCCCTACGCCAACGGTTCGGTAGATTGAATCGCGCCGGCCGTGCGATCAGGGCGGTCGGCGTTATCGTGGGTAATCAGGAGGATCTGGGGCCCAAAGCCGATGATCCGGTTTACGGAGGTAGCGCCGCCAAGACATGGGCCGCGCTGAGGACGCTTGCATCTGAGGCTGCCGACCAACTCGTTGATTTTGGGGTAGAGGCCTTGCCCCCACGTCTCGCGCCCTGGCCGATCGAAGAACTAAGCGCACCCCAACCGAATGCTCCGGTGGTTCTGCCAGCTTATGCCGATCTTTGGGCCCAAACGTCACCGATCCCGAACGCGGACCCCGAAGTCTCTCTGTTCCTCCACGGTCCAGACCGCTCACCGGCAAGCGTTCAGATAGTCTGGCGGGCCGACATCAGTACAGCAGAGTTGGGAGCTGCTCGACATCAGTCGGAAGTACGCGAGAGGTTGACGGAACTACTCGGCCTTTCCCCTCCGCGTTCTGCGGAGGCAATTGAAGTACCGATCTGGGCCGCTCGTGCGCTGTTACGGCAGCAACCGGAGACCCTGGATGTCCTCTCCGACACAGCTGAGCGACCTCCCGAAGAAGAGGGTGTCGGAAGCAATCGTCTCGCCTTCCGCTACCGCGGCGATGACGATCAGGAAACGCGGCCCATTCTTCCCGAGGAACTCCGTGCCGGCGACCTGATCGTCATCCCAGCATTATATGGCGGCTGCGACGCGTGGGGTTGGCATCCCCAATCCAGCACCGCAGCGACCGATGTAGCCGAAAATGCGGCATGGAGTTATCGGTCGCACAGCTTTGCCGTTCGCCTGACGCCCGCGTTGATACGTCAGGCTCTGCAATCAGAGATACAAAATGACGAGGTGGAAGTCCGATCCGGTCGTGGCGACGCTGCAGTCCGACTGCCGGCGTTGCTCGCAGCTCATAGTGAGTACAGCGCGCGAGACTTGCTGGATACGATTCTCGATCTCGAACTGCCTGAGCGCTTACGTGACTGGCTCGAGGCATTGCGCGACCGCGCACGGCGCCTCCAGCATACCTTCCCTTACGGTCTCGATGCGGAGGGATTCCCGGGTGGTATCGTCTTCCGAGCGCCGCTTGGTCTCGACCGGGAGGAAAACCCAGATCACATTACCTCCGCTTCAGCGACAGAGACCGACGAACTTGGTTCGATGCCGGGCTATGCGCAGTCTCTCGACGAGCATTCACTAGAGGTACGGCATTACGCTTCAACCTTCACCGAACGCGCCGGTCTCGCCGCACCAGTTGCCGCCGACGTCGCACTCGCCGCCTACCTCCACGATGCCGGCAAGCTCGACCCCCGCTTCCAAGCCTATCTTGCCGGCGGCGATCCGCTTGGCTGGGATGAGACCAGAGTCGCGGCGAAATCCGGTCGGCGTGTGCTGCCGAAAGACGCCCAGAAGCGTTCAGGCCTGCCCGACCGTTGGCGCCATGAGGCGTTCTCCGTACGGCTCGCCCAACTCCATCCAAACTTCGAAGCAGCTAATGATCCAGCGCTTGTCCTATGGCTCATAGGCGTCCATCACGGTTTGGGCCGGCCGCTTTTCCCGCATGCTGATCCGCTTGATGCCGTAGTCCGCATTGACCTTCCCGGTGCCCTCGGGCAGGCAGCGTGGCAACTTCATTCGGGTGCTGGGCCGCAATCGCTTGCTTTCGATTTCCAGGGGCTCGATTGGTGTCAGGTCTTCGAGGCCTTGCGAAGACGCTATGGTATTTGGGGCCTTGCTCGGTTGGAGGCTTTCGTGCGCCTCGCCGACCATCGGGCTTCTGAAGCGGCGGGTCGTCGTATCGCCGAGGAAGGAATGCAGTGACCCGCGCAGCGCAGCGCCACCGCCTTTCGGGGCTCGAGCCGGACAACCTGCTTGCCTTCCTCGCACTGCTCGGCCTTCTGCGCGCGCTAGAGACTGTCCGCCCGGAATGGCGCCCCCGGGCGGCCTGGGATGTAGAACAATCGCCGCTGCGGCCGGTGCTGACCCTTGGCGTAGGGCAGATGTCCACGGCGGTAGCCGACGCGGCGGCTGATGGCGCGGCTCGGCTTGCCAAGTTTTATCGGTTTCCCGCCGATCCTGCGCCTGACGCCAGTCCACAGAACGACCTGAACTATACCGATGAGGTCGCGCGCCAGCTACTTTCCGCGAGCCTCGCTGATGACGGGCGCGAGCGTGCCGATCTTTGGGCCGCGCTCATGTCCGATGCCGCCGCAAAGGATGCCCAAATCGAGGCGACCCCGCTATGTCTGCTCTTCGGCCAGGGACATCAACACTTCCTCGACCGCCTCGCTAAGGTGCCGTGCCTTGCTGTCACACCACCGCGAGGGCAGGGAAAGTCGACTGTCACACCCACTCCGGGGCAGACGATGTGTGAGGCCCTGTTCGAGCCTTGGAAGCGGCAGGACCCAACCCCGGCATTCCGCTGGGACCCGTCAGAGGATGTGCGATATGCTCTGAGGGCGGACAATCCGGCGGGGACCAAATCTACGACCCAGCACGGCGCGAACCGCTTGGCCGCCTTGGGCCTAGCTGCGCTCACGACGACCCCGGCGCAGCGAGGTCCGCGGGTGCGACTTCAGGTCCTGGGCGGCTGGTTCGAGCGCAATGACTTCAGCTTTGCCTGGCCAATCTGGCGCGATGCGGCGAGCCTTGCAGCCATCCGGGCACTGCTCTCGCATCCGGGCCTGCGCGATGGCCCTGAGGCGCTTGCCCATCTCGGCGTCACGCAGGTCAGGCGTACCCGCCGAATAGCGGTGGGAAAGTTTATGAACTTCATCCGCGCCGAGCCAGTCTAACAGTTTGTCCACTCCGGATCAACTGATCCTTGATCTTCCGGCGCCATCAGTCATTGGAGACGTGCCATTAATACCGGCACGCATGGTGAATGAATACCTTTACTGCCCGCGCCTCGCTTACCTGATGTGGACGCAGGCCGAGTGGTTGGACAGCGGCGACACTGTAGAGGGCCGTCGCGTCCATGCTAGGGTCGATCGCTCCAGCGTTCCGCTTCCACCTCCCAACGAACTCGACGTCGATGATAAGCGCGCTGTGAGCCGTTCCCTGACACTGAGTTCAGCAACTCTGGGCGTTATAGCAAAGATCGATGTGGCGGAGGCGGAGGGTGGCATCGTTACCCCGATCGACTACAAGCGCGGCCGCCGTCCACACGCCGCACAGGGAGCCTACGAGCCGGAGCGGGTACAGGTCTGCCTTCAGGCATTGCTCCTTGAAGAGAATGGTTATCGAGTTGACGTCGGTATGCTCTATTTCGCCGAAAGTAAGGAGCGTGTGCCCGTTATACTTGATCCCGAGCTGCGAGCTGCCGCCCGTGCAGCAGTGCACGGCCTCCGTCTTCAAGTTTCGCAAGGCCGCATCCCGCCACCCCTGCGAGGCAGCCCGAAATGTCCGCGATGCTCCGTCGTCTCGATTTGCCTCCCAGATGAAGTAGAAAATCTCAACGGTTCGCCGCTCGCGCCACGGCCGATCGCGGTGCCCGCTGACGAGGCTCTACCACTGATCGTCCAGTCGCAGCATGCGCGTATCGCCAAGGATGGGGAAACGCTCAAGATCACTGATGAGACGCTGGGCGAGAAAGTAGTTCGGATAGGCGAAATCTCCGACGTAGCACTCTTCGGCAATGTCGCGATCACTACACCAGCACTCATGACCTTGCTTGAGCGCGAGATCCCTGTGACTTTTCACAGCCACGGCGGTTGGTTCCGAGGCATCGCCCATGGTCTCGGACATCGCAATGTTGAAGTACGAACAGCCCAATACCGTATGAGCTTCGACGATGCGTTCTGTCTTCGCTTTGCACGCGCGTTGGTGGCAGCCAAGATCACAAATCAGCGGACGATGCTCAGACGAAACTGGCGCGGCGCGGAAGATGCTCGCGAGGTGGCGCTCGACCGGCTCACGGCGGCGCGAAAGTCATCTGGAGGCGCGGCAGGAATGCCAGAACTACTAGGCCTAGAAGGCGATGCAGCAGCTAACTATTTCCGCGCCCTCTCAATACTGCTTGCTCCGCCCGTTTCGGGTGAAGATACGGCGAGTGCATCACTGTCCTTCCGCTTCGACGCACGAAACCGACGGCCACCCCTCGACCCGGTCAACGCAATGCTGTCGCTTGCATATGCTATGCTTGCGCGGCAGGTCACTATCACGCTTGCTGGCGTTGGCCTCGATCCCTATCGAGGCTTCTACCATGCGCCACGTTATGGTCGCCCTGCGCTAGCGCTTGATGTCATGGAGCCATTCCGGCCGATTATCGCTGACAGCGTGGTGTTGTCAGTCATCAATACTGGCGAGCTCCGTGCCAGGGATTTCGTGATCGCTGCGACTGGGACTGCTCTAACCCCGGCCGGTCGCCGGCGCTTCATTGAGGCCTTCGAGCGCCGGCTGTCCCAGGAGACAACCCATCCCATATTTGGCTATCGCGTGAGCATGCGTCGGCTGATCATGATACAGGCGCGTTTGTTAACCCGTTTTCTTTTGGGCGAGTTGTCGAACTATCCGCACTATCTACCGCGCTGACTGCTATGGCCGATGAGCGATTGTTCATTGTCACCTATGATATCGCCGACCAGCGTCGATGGCGGCGCGTCTTTCGCACCCTCAATGGTTATGGAGAATGGTTGCAACTTTCAGTGTTCCAATGTCGGCTCACTAGCCGCCGTCGCGCCGAACTCGAGACTAAACTGCGCGAGCTAATCAAGGCCGGCGACGACCATGTGCTGTTGATCGATGTCGGTCCGGCAGGAGGCATTACGGTCGCTGTTGCGAGCATCGGCAAGACGTTTGCCGTGATTGAGCGTCATGCGACAGTGATATAGTGATACATTCGCTTGGTTAGGTTCTTGCCGCCACCCCCAGGCGGGCGGCTCAGTGGCATTCGTTATGCCGGACTCGCTCGATATGTTCTAGTGGTTTGAAATATATAGGCTAATTGACATTGTGAAGTTTCTAGACCGCGGGGCAGTTGCCCCGCGTCCTACCCTAATGACCGACCGCTCGAAATCACGGCATTTAACCGCGGCACTTCAATCACTTACAAAGTGCCGGTTCCCGCGGCTCTTATGCCGCGGCCTCATTGAAGCTGGAGAATGCCGCTGGGGCGAAGGCGATCCACTGGCGCGTTCCCGCGGCTCTTATGCCGCGGCCTCATTGAAGCTGGCGGGAGTTCAAGGCCGATCTTCCCATGGTTGCGCTCGTTCCCGCGGCTCTTATGCCGCGGCCTCATTGAAGCAGGAGTTCGAGCTTGGCGGCGTCACGTTGCGCGGGATGTTCCCGCGGCTCTTATGCCGCGGCCTCATTGAAGCCGGTATTTCATGGCATAGGCGAAAAGTTTATTCAGGGTTCCCGCGGCTCTTATGCCGCGGCCTCATTGAAGCAAGTCCAGCTATGCGGACCTCGCCTCGATTGCCGAGGTTCCCGCGGCTCTTATGCCGCGGCCTCATTGAAGCGATGCCCGCAATGGACATTGGCGCTCGATGCGCCTATGTTCCCGCGGCTCTTATGCCGCGGCCTCATTGAAGCATCCCGAAGGTCGTGTTGCCCACCTCGGAGTTCCACAGGTTCCCGCGGCTCTTATGCCGCGGCCTCATTGAAGCCCGTAGCGTCCGGCGATATCGGCATCCCGAAAGCCCGGTTCCCGCGGCTCTTATGCCGCGGCCTCATTGAAGCAGCCGTCAGGGGGATGTCCCCTGGACTGAGGAGGACAAGTTCCCGCGGCTCTTATGCCGCGGCCTCATTGAAGCGGTCGAGACCTTGGGCTCGAGGCGCTATATCCCGATAAGTTCCCGCGGCTCTTATGCCGCGGCCTCATTGAAGCGGGTAGTTAATCAGCTTTTCCGCATTGGTCGCGAGGTTCCCGCGGCTCTTATGCCGCGGCCTCATTGAAGCGTCGCAATGGGCATTCCCCATTATCTCGCCGGGCGAAGTTCCCGCGGCTCTTATGCCGCGGCCTCATTGAAGCTTGGGAGGAAGAGACGCTTGAATCTCAGCTTTCCAGGGTTCCCGCGGCTCTTATGCCGCGGCCTCATTGAAGCAGGTTGAGCGCGTCGCCGATTTGAATTTCCTGGGTCGTTCCCGCGGCTCTTATGCCGCGGCCTCATTGAAGCTTTGAGATGTCGACTAGCGTCGGTGTAGCTGGCCAAGTTCACCCATGCAGGCATCCCTTGGCTCCGATATATTCGGCTGCGCCTGGGAGGGCGGGTCCATTTCTGGCCCTTTGATGGGTGGGAGATCCCTGATGGTCGCTCCGCGATGCTTGAAGTCTATCCCGCGCTCGTCAGCCCCAACTATCCGAGAGCGGATCGCACACCTGACCAACACGACGCCTACAGCGTGGCGGCCTGGCTATCAGAGTCGGATCGGAATGGCAGTCTATTGAGCTTTCTGAAGCCACAGTTGTCGCCGGCGGATCAGACCGTCGCCGAAGTCGAAGGGTGGATATTAGGAGTTGGACAATCATCCGAGATGGCCAGGACCGCCCCCATGCCGAAACTCGTTGTGGGTGGCATTAAACGGGTCCCGACCCGTGCGAAACGGCGAACCACGGAGCCCGGTTTCAGAAACGGAAATAACCAGATCGTAATCCGGCGAACCGATGAGCGCGGCAACGACCACAATCAGAACGTCTATGTGCTCTGCTGCGGAAGTTGCAGCCATGAATATGGAGCCAATGGCTCTGATATCTGGCAGAGGCGATGTCCCTCCTGCCATCAAGGAGCCAAAGGGCTTCTTTTCTAGGGAATAGAGGCCCAAAAGACGCTTATCTCGGTGCGTTGAAAGATCGTTGCTACCGATGATGATAGTGGTTGACCAAAGGACTGGCCCCTAGACGATCCATCATCAAAGGAGTCCGCGTTATGAACCAAGGCACGTCATTGACGGCCCGCCAAAAGCGCCTCGTCGAGGTCATCACGGAACGAGGGTGTACGATTCGTGAAGCCTCGGAGATTGCCGGTTACGCTGTCGGCGAGAGTGGTCGAGTGCACGCCTCTAAGACGCTGCGGAAGCCGCATGTCCAGGCTTACTTGCGAGCCCGCCTGAACGATGCGATCGGCCATGCTGCCCCAGCAGCGCTTTACCGGATCATCGACCTCACGCGCCATGCGCGTTCGGAATACGTACAGCTTGAGGCGGCTAAGGATCTGCTCAACCGAGCGGGCTATAGAGCGGAGCAGATTATCATGGGACAGGGTGTGCAGATCACCATCGATCTTTCGCCCCCGAGCGAACACGGCCGTGTGCTAAATCATGCCCCCGAGCAATGGCGGGAAGTCGAGTCTTTGTCTCATGCGCAGGATGCTGAGAAGGTAGCCTGACGCACACGTTTGGGTCGCTGGGGGCGTCCCAGAACTCTGTCGCATGTGATCTGCCTCAATGGAGACGCTTCTGATCATTGCCGCCCAAGCGGCAGGAGACCCAGGCGGCAATGCGGTGCGCAATCCCTCGACGGGCGAAGGCAGGGTTGGGATCTGCGAACATGACCTCAGCAGGATCGCCCACTATTTCAATGGAGCCGATTTCAACAACTGCCGCATCCGCAGCCGTGAGGATTCTCACGCTAGGCTTGGTTTGATCAGAAGTTCCCGGAGGCGTCACCGCTTTACCATAACAATCTATCCAATACCGTTTACCGGGTTCCTGGTCGGCAATATTTTCGATGTGCCCGTACAAGACGTACAACGCCGTACATGTACCTTCATGTATGGCCACTCCCAAGCGATACATACACGTACAACACCCTGAAGGGGTGTACCTGTACGGTGTGGATGTCGGCTGGGCAGCTTGATTAAAATTAGACAATCCACACCCAGTCGGCCCAGGTTCCGATCATGCCCGACTCTTGAAGCTTCTCAGCGGCTCGCTTGAACGCTTTCTGCCTTGCCTGCGGGGTGGCATCAACGTCGGCGATGGCTCCCTGATAGGCATACCTGCGCCAGACATCGACAGTGATGGCCCGATGGTGCGAGGGAGTGTGATTGCTGGCCGGTGGCTCTTCGCCAGCAACGTCGATGGCGATCCGCAAGAAATCGAGCGCCACCTTGGCAGCCCCCTTTACAGCGACCGCGCGCTTTTCTTTCCTCGCGTCGTGTTCAACAGGCTCCACGATACAGGAGGTTATCGCCTTCCCTCTGGCGTCGATCCCAAGTTCGATGGCCGGCAGCCGAAACGAAAACTTGCCATCGAGAGCAAGGTCTCGTTGCTTTGTGACCCGCGCCATAGAGGTTGCCGTCGCATCGTCTCGGGTAACTTCGATTTCGGTGTCGATGCCACAAAGCAAGATGTTGTGCCCACGCGCTCCGCGACCCTTATCCTTACCGGAGTGATGGATGGACATCACGTGAGCCCCGGTTGCGGCCCGGATGCGATCGTTCGTTGCAACGTAGTCTCCCATGTCCTTGCTGGAGTTTTCGTCCCCGCCCGCCATTGCCCGCGAGAGGGTATCGACAATTACCAGCGAGACAGACATCCCAAACTTTTCTCCCGCTGCCTTGACTGCCTCAATGACACGCTGCGTATCGCCATCGGGATCCCGCAAATCAACACTTTGTCGGATGACGGCAAAGGGGATGGCTTTGCTTTCGAGCCCTTGTGCCTTCCCCAACGCGGCAACCCGGTTCAGGATGCCATCGGTACCTTCGCACGCTATGTAGACGACCCCGCCCTGGTCGATCTGCCGGCCAAACCAGGGCTTGCCCAGGGACACATGGAATCCGAGGTCAGTCGCGAAAAAGGTCTTTCCGGTGCCGGGAGCCCCGTACATGATCGACGCTTGGTTCCGGCAAAGAAAACCCTCGACGAAGTCACTGCCACCCTCGGCCATCTGGATGTCCTCGAAAAACTCCAGCCGAAGGGGTGGGCGTTCCAGTTTTGCCTGATCCAAAGGAATCCGCGACATGGTCAGGCTGCCCTTCGGTTGGGCGATCTCACGTAGAACCGCGGCAAGTTCGGGGGCGGATCAATAAAGCGACTTTCCACCTCCCTGCCCAGATCCACGGTGTCAGTGGTGATCTCTTTGACGCCTCCGAGCCACAAGCGGAGGTTCGCGTGTGGATCGAGAACCACCGCCCCATTGCCGCAATCACGCAACCAATCCAGGGGCGTGCTGTGCAGAAACAGAGATTCGCCGAACCAACGGGAACGCTCTACGGCATCGGGATTGAGCAGCGGCATCGCGCCCGTCCTGAGGCGCCACACCGAGGGGCTCGCTGGTACCCACGCAATCAAATCGCCAACCTCGACCGCTTCATCGTCGATTTCATGAAGCTCAGGCAGCGGGATTGCCGGCATGATGAACGCCGCGAAGCCATTGCTATCGGGCTCGTAGTACCCGTCGGAATTGACGCGGATCTTGGCCACGCCGAAGCGCATAGGACCGCGCCAGAGGTAATCCGCCGGCACGCCGTTTAGGACGAAGAACTCGAAATCTGCGCGGTCGGCGGCTGCGGTTGCCGCTAGGAACTCCGCCAGGACATCGCCCCGAGCCGCAGTTGCTTGTTCCGGAGCATCGGCCTCCCGTGCTGCAGCCGTCTGATGTTGGGTACTCATCATCCGCCCCGTCGGGCCACACGCTGCTCGATCCAATCATCAATCTCGGCCTCAATCCAGCCGACGCTATTGGGTCCGAGTTGGATTCGCCTGGGAAAATTACCTGCCTTTTCAATCCGCAAAATATGCATATCCGAATAGCCGACCTTATTCTTGAGTTCGGCCTTACGAATGATTCTCATGGTGGGAACCTCTTTGCATCCCGGCGCCTAACGCCGTGTTGCGGGAAGTTGCGATAGGTGATCTCCGGCTCAAACGCACCATGACAAATGGCTGACTTACTGGGTTCTAAGGGCTTCGCCGTAGGGGCAATGCGCCAACTTTCTAGGTCGTGACTCTCCCATCGAGCGGTGACACCTGTCCCGCGGATAGCCGCTTCCGGCGTAGCTAGGGCTGTTGCTGCCGAGCTAGGATCATTTGAAGAGCATCGGCCCAACGGCTCAAGGCAGAACGCTTTTCCTCGATATAGGAGGCTCGGTCGTAAATGTGGGTCACCCCGCCTTCGACATGGTTCAGGACCTGGGAGATAACCAGGCGCGGCACGCCGGCGCGAGCCATGTTCGTTGCTGCGGTGCGACGAAGATCATGGATGCGCCATTCTGAGACCCCAGAAAGCTTATCGGCTTTCGCCTTTGCCTTCGTCCATGAACCGAGAGGCCGGTCTCCAGTCGTAGTGAAGATGAGGTCGCCCAGTCGCGGCATGGCGTCGAGAACCGTCAGGGCCGATGGCGTGAGCGGCACCTCATGCGCCCGGTCGCCCTTGGTCCTCTCTCGCGGTATGGTCCAAATTGCCTTCCCCCGGTCGAAATCCGACCATTTCATCAGGCCGACCTCCTCTCGTCGCTGTCCGGTCAGCAGGAGGAAGCGCAACATCATGCCAAAGGCCGGCGACATCTCGCCGGTCGCCTTCCAAATTTTGCGGATTTCCTCATCGTTGAGAACGCGCTCCCGCCTTTCCTCACGCCCTGGCGCCTTGATGCCGGCGACCGGACTGAACTTGATGAGATCGCGTTCGAGCGCCCAATTGAAGAGCTTGCGGGTAAACGCAAGCAAGCGGTTCGCGGCATAGGGAGCGCCTCGGTCGAAGACCGTCTGCACTGCCTCCCGTACCTCCCGTCGCGTGATGTCCGAGATAGGACGGCGGCTCCACCGGGGGATAAGTTCGCGCTCGATGACGGTCTTGATCTCGCCTCCTGAGCGCAACTTTGAAAGATGCTGGAGCGCGAAGGCATCGACAACCGCCCGGAAGTTGCCGTCTCGCTTGCGCTGCTCCTCCTGTTCCTTCTCGCGCTGACGCACCTTGGGATCGACCCCGAGGCTGATCTCTTCGAGAGCCGCTTGCGCGAGCTGCCGGGCGCTGGCGAGAGTGAGCGAAGGGTAATCACCGATCTTGCGACGAAGAAGGACACCGTTGAGCCGCTTCATGACGACGAAGCTCTTCCGGCCCCGATCGGTCACCCGAACCCCGAAGTTAGGCAGGCGAGCATCCCAGATATCGTAACGCTTGCCTTCGGGTGCCGGCTTAGCTTTTAAGATCGCTGCGTCTGTTAGAATAATTTGGGACCGCATATGCATCACCCGCCTGGGGCAACATCGGGGCAACAAATAGGCTTGTTACCCATCGTTGCACCATGTTATGTGATGGTATCACAAAATACCGTAATATCAATTATTTATGAGATAATCAGGAGAGCGTCTGTGACCCTACGTTACGCGGTGATATACTAAAATCTCTAATTCGTAATCAGTAGGTCCGCGGTTCGAATCCGCGCGTCGGCACCAGTGAAATAGAAGTAGAAGCAATAACTTAGATTCAGGTTATGGGAACAGAAAGGGACTTTCCGGGGTAGGGATAAGTCCTCGATCCGGGGTACTCGTTCATACCCCGTTCTTGGGGGCGAAACCGCGCTAATCGCCGGATATCATCTGCTAGGCAGCTTGCCGGGCGAGCCTTTGAACCACCGATACGCCGACACCTAATGTTGCTGCAGTCTTTCTGATGCCCGTGCCACCTGCCAACAGAGCCCGTATTTCAGTCTCTTTGTCGCGACCGATCCGTGGCCTGCCGATAGCCTTGCCGCTCTTCGTGCCAGTCTCCCTAACACGCGATAGCCCAGCCTTTACCCGCTCAACGATCATGGCGCGCTCAAACTCGGCGAACACCCCAAGCATCTGAAACAGCGCCTTACCGGCTGGTGTAGAGGTATCAAGCCCTTGCTGATGCAGATATAGGTCAACGCCCTTCGCATGAAGTTCGGCAAGCGTGCTGATCAGATCTTGCAAAGATCGCCCAAGCCGATCAACGCTCCAGGCAGCGACTACATCAAACTCGCGCCTTGCTACGCCCTTCAATATCTGGTCCAGCGTGGGCCGCTTGTCGCGCCCTTTGGAACCGCTGATACCCTCGTCGCAGTACTCAGCCACGATATCCCAACCGTGGCGCTCTGCGGCTTCCTGAAGCTCCCTGCGCTGGTTGTCGACGGTCTGGCCGTTGGTGCTGACGCGAAGGTAGATCGCCGCTCGCTTACTCATCGCTGCTGCTCCTCAGGTCGTGCGTTGAGCAACCTTGGAAATATCCCGCAGGGAATGGATAAATGCTTCATGACCATCGGAGGCTTGGAATTTCCAATTCTTCCAAGCATTCTCGTTGCCATGGACTACGGCTGTGCTCAGTTTATGCAGCGACGTATAGAGCGTGTTGTCGGTGAGGAGCAGCCACTTGCCACCTGATCTCTTCGCGCGATAGTGCCGACCTTTGTAGTCGCGGAATATCTCGAAGCCCTCCTCCCATTGCACACCGTATCGATCATCCGAATTCGCTTGATCGGCAAGTATCTGGAGTCCGCTTTGGATGAGTTCTGCATCGTTCCGCAGACCCAAGACGCGACGCAAAATAGCCTCTTCCGTTTCCTCTCCAGGACCTCTGTTTGCCCAGATGGCTGCAAACACGTCGGTTGAGATACTGATTGATCGCATTGCTTTACCTCCTGTAAATCTATAAAACTACAGTATCACAAGAAACATAGTATTGCGAGGGAGTGCGGTCAACCCGTCTTAAAACCAACTGATTCCGGTACAAGCCTGTTCGGCCCCCGCAGCTCGCGGATTTGCTGACATTTAAAACGTCGGGCGAAGGAGGGGTTTTGGTACAGGTAGGGGATGGACGGCTGGCGCTTCTTTGGTGCGATCACCCCTTAGGATTTCGCACCATGCCCCACCCCCCATATCCGGGCAGCGGCCAAGCCCGGGGCTAGGGATGCGTAGATGGCATCGACGTATTTTGTTGGTTTGCGTTTGTTACAGGGGTGGCGCGGGAATATTTGCACCCCGCCGCTTCGACTAATCGCTTCAGCTCTGGATGGTGGGTAACACGGGTATTATTCGCGCTCCTGAGAAACCTGCCGCTGTTAAACGCCTTAATGCTGCTGAGACCGTCGACCATAGGCCTTTGGATTATCGGGCTTTCCCGCCTATTTACCCAAACGCAGCGAGGCTCCGCCTCGGCAGCCCCCTGGGAATATGTCACAAAGGAGCAATCACATTTAAACGAAATCTGGCAGCTACCTAAGGCTCCATAAGCAATGCAACAGGGATGCTGAATCCACACTGTAGCCGGCAACGACTTTGGCAGTGCACCATGTCACGGGCGAGGTCTCGGTCCTGCTTTGCGGCCGAGGTCTCTCGCGGCTTGCCGATTAACTGGCTTATCATTACCCAGTTGGATCGCCGTATTAGGTGCCTTCCAGAAGCGAGCTTCTTTGGAAAACAGGTCATTCTGCGCCTTTCGCTGTAATTTGCGTAAGGCCTTGGGGGATAGTGGCAGAGGGGAATCCATAGTCTGCTCCGGTGTGCGGCGAGGTTCCGCAGTCTAATCTCACGCATATGCAACTAGGCTCAGGACCTATTAAATCAGTTGCTGATTTAACGAACCATTGATTCACTGGTGGCTTCGGGAGGTGCTGCCATGGATGATTTGTTCTTGTTATCAGAGGCGCAGATGCGTCGGATTTCGCCTTATTTTCCTTTGTCGCACGGC
>CANJCB010000020.1 GCA_947473305.1 Rhodospirillales bacterium
ACAGAAACAAAGGGTGTCGAATCGCAACAGTTCCGGTGAAATCTGTTACAGAACACAGCCCTTGTTACAAAAGGCTCGTTCCTGTTACAGGCCCCCCTTTCCTGTAACGATCTGTCACCAACAGATCCCGCCAGTTACTATTCTTTACACATCGTTTCCGCATCGCCGTTGAACGTTGCGGATGCGAGGGCCTTTTATCCGTATCGGTGAGATGCGCGAGGCTTTGGTTATGATCGCAGAGACAGATAGAGACCTCGACCCTGAAGAAGCGCGCGCCACGGTCGCGCGATACGAGGCATTGCTCTCGATGATCTCCGACCGTTTGGCGCGGCAAGCGCTGAGGCGGGAGATCGCGGATTTGCGCGACCGCATCCGCGATACGGAGAGCGAAAACATCAGTTCACCCGAAGCGTTACACAAAATACTTCAACTAGATGAAAGCGTTTCGCCGTTTTGAACTGGAATCGCGATTCTCGTGGCTAATCCCCAAAAAGGATTAGGTTGTCGAAAATATCCCCTTTCTTGAGATTTCTCGCGTATTTTTCCATTTCTTCCTTAGTTTCGATCGTTCGCGCCCAGGCCGATTCAGTCAGCGAGATTTTTTTGGTCAATTTCTCTTCGGATCGGCTGCAACCGATTCTCTACGGCATTCTCATCGGCCTCATGGTCCTGATTTTCGGCGCGGACATGGTGCTTCCGCTGGGGATCGCCGTCTGGGTTCTCTATCTTTTCCCGATATCGCTCGCTTTTTTCACCTGGCGGCTTCAGATCCCCCTGGCGCTGGCCGCGGCGGCGACCGCTTTCCTCGTGCTCGGTTATTTCCTGGGGCCCCCCGGAGGCAGTGCCGCAACGGCCCAAATCAATCGGACGTTCGGAACCGTCACCTTCTGGGTGGTAGGAATAACCGGCTATTTCTTCATCAAGAGCAAGCTCGCCGTGCGCCGCGAAGCCTGGTTTCAGAGAGGCCATGTGGCGCTGGATAAAATTCTGGCCGGCGAACAAAGCGTCGAGGAACTCGGCGGCAAGGTACTCCCCTTCCTCGCGCATTACCTCGGCGCCCAGGCCGGTGCGCTCTTTGTCCGCGATAAGGAAACCTATCGCCGCAGCGCCACCTTCGCGATCCCCGCCGAAAACCGAATTCCTGAGGAAGTCCAGCCCGGTCAGGGTCTGCTGGGCCAGGCCTTGGCGGAGAAACGCGGATTTTTCCTCGACGACGTGCCCGCCGGCTATCTGGAATTCGGATCGGGCCTCAGCCTCGGCAAGCCCCGTATCTTGCTGATCGAGCCGATAACCGCTGACGGCGCGGTCAATTCCGTCCTGGAATTGGGGTTCATCGGCAAGGCCTCGGCCGATTGTCCGGAATTCATCCGGCGGGTGGCGGAATCGATCGGTGTCGCCGTGCGCTCCGCCCGCTATCGCGGCCAACGGATCGAGCTGTTGGAAGAGACACGGCGGCAGGGCGAAGAGCTGCGCAGCACGAACGAAGAGCTTTCCACCCAGAGCGAGGAATTGCGGAGTTCGAACGAGGAGTTGGCCGAACAGAGCCGCGCGCTCCAGGAGTCCCAGGCGCGGCTCGAGACGCAGCACGCGGAGCTCGAAGAGTCGAACGCCCGGCTCGAAGAACAGGCCCGGCTCCTGGAAGCCCAGCGCGACGATCTCAATCGCGCCCAAGCCTCCCTTCAGGCCCAGGCGCGGGAACTGTCTCAGGCGAGCCGCTACAAGTCGGAATTCGTCGCCAACATGTCCCATGAGTTACGCACGCCGCTCAACTCGCTCCTCATCATGGCGCGGCTGCTGGCGGACAACCGGACCGGCAACCTGAGTGCCGACCAGGTGAAATACGCCCAGACCATCGGCGAATCCGGCAACGATCTCCTGGCTCTCATCAACGATATCCTCGATATCTCCAAGATCGAGGCGGGCCGGATCGATCTCAACCCCAGCCGGGTGCATATCGACCAGATCGCGGAAAAGCTGAAAGCCACCTTCGATACCGCCGCGCGGGCGAAGAACATCAGCTTTGCGGTCGAGATCGCCGAAGACGCCCCCGCCATCATCGAGACGGATGCGCAGAGGCTCGATCAGATCCTCAAGAACTTCCTGTCGAACGCCGTGAAATTCACCGAAGAGGGCAAGGTGGTCCTGCGGGTCGGCAGGGCGACCGGCGGGCGACCCGCCTTCACAGTTTCCGATACCGGCATCGGCATCCCGGCCGAGCACCAGCAGACCATCTTCGAACACTTCCGGCAGGCGGACGGCACGATCAACCGCCGCTATGGCGGCAGCGGTCTCGGGCTCTCGATCTCGCGCGAATTGGCCCGTCTCCTGGGCGGCGACATCCATGTGGACAGCGCCGTCGGGCAAGGCAGCGCCTTCACCCTGATCCTGCCCGAGGCCTACGATCCCGCCCTCGTCAAGCCGCGTGTCGCCACCGCGTCCGGTGCCGCCCCCCTCATCGCAGCACCCTCCGTCTCTCCGCCCCGCATGAGCGCGGAGCCCCTGCCTCTCCGGAAGCCGGCCGCGCGCAAACAGGCGGATTATGTCGAGGACGACCGGGACTGCCTGACCGGCGACAGCCGCATCATCCTGATCGTCGAGGACGACGTGCCCTTCACCCGGGTGCTCTGCGATCTGGCCCATGAGCTGGGCTTCCAATGCCTGATCGCCGGGACCGCGGACGAAGGGGTGGTCATCGCCCGCCAATATGTGCCCCATGCGGTCCTTCTGGACATGTCCTTGCCGGATCATCCCGGCCTGTCGGTGCTCGACCGCCTGAAGCGCGACACGCGCACGCGCCACATCCCGGTCCATATCCTCTCGGTGAGCGATTACAGTCACGCGGCCCTGGCGCTCGGCGCAGTAGGTTATTTCCTGAAGCCCGTCACCCGGGAAAAACTGGTCGAGGCCCTGGAAGGCATCGAGACGCGACTGACCCAGCGCGTGCGGCGGGTGCTCATCGTCGAGGACGACGAGACCCAACTCGCCAGCATCCAATTGCTGCTTGCTTCGCGCGATGTGCAGACCGAAGGCGTGCGCACCGCGGCGGGTTGCCTCGAAAGGCTCCAGGCTCAGACCTTCGACTGCATGGTGCTCGACCTCACGCTGCCGGACGCCACGGGCTTCGAGCTTCTGGAACGGCTCAGCGACGACGAGGATTTGGCTTTCCCGCCGGTCATCGTCTACACCGGCAAGGATCTCTCGACGGACGAGGAGCTGCAGCTCCGCAAGGTTTCCAAATCCGTCATCATCAAGGGCGCCAAATCTCCGGAGCGGCTCCTCGACGAGGTCACGCTCTTCCTCCACCAGGTGGTTTCCGAGATGCCCGAGAAGCAGCAGACAATGCTGCGGAAATCGCTCGACAGGGACGCCGTTCTGGAGGGCCGCCGCATCCTCGTGGTGGAGGACGACGTGCGGAATGTCTTCTCCCTGACCAGTATCCTGGAACCCCATGGCGTCGAGGTGAAGATCGCCCGCAACGGATTGGAAGCCCTTCAGGTTCTGGAGCGGTCGTCCGAGGATGCCCTCGCGCCGATCGATCTGGTGCTGATGGACGTAATGATGCCGGAGATGGACGGCTTGACCGCGACGCGGGAGATCAGGACAAGGCCCCAATGGCAGGATCTGCCGATCATCACGCTGACCGCGAAGGCGATGCTCGACGACCAGGAGCAATGTCTCGCGGCCGGCGCCAACGACTATCTCGCGAAGCCGCTCGATGTGGACAAGCTCTTGTCACTGGTCCGGGTCTGGATGCCCCGTTAGGATCCGCGCCCATGGCGAAAACGACCGACGATATCGAGCTGAAACTGTTCCTGGAGGCGATCTACCAGCGCTATCACTACGACTTCCGGGGCTATTCGGCGTCTTCCATCCGGCGACGGCTGGCGCTGGCGCAAGAACGCTTCGGCTGCCCCAGCCTGTCCATGCTCCAGCATCGGGCGCTGCACGAGCCGGGAATGCTGGTTGAGCTGCTCAACTTCCTCACCATCCAGGTCAGCGAGATGTTTCGCGACCCGTCCTTTTTCCTCGCGCTGCGGGAAAAGGTGCTGCCCCATTTGAAAACCTATCCCTCGCTCAAGGTCTGGGTGGCGGGCTGCGGCGACGGGGAAGAGCTTTATTCGCTCTCCATCCTCTTCCGCGAGGAAGGACTCGAAAGCCGGACGATGTTCTATGCGACCGAGATCAACCCGAGCGCGCTGCGCAAGGCCGAGGCCGGCGTCTATGAGATGAGCCGCCTCCCGGGCTTTACCGCGAACCACCGGGCTTCGGGCGGGAAATCCTCGCTGTCGGATTACTACACCGCCGGCTATGGCGCCGCCGTGTTCGACAAGTCGCTCCGCGCCCGCACCGTCTTCTCCGAGCACAGCCTCGCCTCCGATGCGGTCTTCCAGGAGATGCACCTCATCTGCTGCCGCAATGTCTTCATCTATTTCGACCAGCCGCTCCAGGACCGGGCGACAGCGCTTTTCCGGGACTCCCTGGTGCATGGCGGCTTCCTGGGTTTAGGACCCAGCGAGACCCTGCGCTTCGCCCGCGATGCCGAGACCTTCAAGGATTTCGTGGGCGAGCAGCGGATCTACCGCAAGACCGGCCAGCGCCCGGCGCTTGAGGAGGCAACCCGTGCCTTCGGCTGAACCCATCAAGCTCCTGCTGGTGGACGATGTGAGGGCCAATCTCTTGGCGCTTGAAGCCGTGCTCAAGCGCGACGGGGTCGAGCTCTTCAAGGTCCAGTCGGGTTCCGAGGCCCTGGAACTGCTGCTCGTCCACGACTTCGCCCTGGCGCTGCTCGACGTGCAGATGACCGCCATGGACGGTTTCGAACTTGCCGAGCTGATGCGCGGCACGGAACGGACGCGCGGCGTACCGATCATATTCCTGACCGCCGCCACCACCGATGAGCGGCGCAGCTTCCGGGGGTATGAGGCGGGCGCGGTCGACTTCCTCATCAAGCCGCTCGATCCCCAGATCCTGCGCAACAAGGTCGGGGTCTTCCTGGAGCTGGCGCGCCAGAAGCAGGAATTGGCGGGCCAGCGCGACGAATTGAAGGAAACCGCCGACCGCCTGGCTTCCGCCCTCGGCCGACTCCAGGCTCATAGCGACAACTCGCCCCTCGCCATGGTGGAATTCGAACCCGGCGGACGCATCATCGCCTGGTCCAAGGGCGCCGAACGGATCTTCGGCTGGAGTGCGGCGGAAACCGTCGGCAAGCGGACGAGCGATCTGCGCTGGATGCATGAGGACGACACCCATGCCTTCATGTCGCCCGAGATCCTGACGGCGCGCGAGCGGCGCAGCGTGCAGGTTCATCGCTGCTACCGCCTCGACGGCTCGGTGATCGATTGCGAATGGTATAATTCCGCCTTGCTCGACGGAGCCGGCAAGCTCGTTTCGGTCAATGCCCAGATCCTCGACATCACCGAACGGAAGCGGGCGGAAGCGACCCAGAAGCTGCTGATCGGCGAACTCAATCACCGGGTCAAGAACACCCTCGCCACGGTCCAGGCCATCGCGACGCAGACCCTGCGCCACAACGGCGATCCGGCCGAATTCACCGCCAATTTTTCCGGCCGGGTGCATTCCATGGCCCGGGCGCATTCGATGCTGAGCAATGCGACCTGGGCGGGCGCCGATCTCGCCGAGCTCATCCACGATCAGCTCCGCCTCGGCAGCGCGGACGAGAGCCGGGTGAAGGCGGCGGGTCCCGAGGTCCAGCTCCCACCGCAATTGGCTTTGCATCTCGCCCTCATCCTGCACGAGCTTGGCATCAACGCGCGGAAATACGGCGCGCTTTCCCGGGGCGAGGGCGAGGTGGCCTTGACTTGGGCCGTGGACAACGACCTGCTGCGATTGAGCTGGGCCGAGCGGGGCGGCCCGCCGGTCCGGGCCCCCAAGAAACGTGGCTTCGGCAGCTCGCTGATCGAGCAGAGCGTGAAGGCCGAGGGCGGCACCGCGAGGGTCACCTACCGCGCCGAAGGCATCTCCTGGGAGATCGCCCTGACGCTCTCCTCGCCCATGGCCGGCGACTACGCGCATAAGCCCATTCATGCCGCGCCGATAGAAAATGCCGCGTCCCAGGGAAGCGCCGCCGCCAGCTCCGGCGCCATGCTGGAAGGGCTGAGCTTCCTTATTGTCGAAGACGAACCGCTGGTCTCGCTGGTCATCACCAATGTCCTCGAAGATGCCGGAGCCGAGGTGGCCGGGACGGCCGGGACGGTGGAACAGGCCCTGGAGCTGATCGACACCGGCCGCTACGACTGCGCCATCCTGGACGGCAACCTGAAGGGACGGCCGGTCGACGAAATCGCCGCCGCCCTCACCCGCTGCAACATCCCGTTTCTTTTCGTGAGCGGCTACGGCCGCGCGGGCCTTCCACAGGCCTTCGCCAAGGCCCCCGTGCTCGGCAAGCCTTTCACCATGGTGCAGCTTCTCGATGCGGTGCACGACCTGATGCCACGGCAGAGCACGGTCATCCAGCTCAGGAAATAAGGCCCTTTCCTCCAGGGAGGGGGCCGGAATACTTTAGGCGCGGTCGTGGCTATGGTCAGCCGGCGATCCTGCCAAGGAAACTTCAATGAACCCCTCTGCCGCCACGACCCTGTCGAAGGCGAAGCGCATGGATTATCTCCTTCTGGTCTTTCTCGCGGTGCTTTGGGGATCGGACTATTCGCTGATCCGGGTTGCCGTCCAGACGATTCCGCCAACGACGCTCACCGCAGCCTGCACGATCATCGCCTGCCTTTTCCTCTATCCCATTCTCCGGGTCAAAGGGATCAAGCTCCCGCGGGACCTCAGGACCTGGGGCAGGTTCCTCTTCCAGTCGCTCTTCAGCGCCGTGATCCCCCTGATCATGATCGCCTGGGCCGAGCAGACGGTGAGCGCCGGGCTCGCGACGATCCTCAATTCGACGGCGCCGATCTTCACTTTTCTCATCAACTGGGGCATTACGCGGCACGAGCCCGCGACGCTCAGAAAGCTCGTGGGCGTGGTGGCGGGCATGGGCGGCGTCGCGCTGATTGTCGGTCTCGATGCGCTGAAAGGGTTGGGGCAAGAAACGCTGGCGCAGCTGGCCCTCGTGATCTCCGCCGCCTTTTATGCCTGGTCGGCCATCTTCGGACGCGCCTTCGCCAAGTTCCCACCGCTCGTGCCCGCGATGGGAACATTGATCGCCGGTCTGGTCTGGCTCGTGCCCCTGACGCTGGTTCTCGATAAGCCTTGGACGCTGAATCCCCCGATGGAGGCGATCGCCGCGACCGTGGTGGTGGGCATCTTCACGACCGGCCTCGGGCTGGTCATCTATTTCCGGCTGCTGGCGTCATTGGGCGCGGTGGGCGTCACCTCCCAGGGCTATTTGCGCGTGCCCATCGGGGTATGGGTCGCCGGCGTCTTTCTGGACGAGACGATGCCCTCGACCGCCTGGATCGGGCTCATTTGCGTCGTGCTGGGCGTCGCCGCCATGACGATTCCGGAGAAATGGAGTCTTATGGGGCGCCGGCGGGTGCTCCCGGCGGCTTGATCCGGCAAGGGCTCCCCCCATCACGTTCACGCCAACGTGGATGCCAAGCCTAAGCTCGGCCTTGTAGATAACGCCGGATGGCGACAGAATGACTGGGAAGAACAAGGCATCCGGTGGGCTTCATGTCTGCTTGAACTTGCCGTCATGAAGTTTGGGGGAGACATAGAAGATGATGCGATTTATCGCGGCAATGGCTGTGCTGACCGGCCTGCTCATGGGCAGCGCCCAGGCCCAGCAACAACCCATCAAGATCAAACTGAGCCACGTGGTCGCCGATTCCACGCCCAAGGGCATGGCCTCGCTGAAGTTCAAGGAACTCGCCGAACAGCGGCTGCCCGGCAAGGTCGTCGTCGAGGTCTTCCCGAATTCGCAGCTTTTCGGCGACGCCAAGGAAATGGAGGCGCTGCTCCTCAACGACGTGCAGATCATCGCGCCGTCGCTGTCGAAGTTCGACAAGTTCACCAAGAAGCTGCAGGTCTTCGATCTGCCCTTCCTCTTCGACGACATCGCCGCGATCGACCGGTTCCAGAAGGGCAAGATCGGCCAGGAGCTGCTCCGCTCGATCGCGTCCAAGGGCTATACGGGCCTCGGATATTGGCACAACGGCATGAAGCAGTTCTCGGCCAGCAAGCCGCTGATCAAGCCTGAGGACGCCAAGGGCCTCAAATTCCGCATCCAGGCTTCGGATGTGTTGGAGGCACAGTTCCGGGCGCTTAACGCCAACCCACAAAAGATGGCCTTCGCGGAGGTCTATCAGGCGCTGCAAACGGGCGTCGTGGACGGGCAGGAGAACACCTGGTCGAACATCTATTCCCAGAAGTATCAGGAAGTTCAGAAATACATGACCGAGAGCAACCACGGCGTGATCGATTACATGGTCGTGGCCAATACCAAGTTCTGGACCGGCCTTCCCGCCGATGTCCGCAAGGTGCTCGAACAGGCCATGGTCGAGGCGACCAAATACGGCAACGATCTCGCGGAATCGATCAACGCCGGCGACAAGAAGAAGATCGAGGCGACCGGTTCGGTGCAACTCACCGTCCTCACCAAGGCCCAGGCCGCGGAATGGCGCAAGGCGATGCTGCCGGTCTACAAGCAGTTCGAAAGCCAGATCGGCAAGGACCTGATCGACGCGGCCCTCGCCTCCAACAAGTCCAGCTAGGAAGCGGCGCGCCAAGATCCGGCCGAGCGCCGGCGTGACCCTTTCCATGAAATGGTTCAATCGGCTGGAGGAGGCTCTGATCAGCTTCCTCCTCGCCGCGATGACCTTGCTCACCTTCCTCCAGGTCGTCCTGCGCTACGTCTTCAACAGCGGCCTCATCTGGGCGCTTGAGGCCACCACCTATATGTTCGGCTGGATGGTGCTGCTGGGCATCTCCTACGGCATCAAGGTGGGATCCCATATCGGCGTCGACGTCATCGTCCAGCAATTGCCCCCTCGGGGACGCCGCCTGGTCGGGCTTCTGGTGGCGCTGCTCTCGATCCTTTATGCGGTGATCGTGCTGGTCGGCAGCTATAATTATGTCGACACCATGCATACCCTCGACATCGAAGCCGAGGACATTCCCATCTCCCGCTGGATCCTCCTGCTTGCCCTGCCGATCGGCTTCTCCCTGCTGCTGATACGCCTCGCCCAGGCGGCTTGGCGCATCGTCTGCGGGACCCAGACCGGCCTTCTTCTCGCGGACGAGGCAAAGGAAGCCATCGATCTTTTCCTCAATGAAGACGGGAAAGCGCCGCGATGACGACAGCTTTCCTTTTCGCCTCGCTTTTTGTCTTTCTTTTCCTTGGGATGCCGATCGCCATCTCGCTCGGGCTCGCGAGCGTCTTGACCATCCTTCTCTTCACCGACGATTCGCTGGCCTCCATGGCGCTGAAGCTCTTTCAGACCATGGAAAACTTCACCCTCCTGTCGATCCCCTTCTTCATCCTCTCCGGGGCGTTCCTGACGACGGGCGGCGTCGCCCGAAGGCTGATCGCCTTCGCCACCGCGCTTGTCGGCCATCTGCGGGGCGGCCTTGCGATCGGTTCCGTGCTGGCCTGCATGCTCTTTGCCGCGATCTCGGGCTCCTCCCCCGCGACGGTGGTGGCGATCGGCACCATCGTGATCGCCGGGATGATCAAGACCGGCTACACCAAGGAATTCGCCACCGGGGTGATCTGCAACGCGGGTACGCTCGGCATCCTGATCCCGCCCTCCATTCCCATGGTGGTCTATGCGGCGGCCACCGAAAGCTCGCTCGGCAAGCTCTTCGTCGCCGGCGTCATTCCCGGCATTCTCCTCGGCTTGATGCTGATGGTGGCGATCTGGATCGCCGCCCATGTGCTCGACCTGCCGCGCATGCCGCGGAAATCCCTGCGCGAGGTGGTGGCGACCGCGCGCGAGGCCTTCTGGGGCCTGTTGCTGATCTTCATCATCCTGGGCGGAATCTACGGCGGCGCCTTCACCCCGACCGAAGCGTCGGCCGTGGCCGCCATCTATGCCTTCATCGCGGCGGTCTGGATCTATGGCGACATCGGTCTGAAGGACGTTCCAAAGGTCCTGCTCGACGCCGGCAAGATGTCGGTGATGCTGATGTTCATCATCGCCAACGCCATGCTCTTCGCCCATGTGCTCACCACCGAGCGCATCCCCCAGGAAATCTCCGAGGCGATCATCCGCGCCAATATGGAACCCTGGATGTTCCTCCTGGTGGTGAACCTCATCCTGCTCGTGGCCGGCGACTTCATGGAGCCTTCGGCGATCATCCTCATCCTGGGACCGATCTTTTTCCCGATCGCCACCAAGCTCGGCATCGATCCGATTCACTTCGGGATCATCATGGTGGTGAACATGGAGGTCGGGATGGTGACGCCGCCGGTCGGCCTCAACCTCTTCGTCGCCTCGGCGATCACCGGCATGAAATTCTGGGATGTCTTCAAGGCCGCGGTGCCCTGGATGGGCGTGCTGCTGCTGTTCCTCGTGATCGTGACCTATGTGCCGATCCTGTCGACGGCTCTGCCGAGCTACGTCTTCGCCCGCTGATCTCTGAGAGCTACAGCGGCTCGGCGAGCAGCGTCATGACCATGTCGCCGTCGATCACGGCGAGCTTCTTTTCGAACCGCATTCCCTTCGGCAAGCGCACGACGCGATCCTCATAGTAGCCGACCGCGAAGAGGCGCGTTCCACGGTCGGGCTCCGATTGATGGACGGTGAAATTCTGGATCACGAGCCAGGCATCCACACCATCCGGAACAACGCGCATCGGCCCCAACATGTGGCGGTTGCGATGGACGTTGAAGGTGGCGACCTTGCGCAGATAGACGACCCGATCCCGCAGCATTTCCTGTCCCTCGGCGACAAGGAGGCTCGCAGGCAGGCCCTGGTCGATGTTTTCCCGGGGCGCGATCCGATAGAGGCAATCCTCGGTGAAGAGGTCGAGCCATTCTTCCAGACGATCTTCGTCCAGTAGCAGCGCATGCTCGCTCTGCAGGTTCGCGATTTCCGCTTGGATTTCATGGGGGACAGTCATCGGATGCCGCCTTCCGGCTCCTCGCCCATGAGCTCGGCGTAATAGGACCAGAAGCCTCGCACGGAGAGTTCGTTCATCCGGGTCGTCACATGTTCAGGGATCGGGCCGATACCGCCCATTTCGAGCAGAGACGCCTCGTCAGAGGCCTGCTTCGTCGCGTTATGCACCAGTTCGATGGCCTCCCCGTCTTCCAGGGAGACATAGCCCGCAGGCCCGCCGATATTCGCCTGGAGAAGACGATGGGCGCCGAGTTCCTCGCTATCGTCCGCAAAACCGAAAAGCGTCCAATGCAGCTCGAAGGCATCCAACCCCTTGGGCCGAATCACGCGGGTGGCGAGGCTATTGCGGATACGCTGGAAGACGACGCCGGGAAAGAGCGAGCAGATCGCGCTGCCGACCCCGTCACCGTATTCATCGATATGGCGCAGCATCGTCATGCGGCGCAGGCGGTCCGCGCCGTCGATGTCGTGAACCACGTCCTCCTGAACCCTTGCCGAATCGACCTCCAGCGCCTTGCGGCCGGGCATCGAATAAATCAGGCTGTGGCGATGCCTCGGATCCAGCCGGAGGCCGCCCTCCGTCACCGTGCGCGTGATGAGCGCGCCCTGGAAACGGTGCAACAGGCTGCCGTGATACTGATCGCGCGAGTTCTCGGCGTAGAGCTTCCAGTTCCCCCTGATGAATTGGCGCTGATATCCCAGGATACGGATTTCGCCTTTGAGAAGGCGGGCAAGCCAGCCGCCGATCTCTTCGCCGAGGTAATCTTCCAACGGCGCGGCGGCATCGTCGAAATTTGCGAAGAGCGCGCCGCGGAAATTCTCGATGCGCAGTCGCCGGAGCCCATGGTCGGAACGCTTGAAATCGGCTGGCAGTCCGCCTTGTCCCGCAAGCCCGCGCTGAAACGGCACGCCGAGCAGCGAGCCGTCGAGCCCGTAGCACCATTGATGATAGATGCAGACATGGTCCTTGGCATTGCCATAGGGCTCGCGCCGCACCACCGAGCCTCGGTGCGCGCAGCGGTTCACAAAGGCGTGGATCCCGCCTTCCATGTCGCGGTTGTAGACGACGGGCGTCTCGCCCAGGAAAGCGGTCCGGAAGTCGCCCGGCTTAGGGATCTCTGCCGCGAAGCCGAGGAACTGCCAAGCCGGCCCGCCGAATACGCGCTGCATTTCCCGCTGGTAGAGTTCGGGATCGTGGAATACGGCGAAGGGAACGCGCGAATAGTCCTGCCGCGTCCACTTGATGGGACGGGGAAGCCCCTCGGGTGATTGTCGCTCGCTCATCGCCCTTCACCCGCCCCAGCAATGGAGATCGCCGCATGAGCGAGGCAGCGAGCCACCCCCAGGTCCGCGGGGATCTGGGGATCGCGGTCTCGCCCTAATAAGCCTCGGCGATCGCCTTGGCCGCTTCCGATCCTTCGGGAGCCTTCATCTTGCCGCCGCCGGAATATTCTCCCGCGAAATCGACATAGACGGGAAGTACCGGGCGTCCGTCCGTCAAGTCGAGCCAGAGCCGCAAAAGATGCCGCTCCTGCCCCGGCCCATTGGTGAAGCCGTTCCGCCCGTGCAGGCAGGTGTAATTGTTCACGACCATCATCTCACCGGGCTCGACGATGAACTTGACCCGGATATCTTCCCGCTCGGAAGTGTCGCGGAAATAGGTCATGGCTTCCTCCAGGTCGCTGGGCAGCGGAATGCCCAGCGCCGGAGCCGCCTGTTCGATCCCGAAGAAGGAGCAGGTGATCTTGCCGTCGACGCAGGAGAAGATCGGCACCGTATAGTCCGTGGCGACCGTCTTCTCGAAAATCCAGCGGTTGAAGCCGCGATAGAGCGGGTCGAGCAGTTCCGGCCGGTTCAGGAAGATCTCGTTATGGATGGCGATCGAACTCGCGAGCCGGCTGGCGCCGCCCACGGCAGCCTTCTGGACGCTCATCATGCCGACGATTTCCTGGACGTCGGTATGGAGCCCGCCCTCGTTGTTGTTGCGATAGGCGCGCACCACCTTCTGGTCCGGCACATAGCGCACATGGCCCAGCCGATCGCCCAGCGCGCTCTGTACGACCGCATTGCCCCAATGAAGCCCGAAGCCCCAATAGATCCGCTCGAAATCTTCTTCGGAATAGCGCTCGGGCGTGACGCCCTTGACGATGATCGCTCCTGTCCCCTCGAGGATCTCGTGGCGCAGCTTCATGATCATCGGCGTCAGGTCCGGATGATCGAATTCCGCGCGCGTCACCTCCTGGGGCTTCTTGTGGCGCGTGCGCTTCAGAAGGTCGTCGATCGCGTCTAGATGCCGCTCGGTCAGGTGATGGGTCAGCCCCTCCTTGCCCCCGACGGACTTGTTCGTCCAGGCCGAGGGATGGTCGATAAACTTGCGATAGACTTCGGTAGCCATTTCACTCCCCATGCATTGTTAAGATCGTTGCGCGCTTGAACGCGCCCTAGGTCCGGTCCTTGGCCAGGAAATCGAGCAGCAGCCGATTGACCTGCCCGCTGTGCTCGATATGGGCGCAATGGCCACAGTTTTCGATGACATGCACCTCGCAGTGCGGAATGCGCTTGGCAAGCTTCAGAGCATAACCCGGCTCGCGCAATTTGTCCTCGGCTCCGGCAATCAGCAGGACCGGCATGCCGAGCTTTTCATATTGGGTCGCGTCGGGCAGCCCGAATTCCTCCCGCGCCGGCACCAGCGGGCTCTTGAAGCGCGCCGCCGCCGTGCATTCCCAGGCGCCGGGGAGCGCGCTCATCTGGTAGCGCTTCTCCACATAGGCTTCGTCCGCCGCCCATTTGGGATCGTGGAACATCGCCGCCACCGTCGCCCGCATGCTTTCCCGCGTGCAGTCATAGGCCATCATCGCGCGGCGATCGTCGTTGACCGGGGTGAAACCGCCCGACGAGATCATCGTGAAAGTCCGCACCGGGAAACTCGCACCGTCCCCCAGCACCCGGGCGAAGACCGAGCCACCCATGGAATTGCCGATGAAGTCCGCCTTGTCGATGGCAAGGACTTCCAGGAACCGCTTCAGGTGCCGGATCCGTCGCGCGACGCCGCTGGTAAAGTCATGCACCTTGTCGGTCCGGCCATAACCGAGCCAATCCGGCGCGACCACCCGATAGCGTTCGGCCAAGGCTCCGATCGTATATTCCCAGCTGATCTCGGCCGCAGCGCCGAATTCGCCGCTATGGAGCAAAACGACGGTGCGTCCCTCACCACCTTCCAGGTAATGGGTGCGAATGCCATCCACATCGACATATCGGCTAGCGACCATCACGCTCTTTCCCTTGCCTATCCCGCCTTGAGGTCGATAATCAGCTGATCCAGAATGTGCCGCTTTGACCATGCGGTCAAACTCGACGAGTGGCGCCGCATTGAAAAAGTCGCGCAGAAGGCGAACCGTAACTCCACAGGCATCGATGTGCACAATATGCAATATGCCGGAGCTACAGGGCAGAACATGACAAGAGGGGACCCATGAAGAGCGTAGGATCGAAGCAAAACCGGCGGACTTTCCTGAAATATGCCGCCGGCGCCGCCGTCGCAGCGCCGTTTACCGGCGCCAGGCTGGCAAAGGCGCAAACCCGCACGGTGCTGGTCAACAGCTGGGGCGGCGTGTTGACGGAGTCGGAAGATATCGCCTTCTTCAAGCCCTTCACCAAGGAGACCGGCATCCAGGTGAAGGCCGTGACCCCGGTGTCCTATGCCAAATGGAAGGCGCAGGTGACCTCAGGGCAATACGAGTGGGACATCACCACCATCAACCAAGCGCAATGGAGCCGGGCCGAGCAGGAAGGCTTGGTCGAGCCCATCGACTGGTCGATCATCGACAAGAGCAAGATGTGGCCGGGGGCGGTCTATGCCAATGGCATCGGCTTCACGTCGCTGTCCACCAACCTCGCTTATCGCAAGGACAAATTCCCCAATGGCGGGCCTAAGAATTGGGCCGACTTCTGGGACGTGAAGAAATTCCCCGGCAACCGCAGCCTCTATAGCGGCGAGCCCGTGGTCGCCCTCCTGGCGGCGCTCATGGCGGATGGCGTGCCCAAGGACAAGCTCTATCCCCTCGATCTCAACCGCGCTTTCAAGAAGCTCGACGAGATCAAGCCTCATATCAAGGTCTTCTGGTCCCAAGGAACCCAGTCGCAGCAGCTCATCCGCGACGGCGAAGTCGACATGATGGCGATCTGGAATGCCCGCGCGACGGACCTCCAGAAGCAGGGCCATCCGATCGAGCTCGTCTGGGACGGAAATATGAGCGTGATCACGAATATCGGGGTGGCGAAGGGCTCCCCAAATGTCAAGGCAGCCTGGGAATACATCAAATCCGCCCTCCAGCCCGAGCATCTGGCCGCCTATGCGAAGCTGCTGCCCTATGGCCCCCTCAATCCGGAATCCTTCAAATACATCCCCGAGGAGATCGCCAAGAACCTGCCGACCTATCCGGCCAATCTGGCGATCGGGGTCAAGGTCGATCCGGTCTGGGGCGCCGAAAACAACGCCAAGCTCGATGAGCGCTATGCTCAATGGCTGGCGTCATAAAGCGGAAGATCATAATGAAACCCAGGTGGGGCGGGCAGTCACTTGCTCCCACCTGATCGGAACTGAAGGAGTTTAGCGTGGGCGATAAACGGCGGCAGTTGGCCTTGGGTTTCAGCCTGGTCTCGAACGGGACACACGGGGCGGGCTGGCGCCATCCCGATTCACCGCCGGACATCACCCTCGATATCGCCGCCTGGAAGGAACTGGCCAGGACGGCGGAGCGCGGCAAGATCCATTTCATCTTCTTCGCCGATGGCGCCGCCGTGCGGACCGAAGCGAAGAGCGAAGAGGCCCTGAGCTATATCGGCCGGATCGATATGTTCGAGCCGCTGACGCTGATCGCGGCTCTCACGCAAGCGACGGAGCGGATCGGCTTCGTCTCCACCGCCTCGACCACCTATAACGAGCCCTATGCGCTGGCCCGGAAGTTCGCCTCGCTCGATCACCTGAGCGGCGGGCGGGTCGGCTGGAACCTCGTGACCACATGGAGCGAGGCGGAAGCCCTCAACTTCAATCGCGACAAGAACCCGCCTCATTCCCAGCGTTATGAGCGCGCGCAGGAATTCATCGACGTCGCCACCGGGCTCTGGGACAGCTGGGAGGACGACGCCTTCCTGCGCGACAAGGAATCGGGCCGCTATTTCGACCCCAAGAAAATGCACGTCCTGAACCACAAGGGCGAGCATTTCCAGGTGAAGGGTCCGCTCAATATCGCGCGGCCGCCCCAGGGTTATCCCGTGATCGCCCAGGCCGGCGCGTCGGAGCCCGGTCAGGAACTGGCGGCCCGCACCGCGGATATCGTCTACACGGCGCAGCAGAGCAAGGAATCCGCCCAGAAATTTTATCAGAGCCTCAAGGGGCGGCTGGGCAAACACGGCCGCTCGGAGGACGATTTGAAAATCATCCCGGGCGCTTTGCTGACGATCGGCCGCACCGATGAAGAGGCGCGGGAGAAGCAGGCGTTGCTCCAAAACCTCATTCACCCGGAGGTTGGCCTCTCCCTACTCCTGGGGATGTTCGGCGATCTTTCGGGCTATCCCATCGACGGCCCTGTGCCGGAAATACCGACCGAGACGAACGGGCTCAAAAGCATCCTGCAAAGCTGGCACGACCGGCTGAAGCGCGAGCCCATGACGATCCGCCAGCTTTACCAGGCGGTCGCCTCCGGGTCCGGTCATCTCAGCCTCGTCGGGTCGGTCAAGACCATCGCCGACCAGTTCGAGGACTGGTTCACCACCAAAGCCTGCGACGGCTTTGCCATCATGGTGCCCTTCATGCCCGGCGGGATCGACGATGCGGTGAACCTCCTGGTTCCCGAGCTCCAGCGTCGCGGCCTGTTCCATCTCGACTATGAGGGACACACGCTCCGGGAGAGCCTCGGCCTGCCGCGTCCGGCGAATAGGTTCGCCAAGGCCAAGTGAGCCCCGGCATATCATCCGCCTGAAAGACCCCCTCCCTTGCGCGAGCCGATCTTCGTTATCAACGCAGGCTCCTCCAGCATCAAATTCGCTGTCTATGCAACGGGCGAAGGACGGGTCGTGGAGGCGGTCTTCGAGGGGGAAATTTCCAGCATCGGGCATCTGCCGCAACTCAAGGTTCGGAGCGCCATCGGCGAGACCCTGGCGAAGCGATCCGCCACCGTTGCGGATCATGACCGCGCGGTCGCCGAGATTTTCGATTGGATCGCCGGTCATCTTGGATCAGAGATGACCTTCGATGGCGTCGGGCACAGGGTGGTTCACGGCGGCGAGCGTTACTCCTCACCTGTTTTGATCGACGACGAGGTTCTGGAAAGACTGGGCGAATTGATCCCGCTCGCGCCACTTCACCAGCCGCATAATGTCGCCGCGATTCAGGCGGTCAGGACGACAGCGCCGAGGCTTCGGCAGGTGGCCTGTTTCGACACCGCCTTTCATCAAAGCCAGCCGGCCATCGCCCGCGCTTTGGCCCTCCCCCCGGAGTTCGCCGCCAAAGGGCTGCGGCGCTATGGCTTCCACGGCCTTTCCTATGAATATGTCGCTTCGAAGCTTTGGCAAAAGGGCGAGGCGGAGGGCAAGACCGTCATAGCGCATCTCGGGAACGGCGCCAGCCTCTGCGCCATCGAGGATGGATCCAGCGTCGCCACCACGATGGGGTTCAGCACCCTCGATGGCCTCATCATGGGAACCCGGCCGGGAACTCTCGATCCAGGCGTGATTCTCTATCTTCTGCAGCACGAAGGCATGACGGCGGAAGAGATCGCCACGCTGCTCTACAAGCGATCGGGGCTCCTGGGTGTGTCCGGCATCTCCAGCGACATGCGGACCCTCCTGGAAAGCGATGCGCCGGCGGCCCGGCAGGCCATAGATCTCTTCATTTACCGCATCGGCCGGGAGATCGGCTCCCTGGCGGCGGCGCTGGGTGGTCTCGACCGGATCGTGTTCACCGGCGGCATCGGGGAAAACGCGCCTGAAATCCGCAAGCGCGTCTCCCTTATGGCCGCCTGGCTCGGCGTCGACCTCGACGAAGAGGCCAATCTTCGAGGCGATGCCCGCATATCGACGGCAGAGAGCGCCACGTCCCTCTGGATCGTTCCTACGGACGAGAACCTGATGATCGCACAACATACACGGCGGGCCCTCGACGGATCGTCGTGAACCTGGCCTATTTCTCCAGCCAGCCCTCGCTGTAGCGGCCACTGATATAAGCGTGGTGATAGACGCCTCAGAGTTTCGCCGACATGACGATCCCCGCGGGCACGTTAGTCCTGGGCGAAGCCCAATCGTTGCCGGCGTTGCCGTCGATCGAACTCATCCTTCGGCGAAGAGCCGAGCCGTCGAGCGGCAGCGCCGCCAACCGGCTGGCGGAATATATCGTCGAGCATCTCGGTCCCCGCCGACGAAGGGCGAAGTAGCTCGGCTTCGAGATTGTAACCTGCGGGTTCCACTGAGATAGTCAGCCCTTGAGCTGAACAATCGCGAGGGACCGAAATGGGCATCAGGATCTGGCATCAGAGCATGACCGTCCTGGACGACGTGCCGGCCTATGAAACGGCGCTTCAGGAACGGCTCCCGCTTCTGCTGCGCCCCGATACCGAAGTGGTGCTCCACGGCCTGATGCCCGGAACCTTTCCGGAAGCCTATCCCCGCAACGATCTCGCCTCCTCCTACCTGCTCTATGCCCAGGGCAATCAATGGATCGAGGCAGGGTTGGAAGCCGAGCGCCAGGGATACGACGCCATCGTGCTCGCCAGCATGGGCAATCCCATGCTGCGGGAAATCCGGACCCTGGTGAACATCCCGGTGATCGGTTTCAGCGATACGGTGTTCCGGATCTCGGGTCTCTATGGCCGCCGTTTCGGGATGCTCTTCTTCAATCTCACGCGGGAGGATTTCTGGCCGGAGCAGGTTCGCCTCATGGGGCTGCAGGAGTCCTTCGTGGGCAATTCGCCCGCCGGCACGACCTTCAACGACGTGATGGCCGCCCATCAGGACGAAAAGAAACGCGCCGAGGTCATCGCCCAGGTGACCGAGGCGGGCGAGAAACTCGCCAGGCGGGGCGCCGATGTCATCGTCCCCGGCGAGATGCCGCTCAACCTGCTGCTCGCGCGGGCCGGCGTCTCCAATATAGGCGGCGCGACCGTGATCGACGGCCTCGCCGTGATCTTCAAGACGGCGGAGATGCTGGTGGACCTTCATCGCACCAGCGGCATGCTGCAAAGCCGGCGCGGCTGGTTCCACCACCCGCCGGATCCGAAACGCGTCGAGCAGGTCCAGGAATTCTACGGCTTGGACAAGCTCCAGGGACGATTGCAGGAGGGTGGCTCGGTGACGGGCGCAAAGGGGAAATAAGCCCCCCAACAAGGGGAGTTTCCGGGGGCTCCGGGGGAGCAATCGGGAAAGCTTCGCCGCTTCGGCGCCATCCCTTCGGCGCTAGGTGAAATGCCGATTGACAAGGCCCAGGGGGCCTTTCACAATCTCGTCTACCAACGCTTGTTTGGCTAACAAAATCCGCTCGCGTTTGGCTATTTGTGACGCCTTGCTACGCGCCAACGAAGACAGCGCTCTTCGGGTATCGACGGTCCCGAAACGGTAAATGCGGAACAGCCTATGCGCTATGAATTCGATTGGAGCCGCGTACTCGTCCTTCAGCCCTGGCTCGATGCTCTCGGCATAACCATCAGCTATGCCATCGGCACGATCCTGGGCGGGCTGATGATCGGCCTTGTCTGCGGATCGCTGCTGCTGTCGCCGAAGATGATCGTCAGGGCGGCAGCCAATGCCTATGTCCAGTTCTTCCGCTGCACGCCGCTCCTCGTGCAGATCATCTGGTTCTACTACGCGCTGCCCATCCTGACCGGCTTCAACATTCCCGCCGGGATCGCGGCCGGGCTCGGGCTCACCCTCTATATGGGCGCCTTCTGCTCGGAGATTTTCCGGGGCGGCGTGATCTCGATCGACAAGGGGCAGTGGAACGCCGCCAAGGCGCTCGGCATGAATTATTTTTCGATGATGCGTTACATCATCCTGCCCCAGGCGGCGCGGCGGATGGTGCCGCCCTTCGTCAACCAGTCGGTCCTGCAGCTGAAGAACACCTCGCTGCTCTACGTGGTCGCGGTGCCGGACCTCATGTACACGAGCTACGAGATCACCGCGCGCACCTATCGGCCGCTCGAAGTCTATACGACGGTGGGGCTCATCTATTTCCTGATCCTCTATCCAGCAACCCTCGCCGCCAAGCGGCTGGAGGCCCGGTTCGACACCTGAGAAGTTCTTCGACAGTCGCCAATGAAAGCCCCGGAAGAGGGCATTCCAAGTCTCAAACTTAACGATTGGAATAAACGCGTCAACAGGGGGTATCGATGAAAATCGGGTCGTTTTTGAAGCTTACGGCAGCCACCGCCGTTCTGGGTCTCATGGCCCTGGTGAGCCAGGTCAATCAGGCCGCGGCGCAAGAGTCCGACTGGGACCGCATCATGCGGACGGGTGTCGTCAAGGTCGCCGTGATCCCCAATCGGGCGCCTTATTTCTGGGACGAAAATAAGGAGTGGAAGGGTTTCACCGCCGAGATGAGCCGCGATATCGTCAAAGGGCTCAGCGTCGCGATGAACAAAGAGCTCAAGACGGAATGGATCATCACGAGCTACGCGACCGTGATCCTCGATATCCAGGCCAGCAAGGTCGACTTCTTCATCGGCATGGCCTTTTCCGAGGAACGCTTGAAGGCGCTGAACATGTTCGGTCCGATGTGGGCCGTGCCCAACGTCGCGGTCAACCGGAAAGACTTCAAGATCGGCGATACCTGGGCGGTTTATAACCGACCGGAAGTCAATATCGCGGTTCAGATGGGCACGACCGATGAGGATGCCGCCCGTAAGTTCCTGCCCAATGCGAAAATCCGCGGCCTGAAGGGCTTTGCCGAGACGGTGCTCGACGTGCAGTCGGGCAACTCGCAAACCTTTGTCGCCTCGGTGCTGACCGGCATGGGGGCGCTCAAGGAGAACCCGAGCCTCGGCGATCTCGTCGTGCTGCAACCGGTCTTCGCGCTGCCTTCGGGCGGCGGTGTCCGGCGCGATGGCGACGGCCGGCTTTTCGAGTGGCTGCAAGGCTGGGCCTGGTCCTATCGCAATTCGGGCTGGAGCCAGAGACGGATCGTCGAATCGATGAAGGATGCGGGATTGCCGGTCGAGCGTCTCCCGCCGGATCTGAAGTTCTAGGGCCTCAAGTTCTGGAGTAAGCGAAACGTCGATTGCCCCGGGGGAGCGGTCTCTTCCCCGGGGACAGTCGCGAGAGATGCAATGGCGCAATCGGGCACGATCAAAGCGATGATCCTGGACGCGGCCGCGGAGGCGCGGGCGAGCGCCTTGGCGTCACGGTTCCCGGAGGTGCGCTTTCATCCCTGCGCCAGCTACGACGATGTGTCGCCTATCCTCGCCGAGCACCGGCCGGAAGCGGTTCTCACCTTCAAGATCCCTGGCAAGCCCTATCCGCGCACAAGCCTGCTGGAAGCCCCTTCGGTCAAATGGATCCATGTGGGCGGCGCGGGCGTCGATCATTTCCTGCCCTGGGATCCGGGGCGTATCAGGATCACCAATTCCTCGGGCATCCATGGCGATATCATGGCGCAATACGTGCTCTGCGCCGTCCTCATGGTGAACCAGCGCTTCCCGACCTATTCCCGCCAGCAGCACGACCGGCGCTGGCAGAAGCATCTCAGCACCAGCATCGCGGGCCAGACGCTGACCGTGATCGGCTTCGGCCATGTGGGCTCGGCCATCGGCGAGCTTGCGAAACGCGCCGGGATGCGGGTGATCGGCGTACGCAACCGGCCCGAGCCTTCCGAGGCCGCGCATGAAGTCGTGGGCACCGACCGGCTGCGCTGGGCGGTCGGTCAGGCCGACCATGTGGTCGTGATCCTGCCGCTCTCCGAAGCCACGCGCGGTTCGATCGACGCTTCCGTCATCGCCGCCATCAAACCCCGAGCCCATCTCATCAATGTGTCGCGCGGAGGCATCGTCGACGAGACGGCGCTTTTGGTGGCGCTCAGGTCCGGGGCTCTCGGAGCCCTGACCATGGATGTCTTCGCCACTGAACCCCTGCCGAAGGACAGTGCCTTCTGGACCGAGGAGAACGTCGTGCTGACGCCCCATTCGTCGAGCGATATCGAGGGCTGGCAATCGCGGGTCGTCGATCTCTTCGCGCGCAATCTCGAGAATTGGCTCGCCGACCGGCCCCTGATCAATCTGGTCGATCCGGCAAGGGGCTATTGAGGGAGGACGCTTCATGAACAATGGCAAGATCGGTTGGGAGGGCAGTTACGCCGCCGTTGTCTCCCCCTTCACCAGGGATGGCGAGATCGACGAGGCGAAATTCGTCCAGAACATCGAGCTCCTCCTGTCGGAAGGACTCCAGGGCGTCGTGGTCTCGGGCTCCAACGGCGAGTCCTGGGCCTTGAAGCCCGACGAACGGCTGCGGCTCTTCAAAGCCGCCAAGGATGCCGTGGGCAACCGTGTCCCGGTGATCGGCGGCACGGGCGGCATTCCCACGGGAGATGTGGCGAAGCTGACCGCCGCCGCCCGCGATACCGGCGTCGATGGGGTGATGATCATGCCGCCCTATTATTGCGGCGCCAGCCGGCGGGAGGTCGTCGCCCATTACAAGACGATCTCCGACGAGGCCAAGATGCCGATCCTCGTCTACAACTCGCCGAAATCCACCGGGGTCGATATCACGGCCGACTTTGCCGCCGAGCTTGCCGAGGTCGAATGGGTGGTCGGGATCAAGCAGAGCACGCTCGATTTCACCGTCTTCGAGCAGACGGTCGCGGCCTGCGGCGACAAGATCCGGGTCTTCACCGGCCATTCCGGCAAGCGCGGCCTCGCCGCCGTGCTGGCGGGGGCGGTGGGCTTCGTGTCGAGCCTCGATTCCCATGTGCTGGGCGCGGAAGGCATCGCGCTCTACAAGCTGTCCAAATCGGGCGACTACGAGAAGGCCCGCAAGGTGCAGATGCGCGCGCTGGCGCTCGACATGACCTTGAGCGGGATCGGCAGCGGCCCCTCCGTCATGAAAGCCGCGATGAACATGCTGGGCCGGCCCGGCGGCTATCCGCGCCGCCCCCTGCTCGAAGCCTCCGACGCGGAGAAGGAGAAGATCCGCCAGGCGCTCGACGACCTCGGGCTCTTCGCCCAAGCCCGCAACGCCGCCTGAAGGAGATGGAGCCATGAACAACGGCAAGGTCGACTGGCAGGGCAATTTCGTCGCCATCGCGACGCCCTTCACCCAGGAAGGCGCGATCGACGAGGCGAAGTTCAAGGCCAATGTCGAACTCATGATCGAGGAAGGCGCCAGCGGCATCGTGGTCTGCGGCTGCACGGGCGAAGCCTGGGCTCTGGAAGCCGAGGAACGGCTCAGGCTCTTCGCGCTCGCTCGCCAGGCGGCCGGACCCAAGGTCCCGATCATCGGCGGGACGACGCAGATCGTCACCGGCAAGGCCATCGAGCTTGCCCAGGCCGCCATGAAGGCGGGCTGCGACGGTGTGCTGGCCATGCCGCCCTATTACGCGGTGATCGGCCCGCGCGAAATCCACGCCTATTTCAAGGCGCTCTCGGATGGCGTCAGGGCACCGATCTTCCTCTACAACATGCCCAAGCGCACCAATATCAACATGCCGCCGGAATTCATCGCCGAACTCGGCAAGCTCGAATGGATCGTGGCGCTGAAGCAGAGCTCCAACGACTTCAACGAGTTAGAGCGGACGCTCTCCCTGGCGGGCGAGCGGATCAGCGTCTTCGCCGGCCATTCCGCCGAGCGCGGCTTCGCGGCCGTCATGGTCGGCTGCCCCGGCTTCGTCTCCAGCATGGAGGCGCAGGTCATGGGGCGCGAGGCGATCTCGCTCTATGCCCTGGCCAAGGCTGGCAACGTGATGGAAGGAAGACGGGTGCAGCAGCGCACCATCGCGCTGGACAAAGCGATGCGAGGGGTCGGCACCTTCCCCTCCAACATGAAGGCGGCCATGAACCTGCTCGGACGGCCCGGTGGCTATTGCCGGGCACCGCTGCTCGACCTCGACGCCGACGAAACTTCTCGCGTCAGCGAGATTCTCACCGGGCTCGGTCTTCTCGACCGCGCCAGGGCGGCCTGACCGCCCCTCGTCAAGTGCCTCTCAACAAACAAGGAGTTGAAACCATGGCCAAGAACTTCCCCGTAAAGGGCAATATCCCCGCCGTCGTCACCCCCTTCGGCAAGAATGGCGAGCTGCGGATCGACGATTTCGCGGCAATCGTCAAATGGCACCTGGCGCGCGGCGTCGATGGGCTCTGCCTTGCAGGCGACAACGGCGAAGCCTGGAACCTGACGCTCGAGGAACGCACCCTCATCGCCGAGACGGCGGTGAAGATCGCGGCCAAGCGCGTGCCCGTGGTGATGGGCGCCAGCTCCACCACCGCCAAGCAGACCATCGTCTATGCCGAGAATGCCGCCAAGGCTGGCGTCGATGCGATCATGGTCGGTCCCCAGTCCTACGTCATGAAGGCGACGACCAAGGAACTGGTGACCCGGATGGAAACGATCCACAAGGCGGTTCCCCTGCCGATCGTTCTCTATAATTCCCCGCGCCGCACCAACATCAGCCTGACCATCGATTCCATGCGGGCGATCACTGAGGCGGTGAACATCATCGCGATCAAGGAAGCCTCCCGCGACTTCTTCTACATCACCCATGTGATCCAGAACTTCAAAGACAAGCTCGCGGTGCTGGTCGGTGCCGCCCCCTACATCATCCCGGGCGTCCAGCTCGGCGCGGCGGGCTTCATCTCCAGCGGGCCGGAACTTCTGGGCGACCGGGCGCAGAAGATCATGCCTTCCGTGAAGAAGCCGCTCGACGACGAGATGAAGGAAATCCAATACGCCTTCACGCGGATCTACGAGCTGCTGATGGCGCTGGGCACCTGGCCGGCGGGATTGAAGGCCGCCCATATCCTGATCGGCCAGCCTGCCGGCATTCCCCGCGAGCCCGTCCTGCCCCTGGACGACGCGGGCGTCGCCAGCCTCGCGTCCCTGCTCGCGGAACTCCGCCGCGAGCCGATCGGCGCAACCCGCGCGGCGGCGGAATAAGCGCCGCCCTTCGGCTCAGTCGCGCAGGATCGTTTGGTATTCGTCGACGACTGAGCCGAGGGCTGTAACGAAGCCCTCGAAGTCCTGGCCCTCAAGGGCCAGGGACAAGGTGAGATAACCGCGACGGGCGAAGTAGAAGCCGCGCGCCATCATTTCCAGATGGATGAGCGCGCGCTTTTCCTTGGCCGGCAGCACATCGGCCGGACGGCGGATCGGTGTGCCCTGGAACTGGATGTTCATGAGCGAGCCGACGCCCGTCATCTGCATCGCCACGCCCTTAGCCTTGAAGAGGGCATTGAGCTTCTCGCGGAACCCCTCGCCCAGTTCGGTCAGCGCAAGCGAGGCTTCCGGCGTATAGATATCGCGCAATCCCACGACGCCTGCCGCCATGGTCATGGTGTTGTTGTTGAAGGTGCCCGCATGAGCGATGTAATCGGCCCGGGTCGGGTCGAAGCGCTCCATGAGCCAACGCGCGCCGCCGAAGGCCCCGATGTTGAAGCCTCCGCCGAGATATTTCCCGAAGGTGGTGAGATCGGGGCGGATCCCCAGTTTTTCCTGCAGCCCGCCCGGCGACAGCCTGGAGGTCATCACCTCGTCGAACAGCAGTACGATGCCATGCTTGGCCGTCGCTTCGCGCAAGGCCAGCAGGAAGCTGCGGTCGGCGGGAAGCCCACCGGCGCTGCCCATCATGGGTTCGACGATGACCACCGCCAGTTCATCCTTGTGGCGCTCGATTAGGCTGACGGCCCCGTCCGTGTCGTTATAGGAGGCCATGATCGTCGGGAAAGGCGCGTTGATGATGGAAGGCCCGTTGGGGAAGCTCAGCACGCCGCCATGGTAGCCGCCGAGGAAGGCCATGATGTGGCTGCGGCCGGTGATGGCCCTCGCCGTCGCCAGGGCCATCAGGTTCGCTTCGGTTCCCGAATTGCAGAAACGCATCAAGTCGATTGAGGGAAAGCGCGCCTTCACCAGCGAGGCGAGTTCCGCCTCATGCTCGTTGGGTCCGCCCAAAGCCAGACCCGCCGCAATCGCCTTCTGGGCTGCCGCGACGATCCGGGGATCGGAATGACCGTAGAGCCCGGCCGAGAACTCGCCCAGAAAGTCCGTATAGGTGTGGCCGTCGATATCGGTGAGCTTCGCCCCGCTGCCGCCTTGGAAGGCCACGGGAAAGGGGCTGTAATGCAACACCGTGCGGGTATTGCCGCCGGGCATCGATTCGGCCGCCTTGCGGAAGCGCTGCTCGCTCCGGGGATTGGCGGCGGTGAAGCGACGTTCCGCCTCCTGAAGCGCGGTGTTCAGGTCGAAATTCACCAGGGCCTCGGCCATCACGTCTCCTCTTCGGCCAAAAGGCCGGCCATCAACTTAAGGTCGTCGCGTCTTTAGAACTTGAGCGTCGCGGGCAGGTTGCTGACGTCGAGGCCGGAATGCTTCATCGCGGCGATGATCGACTCCCGGCTTTTCCCATCGGCGCGATATTTGAGCGCCCAGGCCATCAGGAAATCGCCAAGCTTCCCATCGCCGTCCCGCCGCGTGCCGCCCATCGACGGCTGATTGAGGAGGGGGGACAGCACGAGGGGGGTTGAGAGATTGGGCGTCGCCTTGGCCGCCGCCATGCCGGAAAGCAGGGTATTGACCATCATCTGGGAGTTGCCGGACTGGATATCGAGGATCGCCTCGGCGGTCGATTTCAGCGCCCGGATCTTGGCGTTGGGCAGCATCTTCCGCGCGGCCTGCTCGTCGGTGCTTCCCAGCACCACCGACACGGTCACAGAGGGGTTATTGTACTTGTCCCATGTGTCGCCGGGGTTGAACCCCTTGGAATTGATGGCGCATTCCGGAAGTTCGTAGATCGGGCCGAAAAGCCAGATCGCCTTGCGGCGCTCCTCCGAATCGCTCAGCCCCACATACATGTCGAGCTTGTCCGACTGGATATCCAGGATGACCGTGGCGAGGGTCGTCTCGAAATATTCGACCTTCAAGGGCTTCTTCATGGCCGCGCTCAACTGAGCCGTGGCGTCGAGCCCCATCTCGATGGCGAAACCGACCCATTTGCCCTGTTCGAGATTGTGATAGGGCTCATGGTTCGAAAGAACGCCCATGCGCACCACGCCGGTTTCGGCGATGCGATCCCAGCTCGAATTGCTCGCGGCGCGGACCGTCCCCGATCCGAACCCCAGGAGCGAGCTTCCCGCAAACCCCGCCGCCGCGCCGGTCTTGAGGAGCTGGCGGCGACCGACGATGAGCCGGCTGTTGTTCTTGTCCATAAGGTCCCTCCCAGGGCTTTGATCTTGACGGCTTATTGAACCGCCGCCGGAGCGGCGCCGAAATGAAAGCGGCGCAGAAACGCGCTGGTCCGGGGGTTGGAGGGATTGCCGATGACCTCATCGGCCGATCCGTCTTCCAGGACCTTGCCTTCGTCCATGAAGCTGACCCGATGGGCGACATCCCGCGCAAAACGCATCTCGTGCGTGACGATGACCATGGTCTTGCCTTCATGGGCGAGCTGCCGCATGACGCCCAGCACTTCCTCGACCAGTTCCGGATCGAGCGCCGAGGTCGCTTCGTCGAAAAGGATGACCGCGGGCTCCATCGACAAGGCCCGGGCGATGGCGACCCGCTGGGCCTGGCCGCCGGAGAGGTTCCGCGGATAAGCGTCCGTCTTCTCCGTGAGGCCGACCTTGGCGAGCAGGGCGTGGGCAAGTTCCGCGGCCTCCCGCTGCGGCGTCTTCTTCACGATGCGGGGACCGGCCATGACGTTCTCGAGGGCGGTCAGATGGGGAAAGAGGTCGAACTGCTGGAAAACCATGCCGAGCTGGGCGCGGAAAGGCCCCAGGTGCTTGGGCACCGGGGTCTTCTCAGTGAAGGAGAAACTCGATGTCCCGACGCGGAGCGTGCCGCTGGTCGGCTGCTCCAGCAGGTTCATGCAGCGCAGCATGGTGGACTTGCCGCAGCCGCTCGGCCCGATCAGCACCCTGACTTCGCCCGGCGCCACCGTGAGGGAGACACCTTTGAGCGCATGCAAAGCGCCATATTTCTTATGAATGTCCCGCAGTTCGATCATCGCTTCGGACATCGGGGTCCTTCAAGGGCAGAAGCGCGTTCGGGGCGCCCGCAAATCAGGGTTGCCGGGAGAGGTTGCAGACATCGACCGGCCCCGCCGCCGTTGAGGTCTTGACCGGCCGCAAGATGCGATTCCGGTTTATATCCTAAACATTTATTTCGTCTGCAAAGGGTATGCTTGAGCCCGGATCACTGTCAACTCTCGGCCGCGTGAAGGAGTAGCGCAGCGCGGCCACGCAAGCTCCCGATCTGTCGGAACAGGCTGCGATCTCGCTGAGTATCTTGATATCTTTCGGCGTCGAGATTTATCATCCTTCCCGGGGCGAAACGCTCAGGTACGGGTCCTCGACCGACGGGATGCATTTGACAAAATCGACCGGCTCTCCATTCATATGCAAACAGAGAGTTTATATTTGAACATTCGGATCGCCTGGCGGAACCGCCGATTGTATAGTCGGAATCACTGCGCCCACCGCTCGCTTCATTGGACGACCCATGCCTGAAATTTCCAGTCCTCCGCCTGAAGCCTGGCGTCGCGACCCCCATGTCGCGCGCGGCCCGCTGGTCCAGATACTGGTCGATGGCCTGCCCCTCGAAGCGCATGACGGCGAGCCCCTCATCGTCGCCCTCGGAGCGGCGGGATGCCTCGCCATGCGGCGGAGCCCGAAGGCTGGAACCCCGCGCGGGGCCTTCTGCCTCATGGGCAGTTGCCAGGAATGCCTCGTCCATGTGGACGGCGCGCCGGTGGAGGCCTGCATGGAACTCGTCAGAAGCGGGATGCGGGTCGAACTCGACCGCCTCGCCCGCGACCTGCGCAAACTTTCGGAGCGGTGATCGGCCGATGACTCAATCCTATGACGTCATCGTCCTGGGCGGCGGACCCGCCGGCGTCCGCGCCGCGATCGCCGCCCGACGACAGGGCCTGACCGTCGCGGTCATCGACGAGGGACGTCGTCCCGGCGGCCAGGTCTATCGCGCACCGAATTTCACCGTGAGTGCCGCCGATCTCGACGCCAACCCGGACCTAGTGCGCGGAGAGCGGCTGCGCGCCGATTTCGCCGGCTCGGGCGCCGAGCTTTTCGCCCGCCATCGCGCCTGGTTCGCCGCCCCCGGCATAAAGGTTTCCGCCGCAGGACCGGAGGGGGCGACCTGGTTCGAATCCCGCGCGCTGATCCTCGCCACGGGCACCAGCGAGCGGGCGATCCCGGTCCCCGGCATCACCCTGCCCGGTGTCATCGGCCTTGCGGCGGCGACGGTCCTTCTGAAGGCGCATGGCGCGGTGCCGGGCAGTCCCACCCTGGTTGCCGGCGTCGGCCCCCTGCTCTACGCCGTGGCAACAAGCATTCTCAAACATGGCGGGCAGGTCGCAGCGGTCGTCGATCTCTCGCGACCCGGTGAATGGGCCGCCGCCCTTCCGGGGATGATCAGTCGGCCGGATCTCCTGGCGCGCGGCCTCGGCTGGATGCTGTCACTGAAACGCGCCGGCATTCCAATCCATCATGGTTCCACCGTCACGGCGATCCGGGGCGACGTGAACGTTCAGGAAGTCGAAATCTGCCCCGTCGACGGGAATTGGGCGCCCATCGCCGGTGCGAGACGCAAGACCATCGCGGCGAAAGGCGTCGCCATCGGGCACGGCCTGACCCCGGCGAGCGAATTCGCCCGCATCCTCGCCATTCCCCATCGTTTCTCGGCGGAGCGCGGCGGTTGGATTCCCACACTCGCCCCAGACCGCAAGGCGATGGACGGCGTCTATATCGCTGGGGATTGCGCGGGCATTTCGGGCGCGGCCGCCGCAGAAATTGCCGGCACCCTGGCCGGGCTCTCCGCAGCCCGCGACCTTGGCGCGCTGACCGACGCGAAATACGCTGAGCTGGCGCTGCCGGTTTCCCGCAGCCTCGCCCGGGCGGAGCGGTTCGGCTGGACGATCAGCAAGCTCATGTCCCTGCGGCCTGGCCTTGCCCGTGCGATTGCCTCCGACACCGTCGTCTGCCGTTGCGAGGACGTGGCCCGCGAGACCATCGACGATGCCGCAAAGGCCGGCGCCACCCATGTAAACCAGCTAAAGTCCCTGACCCGCTGCGGCATGGGTCCCTGCCAGGGGCGCAGTTGCGGCGAAGCGGCGGCGGAGATCATGGCGGCCGATACCAATACCAGCCGCGAGGCGGTTGGCGCCTGGACCGCGCGGACGCCGTTGCGGCCGCTGCCGCTGGACGTGCTACTCGGCAGCTATGTCTACGAAGATATCCTCAAGCCGCCGCCCTTGCCGGCGTAATCAGGAGCTTGTCGATGCACGATATCATGGTGATCGGCGGCGGCGTGATGGGCTGCACCACGGCCCTGCGTCTCGCCCAGGGCGGCCTGAAGGTGCTGCTGATAGAACGCGAGGGGCTCTGCATGCAGGCCTCCGGCGTCAATGCGGGAACGCTGTCGGTCGGGATCAAGCGCGCCTCCCTCATCCAATATGCGATCCGGGGCAGCAACCTCTGGCGGACAACGCCGGAATGGGCCGGCTTCGATGCCGGCTTCCATCAGATCGGCGGCTTGACGCTCGCCTTCAACGACGAAGAAGCCGAGATGCTGACCGAGCGCATGGACGCGCGGAAGGCCAATGGCGCCCCTATCGAGATGGTCGGTCTCAACCGCGCCAAGGAGATCGAGCCGGGAATCTCCAACAAGGCCGTTCTGGCGGCCTATTGCCCGATCGACGGCTATGCCAATTCGAACGAGATCGGTTCCGGTTTCCGAGGCGCGCTGAAACGGGCCGGGGTCGAGATCAAGGAATTCACCCGGGTCGATGGCGTCGAACGCGAGGACCAGGGCTATGCGGCCAGAACCCCGGCCGGGATCTTCCGCGGCAAGCGCGTGGTGATCGCGGGCGGGGTCTGGCTCGAGGAACTGCTGAAGCGCGATTTCGGGATCAATATCCCGATCACCTGTCGCACCAATATGGTCTCGGTGACGGAGCGGCTGCCACCGGTCATGCGGAATGTGCTGGGCATCGCCACGAGCCTGCTGACTCTGAAGCAATCCACCAACGGAACAGTCCTCATCGGCGGCGGCTGGCAGGGCAAGGGCGACACCAAGCGCGGTGGCTACGAGATCGTGCCGGAGAACCTGCTCAGCAACTTGAGGCTCGCCTGCTACGTCATCCCGGAACTGCGCAAGGCGCGGATCGCCCGCACCTGGCTCGGCATCGAGGGAAATACCCAGGACGTCATGCCGATCGTCGGGGATATTCCGGGATCTCCCGGGGCTTTTGTCATCGGCGCGGTGCGAGGCGGCTTCACCATCGGTCCCTGCATGGGGATGCTGCTCGCGCAGTATATCCTGGGCAAGGAGCCGGAACTGCCGCTGTTCGATCCGACGCGCGTGATCGTGCCGGACGATACGATAGAGCGAGTGGCCTCCTAGAGGCCTACTTCAGCCCCAGCATCGCCCGCGCTTCGGCGGCGGTGGCGATCTTGCCGCCGAGGTTCTCCACCAGGGAAACGCCCTTTTCGACCAATTGGGCATTGTCCCGGGCGAGCACGCCCTTGCTGAGATACACATTGTCCTCAAGACCGACGCGCACATGGGCGCCGAGCAGCCAGGCCTGGGCCAGCATCGGGAATTCTGACTTGCCGATACCAAAGGCGGACCAGAAGCAATCCTTCGGAAGGCGCGCGCTGTAATAGAAAAGCGTCTGGGGATCGGCGACCGCGCCATAGCGCACGCCCAGCACGATCTGGAACATGCCCGGCGGCTTCAACAGGCCGCGCTCGATAAAGTTCGTCGCCATATGGAGATCGCCCGTGTCGAAGATCTCGATCTCCGGCAGCACGCCCGCGTCATAGATCCGCTTCAGCATGATTTCGAGGTTGCGCGGGGTGTTGATCACCACCGAGGAGCCCGAATACATCGTGTTGAAATCGAGGGTGCCGATTTCCGGCTTCAGTTCCTCGATATGGGCGACCCGCTTCTCCGGTGCGGTCAGCGTCGTGCCGGCAGCGGCAACGCTCGGCTCGTCTTCGGAAGGAACGAACCGCCCGCCCTCGCCGGTCGAGAGATTGAGGATCACGTCTGTCCCTGAGTCCCGGATGCGGCTGACGATCTCGCGGAACAGGCGGATATCCATGGTGCCCTTGGTCGTCTCCGGATCGCGCGCATGAAGATGGACGATGGCCGCGCCGGCCTTCGCCGCCTCGATGGCGGAAGTCGCGATTTCCTGGGGCGTGACCGGCAGGCCCGGATGCTGGGCGCGGGTGGTCTGGTTGCCGGTGATGGCGCAGGTCAGGACGGTGAGACGGCTCATGGGTATGGCTCCATTCGGGCTTAGCTCGTTTCATCTTCAAAACATACGTTGGCAGAGGAAACAAGCCAAGCAAAGGATACGCCGGCTGCGCTTCGTCCGGCTACATCCGTCCGGCGTCGACCCGCAGCCTTTCGCCCGTGATCGGGCCGGAATTCGGACCCGCGAGGAAGAGCGCGGCGGCCGCAACCTCTTCGGGTTCGACCCAGCGCCGCAGGGCGGCCTTGTCGGTGTAGTTCATCCGGATGATCTCTTCCGCCGTTCGGTTCTCGGCCTTCACCCGGGAGGCGATCACGCGCTGCATCAGCTCGCCATTGATCGCGCCGGGGCAGAGCGCGTTGACGCGGATGTTATGCACGCCGACTTCCTGGGCGACCGCCTCGGTGATCCCGAGTACCGCGAATTTGCTAGCGGTATAGGCGCTCCGCATCGGATACCCACGCAAGCCCATCAGCGACGACATATTGACGATCGACCCGCCGCCACGCTTCTTCATCAGGGGCACCGCGTATTTGGTGCAGAGGATCGTGCCTCGGATATTGCTCGCCATGCAGGCGTCCCAGGCTGCCATGTCCATGTCCTCGGCGTTCGAGACAGGACCCGTCACGCCGGCATTATTCACCAGGATGTCGAGACCGCCGAAGCGCTTTTCGATCTCGGCGAAGAGCGCCTTGACCGCCGTCTCCTCAGCAGCGTCGCCGGCGATGGCATGAGCGCCGGTGCGCTTCGCCGAGGCCTCCAGGCGCTCGGCGGTCCGCCCGGAAACGACTACCGTCGCGCCCGCCTGGACGAAGGCCGTCGCGATGGCTTCTCCGATACCTGTCCCGCCGCCCGTCACGAGCGCGACCTTGCCGGAAAGCTGCATGCCCGAAGCCGTCATCCCGATATCTCCCGTTATTTATAAGGTCAAGCGCCCGCTTGCCGCTGTCGCCGGAACGGCGCTGCCAGCTTGGATTCCAATGGTAATCGTCCCCCGAAGGACGCGGGCCCGGCTGTGAGACCGGGCCCTTTCGATAATCGACGCCCCGAATTATTCGGCCGCGGCGCGCTCCGCCGGAAGGACGTTGGCGCGAACGAGCGCCTTGCGAAGCGTCTCCTTCTGCGCCGCATTGAGCGAACGGATCGGGGGGCGGGTGGGACCGCCCGGACGGCCGAGCAGGTCGAGGGCCGCCTTGACCGCCGAGGGGAAGGTGCCGAGCCCGAAGAAGGCGCCGAGCATGGCGGCCATCTCGGTCTGGATATGGCGGGCGGTCTCAAGGTCGCCCGTCGATGCTGCGCGGTAGAAATCGGCGGAGCGGCTGCCGAAGACCGGGGTCGCGCTATCGATATAGCCGACGGCGCCCTCGGTGATCGCGGCAAGGCCAAAGTAGCTGGCATAGCCCGCGAAGACGCTGATCCGGTCGCGGGTGCGGCGGATCGTTTCGGAAAGGACACCCCAATCCTTGGAGCTTTCCTTGATCGCCACGACCTTCGGATGATCGGCCAGGCGGTCGATCATGTCGGGGGTGATATTGACGCCGCAGCGGCGCGGGATGTTGTAGACCACGACCGGCAACTCGGAGGCTTCCAGCACCGTGGCGTAGTGGTCCATGATCTCTTCAGGACCGGGGATAACGTACCAGGGCGGGGAGACCATCGCATAGTCGCAACCGGCCTTCGCGGCCTGATGAATTTTGTGGATCGTGTCGCTGGTGGAGATGGCGCTGCAACCGGCCATCACCGTGACCCGGCCCTTGGCGGCCTCGACCGTCGTGCGGAAGGCTATCGCGCGCTCGTCGTCGGTCAGGGTCCAGCTCTCGCCGGTGCAGCCGTTGACCAGAACGGAATCGACGCCGTCCTTGATCACCGTATCCACCAGGACGGCCAAACCCTCGGGGTCGAGGGAGAGATCGGCATGAAACGGCGTCGTGAGCGCCGGGATCACGCCCCGGAACGATTCGATTTTCATGCAATTCCTCCTTGCGGCTCGGACTGTTTGGTTGCAGCGAAATGGCCGCTTGGCAGCGGCATCACTTGGAGGTTCAATTTTTATATACGAACGGCCTGTTTGACAAGCAAACGCTTGCGCCCGGGCCAATATGACGGAGAGCGTTGAAATTGCTCCATCTCCATCGTAAAACCCGCGCTCACCCCGGAAGGATGGTTCGATGGACGGCGCCGACGAAATCTATTTGATGGATCACCCGGATTCGACCGAGGAAATCCCGATCATCGACATCGCCCCCTTCCTCGCGGGCGAGCCGGGTGCTGCCGGGCGGATCGGCAAGGAGTTGCGCCATGTCACCGAGACGGTGGGCTTCTTCTATCTCGCCGGCCATGGGGTTCCGCAGTCCCATATCGACATGATGTTCGCCGAGGCACGGCGCTTCCACGCCCTGCCTCTCGCGGTGAAGGAAGCGATCCCCCGGGTCGACAACACCGACTATCTCCGCATGAGCGAGGCGCTGACGACGACCGCGAATATCATCGACGGGGCCGCGCCCAATCTCAACGCGGCCTTCATCTTCAACCGGGAGCGCGCGCCCGACGATCCCGACGCGCTGGCCAGGAAACCTTTCCGGCAGTTCAACAACTGGCCCGAGGGCCTCCCCGGCTTCAAGGAGAACGTGCTCGATTATCTCTATACGATCGAAGCGCTGGGGCAGCGGATGCTGCCGCTCTGGGCCGCCTCGCTGGACTTGCCCGCCGATTACTTCGCGCCCTTCTTCAAGAGCCCGCATATCACCATGCGGATCTCCCATTATCCGCATCAGAAGGTGGTGGGAAACCGGCAATACGGGCTGGCACCCCATACCGATAATTGCCTGATGACGATCCTGGCCCAGGCCAATGTGCCGGGGCTGGCAGTGCGGATGCCGTCGGGCCATTGGCGGCTCGTGGACATCATTCCCGGCACCTTCGTCGTCAATACCGGCAACCTCATGGTGCGCTGGACCAACGACCGTTATCTCTCGACCAAGCACCGCGTAATCAACATCTCCGAGACCGATCGCTACGTCTTCCCGGTCTTCTTCGGCCCGGATCACGACGCGTTGATCGAATGCTTGCCGACCTGCACGGATGCGGCGAACCCGCCCCGGCACAAGGCCATGACCTATCTCGATCTGATGATGCAGTATTTCGTCATGAAACAGGCGAAGAGCACCGGCTCGAAATAGCCGCAACGACCCGGTCTCGCGCCTCATCGGCGAGCCTTGCCACACGAGAAAGATCAACGCCGACGAGCTGGCCATGGCGCTTTCTGATCTTGCCGGCGATGATGACCGTATCGACGCTCGCCGGGCTCATGCTCGTGACCACGGCGCCAACCGGATCGTTCATCGGCAGCACGTCGAAGCGATCGGTCCGCAGGAGAATGATATCGGCCTCCTTGCCCGGCGTCAGGGTACCGATGCGGCTGCCCAGCCGATTGGCGGCGGCGCCCTCGACGGTCGCAAATTCAAGCACGTCCCTTGCGGTCAGGATCTGGCCACCCGATGCGCGGGCATCGGGACGCTGCAGAGCCAGCACGCAGCGCATCTGGGTAAACATGTCTCCCGGCGCCGAAGTCTCGACATCGATGCTGAGGGACGGCCTTATCCCGAGATCGAGCGCCTTCTGGACCGGCGGCGTCCCGATCCCCATGGTCAGTTCCACATAGGGCGAGATCGACAGCGCCCCGCCGGTATCGCGGATATAGGCCCATTCGCGATCCGTCAGATGGCAGCAATGGATATAGGTCGTGTCGGGTTTCATCAGTCCCGCTTCGCCCAGCCTTTCCAAAGCGCCGTCGGCGTGGGTTCCGGCATGGATCGAGATGGGCGCCTCGACTTCCCGTGCCGCCTGCCAGACCTCGACCAGCCTTTCGTGCGGACCGCCGACGCTCGCCAGCGCCAGGGTCGTCAGCTGGTCCGCGCTGGAGAAATGCTCCTTGCGAAGCCGAGGGAGATCGGCCGGATAGCGATGCCGGGGATCGCCCCAGAACTGCCCCGTCGCACTCGCCGGATTGCCAAAAGCGAAGACCGCGCGGATGCCCGCGTCCGAAAGCGCGGCGATAGCGGCTTCCGTATGGGCAGGCGTGTTCTGGATGCTCGACCAGTCCAGGATATTCGTGATCCCGCAATCGATGGCGCCGAGCGCGCTCGTCAATGTCGCCGCATAGACGTCCTCGGGCGTGAAGACCGGCCCGAAGGTGCGGCTCACGATTCTGAAATATTTGGCCAGCGGCGCATCCGGCAGGAGATTGCGCAAGAGGCCCTGCCACATATGCCGGTGGGTATCGACGAAGCCCGGCATGACGATGCAATCGGAAGCGTCGATGATCTCGGCATCGGCCGTTTCCAGCCCGGGTCCGACCGCGGCGATCTTGCCGTGCCGCACCAGCACGTCGGCACGCGAAAAATCGCCGATCCGCCGGTCGAGCGTCAGAACGCAGCCGTTGCGGATCAGGACGGGGCGACTAGCGGCCATGGGGCTTCATGCTGCTTGGATGTTCCATTGGCTTCATCCTAGCGAAAGGCGAGCGGCAAGGATATTTGCAGCTTTCAGGGAAAGCGGGCGATGGGTCGCGACCGAAATTACATTATTTTTATGTTTAAATAAGCTATTTGACATTTTTCATAGAGTATTATTTACTGCAATCACAGTCTAGCTTTCGCCCCTCGCCGGTCGAGGGGCTTTGTATCTGGAGTGCCCGCTTATGGATTACCGCCCCGCACCGAAGCAACCCCTCCAGGAGGAGCAGGTTTCTCAGGCGGCTCGCGTTCCGGCAGCCGAAGGCACCCTCGACAGGCAGCCCTCTTCGCCTGGTTCGGACGAGGATTGCCTGGGCTTTTCCATGTGCGGCATGGCCGGCTGAAGGTTTGAGCGGAAGATCGGTCGATGAGTGCAGCCAAGCGCCCCCCTCTGCCCGTGATCCTGCTGGCCAACGACCTCCTCGACGGAGAAGTGGTTTTCCGCAGCGACAAGGGATGGAGCCGCGATCCGGGCGAGGCGCTGATCGCCTTCGACGATGAGGCGGCGGTTGCCCTGGAGCAGGCCGGACAGCGGGCCTATGCAAACAACGAGGTCGTCGAGGTCGCACTTGTCGACGTCAGCCTCACCGGCGACGGCAAGCCCGTGCCGAACCATTTCCGCGAGCGCTTCAAGGTCAATGGCCCCACGGTCCGGCTGGATCTCGGCAAACAGGCGGTCTACGGGAGACGCTGACACATGTACCGTTATGACGAATTCGACGAGCGCTTCGTTCGCGAGCGCGTCGAGCAATTCCGTGACGAGGTCGCCCGCCGGCTCGACGGCTCGCTGACCGAGGACGAGTTCCGGCCCCTGCGGCTGAAGAACGGGCTCTATCTGCAGCTTCACGCCTATATGCTGCGGATCGCCATTCCCTACGGCACCTTGTCCTCCCGCCAATTGCGGCAATTGGCGCTCATCGCCGACCGTTACGACCGGGGCTATGGCCATTTCACCACGCGGCAAAACATCCAGTTCAACTGGCCGAAGCTGCGCGATGCCCCGGACATTTTGGGCCTGCTCGCCGACGTGGAGATGCATTGCATCCAGACCAGCGGCAATTGCATCCGCAACGTGACCGCCGATCACTTCGCGGGCGTCGCGGCGGATGAGATCGACGATCCCCGCCCGGTCTGCGAATTGATCCGGCAATGGTCCTCGGCCCATCCGGAATTCAGCTATCTCCCCCGCAAGTTCAAGATCGCCGTGACGGGGGCGCTGCACGACCGCGCGGTGGTCAAGGCCCACGATATCGGCCTTCGGATGGTCCGCGACCGCGAAACCTCGGCCAAGGGCTTCGAGGTCATCGTGGGTGGCGGGCTCGGCCGCACGCCCTTCGTCGGCAAGGTCATCCGCGACTTCCTGCCCGAAGACGAGTTGCTCGCCTATCTCGAGGCGATCATGCGGGTCTATAACCTCGAAGGCCGCCGGGACAACAAGTATAAGGCGCGGGTCAAGATCCTGGTCCATGAGATCGGCGTCGAGGCCTTCCGGGAAAAGGTCGAAGCGGAATACGCCCGGCTCGACGTCGCCAGCATCAATCCTGATCCGGCGGAGGTCGAGCGCATCGCCGCTTATTTCGCGCCGCCCGCCTATGAGAAGCTCCCGGCGCAGAGCACCGCGCTCGACGCGGCGATGAAGCTCAATCCGGCCTTCGCCGAATGGGTCGAGATCAACGGCTTCGAACATAAGGCGCCGGGCTATGTCGCCGTCACCGTCTCCCTCAAGGGGATCGGCGAGGTCCCCGGCGACATGACCTCGGATCAGATGCGCCATTTCGCCGATCTGACCGACCGCTTCTCCCTCGGCGAGTTGCGCGTCAGCCACAACCAGAACCTGATCCTGCCCGATGTGAAGAAGAAGGATCTCTTCCCCCTCTGGCAGGAGCTTGGAAAGTTCGGCCTGGCAACCGCCAATGTCGGGCTCATCACCGATATCATCGCCTGCCCGGGCCTCGATTATTGCTCGCTGGCGACCGCCCGCTCCATTCCCATCGCCCAAGCCATCGCCACGCGCTTTGCCGATCCCGTCCGCCAACGCGACATCGGGCCGCTCAATCTCAATATCTCAGGCTGCATCAACGCCTGCGGCCATCACCACGTCGGCCATATCGGCATCCTCGGCCTCGAAAAGCGCGGGCAGGAATCCTACCAGATCACCCTGGGCGGCGATTCGTCGGAGGATGCGGCCATCGGCGACGTGATCGGACCCGGCCTGACCGGCGATGCCGTACCCGGCGCGATCGAGCGGTTGGTGGCGATCTATCTTCAGGAGCGTCGTGAAGGCGAGCCCTTCATCGCCACCGTGAAGCGGATCGGGCAAGCGCCCTTCAAGGCGGCTTTCCAGCATTATGTCGAAGGGTTGCGCGACCATGCTGCTTGATGCCCGGGGCGCAAAGGACGACGTCTGGATCAAGCCCGACCAAGTCCCGCAAGTTCAGGCCTCCCACCGGCTCGTGCTCTGGGAGGATTGGGCGGGCGACAGCGAGGTCCAGGCTCGCGGCGTCGAAATCCCCAATACGCTGAAGATCGGCGACCTTCTTCCCATCCTTGGACAGGTCGAATTGATTGCGATCCGTTTCGGCGCTTTCACCGACGGCCGGGGCTTCAGCCTCGCGCGGCTGATCCGGGCGCAAGGCTACAAGGGGACTTTGCGCGCCACGGGGCCTTTGATCCCCGACCAGTTCGCCTATGCGCTGCGCTGCGGCTTCGACGAGGTCGAGGTGCCGGATGCGAACGCCAACCGCCAGCCACCGGACGTCTGGCTGCGGGCGGCGCGTTCGTTCAGCGCGAATTACCAAAGAGGCTACGCCACGGGCGTGAATATCCTCGACCAGCGACGGCTCGCCCGGGCCGGGAGATAGGCCCCCACAATGGAGCGCCATCCCCAGGAACAGGCTTCGAGCCGGATTGCACCGCTCTCCCGGCTGCCGGTTTTCTTCAAGATCGCCGGACAGAAAGCCGTCCTCTCGGGCGACAGCGAAGCCGCGCTGTGGAAAGCGGAGCTTCTGCTGGCCGCCGGTGCGGATCTGGATGTTTTCGCGGGTGGCGTCACCGGTCGCTATGACGCTCTTGGGGCAAAGGTCGGCGCCGGAAGGCTGACGGTACATCCCCGGGCCTGGCAAGCGGGTGACTTCGAGGACGCGGTTCTCGCCATCGCCGATGCCGCGACCGAAGACGAGGCTGCGGCCTTTGCAGCAGCCGCCAAAGCGGCGGGTGCGGCGGTCAACATCATCGACAAACCGGCCCATGGCACGGTCGAATTCGGCTCCATCGTCAATCGCTCCCCTCTCCTGGTGGCAATTTCCACCAGCGGCGGCGCGCCGGTCTTCGGCCAGGCCATCCGCGCCCGCATCGAAGCGCTGCTGCCGAGCGGCCTCAAGGAATGGGCCGAGGCCGCCCGCGAATGGCGGCCCTCGGTGCGAAAAGCGGATCTCTCGCCCGGACGGAAGAGGCGGTTCTGGGAACGCTTCGCCGCGCTGGCGCTGAGCCAATCCCAACGTCTACCCGAACCCTCCGATCGCACAAAGCTTTTCGGGGAAGTCGACCGGCTCTCGACGGCAAGCGGCGGCAACGGGCGGGTCAGCCTCGTCGGCGCGGGGCCGGGCGACCCCGAGCTCCTGACCCTGAAGGCGATCCGGGCGCTGCAAAGCGCCGATGTGATCCTCTACGACGATCTCGTCTCGCCGGAAGTCCTCGACATGGCGCGCCGCGAGGCGCGGCGGATCTGCGTCGGCAAGCAAGGCCACCGGCCCTCCTGTTCCCAGGAGGAGATCAACCGCATGATCGTGCGGCTATCGGTGGAAGGCCGGCACGTGGTCCGCCTCAAGGGGGGCGATCCCGGCATCTTCGGCCGGGCGACCGAGGAAATCGACGCCTGCCGCAAAGCGGGCGTCCCGGTCGTTCTCATTCCAGGCATCACCGCCGCACAGGGAGCGGCGAGCGCCCTGGGAATTTCGCTCACCGAGCGCAACCACGCCCGCCGCGTCCAATTCATCACCGGGCATTCCGCCAAGGGCGCCCTGCCCGACGATATCCATTGGGCCTCGCTCAAGGATCCGTCCACGACGACGGCCATCTATATGCCGCGCAAGACCCTTGTCGATCTGCGGGATCGCGGGCTGGCGGCCGGCCTCGATCCCGAGATGCCAGCCCTGGCCATCGCCTCGGTCAGTCGCAGCGAACAGGCCTATGTCGCCGGCACCCTGGCGAGCCTGCCGCATCAGATCCACGCACTCGACGATGCTGGTCCTCTGCTTGTCCTGCTCGGCGACGTGGTCCGTGACTACGCCCTCGGCTCGGCGAAAGCCGAAACCCGCCAGGCGGGCTGACCGCTCCTCTCAAGAAAAAAAGCGGTTCGCCGGCCTCGGCAGGCCCAGGTTTTCCCGCAGGGTCTTTCCCTCGTACTCGCAGCGGAAGATGTCCCGCCGCTGGAGTTCCGGCACGACACGATCGACGAACTCGTCGAGCCCGCCGGGCACATAGGGAAACATCACGTTGAACCCGTCGCAGGCATCACTGAGGAGCCATTCCTCCATCTGATCCGCGATGGTCTGGGGCGTTCCGACCAGGGCGTGGCCCCCGTAGCTGCCCGCGATCTGGGCAAGCTGGCGGACCGTCAGGTTCTCCGATTGCGCCAGATCCACCATCTTCTGGCGGCTCGTCTTGCTCGCGTTGCTTTCCGGAATTTCGGGAAGCGGGCCGTCGAGATCGAAGCCCGAGGCGTCATGCCCCAGCGCGATCGAAAGCGAGGCGAGGCCGCTGTCGGGATGGACGAGGCTGTCGAGATGAGCGCGCTTCTTCCGCGCCTCGTCCACCGTGTCGCCGACCACCACGAGCGCTCCCGGCATGACCTTCAGATGGTCGCGGGACCGGCCGAGCTTCTCCATCCGTCCCTTGATATCGGCATAGAAACGCTGGGCGCCCGCAAGGCTGTTGCCCGTGGCGAAAATGACCTCGGCGGTTTCGGCGGCAAGCTGCCTCCCCGACTCCGAAGCTCCCGCCTGGACGATGACGGGCCAGCCCTGGATCGGCCGCGCCACGTTGAGCGGCCCCCGGACCGACAGGAATTCGCCCTTGTGGTCGAGCACATGCAGCTTGTCCGGATCGAAGAAGACGCCGCTTTCCTGGTCCCGGACAAAGGCGTCGTCGGCCCAGCTGTCCCAGAGCCCGGTCACCACATCGAAGAATTCCCGCGCCCGGCGATAGCGCTCCCCATGCTCCATATGCTCCTCGAGCCCGAAATTGAGCGCGGCGTCGGGATTGGAGGTCGTCACCACGTTCCAGCCCGCCCGCCCGCCGCTGATATGGTCGAGCGAGGCGAATTTCCGGGCGACATGATAAGGCTCGTTGAAGGTCGTCGAGGCGGTCGCAGCAAGCCCGATATGCTCAGTGACAGCGGCGAGCGCGGGCAGCAGGGTCAAGGGATCGAAGGAAGTGACCGTGGCGCTGCGCTTCAAGGCAGCCATCGGCATATTGAGCACGGCCAGATGGTCGGCCATGAAGAACATGTCGAACTTTCCCGCTTCCAGCTTCTGGGTGAAGCGCTTGATCTGCTGGAAGTTGAAATTGGCGTCGGGAGCCGCACCCGGATAGCGCCACCAGGCGGTATGGATGCCGACCGGACGCATGAAAGCACCCAACTTCAGACGACGCGGCTCCGTCATGTTCGCTCCTTTATCATCTGGATCGATCCTAGCCCAGCTCGGGGGCGGCGCAGAAGAGTTACAGCGTTGCCCCAGCCATGCGCAGGTCACTATCTTTCTGAAAACTAAAGCCGGAGGACCGATCCTTCGCTAAAAGAGATGGCGCATCGACGCCGCCTTCTTAAGGCTGTCGTGCCTAAGGGTAATCGACGATATCGCCGCCCTTCTATACATCGGGGGCGATGATCGCGGCCTTCGCTTCCCGCCTCCGGGCGCCGACGTTCCGTCTCACCCGCTGAGAGGGACATCGTCATGCTCGAGGAAGAAGTGGCGATTTTCATCCGGCAGCGGATCAAATCCGTTTGGGCGCTCGAGGTGCTGCTTCATCTTCGGGAGAAGTCCGGGCCCGAAACCGCCGAGGCTCTGGTCCGCGACCTGCGATCGAGCCCGGTCATCATAGAGGAGGTTCTTGCGAGCCTTTTCGCTGGAAAGCTCCTGGCGAAGCAGGCGGATGGATGTCACCTTTTCCAACCCGCGACGCCCGCCCTGGCGGCGCTCGTCGAACGGCTCGCGGAAGGCTATCGGGATTTCCCCGTGGCGGTCATCCAAGTCATCTATGCCCAGGCCTCCGAGATCGAGAAATTTGCCAACGCCTTCCGCCTGAGAAAGGATTGAGCCCGCGATGATATCCTACGCTGCCGCGGTCTATCTCTTGTGTTTCCTGACCAGCCTGACGGCCATGTCGCTGCTGCTGCGCAGCTATTGGGCAAGCCGATCGAGGCTCCTCATGTGGAGCACGCTGGGATTTGTCGCACTGACGATCAACAATCTTTTTCTGCTGCTCGACACGGTGGTTCTGCCCGATATCGACCTCCTGGCGATCCGTCAGATCTCGGCGCTGACCGGGGCGGGATTGCTGCTCTACGGCTTGATCCTGGAAGTGGACTAAGCCGCAAATGCCGCCAGCCTTTCCCGCCGATTTCGTGGCCGGCGCCCTGACCACGGGCTACTTGGTGATCGGTCTGCTTTTTATCAAATTCTGGCGGCGGACGCGGGATTCCTTCTTCCTTCTCTTCGCCATCGCCTTTGCCCTGCTCGCGAGCAACCAGGCGGCCTTCACGATGTCGCGCAGCGAGGGGCAAGAGCAGATCTGGATCTTTACGCTGCGCCTGGCCGCTTTCGCCCTGATCATCGCCGCCATCGTGCTGAAGAACATCCGCGGAAAAGGAAGTTCTTAACGCCAAGCTCCCACTTCCGGGTCGGAAAGCGGCAATCACCCTCCAAGGGATGGAAAATCTCGTCCTAATTAGAATGCGTAAGTATTCCAAACACCGAATAAAATCTGGGATGAGGCATTCCGCCCACGAAGCGCGGAACGAAACAGGAGACGGCTTTATGGCAGCGACCAGCAAGGCGGCCGCACAGGCGGTCATTGCGCCCTCGGAAGGCATCATGCCGCCGCTGCGGACACGACGTAACGGCAAGGCCAATGGCAACGGTCACGACCATGCCGACGCCGGCGAGCGGCCGCTCGACATGCAGCTCTTGCTGGACGCGCTCCAGTCCATGAAGGTCGGCGAGTTCTCGGTCCGATTGCCTCGGGGCGCCGTGGGTCTTGCCGGCAAGATCGCCGATACCTTCAACGAGATCGTCGCCGCCAACGAGCGCATGGCCAAGCAGCTTGAGGAAGTCGGCCAGGTCGTCGGCCGCGAAGGCAAAACCAAGAAGCGCGTGAGCTTCAGTCTCTCCTCCGGCTCCTGGGGCGAAATGGAGGATTCGGTCAATACGCTGATCGACGACCTCATTTCGCCGACCACGACGGTCACACGCGCCATCGCCGCCGTCGCGCGCGGCGACCTCACGCAGAAAGTGGAATTGGAAGTCGAGGGGCGCCCCTTGAAGGGCGAGTTCCTGCGCTCGGCGAATATCGTCAATACGATGATCGAGCAGCTCAGCGTCTTCACCTCGGAAGTGACCCGCGTGGCGCGCGAAGTCGGCACCGACGGCAAGCTCGGCGGACAGGCGCAGATCCGCGAAGTGACGGGCGTATGGAAGGACCTGACCGAGAGCGTCAATTCCATGGCCTCGAACCTGACCGCCCAGGTCCGCAACATCGCCGAAGTCACTATCGCCGTGGCCAACGGCGATCTCTCCAAGAAGATCACCGTCGACGTGCGGGGCGAGATTTTGCAGCTGAAAGAAGCCATCAACACGATGGTGGATCAGCTGCGTTCCTTCGCGTCTGAAGTGACCCGCGTGGCGCGCGAAGTCGGCACCGAAGGCAAGCTCGGCGGACAGGCGCTGGTGCCTGGCGTGGCCGGCACCTGGAAGGATCTGACGGACTCAGTCAACGCCATGTGCGGCAACCTCACCGATCAGGTCCGCAACATCGCGCAGGTTACGACCGCCGTGGCGCGCGGCGACTTATCCCGCAAGATCACCGTGGACGTGCGCGGCGAAATTCTCGAACTTAAAGACACCATCAATACGATGGTGGACCAATTGAACGGTTTCGCGTCGGAAGTGACCCGCGTCGCCCGAGAGGTCGGCACCGAGGGACAGCTCGGCGGACAGGCGCAGGTCCCCGGCGTCGCCGGCACCTGGAAGGATCTCACTGACAGCGTCAATTCCATGGCCGGCAATCTCACCGGTCAGGTCCGCAACATCGCCGAGGTGGCGACCGCCATCGCGCGCGGCGACTTGTCGAAGAAGATCACCGTGACCGTGAGCGGCGAGATCCTCCAGCTGAAAGAAACCATCAACACGATGGTCGATCAGCTCAACGGTTTCGCCTCGGAAGTGACCCGCGTCGCCCGAGAGGTCGGTACCGAGGGACGGCTCGGCGGTCAGGCCAACGTGCTGGGCGTCGCCGGCACCTGGAAGGACTTGACCGAGAGCGTCAACTCCATGGCCTCGAACCTGACGGCCCAGGTCCGCAACATCGCCGAAGTCTCCACCGCCATCGCCAGCGGCGACTTGTCAAAAAAGATCACCGTCAACGTCAGCGGCGAAATCCTGCAGCTGAAAGAGACCATCAACACGATGGTCGATCAGCTCAACGCCTTCGCTTCGGAAGTGACGCGCGTGGCGCGCGAAGTGGGCACCGAAGGAAAGCTTGGCGGGCAGGCCCAGGTGAAGGGCGTGGCCGGCACCTGGAAGGACTTGACCGATAGCGTCAATTCCATGGCCTCGAACCTGACGGGCCAAGTCCGAAACATCGCCGAAGTGGCCACCGCCGTGGCCCAGGGCGACTTGTTCCGCAAGATCACGGTGAACGTCAGCGGCGAGATCCTTCAGCTGAAGGAAACGCTCAATACCATGGTCGATCAGTTGAACGCCTTCGCGTCCGAAGTGACCCGCGTTGCGCGCGAAGTGGGCACCGAAGGACGGCTCGGCGGTCAGGCCAACGTGCCAGGCGTCGCAGGGACCTGGAAGGATCTGACGGACTCGGTCAACTCCATGGCCTCGAACCTGACAGGTCAGGTCCGTAACATCGCCGAAGTCGCGACCGCCATCGCCAATGGCGACTTGTCGCGCAAGATCACCGTCGACGTGCGCGGCGAGATCCTTCAGTTGAAGGAAACCCTCAACACCATGGTCGATCAGCTCAACCGTTTCGCGGGCGAGGTGACGCGCGTGGCGCGCGAAGTCGGCACGGACGGACGGCTGGGCGGACAGGCCAATGTGCCGGGCGTGGCGGGTACCTGGAAGGATCTCACGGACTCCGTGAACTTCATGGCCGGCAACCTGACCGCCCAGGTCCGGAATATCGCCGAAGTGACCACGGCGGTGGCGCGCGGCGACTTGTCCCGCAAGATCACCGTGGACGTGAAAGGCGAGATCCTTCAGCTGAAGGAAACCATCAACACGATGGTCGATCAGCTCAACGCCTTCGCGTCCGAAGTGACCCGCGTCGCCAAGGAAGTGGGCACCGAAGGCAAGCTCGGCGGACAGGCTTCCGTGCCGGGTGTCGCCGGCACCTGGAAGGACTTGACCGAGAACGTCAACTTCATGGCGTCCAACCTGACGGGTCAGGTCCGCAACATCGCCGAGGTGGCGACCGCCATCGCCAGCGGCGACTTGTCCAAGAAGATCACCGTGGACGTACGCGGTGAGATCCTGCAGCTGAAAGAAACCATGAACACCATGGTGGAGCAGTTGCGCTCCTTCGCCGCCGAAGTGACCCGCGTCGCCCGCGAGGTCGGCACCGACGGAAGGCTCGGCGGGCAGGCCGTGGTGCCAGGTGTTGCGGGCACCTGGAAGGACCTGACGGATAACGTCAACCTCCTCGCCGCAAACCTCACGACCCAGGTCCGCAACATCGCCGAGGTGACCACGGCCGTGGCGCGCGGCGACTTGTCCCGCAAGATCACCGTGGATGCCCGCGGCGAAATCCTGGAACTCAAGAACACCATCAACACCATGGTGGACCAGCTCAACGCCTTCGCCGGCGAAGTGACCCGTGTGGCGCGCGAAGTCGGCACCGAGGGCAAGCTCGGCGGACAGGCCCTGGTGCCTGGGGTTGCGGGCACCTGGAAGGATCTCACCGACACCGTCAACGTCATGGCCGTGAACCTCACCGAACAGGTGCGCGGCATCGTGAAGGTGGTGACCGCCGTCGCCGATGGTGACCTCAAACAGAATCTCACCGTGCAGTCGAAGGGTGAGGTTGCGGCGCTCGCCGAGACCATCAACAACATGACGAACACGCTGGCGACCTTCGCCGATCAGGTGACGACGGTCGCCCGCGAAGTCGGCGTGGAAGGACGGCTCGGCGGTCAGGCCAACGTGCCGGGCGCCGCCGGCACCTGGAAGGATCTGACCGGCAACGTGAACCTGCTGGCTGCCAATCTCACGACCCAGGTGCGCGCCATCGCCGAGGTGGCGACCGCCGTGACCAAGGGCGATCTCACGCGCTCCATCCAGGTCGAGGCGCGCGGCGAAGTGGCTGAGCTGAAAGACAACATCAACACCATGATCGACAACCTCCGGCTCACCACGGACCGGAACACCGATCAGGACTGGCTCAAGACCAACCTCGCGCGCTTCACCAGCATGCTCCAGGGCCAGCGCGAACTATCGACAGTCGGCAAGATGCTTCTGTCGGAACTCTCGCCGCTGGTCGAGGCGCAGAACGGCGTTATCTATCTCGTGGAAAGCGATGGACTTAAACTGCTCTCGGCCTACGCCGACGCGGACGAGGGGCTTGGCGGCCATCCTGAAAAGATCCATTTCGGCGAGGGCCTGATCGGTCAATCCGCTGCCGACGCGCGCCGGCTCCTCATCACCGAGATGCCATCGAATGTAGTGCCGATCCGGTCGGGCCTCTTCAGGGTCACGCCGACCAATGTGATCGTCATGCCGGTGCTTTTCGAGGGCCAGGTCAAGGCGGTGATCGAGCTTGCCTCCGCCGCGTCCTTCACCGACCTCCAGGTTTCCTTCCTCGACCAGCTCACCGCCAGCATCGGGATCCTGCTGAACAGCATCGAAGCGACCATGCAGACCGAGGGCCTGCTGAAGCAGTCGCAGCAGCTCGCCACCGAGCTCCAGACCCAGCAGCGCGAGTTGCAGCAGACCAACGAACAGCTGGAGCAGAAGGCCCAGCAGCTCGCCGAGCGCAACGTCGAGGTGGAGCGCAAGAACCAGGAAATCGAACAGGCCCGCCGCGCGGTCGAGGAAAAGGCGACCGAACTCGCCCTGACCTCGAAATACAAGTCCGAATTCCTCGCCAACATGTCCCACGAGCTGCGCACGCCGCTCAATTCGATCCTGATTCTCGGCCAGCAGCTGGTAGACAATCCGGATCACAACCTGACCGGCAAGCAGGTCGAATTCGCGCGCACAATCCATGGCGCCGGCACCGATCTTCTCAACCTTATCAGCGACATCCTCGATCTTTCCAAGATCGAATCCGGCACCGTCTCGGTCGATGCGGAAGAGGTCTTCCTCTCGAACCTCAACGATGTGGTCGCGCGGCCATTCCGGCACGAGGCCGAGAGCCGGGGCCTCTCCTTCGAGGTGCAGATCGATCCGCATCTCGACCGCAGCATCTACACGGACTCAAAGCGGGTTCAGCAGGTGCTCAAGAACCTTCTCTCCAACGCCTTCAAGTTCACCGCGCATGGCGGGGTGCGGCTGACGGTCTCCAGCGTCGCGGGCGGATGGAGCCCCGATCATCCGACCCTGCCCAACGCGCCGGCGGTCGTCGCCTTCGAGGTGTCCGACACGGGCATCGGCATCCCGCCCGAAAAGCAGAGGATCATTTTCGAAGCCTTCCAGCAGGCCGATGCGAGCACCAGCCGCAAATATGGCGGCACCGGTCTCGGCCTCGCCATCAGCCGCGAACTTGCCTACCTGCTCGGCGGCGAAATCCAGCTCCGCAGCACCCCCGGCATGGGCAGCACCTTCACCTTGTTCCTGCCCCTGAGATATGTGGGACCGTCCGGCGCGCAGCGACCCGTCACGCAGCAGTCTCAGTTGCCGGCGCCGAACACCTGGGCCAGCAGCGCCGTTGTCGCCCGCGTCACGGACAGCCAGCCGGAGCCGGTGCCCGACGACCGCGCCACGGTCATGGAGGGAGACGCCGTCCTGCTGATCGTCGAGGATGATCCGCATTATGCGCGGATCATGGCCGATCTCGCCCATGACTCCGGGCTCAAGGTATTGGTCGCCGCCAGAGGCGCCGAGGCCCTGGCGCTTGCCCGCGAATATCGGCCGAGCGCGGTGTCGCTCGACGTCTTCCTTCCCGACATGCTCGGCTGGACCGTGTTGAGCCAGTTGAAGCAGGATCCGGCGACCCGTCATATCCCGGTCCAGATCGTGACCATGGACGAAGACCGCCAGCACGGCCTCGCTCGGGGCGCCTTCTCCTTCATCACCAAGCCGACCACCAAGGAGGGTCTTGAAGGCGCGCTCACGCGGATCAAGGACTTCACCAAGCCCCGTCGCAAGCAGCTGCTGGTCATCGAGGACAATGCGGCCGAACGGCTGAGCATCACCGAACTTCTGGGCCACGACGATATCGATATCGTCTCGGTCGACACCGGGGCCGCGGCGCTTCAGATCCTCACCGAGGAGCCCTTCGACTGCGTCGTGCTCGACCTCCGGTTGCCGGACATGACCGGTTTCGATCTGCTCGCCAATTTCCGGGACAACCCGGCATTGATGGACCTGCCGGTTGTGGTCTTCACGGGTCGCGAGTTGTCGCCCGAGGAGGACGCGCAGCTTCACACCATGGCCCGCAGCGTCGTGGTAAAGGGCGTCGAATCGCCGGAGCGGCTGCTCGACGAAACCGCCTTGTTCCTCCATCGCGTCGTCGCCGATCTGCCGACCGAAAAGCGCGACATGCTGGAACGGCTCCATAGCTCCGACGAGGATCTCGTCGGCAAGACGGTTCTGCTGGTGGACGACGACGCGCGCAACATCTTCGCCTTGAGTTCCGTCCTTGAACGGCGCGGCATGCGTGTGCCGACGGCCACCACGGGCAGCGAGGCGATCGAGCTTCTGAACTCGACGCCGGATGTCTCTCTCGTTCTGATGGACATCATGATGCCGGAGATGGACGGCTATGAGACCATGGGCGTCATCCGGCAGAACCCGGCCCTGCGGCGACTGCCGATCATCGCCCTGACGGCCAAGGCGATGAAAGGCGACCGCGAGAAATGCCTGGAGGCAGGCGCTTCCGATTATCTCGCGAAGCCGGTGAATACGGAGCAGCTGCTCTCGGCGCTCCGCATGTGGCTCCATCGTTAGGCCGCGCAAGATGAACGCCAAGGAACCCGTCAATATCCTGCTGGTCGACGACCAGCCGGGTAAACTCTTGACCTACGAGACGATCCTCTCGGAACTCGGCGAGACCTTCATCAAGGCAAGCTCCGCCCGCGAGGCCCTGGAGCATATCCTCAAGAAGAACATCGCCGTCATCCTGATCGACGTCTGCATGCCCGAGCTCGACGGCTTTGAGCTCGCGGCGATGATCCGCAATCATCCGCGCTTCCAGACCACGGCGATCATCTTCGTCTCGGCCATCGCGCTGACCGACTTCGACCGCATCAAGGGCTATGAGCATGGCGCGGTGGATTACGTGCCGGTGCCCGTGGTGCCGGAACTCCTGCGCGCCAAGGTGCGGGTCTTCGCGGATCTCTATCGCAAGACCCGGCAGCTCGAAGCCCTGAACATGGACCTGGAGCGCCGCGTATCGGATCGGACCTCCGAACTTGCCCAGGCGAATGCGGATCTTGAACGCCGGGTCGAGGAACGCACCCGCGAACGCGAGATGGCGCTCGCGCAGATCAACGAGATGCAGAAACTTGAAAGCCTGGGTCAGCTCACCGGCGGCGTCGCGCACGACTTCAACAATGTGCTCATGGCGATCCAGGGAAACCTTCAGCTCCTGGAGCGCAAGATGCCCGAAAGCGCGCCCGAGAGGAGTTATGTGGAAGGCGCGATGAAAGCGACGCGGCGGGGTGCGGCCCTCTCGCAACGCATGCTGGCCTTCGCCCGCCGCCAGGAGCTTCGGCCGGAGACGATCGACACGGTGCAGCTTGTCAACGGAATGGCGGACATGCTGGGCCGCACCCTCGGCCCCTCGATCGAGATCGGGATGGAATTCGAGGAGAACCTCGCCCAGATCCGCGCCGACCGAAACCAGCTCGAACTGGCGCTTCTCAATCTCGCGATCAACGCCCGCGACGCGATGCCCGAAGGGGGAAAGCTCTCCATCGCCGCGCGCCTGCGGAGGCTCGATGCCGGCAATCTGCAGAATCTCGCGGCGGGCGAATATGTCTGCATCATCGTCACCGATACCGGCTGCGGCATGGATGAGGCGACCTTGAAGCGCGCGCCGGAACCCTTCTTCACCACCAAGGGAACAGGCAAGGGCACCGGGCTCGGCCTCTCCATGGTCTATGGGCTCGCGACCCAATCGGGCGGCACCGTGCGCATCGCGAGCCGGCCCAAAGTCGGCACGGCGATCGAAGTCTGGTTGCCGGTTTCGCGCATGACCCAAGCGGCCGAGGACGCCCCCCCCGTCGCCATCGGCGGAAAGCTCGCGGTCTTTCTGCGTGTTGCTCGTGGACGACGACGACTTGGTCATCGAGCCCACCTGCGGCATGCTCGAAGAACTGGGCCATAGGGTATTGACCGCTTCCACCGGGGCGCTGGCGCTCGACGTCCTGCGCCTCGATCCCAAGATCGATCTCGTCATCACCGATCACGCCATGCCGGGCATGACTGGCGCCGAGCTCGCTCACCGTGTCGCCGAACTGAGGCCGGGCCTTCCGGTGATCCTCGCCACCGGCTATGCGGAAAGTCCGGGTGAAGAGAGTAAGCTCCCGCGGCTGCAAAAGCCCTTCACCATGGACAATCTCGCCTGCGCCCTGGCAGACGTCTCCGAGATGCCCTCGACATCGAATGTCGTCGCCTTGAACGTGGCTGCCGCGGGCAAGCGTTAAAACCTTTTCGATTTCCCGCCGCCCGCAGCCTCTGCCGGCGGCGCTCCCTTGCTCCTTCCGATTCCAGATCGCGACTCTGGGCTGGTTTTTTAAATGCGGCCGGGATAGGCTCGTTTCGAGCAGAGGGGATTTTGTAAATTGAATTCAAAATAAATCACCTCGACAGCGCCCGGGCATCGACGAGTTGTCCGCGGAGACATAAGAACGGCTGGCGTGCCGACCCGCTTGAGAAGTAAAACTGGCGAGTGGTGCCTTTGGAGAGCGCGATGAAGCAATATCCGATCCCGAGTCTCGACAGCATCCCCGGCGACTACACGATGCCGGAAGGGCCGCTCCAGGGTCCCCATTGCTGGATGTCGGCGGACCATCAGACCTCGACCGACTGGCAGTATCGCCTGACCGAAGAGGATCTCGTCGAACTCGACGCGGCGCTCGCCCATGTGAACGAGGCCGGCCTCGACCTCATCGAGATCGAGAAGATGGATTTCCCCCTCGGCAAACTCGCCGCGAAATTAAAGGGCCTGCGGCACGATATCCTCGAAGGCCGGGGCTTCGTGCAGATCAAGGGCGTCCCGGTCAAGTCGAAGTCGCGGCGCGACGCGGCGATCCTCTATTGGGGCATCGGCCTCCATCTCGGCTATCTGGTGCCGCAGAACGCGCGCGGACAACTCCTGGGACATGTGGTCAATCTCGGCCCGGTGCAGGAAGACGCGCGACACGTCGAGGCGGATCTCGCCCAACGCACCTTCGACCAGAACACCCGGCGCTTTCCCTTCCATGTGGACAGCGGCGACATCGTCGGGCTGATGTGCATGCATGGCGCGCGTCAGGGCGGTGAAAGCCTCATAGCCAGTTCCGCCGCGATCCATAACGAGATCATGCGGACCAGGCCCGACCTCCTGAAGGTGCTCTACAAGCCCTATTGGCGGGACCGTCGCGGCGGCGAGATCCCGACCGGAGCCAAGCCCTATTTCCCCATGCCGGTCTATTGCTATCACAACGGCCGGCTCTTCGCGCCCTATGGCTCCTCGAACATCCGCAGCGGTGGCAGCGGGACCACCCACGAGGGGCTGCCGGCCATGACGGCGGAGCAGCGCGAAGCGATCATGCTGCTGGAGAAGCTCGCCGAAGACCCGCGCTTCCATCTCAGCATGGAACTGGAAGCAGGCGACATCCAGCTTCTCAACAATCACCACATCATGCACGCCCGGACGGAATACCGGGACTACCCCGAGCTCGACCGCCGCCGTCACCTGATGCGGCTCTGGATGGTCGTGCCGGAGCATCATCCCTTGCCCGAATGGCATTACAACTGGTGGGGCGAAGGCCGGCGCGGCGGCATCTATATGCCGGGCATGGTCGAAGTCGCCCAGTGGGATCCGTAGGCCGAGGAGTTTCGTCATGAACAGCGCCGTTCTCGAGATCGATCGCGACGTCAACCGCATCGCCGCGGCCCTTCCCCGGCCTTCCGGCCCCCTGGGGGGACCGGCCAATTGGAAGTCCGCCGATCACCAGAATTCCACGACTTGGCAATATCGGCTGAGCCTGCAGGAACTGGGCGAACTCGAAGAGGCGCTCGCCGCCGTCAACAAGGCTGGGCTCGATATCATACAGGTGTCGCGCACCGACTTCCCGCTGAAGGGCTTCACGAAGACGCTGCGGGACCTGCGCGAGGAGATCCTGAACGGCAGGGGCTTCGTGCTGCTGCGCGGCCTGCCGGTGCAATCGGTTTCGCGGCGCGACGCGGCGATCCTCTATTGGGGCATCGGGCTTCATCTGGGATATCCCGTGTCGCAGAACGGCCGGGGCCAGCTCCTGGGCCATGTGGTCAACCGGGGCGCCGCGGCCGCGAAGCCTCTTCCCACGGAATCGGACAAGGGCACGGGGCCGACCTCGCGCGGCTATGACAGTAACAAGGGCGATTCCCATTTCCATGTGGATGCGGGCGACATCGTCGGTCTGATGTGCCTCCACCCCGCCAAGAGCGGCGGGCGCAGCCTGATCGTCAGCTCGACCGCCCTCCATAACGAGATCCTGAAGCGCCGGCCCGATCTTTGGGAAGTGCTCTACCAGCCTTTCTGGCGCGACCGGCGGGACAGCGAGGTGCCGGCCGGCGCCCGGCCCTATTTCCCGATCCCGGTTTTCAATTTCCACAACGGGCGCCTCTTCGCGCCCTATTCCGCCTCGGCCATTCGCAACGCGGGCTATGGCCAGCTCTATCCGGAACTGCCGGTGCTGACGACGCTGCAGCGCGAAGCCATGGCGCTGGTGGAAGGGCTCGCGGAAAATCCCGAGTTCCATCTCTCCATGGGAATGGAGGCTGGGGACTGCCAGCTTCTCAACAACCATGTGATCCTGCATTCCCGCACGGCCTACGAGGACTGGCCGGAGGACGAGCGCCGCCGTCACCTGCTGCGCCTCTGGCTCGTGGTGCCGGAGCATCACGCGCTGCCCCATTGGCATTACGACCGCTACGGCGCGGGAAGGCGGGGCGGGATCTATGTTCCCGGCGTCAAGGAGACGGTTCAGTGGGAACCATGAGGCTCCCGGGCTGAAGCCTATTTGCGGGTGGCCATCTCCAAGGCGAAGACCTGGGAGGGCTGCACGTCGCTCTTCACTTCAAGGCCGAGCTTCGTGAGTTCGATGGTCCGCTTGACCCGGTCTTCGGTGACGAAGCCGAAGCCATGTTGCGCGGCATAGGGGGTGCGGATCGCTTCAGACGTTCCTTGCAACTGCCCCAGGGTCGTCTCGTATTCCATGGTGGAATAGCGCTTGATGAGGATCTTCGTCGCCTCCTCGGGATTATCGAGCGCGCCGTTGATCGACTTCGCGGTGGCCGCCGCGAAGGCCCTCACTTCCTCGGGCCGGTTGGCGAGCCGCTCGTTGGAGGTGATGAAGACGGCGCCGATGGCGTCGTAGCCCAGGTCGTAATATCGCGTGTAATAGATCCTCTTCCCCTGCGCCGGCCCGAGCTTGTAAAGGATCGGCATATCGCTGGTGAGCGCCGCCCCCATTGCGTCGATCGAGCCGTTCATCAGGAGCGGGATGATGCTGGAGGTCGTCACCGTCTCCCACTTGATATTGGCCGGATCCAGGCCCTTCTGCTTGACGATGACCGGCAGCACCGAGCGGGTGGAACTCGCCGCCGGCGCACCGATCTTGGCGGCCAAGACGGATTGGACATCCGGGAATGGCTTGAGCGAGGCGAGCCCGTTCGAGGTGCTTTCGTAAAGCGCCTGGTAGGCCCTGACCTTCGCGCCCTTGTCGATACCTTGGATGAGGGTCGAGGTTTCCAGGATGCCGAAATCGCCCTTGCCGCCGTCGATCACGGAGACGACGAAGTTGCTGCCCTGGGACGGCACGATTTCGAGATCGAAGCCCGCCTCCTTGAAGTAGCCCTTCTCCATGCCGTAGGTGAAAATCGCGTCACGGCCCGAGAGCGTATAATTGAGAACCAGGGTCACTTTCTTGGGCGCTGTCTGCGCCGAGGCAGGCTCCATGAAGGTGCCAAGCACGGCCAATCCGATCGCCATCACGCGTGCTGCGTTCATCCCCGGAACCTCGTGTCTGATGATTTTAGGGTCTTACGGTGTGCCGTTTTTGGCTAGACTGTCAAGGATTGTACCAAGTTCGGCACAGTTGACGATTTTGTGCCCCTTACGCTTTCTGCCGCAAGAAAATTTCAGCTATTTCGCAGGGACTGCGAAGTCGCTTGCAGCATATGCGACAGAACGCTAGGCTCGCCTCCAGCGAAGGGGCCGGGTGGGTCCTTTCTTGGACCCGGAGATAGCAATGGCCTCAGAACTCGAAACCAGAGAATGGAAAACCGTCAAGATTGAGCGCAAGGGCGACGGCATCACGTTCCTCTATATGAACCGCCCCGAGAAGCGGAACGCGATGAACCCGACCATGTGTTTCGAGATGTGCGATATCCTCGATCTGCTGACCGACGACAAAGAGACGCGGGTGATCGTGCTGACCGGTGCGGGCGAAGCCTGGACCGCCGGCATGGATCTTCGGGAATTCTTCCGCGAACTCGACGGCAACCCGGCGGGCCGGCGCAAGGCGGCCGCGGCCAACAAGGAATGGGCCTTCACCAAGCTGCGCATGAACCCGAAGCCGACCATCGCCATGGTCAACGGCTATTGCTTCGGCGGCGGCTTCTCCAAGCTCATCGCCTGCGACATCGCCATCGCCGCCGACGATTCGATCTTCGGCTTGAGCGAGATCAACTGGGGCATCTTCCCGGCCGGCGGCCTCGCTCGCGTGCTGGACGACGCCATGTCGCTCCGTGACGCCATGTATTACTCGATGACCGGCGAGCCCTTCGATGGCAAGAAGGCGTCGGAAATGCGCCTCATCACCATGTCGGTGCCACGCGATCAGCTGATCGCCAAGACCCTGGAAGTGGCAAAGGTGCTGTCCGCGAAGAATCCGGTGGTGCTCTCCGCCGCCAAGATCGCGCATAAGACCGCGCGCCGGATGGATTACTGGGAAGCCGACGAATATACCATGGCGAAGTCGATCGCCATGGTCGCCCAGGACCCGGAGAAGGGCCGCAACGAAGGCATGAAGCAGTTCCTCGACGAGAAGCGCTATCGTCCGGGTCTCGGCAACTACATCCGCGAAGACAAGAAGTAGACTTCAAGCGACAAGGAACGGGGAGGAGGCGGACGGATGGATTTCGATTTACCGCCTGAGATCCAGGAACTCCAGGCAAAGGTGCGCGACTTCGTCCGGCGGGAGTTGATCCCGATCGAGATGACGATCAACCACTTCGAGCGCGTGGAGCCCGACATCCTCCGCCCCTTCCAGGAAAAGGTGAAGGCGCTCGGCCTCTGGCAGGTCGATGTGCCGAAGGAGTTCGGCGGCCTGGGGCTAAGCCAGGTCGCCAAATGCGTGATCGAGGAAGAGGTTTCCCAGAGCAAGGCGATGCCCTATCGGCTCTCCGCGCTCATGGGGCCTCCGGTCGGGCCGATCCTCTATCGCTGCAACGACGAGCAGAAGGAACGCTTCCTGAAGCCCGTGCTGCGCGGCGAGAAGCGGATCTGCTTCGCCCAGACCGAGCCTGACGCCGGGTCGGACCCGGCCGGGATGCGGACCCGGGCGGTGCGCGACGGCGATCATTATGTGATCACCGGCACCAAACGCTTCATCACCGGCTCGATCGACGCGGACGCCGCCCAGGTGATCTGCGTGACCGATCCTGAGAAGGGCGCCAACGGCGGGATCAGCTGCGTTGTCGTCGACATGAAGGCGCCGGGCGTGAAGCTCGTCAAAGCCTGGCAGAACATGATGGACGATCCCGTCGGCGAGATCGTCTTCGACGGCGCCCGCGTGCCGATCGCGGACCGGATCGGCGAGGAGGGCGAGGGTTTCAGGCTCGCCCAGGAATGGCTCACCCGCGCCCGCATCAAGCAGGCGGCAAAGGCGCTCGGCATCGCCCAGCGCTGCTACGACATGAGCATCGATTATGCGGAGGCTCGCACCACGGGCGGCATCCCTCTGGGGGAGCGGCAGGCGGTGCAGTTGATGATCGCCGATTGCGCCATGGAGATCCGGTCGCTGCGGCTGATGATCTATGACACGGCCTGGCGCGCCGACCAGAAGCAGGACATCCGCAACGAAGCCTATATGGTCAAGATCATGGGCCTCGAAACGGTCACCCGGGTGATCGACCGGGCCATCGAGATCCATGGGGCGCTCGGGCTCTCTAAGAAGCTGCCGCTCGAATACTGGTATCGTCAGGTCCGCAGCAGCCGCATCGCCGACGGCGCGACCGAGGTCCTGCGCTGGGTTCTCGCCCGCAACCTCGCCCGCGCCCGGAAACCGAGACCGCCGAAGGCGAAGCCCAATGAAGCTGCTTGAGGGATTTGTCGCTCTCGATCTTGCCGATCTGAGGGGCCAGTTCTGCGGAAGGCTCCTGTCCGACCAGGGCATGGAGGTCATCAAGGTCGAACCGCCCGCCGGGGATCCGGTGCGCCGTCTCGGCCCCTTCAAGGACAATGACCCGTCGCTCGAAAAGAGCCTTCCCTTCGCCGCGCTCAACGCGGGCAAGAAGAGCGTTACGCTCGATTGGACCCATGCGGCGGGCCGCGAGCTTTTGCTCTCGCTGGTCGAGAAGGTCGACGTGGTCGTCGAAAGCTTCGAAGGCGGCACGCTCGCCGAATACGGCCTGTCGCCCGATGAGCTGCGCCGCCGCAACCCGCGCCTTGTGGTGACGTCCATCTCGGGCTTCGGCCAGACCGGCCCGCGCAAGGACTACCTCAGCCCCGATCTCATCGTCACGGCGATGGGGGGGCTCATGTCGGTAAGCGGCGACCCGAAGCTTCCGCCCACCACGGGGCCAGAGACCCAGGGCTTTTATTCGGCCTCCATCTATGGGGCGCTCGGCACGCTGCTCTCGCTCTGGCAACGCGACAAGGACGGCACGGGAGATCATGTGGACATCGCCGCCCAGGAGGCGATGGCGAGCCACGATCAGGTGATCCGAACCTTCAGCACGGAAGGCGCGCCGATCCGACGCTTCGGGAGCCAGCATCACCACGTCGCCCCCGCCAACGTCTTCCCGACCAGCGACGGCTACGTCTATCTCTTCGTGACCCATCAGCATTGGACGGGTCTGCTGGCGCTGTGGAAGGACCATCCGGTTGAGCTCGATTCCGTCGAGTTCAAGCACAACATCGGACGTCGCAAGAAAGCCGATTGGATCAACGGATTGGTCGCCGACTATACGCGGCAATTCACCAAGCGCGATCTGGTCACCAAGCTCCAGGAAGCCGGCCTGCCCTGCCTGCCGGTCTATTCGCCCAGCGAATTCATGACCGACGACCAGATCCAGCATCGCAAATTTTTCCAGCCGGTCCATCACCCCGTGCTCGGGGACTATTCCCAAATGGCCTTTCCGGTTCTGATCAACGGCGAGCGTCCGCTCCTGGGACCCCCACCGCTTCTCGGCCAGCATACCCGCGACATTCTGGTCCAGCGCTTCGGCGTGACCGCCGCCGACTTCGAGATGCTTTTCGCTCAAGGGATCGTCTGATGGCTTTCCTCGACGGGATCCGGGTCCTCACCTTCACCTCGGGCGTCGCCGGGCCGAATGCCGGACGGCTCTTGGCCCAATCCGGCGCCGAGGTCATCAAGTTCGAATCGCTCCAGGGCGGTCTCGACAGCTTTCGCTTCTTCTCGCCGGACGGCGATATCGAGGCCTCGCCCCGGCTCGTCGAAGCCAACCTCAATGTGCTGTCGGCACAGCTTAATCTGAAGAGCCCGAAGGCGTTGGAACTCCTGAAGGAGCTGGTCGCCAAGTCGGACATCGTGCTGGACAATTTCCGCCCCGACGTGATGCCCCGCTTAGGCCTCGGCTACGAAGACCTGCGGAAGATCAAGGAAGACATCATCGTCATCAAGATGCCGGGCCTGGGGTCGGACGGACCCAAGGCCAAGTATGGCAGCTGGGGCACGACGGTGATGGCCTATTCCGGCATGACCGCGCTTTGGAACCATCCGAACCAGCCGCATCCCATCGGCACGCAAACCGTCTATCCGGATTACGAGGCCTCGACCTTCGCGCCGATGATCGCGCTATCGGCCCTGCTGCATCGGAAACGGACGGGCAAGGGCGTGTTTCTCGACCTCTCCCAGGGCGAGATGACCGCCTTTCTCCTGGGCGTGAGCTACCTGCAGGCCGCCGTCACCGGCAAGGACCCCTTGCCCCAGGGTAACGATCGCCCCTATGCGGCCCCGCATAACGCCTATCGCTGCCAGGGCGAGGATCGTTGGTGCGCCATCGTCGTCGAGACGGAAGACCAATGGCACCGGTTCTGCGATACGATCGGCCGACCCGAACTGGCCACCGATCCGCGCTTCGCGACCCTGGCGACGCGCCGGGCGAACCTCGGCGCGCTCGACGAGGAGATCGGCGCCTGGACCAAGGACCACACGCCCCACGAAGCGATGGAGATCTTGCAGAAGGCCGGCGTTCCCTGCGGCGCGGTGCAGGACGGGAGAGACCTTTTCCATGACCAGCATCTGCGCGCGCGGGGCTTCGTGCATGAGATCGATCATTTGAAGCTCGGCCATGTGGCGCTGTCGGACATTCCGATCAAGACCGGCAAGAAGGGCATCAACCTGCCCGTGACCAATTCCGTGTTGGGCCAGCACAATGCCCATGTCTACGGCCAGATCCTGGGCTATTCCCCGAGCCAGATCGCGGCCTGGCAGGAGGAAGGGGTCATCAAGTGACCTCCGCCTTTCTCGACCGGCGGCCTGTATGAAAATCCAAGGTCGCGCCCATTTCGCGCGAGGTGTCGCGCGCGGCGGCGACCAGCGTATCCTCGATCTTGTCCATGCCCGCCGCGTCCCATCGGGTCAGCGGCCCGGTGATGATGATGAGCCAGGCGGGCTGATTGCGTTCGTTGAAGATCATGGCCGCCAGGGACGCGATGTCGAAGGCTCTCTCACCGAAGCTCCGGGCGACACCCTTGCGGCGGATTTCCGGAAGCTCCGCTTCGATCTCGGACCGTTTGCGGCTCGCCTTGCGCCAGTCGATCCCGTTCATCATCGCCAGCTGTCGCTGAGGCGACAGATGCGCCATCAAGGCCTTGCCGATGGCCCCCAGGGTCGGCATGGGAACCACGGTGCCGACACTGATGATGCGGCGGACTTCAAGCATGCCGTCCACCCGGTCGATGCAGACCGCCGCATCGCCGCTGACCGTATAGAGGCTTGTCGTCTCCAGGGTGGAGTCCCGCAGGCTTTCGAGATGCGGCCGGGCCACCGACAGGATGTCGAAATGCCGGCGCCGAGCCTCGGCCAGACGGGCGATGCCGGGACCGACCCCGAAACGGCGCGTGACGGGATCGCGCTCCACCAGATGGAATTTCCCCAGGGTCGCCAGGATCCGATAGACCGTGCTGTCGCTGGTGCCGGCGATCTCGCTCAGCTCGCGCAGGCTCTGCGGCCGGGACGAATTGCCGAGATGCTCCAGCAGCCTGACAGCGCGGGCGACGGCGCCGATAGATCCATCCCGTTCGGAGGCATCTTTTTCTGGGCCGTCTCGCTCTTGCTCGGGCTCGGAAGCCACCGGCGCTCTCGCTTCAGTGAGGATGCGTCGAGGCTAGGCCTGCCAAAGGCTTCCGTCAACGACTCTCGCATATGGTGCGAAGGAATTTTCATCATGCGAAGAAATTGCCCTTCTTCGCTGCAAGGATGCCGCTCATGAATTTCGACCTGCCCTGGGATATTCAAACCCTGCGCGACGTGGTTCGGTCCTTTGTCGCGGATAAACTCATCCCCATCGAGACCGAGGTGGACGAGGACCGTCCCCTGCCAGCCGAGGTACTGCGCGGGCTGCAGGACCAGATCAAGGAACTGGGCCTCTGGCTGCTCGATGTCCCGGAGGACCTGGGCGGTCCCGGCCTCGGTTTCCTCGCCCGCTGCGTCATCGAGGAGGAGATCGCCAAGACCCGCGCGCTGCCCTTCCATACGAGCGAACTCTTCGGCCCGGTGGTCGATCCCATTTTGCGACACGCCGCAGGCGACCAGAAGCAGCGCTTCCTGGAAGCGGTCGCCAAGGGCGAACTCAAGGCCTGCTTCGCCTTGAGCGAACCCGGTGGCTCCAATCCTGCGCATGTCGCGGCGGAAGCCGTCCGCGACGACGCGCATTACGTGCTGACCGGGCAAAAGCGCTTCGTGACCGGCGCCGCGACCGCCGATTTCGCCGAGGTCATCTGCAAGACCGAGGGCGGCGTCTCCTGCCTTCTCGTCGATCTCAAATCGCCGGGCGTCACCCTGCTCGATCCCTGGGAGATGATCACCGGCGAAAAGCTCGGGGAAATCGATTTCCGGGGCGTGCGGGTGCCGGTCGAGAACCGGATCGGCGCCGAGGGTCATGGCCCCGCCTTGGTCGAGGAATGGCTCACGATCAGCCGCCTCAAGGCCCAGGCGGCCCGTGCCGTGGGCTTCTCCCAACGAGCCATCGACATGGCCGCCCTTTATTCCACCGAGCGCAAGACCTTCGGGCAGACCCTCTCCAAGCGCGGCGCGGTGCAGCGCATGATCGCGGAATCGGCGACCGAGATCGAGGCGGCGCGCCTCCTCGTCTATCAGGCGGCCTGGCTCATCGACGAAGGCCGGGACTCAGGCCAGGCGAGCCGGATGGCTAAGATCTTCGCGACCGAAATGTCGAACCGGGTGGTGGACCGTGCGATCCAGATCCTCGGCGGCACCGGGCTCATGAGGGACCTGCCGCTCGAATACTGGTATCGGCAGGCCCGCAGCATCCGCCTCGCGGACGGCGCGCCGGAGGCCCTGCGTTCCGAGATCGGCGTGAGTGTGATCGAAGCGGTGTCCTGAGGCTTCAGCTCACCGGGATGACGACGCGGAACGTGGTTCCGCAGCCGACTTCGCTCTCCACCGAGATCGTGCCGCCCTGCTGTTCGATCGATTCCTTGACGATGTTGAGTCCCAGGCCGGTGCCGGAGATATTCCCCACGTTGCGGGCGCGGTGGAAGCTCTCGAAGAGATGAGGAAGATCGTCGGCGGGAATGCCGATGCCCCGGTCGGCGACGACGATCTCGATCTTGGCGAGATGCCGGCCCACCGCGATGGTCACGGTCCCGCCCTCGGGGGAATATTTTATCGCGTTCGAGATCAGGTTGCCGAAGATCTGGCGCAGCAGCTTTTCATCGAGAACGACATCGCCCGGTGGCGGCGCGATGTAATTAAGGACGATGTTCTTCGGCGCCGCGCGCCGGAATTCATCGATCATCCCCTGACACATCGCCGCGAGATCGAAGCGCATACGCGCGCGGTCCGAGCGTCCGGATTCCGCCTTTCCGACACGCAGCACATCGTCAAGCATGCCGCTCATCCGCTTGACCGCCGAGTTGACGCTCCGGAAAAGCTCGGCCCGTTCTTCCGCCGACAAGCGGTCGTAGTAATGCTCCAGCATCTCCGAGGACGACAGGATGGTGCTGAGTGGCGTGCGGAATTCATGGGAGGTCGTCGCAACGAAGCGGGATTTGAGATCCGACAGCTCCCGCTCCTGCGCCAGCGCGCGGCGGAGATCCTCCTGCATCGCAAGCCGCTCGGTCACGTCCGAGAGGAAATTGAGCGTTGCCGGCCGCCCTTCCCATTCGATCATCACCGCTCCGATCTGCAGCGAGCGGATCTCGTCCTTGGGCGTCACGATGCGGAAGGTATAGAAATTCTCCACCTCGTCGCCCTGCAGGCGCTTCACATAGTTGTCGTAAATGCGGGGGCGGTCTTCCGGATGGATCTGCTCCAGGAAGGGCTTGGTCATGACCTCTTCGGCGGTCTGGTCGAGCAGCGCGAACATCTTGTCGTTGCCGAATTTGATATAGCCGTCCTGGGCGACCGCGATGCCCTCGTTGGCGTTTTCGACCAGCACACGATAGCGCTCTTCCGACTGCTGGAGAGCCTCATCGGCCTTCTTGCGCTCCGAGATATCGCGGATGAAGGAGCTGAAGGTATGGCCCACTCCGGTCTTCACCGGCCAGAGGGCAAGCTCCACATCGATCTCGTGACCGTCGCGATGCAGCGCCTTTATCTGGGTGCGCTTGTTGATGATCGTGGCTTCGCCGGTCGCCAGGAAGCGCTTGATTCCTGCCTCGTGCATGGGCCGGTAGATCGGCGGGACGATCATTTGATGCATGCTGCCGCCCAAGGCCTCGTCGCGGCTCCAGCCGAACATCCGCTCGGCGGCACTGTTCCAATCGAGGACGATGCTGTCCTGGTCGATGCTGATGACCGCGTCATTGGCCTCTTCGATCAGCCGGCTCGTGCGCTCGGTGTTCTCGACCAGTTCGGCGGTGCGCGCGGCGATCCGGGTCTCCAGATCCTGGTTGAGCGAGAGCAGCTCCGCCTCGATCCGCTTACGCTCCTGGATATCGCGCACGCTGGCCTGGACGGTCAGCACCCCGTCGATGTCCATCCGGGTGAGCATCACCTCCGCCCAGAAAGTTTCGCCATCCACGCGGCGGTGCAGCCATTCGAAGGTATGGGTTCCCGTCTCCAGCGTCCGGGCCATCATCGTCGCGGCCTTGACCGCGGAGGGCGTCCCGTCCGGCTGAAATTCCGGCGAGGTCGTTACCGGAGACAAGGTGGTGAATTCTTCCGCATTGGCGCAGCCGAAGAGCGCGATGGCGGCGGGATTGCCGGAGAGAACAACCGCCTCGGGCGTCAGAACAATGATCGCGTCACGGGAACTCTCGTAGAGTGCGCGGAACCGTTGTTCGCTGGCGATCCGCGCGCGCTCTGCGAGTTTCGGCTCGGTCAGGTCCCGGAAGAAGGCATCGAATGGGCCGGCGCTTTCCGGGGTGATCGGCGCGCCGATCGCCAGCCCCACATCGAGGGAACTGCCATCCGCCCGCAGCGCGGTGATTTCGAGATTTTTGGCGGTGCTGACGCCGGCGGCGACAAGCTGTCGCAATTCCTCGCGCTTTGCCGCGCGATCCTGAGGGGCGACGATCAGGTCAATGAGATCGCGCCCGTCCGCTTGCGCAACCGTATATCCGAACATGCGCTCGGCATCCGCGTTCCACCCGCTCACGATCCCGAGGCGGTCGAGACCGATCATCGCCCTCATCCAGGGCCAGGCGGGCTCGCGCCTCATCGAGATTACGCCGGGCTCCAGATCGGACCGCACGCCAGAAGTGCCGTCGCCTCAACCGCGGGAAGCGGCTTGCTGAAGTAATAGCCCTGGGCATCCTCGCATCCGAAACCCGCAAGCACATCGAGCGCCTCGCGGGTCTCGACCCCTTCCGCCACCACGATCATGCCGAAGCTGTGAGCCATGGCCACGACCGCCCGCGCAATCGCCGCGTCGCCCTTGTCGGTGGTGATGTTGCGCACGAAGGACTGGTCGATCTTGAGAGCGTCGATCGGAAACCGCTTCAGATAGGACAGCCAGGAATAGCCCGTTCCGAAGTCGTCCATGGCCAGGGTCACCCCCAGATCCTTGAGCGAGGTCAGGATCGCGAGCGTTCGCTCGACCCCGTGAAGCGCGATGCTCTCGGTGATTTCGAGCTCCAGCGCGCGGGGCGGCAGACCAGCCTGATGCAAGGCCGAGGCGATGGTTTCCACGAGATCGTCACGCCCGAATTGCCGGGCTGAAAGATTGACCGCGACCCGCAAGTCGCGATGGCCGGCATCGAGCCAGGCTTTCGTCTGGCGACAGGCCTCGGTAAGCGCCCAAGCGCCCAGCGCGACAATGATCCCGCTTTCCTCCGCGACGGGAATGAACTCCCCCGGCGAGACGAACCCCAGGTCAGGATGACGCCACCGCATCAGCGCCTCGAAGCCGACGATCTTCAGGCTCGCGATCTCGATTTTCGGCTGATAGTGGAGGCTGACTTCGCCCCGTTCCAAGGCCTTGTGGAGCTCATTGTGGAGCCTGACCCGCCGCACCATTCCTTCGTTCATCTGCGACGAGAAATGGCGGAGGTTTCCGGGACCGGCCGCTTTCGCCTGGTTCATCGCGGCATCCGCCCGACGCAGCAATTCTTCGGGTGTCTCCGCTCCTTCGCCGAGAAGGGCCGCGCCGACGCAGGCCGTCATGAAGATGTCGTCATGGCCCCCTAGCCGATAAGGCCGGGCGGTGATCTCCGCGACATCAGCACAGATCCGGTCAAGCTGGGCGTCGTCGCCGAAGCCCGCGACCAGGATCGAAAACTGGTCGCCGGAGCGCCGGGCCACGGTGTCGAACTCGCTGGCGAAGGCCCATTGGTTGATCCGCAGGAAGAGCCGATCGGCAGCCTCGCAGAGCAGCCGGTCCCCCTGTTCGCGACCCAGGGTATCGTTGATCCGCCCAAGCCCGTCGAGGCCGATCGTCAAGAGCGCCACCCGGCCCTGATCCCGCTGCGCCTGGTTCATCGCGGCGCGCAGCCGGTCGAGCAGAAGCGTCTGGTTCGGCAGGTCGGTCAGCGGATCGAAATGGAGAAGCCGCTTGGCCTCATCCTTCGCCTTCTGCGCGGTCTGGGCATGGGCAGCGGACCGCGCGGCCCGGGCGCGGACGGCGGCCAGGACTTCCTCCCGCTGGAAGGGCTTTACGAGATAATCGTCCGCGCCAAGGTTCATGCCGCCGCGCAGGTCGTCGCGATCGGCGCGCGCCGTCAGGAAGATGAAGGGAATATTGGCGGTTTCAGGATCGTCCCGGATCACCTTCAGAAGCCCATAGCCATCGAGCTTGGGCATCATCGCATCCGAAAGCACGAGGCCCGGACCGTGTTCGCGGATCAGCGCCAAGGCTTCCTCGCCGTTCGCGCCGGCGACGACGTCGAAACCTTCAAGGCGCAAGAGGCGCACGAGATTCTCGCGTATGGGGTCCTCGTCTTCCGCGACGACGATCCGAAACCGATCTTCGGTCACAATGTTCTTCCCCCCGCGCCAAGCCCTGACGATCTTCGGCTGTCGAGAGCCGTAATTATAATGATCGATCAGAAAGCGACCTGGCGCCCCCGCGTCATGAAGCCGGGGGCACTTTCGCGCACCCTCCTCGCGCCGTCAATCCGGCGACGCGAGAAGAATGCGCGAAGGCGAGGGGGTTATGGCGGTCAGAGCGGCGGCGAGCGTCCGCGCCAGCCGAAGATCAGCGAGATCAGGAAGATCACGATGAAGACGAAGAACAGGACCTGCGCGATGCTCGTCGCCGCGCCGGCGATGCCTCCGAAACCCAGGACCCCCGCGACGATGGCGACGAGGAAGAATACGACAGCCCAATAAAGCATGGGTCTACTCCAGCAATGTGCGGCCGCCGGGCGGCGGTCTCCTTGCTAGAACAGCGAAGGCTGGCTGGGGTTCCAGCTTGGCTCTACAAGGCTGCGTAGACCAGGTCCCGGAACAAGGCGCGGTAATAGCGCCGCTGAGTCCACACCTGGGTCAGGAGCACGGCGATCATCTCCTCCTTGGGATCGACCCAGAAAGAGGTGCCGGCGACGCCGTTCCAGCCGAAATCCCCGACCGAGCCCGGATGGGGCGCCACGCCGACATCCCGGCGCACGAAAAAGCCCAGGCCGAATCCATAGCCGGGACCGGGCATATAGCGGGGGCCGGTAATCGACCCCAGATGGTCCGAGGCCATATAGGCGACCGTCCTCGGGGCGAGGATCCGCGTTTTGCCCAGGGACCCGCCGTTCAACAGCATCTCGGCGAAACGGGCGTAATCTTCCGCCGTCGAGACGAGCCCGGCGCCGCCCATGAGGAATTTCGGCAGGCGGCGCACGTCGAGGAGCCGGATCCGCTCCCCGGTGTCGGGATCATTTGGGAAAGGTTCGGCAATCCGCTTATGACCGGGCTCGGGCACCGCGAAGGCGGTATCCCCCATTCCCAGGGGACCCAGGATCCGTTCTTCGAAGAAACGATCCAGCCTCTGGCCGGAGATAACCTCGACGAGCCGGCCGAGCACTTCCGTAGCGCGACCGTATTCCCAGCCCGCGCCAGGATGGTGGGCCAGCGGCGCGCGGGCGAGCTTTCCCATCAGCTCCGCATTGGTCTGATCCATCCCCTGCGCGCCCGTGGCGTTGTAAGGATCGTCGAGCAAAGGATCGCCAGTGGTGCCGTAATGGAAGCCCGCGGTATGGCGCAGCACATCCTGGATCGTGACTTCGGTCTTGGCGGCAACCGGCGGATTGCCTGCCACGGTCAGATTGGCAAGCTCCGGGATATACCGCCCGATCGGATCGAGGAGCGTGAAGCGGCCCTCCTCCCAGAGCATCATGGCCGCGACCGAGGTGATGGGCTTGGTCATCGAATAGATGCGGAAGATATCGTCGCGGGCCATCTCTGCACCCGCCGCCTTGTCCCGGAAACCGATGCTTTCGAAATAGGCGATCTTGCCGCGCCGGGCGATCAGCGCGACCGCGCCGGGAAGCCGGTCGCGCTCGACCTCCTGTCGGAAGACCTGGGTGAGGCGCTCCAGCGCGGGCGTCGAAAGCCCGACCTCTTCCGGTCGGGCCCGGGGCAGGATTTCCATTTCGCTCATCGCTCCCTTTTCACGCGAGGTCCTGCAAGGCGGGCATAACCTCCCGGGCGAAGAGTTCGACCGAGCCCCGCGCCTCGCCGAGCGTCATGGTGCCAAAGGCAAGCTGAGCGGCGAAATAGGTCACGCCGGCCCCGGAGATCTGCTCCTTCAGCCAATCCCGTACCGTCGCAGGCGATCCGGCGATTGTATAGCCCGTCTTCTGGGCGTCGTCGAATTCCTCCGGGAAGGGCAGGACGGTCGGCATGGTTCCATGCAGCTTGTAGAGGCGCACGAAACTTTCCCGCCAGACCCGATAGGCCCGGCGCGCGACCTCCATGGCCTCCCCGTCGGTCGATCCGACGACAACATGCCGGCTTAAGCCGATGAAGGGCATCTTTTCCGGCGCTCCCCCGCTTTCCTTCCAGGCAGATCGGTATTTGTCGGCGATCTCCCGGACGATGGGAACGCGCGAAATACTGACGACGTTCAATCCGTTTTTTGCCGCCCAATCGGCGCTGTTCGGGGTCGATATTCCGTACCAGATCGGGGGATGGGGCTGCTGGAGCGGCTTCAGGATCATGGGCACGTCGCGGAAGCGGAAGAACTCCCCCTCATGCGACAGGGTCGGATTGGCGAAGCCCTTGCGAAGGATATCCAGGACTTCCCTGAAGATCACCGGGGTCTTGGTCGGATCGACACCGTAGTAGCCGACCTCGAAAGGCGATACGCCCCGCCCGACGCCCAGCTCCAGCCGGCCGTCGCTCATGTGATCCAGCATGCAGATCTCTTCGAGCAGGCGGAGCGGATGATAGAGCGACACGGAATAATTCAACGGCCCGAGGCGCAGGCGCTTTGTCCGCTGGATCGCCGCGGCGAGAAAGACGCCGGGCGAGGACGCGACGCCCAGCGTCGTTCCATGATGTTCCGCGAGATGATAGGCATGAAAGCCCGAGCGATCGTAGGTCTCTAGGAGGGACAGGCGGTCCTTGAAAAGCTGGGACGCCGGCGCTGTTCCAAGATCGAGATGATCGAATATTCCGAATTTCAACATGGCCGCCCTGTGGATATGTAAATTGGATCCAGCGTCTCTCTTGGGTCCGTCGATGTCAAGAAACGCGAGAACGGAGCCGTCGCTGGCGACAAGGTTCACAACGGTTCCATTCGGCGCGTTTGGGCGGGTAAAGTCTGACGCTAATTGACAAAGCGCTGCGCAACTCCCGTAGTGCCTTCGCGTGAGACGCAGGCGCTCACGGCGCTGTCATAAGCCCATCCCTGGAGTAAAAACTGGACGACCGGAAGATGCTCAACGACGAGAGCGGCGGCGCCTCGAAGAGGGTGTTTTTCCCGCGGCCCGCCGACAGCTCGAATATCAATGCCCAGGCGAAGAACAGCCAATACATCCTGCGCCATTGGACGGCACGGCAGGTCCGGCCGGTCACCTTGTCCTTCAACGACACCGATCCTGCGATTGCGGCCAACCCCCAGGTCACCATACGGCGGCTGCGGGACGACCGGCTCTGGCGAATGAGCGTCTATTTCGAATACATGCGGCCTTTCGATGCGGTGTTCTGTCCTGGGCTTCACCATCTCGCCGATTGGCTGGCGCTCAAGACCCGGGCGCTGATCGGATACCCGCTGCCCGTCATCGGAACCCTGGAAGGCCTTGCGGCCGGCTTCAACGACCGGCAGCGCGAGGGTTTTCTGAGCGAGGTCGCCGGCCACCAGGTCTATTGCTACCGGATTCCCGACGCGGTCTGGCGACGTTCCGACGAGATGCTGCGGATGTCGAGCCGCATCATCGCCATCAGCCCCTTCCTCGCCCGCCTGGCGAAAGCGCTTTATGGCGACAAGGTCGACATGGTGCCGCTCGGCGTCGATGTCGGGCTTTTCCGAAGGGTGACCTTCGCGCCCGGCCCTCGGTTACGGGTGGTGGGCGCCGGTCGGGTCGAACCCCACAAAAGGCCCGAGCTTTTCCTGGATCTGGCCGCGAAATTCCCCCAGGCCGACTTCGCCTGGTTCGGCGATGGCGAGCAGCGGGCGAAGCTGATCGCCGAGAGCGCTCGCCGCAATCTCGCCAACCTCCAGTTTCCGGGGGCGCTCCCTTCCTCTCGCTTGGCGGAGGCGTTCAAGCGATCCGACATCTTCCTTTTCCCCTCCTTGAGCGAGGGCGTGCCCAAGGTCACCCAGGAAGCCGCCGCCGCCGGCCTCGCGCAGATCATCTTCGGCTTTTATGAGGCGCCGACGGTCGCTCACGGCGACAACGGGTTCGTGGTCTGGAGCGACGAAGAACTCACCGAAAGGCTCGATCAATTGCTCGGCGATCGGAGCCTTATCGAAGCCCTGGGACGAAAAGGCATGGAGATGACCAAGCACTGGTCCTGGGACCTTCTGGCCCCCCAATGGGAGCGGGCGATCATCGGCGCGCTTTGAGGGGGAAATCCCGGCTCTCTCCAGGCTTCCGCCCGGAGAGGTCCTTGGAACCGCAATAATGGTAGCGAGGGAGGGACTTGAACCCCCGACCTTGGGATTATGATTCAGGCCGGCGACCCGCCCAATCCCCATCAAAGCGACCCATTCCGTACTCTTAACACATTCAATTTTATAGGAAAGGGTGCTCAGAGCTTTTCAAGCCGTCGCATTCGATCTCATCCAAGCGCATGCGTCCTGGTAACCCATGCGACACCCCTCTGAAATTGGCACAGACGATCGCCGTCGCAGACCGTCTCAAACCTCGTCATTCGGCCTCAAACCGTAGAGAACCCTTTCAAATCATACCCTGACACGGAAAATTTCTAATGCAATTTTGGCGTCATGCGAGCCAAGCTGACGCCCAAATACATCGAGCATCTACCGCCTGCCACCGGCAAGCGCTACGAGGTGAGAGACACGATCGTCGTGGGGCTGGTCCTTCGAGTCGCGGCCACAGGTAGCAAGGTTTGGTATCTGACCGCCCGCGTCGATGGCCAAGCACGCCGCATCAAGATCGGCACCCATCCGGTGTTGTCGCTCGCTGACGCGCGTGAGAAGGCTCGGGACACTTTGCGGGAGATCCAGCTCGGCACGTTCGAACAGGAACCTGCTGACAACCCGACGCTGACATTCGGCGAGGTAGTGCCGACATTCATTGAGCTATATGCAATGCCGCGAACGAGCGATTGGCGACGCACTGAAGCATCCCTCCGGAAATTTGCGTCATTGAATTCTACCCGGATGGCCGACATCAAACGGTCGGATATCGTCCGGGCGCTGGACCGCATCGTAGCCGCTGGCGCCCCGGTCCGAGCAAACCGCGCGCTGGCGGCAGTGAAGAAGATGTATTCCTGGGCTCTCGATCGCGGGATCCTCGAAATCAATCCCCTTGTCAGGCTTCAGCCTCCCACGAAAGAGGTTCCCCGCGACCGGGTGCAGAGGCCGCAAGAGCGCTCAACTCCCCTGCCTATGCCTTTCAACATCAACGGTGCGCGATTGCGATGCCCAGTGGCGGTCCAGATCGATTTGGGGAGCGTCGCGGAGCTCTAATGGCACAGGTTTGCGTAAACTATGCGGAAGAACCCGTCAGCGGACAGCGGAAGACGTAACCGGCAACTTGACCGAAACGGCTCAGATGATCCCATGACATTTGCCGTGCTGTCTCGACGACGCGCGGCGGAAACCTCTCCGAAATCGGGCGGACGGAGCGTCAGGACCGGGAGATCCTAGGCAAGGATCGATTGCGCGTTGCTGGAGGATTCCCCCGCTCGGCTAGATCCGCCGTTCGCTCACCTGCGCCCGATCTTATTTCGATCAACCGGACTGCGCCGCTAAGGGCAACCCAAGTGAACGGCAGCCCATTCCTTTTCGGCTAGATCGCCTCTGCACACGCCTGGTCATTAGTTACGTGCTTCCCGGGCGTTGGGCCTTCCAGACCATAACTTTCGACAATCTTTTTGATCTCGCCCGAACTCAGCATCTTGCGCAATTCGGCCTGGTAGGGCTCGAAGAGATCCGTGTCGGCTGTCCGGAAGGCCGGCCCCGAGCCGATATTGGGCGTGTCGGTTACAGGGTAAACGATGTCGAAGGCGTGGTTCCGCTTGGCCTGCATGTCCTTAACCGCCGCGGCAGCGCCCATCGTCACCTGATGCCGCTTTGAAAGAAGCCCCTCGGCCAGCGCCGCATCGTCCGGATATTGGATGAGCTTGGAGGGATCCTTCATCGCCTTCTGAACGAAAGGGATGTAGTTGGCTCCAGTAACAAGCCCGATCTTCACATCCATCGCGCCGAGTTCCTTAATGGTCGGCGGCGGGGCAGGCATATCGGCTTTCACGTAGCCGAAGGCCGCAAAGCCGAAAATGATAGGATCGGCGTAGCGAACTTGCGTGCACCGCTCCTTGGTAATGACAAGAGAGGCGCCGATCATGTCCCAGCGTCCCGCTTGGAGACCCGGGATGAGCTGGCCATAGGTGGCCGTGAGAGCCTCGACCTTGGGTATGCCAAGCTTCTCCATAATCTGCCTGACGATCACCGCTGACGCTCCGTCGATCGTACCGTCAGGTTTCAGTTCGCTATATGGAGGCTGGTTGACGATGCCAATTTTGATGACTTTGTCGCGTCTAGCCCGCTCTAGCAATCCGCCGGACTGCCCCCTCGCGTCACTGAACCCTAGTCCTCCCGCGATGCCTGCGGCCGTGAGTCCTAAGAATACGCGTCGCGAGCTTTGGGTCATTTACGCCCCCTTTGACGATGTACGTGGGTCACGTCGTCGGATCTGCCGACTCATCTTGCGGATAATAGTAGCCTCTTATCGTCGCTACGGACAAGCGAGGCTCATAAGGGTCGGCGCAGCGCTTTCTGGCCATGCATGCCGCCGTCTACAATACCTTCAACGTCCAATGCCGTCTCATCACACAACCGACCCTGCGGACATTCAGAGTTGAAGCGATGACGCAATGGCGGGAGGCGATACTCGCTGCCTGATCTATCGCACAATCAGGCTTCAACGGCTCCTACCGGATCTCTGTGAAAAATGCCCGTGACAATCCCGGTCCGAGGCGGCTGCGCCGAGCGCGACTATGTGCCAAGCTGAGCGAAAAACCCTTGGGAGGATCGGGCGATGGCCGAAGAGAAGCGTCAGATTAAGCTCGCTGCGCATATCAACCCAGCTGGAGGCAATCATGTCGCTGCGTGGATGCATCCACGAGCCCAGAAGGATTCTGGCAGAAACGCGAGCCATTGGCTTGAGATGGCGAAGACCGCCGAGCGAGGCAAATTCGACCTCGTTTTCCTAGCGGATTCGGCTGCCACCCGCGACGGCCCGCTCAAGCGCTTGGCCCGCTTTCCACAATACATGATCTATCTGGAACCCCTGACGCTTCTGTCCGCTATGGCGGTTGCGACCAAGCATGTCGGTCTCGTTGCTACGGCCTCAACTAGCTATTTCGAACCCTACAACATCGCCCGTCTCTTCGGCTCTCTCGACCACATCAGCAACGGGCGCGAGGAGCACTATGGCCATGCTGAGCGTTATGCTCGGGCGCGCGAATTCGTTGAGGTCGTGAAGGGGCTCTGGGACAGCTGGGACGACGATGCCTGCCAATGGAACGAGGAAACAGGCATCTATTTCGACCACGAGAAAGTCCATCACCTGAATCACAAAGGCCAGTTTTTATCGGTCCGAGGACCTCTCAACATGGAACGTCCGCCCCAGGGATACCCGATCCTAATCCAGGCGGGGGTGTCGGAGGACGGGCGGAACCTCGCTGCTGAGATCGCTGATATCGTCTTCGTTGCCGAGAAGGAAATGATCAAGGTCCAGGGGATCTATCGTGACATAAAGGAGCGCACAGAGAAATTTGGTCGCAAGCCTGAGCATCTCTTCGTCATGCCGGGCGTGGGCGTGCTAGTCCGCCCAACCGAAGATGAGGCACTGAGGGACTACGAATGGCTTCAGTCGCTCGTCCATCCCGATGCGGGCCTAGAGGTACTGAGCGCCGAGATGAACTATATCGATCTTAGCGGCGTCGATGTGGAAAAGCCGCTGCCTGAGCACCTGATTCCACGTTCGGACTCGACTCATAGCAAGCGAACGAGAGCTCTTCTCGAAGCCAATCCCGGCATCACCGTGCGGCAGATGTACGAGCGATATACCGGCGCACGGACTTCGCATTTGATCGTCGGCGATCCAATCCAATGCGCTGATAGACTGCAGGAGTGGTTCGAGGGCAGGGCTGCGGATGGCTTCGTCATTCAGCCGCTGTTGCTACCCGAGGGGCTCGACGACTTCGTGGATCTGGTTGTGCCGGAATTGCAGCGTAGGGGGCTTTTCCGGAATGAGTACGAAGGCATGAGCCTTCGTGAGAACCTAGGCCTTGCACACGCGCCCAGCCAGTACCGGTCCGTTTCGATCAGCAAGTAAAGTGGCATTCTGTTCCCGTCTGGAGCCGAGCGAAAGAGTGTAGCTGGGCATTGTTATTACGGGAATGGATTGGCTGGGGGCGGAGAAGAGAGGTAGCCTAAACGGGCTTCTCGCCTCTGACGGTGACGCGGAAGCCCGAACGCGTGCCCGGCCAGTAGTCCCATAGCGCGCGATGCTGGACGCACCGGTTGTCCCAGAACGCGACCGAGTTCGGCCGCCAGCGAAATCGGCACTGAAATGTCGGATTTTCCATGTGTGTGAATAGGAAACTTAGGATTCCATCGCTTTCGGCGATGGAAATCCCGTTGATCCGCCGCGTGAAGGAGCGGTTGACGTAAAGCGCTTTGCGGCCGGTCACTGGATGAGTGCGAACCACTGGGTGTTCGGCGCGTGGATAGCTCGCCTTGGTCGTACCGTAGAGTTCGCGTTGGACCTGTGCGCCATCGTGGACGGCCGTTAGACCATCCAAATAGGTCTTCATCCGGGCCGACAGGGCATCGTAGGCGGCATACATCGACGCGAACAGCGTGTCACCGCCTTGCGGCGGGCAGATTTTGATCTGAAGGATGCTGCCCATTGGTGGCTCGGATTCGAACGACATATCGCTGTGCCAAGTCTCATCGCCGGCGACGAACGAACTGTCCTGGTCGGCGTGAACCTTCATCACTTCAGGATGGCCTGCCGAATGCGGAGCGAAGGGGTGAACCTGGATCTCGCCGAATTTATGGCCGAACGCTAGGTGCTGCTCGATCGACAGGTTCTGATCACGGAAGAAGATCGCCTGATTTTCGGCCAGCGCACGATGGATCTCCGTCATCTGGTGATTGCCGATCGGCTGCGAGATATCCACTCCGCCGATTTCCGCGCCGACCGCCGGCGTCAGTTTGTGGACGGTGATCGTTTGGTAGGGAGTTTCTTGCCCATGATCGAGCCGATAGCGCGGACCCGTACGCTCGCCGCGATTATCCATGAGTCCTCCCGGCAGTTAGGGTCTCAAGCATTCGATAAGGAATTTGTAACGCTGAACATTTGATGGGTCAAATCGGCCAGTCCATCGCGACTAGAAAAGGTTCAAGCTTTTGATGTTCGCAGCCGGCCGCCAGGGCTCGTGGGTTGCTTATTGGGTGCACGCTGGGCCGTGAAGGCCATGCGCTTCAGCACCGAACCAGGTCCCAAATTGAATGGCGTAGTGGCTGCGGCAGTGGTTAGTACACTGTCCCGCTGAAAGTAGCCTCTTGCGCCATGCCGTCGGATGTTTGGACCGTATTTCTCAGGATTCCGATCCCTTCAATCCCGCTCTCGATGCGGTCGCCGGGCAGGCAGTAGCGAGTTGCCGCAACGAGCCCCTCCTGCCCCTGCCACTTGCCGCCAAGCTCGCGGTCGGTCGACCAGGCGGTGCCAGCCGGCGTACCGGTAATGATGACCATGCCCGGCCGCAGAGTGAAGTTCACAGAAAAGAATGCGATCAGCTGCGCGCAGCTCCAGATCATGTTAGCGGTCGTGCTGGACTGACGCAGTTCGCCATTAATCCAGGTCCTCAGGGTGAGCGCCTGAGGATCGGGGATTTCGTCGGCGGTGACGATCCAGGGTCCGATGGGCGCGCTGCTGTCGAAGGCCTTGCCGCGGCCAAGCTCGTACCAAGTGTGCCCCTCGGGGGTGCGACGCACCTGCCGGTCGCGGGCGGTCACATCGTTAACGATGGTGTAGCCGAAGACGTGCTCCAACGCGCGCTCGACCGGGATGAGGCGGCCTGGCTTGCCGATGACGACGGCAAGTTCAGTCTCGCAGTCTAGCTTCTGCGTGAGCATGGGCTCATACAGAATCGGCTCGTCCGGCCCGACGACGCAGTCGGCGGTCTTGAGAAAAAATTCGGGCTCATGCCCGCTCAAGGGTGTGTTTGCCTTCTCGCTGTTATGCTCACGGTAATTGCTGCCGCTACAGAGGATCGTCGATGGTCGGAGTGGCGGCGCGAACCTCACATGAGAAAGCTTTAGCCGTGCCGCTACCGAGGCCTGCGCCGCGACGTTCCGCGCGTGGGCGGCGGCCCTTTCGCCTCCGCGAATAAAGGAGAGCATCGTCGCGAATTCGTTCGCATCCGGCGCTACGGCCTGGAGGTCTACAACCTCCTCGCCCAAGACGAGTCCCAGGCGTTCGGCCTCGCCGACCCGAAAGGTCGCGAGTTTCACGGCTTCACCCAGTCGAGCGGCACTGCAGCCGTCGCCTCAATCTCGATCAGCATCTTGGGATGGGCGTTCTTTGCTTCGATGAGGGTGCGAGCCGGTGGGTTCTCGCGCCCAAAGATCTCGTAGGTAATCTCGTTCAGGATGTCCTGGCCGGCTGTGACGTCGTTCATGAAGATGAGGAGCCGGCAGATGTCCTTCATCTCAGCGCCCGCAGCCTTGAGGCCGATACGGATATTTTCGAAGGTGGCGCGGATCTGCTGCTCGATCCCACCGTCGAACCACTTCGCCTCCTCGACCGGGTCGTGAGGGTGCTTGTGATAGATCGGCACCGGGCCGCAGCCGGAAAGGAGGATGAGGCGGCATTTCTCTATCGCGTAACCGGCACTGAAGGGGCTCTTGTATTCCGGCCGCATCGGTATCGGATGAATGGGAAATTTCGGCATTACCGCTTCTCCTTTATTGGCGAAAAATGATCGTGGTTCTGCCGCTTCTGGGGGCTAAGCGGACAGCCAAATTTATGAGTACACGACCTAGCACTACTTTGGCAGATTTTTGAGGGATCGGCGTTTTAGGGATTCCCGGAACGCGTATTGCGTGATTCATGGGTGGTCGGCATCGCGGAGGGCCGACCATGGACGATAGCTGGAAAACCGATCTTGACCGGTGGCTTTCACCTTTC
>CANJCB010000021.1 GCA_947473305.1 Rhodospirillales bacterium
CCACCGTGACGGGTAATCGACCAGGTGATCCTGAACCATCCGGACTGCCCGCTCGCGAACTTCCGGTGAAAACTTGTTCGTTGTCTTGCTCATCATGGCCCCACCTTCTCAGGAGTTGGAGCCTCCGGCAAACCCGGGGCGGTTCAATCCGGCGGGGCGAGGCTCCCGCAACTCAGACGAGTTGCTGGACTTTTGCAAGGCCTCCTAACCGTCGCAGCTCATGCATTGGCAGCCGATCTCGACGAAGGGCAACAGCGTTCGCAATGAGGATGCGGATCTGATTGAACCCCTCGTCGCCTGAGCGGCAAGCGTCTGGGCCGTGGCCGTCATCTTGTCGGTGGTAATAATCGCAGGACGTTCGGGTCTTTAGGCCTCCGTCTCATGCGTGGGGTATTGGGTCTTCCCTATAGACTCCGACTAGCATTGCTGCGTCAACTGAGCAATGGTAGCCGTCCTACAGAACATCCAGGATCAAATCGACCGTTACCTTCGACTGGCCACGGCGGTTGTCGATCGCGAAGTCGAGGTTATTCTTCGACAGATGATTGCGGAGCTGGAGACCGAGCTTGAAGGCCTCGCCGAACCTTCGACGCCACCCCGCCTTCAGTGACCGCTCTTAGGTCTTGTCTAGGGACCACGGAGCCGCGACCAAGATCGCCCCTCGCTCGCGATATGCGCCCGGATTCCCAGGTGGCCCCGCCCCAAGCTCTGACCGGCCACCCACTTTTATGCCGCCGCCGCGGCTTGCGCCCTGGCGCCACGGGAATGAAGCGCCATCGCGCCATCGCGAAGACCCAGAATAAGGCTTTTTTTACGATGCGGTCCTCCGGTCCCCTTCGAACGGCGGGATCGCGCCCGGGGGAAGCGGCGTCTCGGCCACATTGAGCACCATGGCCAACATCGCGAAGCTGGCGCAAACCGTCGTCAGTTCCAGCGCAAGCTGCTTGCCGAACCGCTCCGCCACCCGGCCGAAGTTGCCGTCGCCAACGCGCCCCGTATCGCAGAGTTCCTGAGCGAAATCGTAGATCATCTCGCGATCGGGGCTCATGCCCCCAGGCCGCTCCCCCTTCGCGAGGGCCTCCACCACTTCGTCAGGAAGGCCGGCCTCGCGGGCTAGTCGCTTATGCACGTAGAATTCGACCTGGCATTTCCAATTCCGGGCGACCGTCATGATCGCCAGGACCCTGAGATCCTCCGGGATGATCGTGCCGAAGCGCATCTCCAGGATCAGCCGCTCCAGGTGGTCGTTGATCTTGGGCACATGCATGAGACTCACAAAAGGTCCCGACACCCCACGGGCGCTGCGCCCGGCGATCGCGTCGAAGACCCGGCGCTGCTCTTCGGTCATATCTGCTTGGGGAATGGGCGGGTAACGCATCTGGATTCTCCTCTTTTTATCCGTATCGGCGGGTTCGCGCGACGGTCACGATGGGGCTGCCTTAAACAGCTTTCAGACAGGCCTTGTCGGGCGTCATCTCCTTCGTGCCTGGCAATACGTCGAATCCGAAGGTCGTAACGATCTTCTCCCATTCGCCCGACGCTTTCATCTTCCGAAATTCGGTCTGGAACGCCTGGAGGATATCGGTATCGCGGGACCGGAAAGCGCCGCTGAGAGGAACGATGAGATCGTCCGAGAACGGCCCCACATGGGCGAAGGAACCGGGTTTGGCGGCTAATCTCTGCCGCGCGATCACGATTCCGGCCGAGCCGGGCGAGATTGAAAGCTATCATGTCCTGGGCGGGCAGGTTCATTTTTTGAGCCAGGCGTTTCTCCAGCTGATGAAGAACATCTCGTCGTGGTCCCATTGGAGCCGCACGCTCTGGACGTCTGAGAGCTGCTTTTCCCGCAACGTATAGACGGGAACCTCTTGGGCGAGGAGAGCCTGGACCTCGCGGTAAATGGCCGCGCGGGCGTCCTGGCTTGGTGCAGTCTCGCCCTTTTGGAAAAGGTCATCGACAGCAGGATTGGAATAGCTCGACGCATTGGCATAGGGCTTGCCGATCGACGAGGTCACAAACGACCGGGCGAGCCCGATGGCCGGGTCGCCATAGCTCGTATAGCCGTTGATATGCAAGTCGAAGTCGTGGTCGATATAGACCCGCTTCAGGGCCGTCGCCCTCTCGGCCGCGTCGATGATCACATCGACGCCCACCGCCCGCCACATGCTCTTCAGGGCTTGGATGACCTGGGTGAAGTCTACCTCGTCGTTGACATAAACCGCGCGCAGCGAGAAGCGATTGCCGTCGGCCCCGCGCTTATAGCCGGCCTCGTCGAGCAGCGCGTTCGCCTTGGCGGTGTCGAAAGGATACATTTTGCGGTAATCCACCTCGGGATTGACCGTCCAGGCGAGCGCGCTGGTGAAGGGCGACACGCCCACATTGCCCATGCCGAGCCAGCCGTTCTTCAGGAGATACTCCCGGTCGGTCGCGATCAGTAGCGCCTGCCGGACCCGCTTGTCGTCGAGCGGCTTGTTGAGGACGTTGAGGAAGAGATAATCAAGCGACGGCGCGGTCACGCCCGGGGTCACGCTGAGCTTCGGATCGGCCATGGCCGTCTTCTGATCGCTCGACGGGAAATAATAGTAGCTGACGAAATCGACCTCGCCGGCCTGGAGCGCCTGGGTGCGGGCGGGGGCCTGGGCGATGATCTTGGCGACGACACCGTCGAGGTAGGGCTTGCCGGGCTCCCAATAATCGGTGTTGCGGGCGAGACGGATATGATCTCCGCGCTTCCATTCCTGGAAGGCAAAGGCGCCTGTCCCGATCGGCTTCGACGTGGTGGCCGGATTCTGGAGCACGTTGGTGCCCTCGAAGACGTGCTTCGGCAGGATCGCCGCTCCCATCCCGCAGGCGAGTTGCAGCAGGAGCGGTCCATAGGCGTTCTTCAACTTGACCACGGCGCGATAGGGATCGGAGGTATCCACATCCTCGATCATCCGTCCCGCCGAAGCGAATTGCGGGCTGAGCTTGGCGCTGACCTCCATGAGCGAATATTTGACGTCGGCCGAGGTCATCGGCTTGCCGTCATGGAAGACGGCCTTGTTGAGCTCGAAGGTATAGGTCTTCCCATCCGGCGAGATGGTCCAGGACTTGGCCAGCATCGGTTTAGGCAAGCCCTTGGCGGAGATCTCGGTGAGGCCCTGGTGTACCGCGCAACCGATGATCCCATCCGGCACGCCGCTCGACACATTGGGATTGACCGTAGGTGGATCGCCGCCGAGGGTCACGATCAGAGTGCCGCCCCGCACCGGGGTCTCGTCGGCCGCCAGAGCGGGCCAGGCCAGCCCCGCGGTCAGCCCCAAGAGGGCGATATAGGAAGCTCCTTTTGCGATGCTCGTCATAGCGTCGTCCTCCCCCCTGACGGTCAACCCTTGAAGTGCGGGATGACCTCGTTTGCGAAGCGTTCGATATTCTTCATCGTGAGATCGGCGGGCAGCGTGCCGAATTGCAGGCAGCCCATCACATGGCCGACGCCGAATTCCTCCACCAGCTTTCCCACCTTGCGGCGCACGGTCTCGGCGCTGCCGACCAGGAAGACCCCGTCCGCCGCCAGCTTCTCCGCCGTCTGACCGCCGGCCTGGATGTGGCGCTGGCGGTCCAGGGTCGCGCGCATGGAATCGATTGAGGTATAGCCGGGCGGCAGCAGCGACTGGACCGGCTTGACCAGCAGCTTGTTGATGAAGATCTCGATATGCTCCTTGGCTTCGGCCATGGCGCTCTCGTCGGTCTCGCCCACATAGACGGGGCCGAGCCAGCCCAATTTGTCCGGCGTCACGGTCCAGCCGTTGCGTTGGGCCGCCTCGCGGTACATCTGAAAAAACCGCTCCGAGGCCGCGAAGGAGCCATAGCCCTGGAGATAGGTATAGCGGCGGTCCGGATGGGCCGCCCATTCCACCGTCTCGCGGCTGCCCGTCGAGGGCGCCCAGATCGGCGGATGGGGCTTCTGAAAGGGCTTAGGCCAAATGTTCACATAGGGGAAGTGGAAGTGCTTCCCCTCGAAGGCGAAGGGACCGGTCTCGGTCATGGCGCGCAGGATCAGGTCATGGGATTCGCGATAGCGCTCATGCGAATAGGTCGGGTTCACCTGCCAATTGAAATATTCGGTGCCGATCCCTCGCACGAAGGCGCAGATCATCCGCCCGCCTGTGATGTTATCGAGCATCGCCAGTTCCTCGGCGATGACCAGAGGATTATTCCGCAGGAGCGCCGCATGGCCGACGATGGCGATCTTGGCCCTGGTCGTGCGCCGCGCCAGCGCCGCCGCGATGATCGAGGGCGAGGGCATCAGCCCATAGGCGGTCTGGTGGTGCTCGTTGATGCAGACCCCGTCGAAGCCTGCCCGCTCGGCCGCCTCCAACTCATCGAGATAACGGTTGTAGAGCCGGTGCCCCTCGGCGGGATCGAAGGCGCTATTGGGCAACTCGGTCCAGGTCGTGCCGTAGGTGTCGAGCAGCTTCAGGTCGAGCGCCGCATAGGGCATGAGATGGAAGCAATAGAACTGGGTCATGACGCTTCCCCCAGGAAACCTGCCACGGCCTCGGCGTAGTCGGCCGTCCGCTCAAGCGGCGAGAGATGCCCGCAGCCGAGGAGGATCGTCAGCTTCGCCTGGGGCAGCAACTCCTTGAAGCGATGGGCGTAAGCAAGCGGGAACATGCCATCCTGCTCGCCCCAGACGATATGGCTCGGCATGGAGGCCCGATGCAGCCAGCGCTCCAGATGCGGGTTGAAAAAGGGCGGCGCCCAGGCGACCCGCGCCAGGGTCCTTTGGTCCTTCAGACGGTTTTCGAGAGCCTCGGGTCCCAGTGATTTTTCCCGCGCGACCTGGGCTTTGATCTGGGCCTCGTCGGCGAAGGAGTGGCGGATCACCTTCTCCGCCGACCAGAAGAAGGGGTCGCCCTTCGGCACGCCCTTGAGATGGATCCCTGCCGCGCCGCCGATGGTGAGCGTCCTGAGCGCGACCGGGCAACGCACCGCCATCTCAAGCGCGATCCAGGCTCCGACCGAATGGCCGACCACATGGACCGCCCCCAGCCCCAGCGTCTCGATCAGGTCGAGGTAGAAGAGCGCATAGTCCCCGATATTGTCGAGCCAGTCCGGGATCTCCTCGCCGAAGCCCGGATGGAGCGGCGCCGTGACCTGGAATCGCGCCGCCAGGCTTTCGACCGCCGGCAGATAATCGTCGAGGCCCTCGTTGCCGTGGAGATAAAGCAAAGGCGCGCCCGCGCCCGCCCGATGCAGCGAGACCTCCCGTCCCTGAACCTTCAATCGAGAGAGCGTCGATCCCAAGAGACCTCCCCGCCGCGTTTTCGCAGATGGAGAAGTCTGCACTCCGGGGTAGGTGGAGTGTCAATCGACATCCACCAGAAGAACCCGACTTTGAGCAAAATTATAGTTATCGACGTCACACACAGCAATCTCCAATGCGGCGGGGAGTTTCTCTGCGGCCGGTGTTGACAGCCGAGAGCGCAGATGCCCCGGGAATTTTGGCACCGCTGAGATTGCTGAAAGGAACGGCCATTGCCTTGAAGTTCACGGGAGCGAGTTCCGTCCCCGTCACCGATTTTGCCAAAGCCTGCTGCTAGAGAGACGGCCGATCCTTAGACAGGGGATGCGACTATCGCTTTCGTGAGGCGGGCAAATCCTGATAGGAGACAGGGCTGGATTAATTCGACCCCGGATAGTCTTCGGACAAGTCATGCTCATAACCTCTTCAATCGTCCTTTGTCTTGCCCTTTGCGGTGTAATGCTCATCGGTTTCGAGACAGGCTTTCGGGTCGGGCGTTGGCGTCGTGGTGAGGGCGGCGATCGGGAGGAAATGGCGGCGGTCGATGCGGCGATCTTCGCCTTGCTCGGCTTGTTGCTCGGCTTCGCCTTTGCCGGGGCCATGTCGCGGCTCGACACGCGCCGCGATCTCATCGTCAAGGAGACCAATGCAATCGGCACGGCGTATCTCAGGGTCGATCTGCTGCCACTGGCGGACCAGCCGGAGATGCGAAGACTGTTCCGCGGCTATCTCGACGAAAGGCTCCATGTTTTCGACAGTCTCGACCGCGGGCATGATGCGGAGCCGGCGATGGCGGCGGTCGCGCGCCTCCAGCGGGAGATCTGGACCAAATCCGTCGAGGCCAGCCGCAAGGAGGCGACCGGAACGGTGGAGCGGCTGGTCCTGCCGGCGCTCAACGAGATGATCGACGTAACGACGACCCGGACGGTCGCCCTTCATACCCGCCTTCCGACCTTGATTCTCGGGCTGCTGCTCGGCGTCGCGGTGCTGAGCTCGCTGCTCGCCGGCCATGCGATGGCCAAGCGGGGGCGACGTAATTATCTCCATGCGGCGATCTATGCGGCAACGGTGTCCCTGACGATCTACGCGGTGCTCGACCTCGACGATCCCCGGCGCGGCCTGATCCGGCTCGAGGCGGCGGACCAGATCCTGCGGCAGCTTCACCAGTCCATGTGAGTGCCGCGTCAGCGTGCGGTTGTCAGAAGCTCTCCCGCGATCTGGCACAGGGTGTCGGGCATGGCGATGCGCCGCTCCATGAGGACGGCGCGGCCGCCATCCGGGGCGAGGTCATAGGCGAAAACCGGATCGCTATAGAGCGTTCCGCCCTTTTCGGTCGCGACGACCCATCGCCGGCCCTCATTCCAGATGAAGGCCAGCCGGCGGTTCCGGCCGGTGTTGATGGCCTCGGTCGCATCGAATTTTTCGCCCGGCGCGGCCATCTCCCCGATCTCTTCCTGGAGACTTTGGCGCAGCGCGGGCGGCGTGTCGGCGAGCGTCGCGCGGGTGGCCCCCTTTGGCGGCGGGCAATCGAGAAGCCGGTCTTGGCCGCCCCAGTAAAGCGCGGCCACCACGGCGGCGAACACATAGCCGAGCCGGACAAACAGCCTTGTCAGATGCCTCATTGCTCTCCGTTTCTGGCGGTGTTCCCGGCTTCGCGGGAAAGGAACCTATCTCTCCATGGCGCGTTTGATAAGCGGGTAACTATGGAGAAACGAACATGAGACCATGGATCAAAGGAGCGCTTTTGGTTGTCGCTCTGGCAGGTGCGCCGGCGATGGTTTCCGCTCCGGCTCACGCGGAATCGGTGGATTTCAGCGTCCGCCTCGGCAACGCCGCTTTCGGTTATAGCGACGGGTACTGGGATCGGGAGCATCGTTGGCATCGCTGGCGGAACGCCGCGGAGCATCGCTATTATCGCGAGCATTATGCGGAGCATTATTACAAGGTCCGCCATGATAACGACCGCCGTCACAACGGATGGCGCGAGGAGCGTTGGTGGGATCACCGGGGCTAAAAGCCTCGCTCCTAAAAGCCCGGAGCCCATCGCTCCGGGCTTTTTTCATGACGGAAGGCCGACACGGGGACAAAGGTTCGCCAGGACGCAACGGTTGCACGCCGGGTTGGCCCGGGTGCAGATCTCCCGGCTGTGCCGCTTCAGGTAATATTGCAGCGCATCGAGGTCATGCGCGCCCCAGCTGTCCGGAATGAGCCTCTCATAGCAGTCGAACCCCCGGTCATAGTCCTTGGGGGAGGGCGTCAGCCTCATGCGATAGCCGACCCGCAGCAGGTGCCGATCGACCGGCAGGCAGCGGGCGTGGATCGAGCTGAAATTCATCACGGTCGCCGCCACCTCCGGCCCGACGCCGTCGAACCGCCGGAGCCAGGCGATCGCCTGCTCGACCCGCCAGCCGGCGAGGAAGGTGAGATCGAAGCTTCCCCGTTGCGCCTTGACCAGGGTCAGCATCCGCCGGATTTCACGCAGCTTGTCCTGCCAGTCCGTCACCGGCCAGATGATCTTCCGGATATCGTCTTCCGCGGCGTTGAGAAAGCGCTGCCAGCTTGGATAGCGCCACTGCAGTCGTTGAAAGACTCGCCCGGCGGTCTCGTCGCGGGTCCGCTTGCTGAGCATCGCGAAGACAAGCTGGGACATAGGGTTCAGGAAAAGCAATTCCGGGACCGGCCCCATGATCGCCTGGAGCCGGTGCCGGACGATCAGCAGGATCGGTAATTCGTCGAGGGGCAGGGAGAGTTGCATGGCGTCATCTCGTGTCAGAACATCTCCATGAAAGAACAAATAGAGAACAAACGCGAGTCGAAAATGGCGATGCCTCGAAGTCGCTCTGCCACGTCTCTTCGGCGACGTGCTATAGATCGACCTTCCTTAGGAGGTCGGAACCCCATGCGTCTCAAGGGCATCATCGCGGCGGCGGCGACACCGCTCCGGGCGGACCGTTCGATCGATTTGGACCGGCTTGTCGCCCATTGCCAAAGGCTTGTCGCCTTGGGCTGCGACGGGATCAACCTGCTCGGCACCACGGGGGAGGCGACCTCCTTTTCGGTGGCGCAGCGCGAGGCGGCGATGCGCGCGGTGGCCAAGGCCGTGCCGCTGCAAAAGCTGATGGTGGGAACCGGGGCGGCTTCTCTCGCCGATGCGGCGCGCCTGACGTCCCTGGCGCGGGAATTGGGCTTCGCCGGGGCACTTTTGCTGCCGCCTTTCTACTACAAGGGCATCACGGACGATGGGCTCCAGGCCTATGTGGAGGCTTTGATCGAGACGGCGGGGGCGGAGGGGCTTCGCCTCTACCTCTATCACTATCCGCTGCTTTCGGGCGTGCCCTATCCGGTGGAGGTGGTCGCCCGCCTCTTCGCGAAATATCCCGCCCAGCTTTTGGGTCTCAAAGACAGTTCCGGCGACATGGGCTATGCCGAGGCGATGGCGCGGCGCTGCCCGGGCTTCGATGTCTTCCCAAGCACGGAGGCGGGCTTCGCGTCGCCGGTTGCCGGGCTTTTCGCGGGCTGCATCTCGGCCAGCGTCAATGTCACCGCGTCGCTCGTTGCGGAGGGACGCAAGGACCCGGCCGTGCTGGCTCAGGGAGTGGCGATCCGCAACGCGCTCGCGGGCGTGCCGCTGATCCCGGCGATCAAATGGGCGCTGGCGGATCTCACCGGCGACGAGACCTGGAGAAGGATCATGCCGCCGCTCCATCCCTTGAACGAGGACGAGATCCGGAAACTGGGCGCCGCCCTCCATGAGACCCGTTACGAGACCCTGGCGCCGCTGTTCCGGCGGTAATTTGGGGCTCCTCATGTCGCGCTTCGGTCTGCTGTGGCGATCCCTCTTCCGCCTCGCCGTCTTCATCCTGCTGCTCTTCCCCACGGCATCCTCCTCCTATTCGGGGCGGGAATTGCCTCATGAAGCCTATGTGTGGCAGCGCCAATGGACGCCACCGCTGGCCCAGGCGCTCAAGGCTTCGGCGGGGATCGTCGGGGGCTGGAGGGTGCTGGCGGCGGAGGCGACCCCCGGCCGAGGGCTCCAGACTTTCGCGGTCGATTGGAAGGCGCTGGAGCTTGCCGCCCGCCCGGTGACGCTGGTGGTACGGATCGACGGGCGGCTGCCCGCCCTCGACCAAGGGCTGCTTATCGCGATACCGGATCTGCTGAAGGCGGCGCAGGGCCGCGGGGTGCCGGTTGCAGGGATAGAGATCGACCACGATTGCGCAACGTCGCGGCTGCCCGACTATCGCCGCTTCCTGCTGGCTCTGCGTCCACGTTTGGCAGAAAGCACGCGCCTTTCGATCACCGCCTTACCCAGCTGGATGTCCTCGCCGGCGCTCGGGTCCCTTCTCGAGGCGGTCGATGAAAGCGTGCTTCAGGTCCATGCGGTGCAGGACCCGCGCCGGGGGCTCTTCGACAGGGACTTCGCCAGGACCTCGGTCGAGCGCTATGCGCGGCGGACAGCCCGGCCGTTCCGCGTGGCCTTGCCCGCCTATGGGGCGCGGGTGGTCTGGCGGGGCGATGGGACGCTTGCGGCCGTGGAAAGCGAGACGCCGGTCCTGGCCGGCGGAAGCGAGGGTCGGGAACTCATGGCGGATCCCCGGGAGCTTGCCGCGCTGATCGACGATTTCACCCGCGCCGCGCCACCCAATCTCAGGGGGATCGTCTGGTTCCGCCTGCCGACGGGCGAGGATCGCCGCGCCTGGAGCCTCGCGACCTGGCAGGGGGTGGTCTCCCGCAAACTCCCCGAAAGCCGCATCGAGGTGCGCTTTGCTTCCCGTGAAACTCCCGGTCTCCGCGACGTGCTGCTCGCGAACGGCGGGGTAGGTGACGCGCCTTTGCCGAAGCGGCTGCTGCTGCCGGACGGCTGCGCGCTGGCGGATGGGGTGAACGGCTATGCGCTGGAGCGCACGGGGGGCCGCTTCGCGCTGGTCCGGGCGCAGGAGGGTTATTTGCGCGGGGGGCGGGAACGCGCCGTGGGATGGGCGCGCTGCGCCGGAGAAGGGAAGCTCGATGTCGAAGAATAGTCTCATCCTGGCCTTGGCGCTGGCCTTGCTCGCAGGCTCTCTCGCCTGGGCCTGCGGCCCCGATTTTCCGTTCCAGCTGCTGGACGACCGCAGCGCGACCTTGAAGCAGACCCCGGCCAATACCTTCGCCTTCGAGATGATGCATCTTGCTCCCAAACCGTCCCGGAATTTCCCGGTCGACGAGGGCGATGCCTGGAAACCGGCAACCGATGTCGAGGCGCGGGAAACCGCAAGTCTCGATCCCGCCGCCCTGGCGCTGGTCAAGCGCATGCGCGAGGCCGTTTCGGGGGAGCAGGCATTCCGTCTCGGCCAGGGATTGAATGACGACGTGCGGCTCTATACGGCCGGCGCGGTCGATTTCCGGGTGGAGGACTACGCCTCGGCGCTCCAGCATTTCCAGGCGGTGCTGTCCCTCGACCCTGCCCGGCGCGAGCGTCGGGCGGTCTGGGCGGCCTTCATGCTGGGCCGTACCAGCGGCAAGCTGGGCGACCGCGAGGCGGCCGGCCAGGCTTTCGCTCTCGCCCGCGACCTGGCTGCCGCCGGCGGTTTCGATCCCCAGGGGCTTGCGGTATCGAGCTTCGGCCAGGAGGCCCGGCTCCATCTGGAAGTCGCGGAAGCCGTTACCGATGAAGATCCGAACCTTTCCACCTCCGAAGCGGCCGCGCGTTTCGCGGGCGAGATCGCCCAGGCCGTGAGGCTCTATGCGGAGCAGGCCGCGCAGGGGTCCCAGTCCGGCGTGAATTCATTGAGGATGGTCGCGCAATCCCTGGTCGCGGAGCCTTCCTGGATGACTGCCTCGCTCGGCGAGCCCATCGTCCAGCGGCTCCTGGTCGCCTATGTTCTGGCTCGGGTCGGCGATATCGCGGAAGACCGGCCGGAGACGCCGGACGGCAAATATGTGCCGCCGGTAACGACGGTCAATCCCCTGGTGACGGCGCTTGTCGATGCCATCGAGCGACGGGGGCTCGACCGGGTGGCTTCGGCCGATCGCCTGGCGGCGCTCGCCTATCGCGGCGGACGTTACGACCTTGCGGGGCGGCTTGCGGGCAAGGCGCAGAGCCCGGTTTCCTCCTGGGTGAAGGCGAAGCTCGCCTTGCAGAAGGGGGATCTTACGACCGCCGCGGCGCTCTATGCCGAGGCGGTGCGCGGCTTCACGCCCGAGGATATCGACGACGGCAATCGCAACCGCATCGTCGGCGAGCAGGGCGTCGTGGCCCTGGCGCGGAGCGACTATCTCGCGGCGCTGGAAATCCTCTATCCCGCCGCCCGGACCTATTGGGGCGACGTCGCCTATCTCGCCGAGCGGGTGCTGACCCTCGATGAGTTGAAGCGCTTCGTCGATGCGGACCACCCGCCCTTTCCCGGGGTGAAGTCTTCGGATGGCGAGGACGACCAGGAAGGGTATGTGCTGGCCAAGGATCCCGCCCAGTCCCTGCGCTATCTGCTGGCGCGGCGGCTGATGCGGGCCGGGCGGGGGGAGGAGGCGCTTGCTTATTATCCCGAGACCGGTGTCGAGGGGCAGGAGATCCTGCTCGACGCCCGCCGCTATCTCCTGGCCTTGAAGGCGGCGAAGTCGGAGTGGTGGGCGGCCGACCGGGCACGGGCCTGGTTCGAGGCGGCGAGCCTCGCGCGGCGCTCGGGCATGGAGATCTTGGGTTATGAGGGGCCGCCCGATGTGCTGGCGGTCAGCGGAGAGTTCTCCTTCGGCGCGGGCCAGGCGACAGCCGAAGGACCCTTCGTCACCGAAGACGAGCAGAAGCGGTTCGAGGCCAGCGCCGCCAAGCCTGACCGTCGCTTCCATTATCGCTACATCGCGGCCGATCAGGCGGTGGAGGCGGCCAATCTGCTGCCGCCCCGTTCGCAGGCCTTCGCCGCCACGCTCTGCAAGGCGACCGGATGGATGCTCGGATCGCAGCGCTACAATTACTACGACGAGGAGAGCAACAAGGCGGTCAACAAGGAACCGCTGGAGCGTGCCCAGGCCTATTACGCACGCTATGTGAAGGAGGGGCCGCTCGTCCCCTGGGCGACCCATTTCGGGCACGACTGCCCCGAACCCGATTTCGACTCAGCCGCCCATATGGCGAAGATCCAGCTCTACCTGGATGCCAGGTCCTTCTGGCGCGGTCATCGCCGAGGGGTGGTCTTCGGCGGTCTCGGAATTCTCCTGATCGGCGCGGCTCTGGTGGGCGCGCGCCTCATCAGGCGGAAGACAGCTTAGGACCCAGGCCTTAAGACGCGGGGGCGTCGTCCTTGAGCCAGCGGCCCTTGGATTCCGTGCCCGGACCCATCGACTTTTCATAAAGGCCCTTGCCGAAGAAATACCAGTCCTGCAGCTCGCGGTAGGTGATCGGCGGATATTTCGCCGGCTCCTCGGCCGAGGTGCAGCAGGGCAGGACATCGATCACCGTGTCGAGGTCGCTGCCGAAGAAGACCGGGATCGAATAACGCGCCTTGCCGCTGGTATTGACCACCGTGTGCTTCGTCGAGAGGAAGCGCCCATTGGTCCAGCGCGACAGCGAATTGCCGGTGTTGACCATGAAGGCACCGGGCTTGATATCCGCCACCCGCCAGTGACCCGACGGCATCTGCACCGCAAGGCCGGGGACGTCGGCCTGGGCGAGGATGGTCATGATGGTGTTGTCGGTATGAGGCTTGATGCCATAGGGGCGGCTCTTGTCCGTCTCCATGGGCGGGTAATAGATGAGGCTCGTCGCAAGCCAGGGGTTTTTGAAATACTGGGCGAAGTAATCCGCCGGCAGGTCGAGGGCCGCGGCCCAGATCGGCATCATGGCGAGGCCGACCTTCTCTACCGCGTTGTAATATTCCAGGACCTTCTCGCGGAAGCCCGGCAGATCCTCCGGCCAGGCATTGGCGCGGCGATAGGGGTCGGCGGGATCGATATGGGGATTGTCGGGGCCACGCTCGATATAAAGGAGGTAGCTCGACGAGAGATTGGCGGGCGGCTCGCCGGGACGGGCGGCCTTTTCCTCCCAGGATTCATATCCCAAGGGGATGTCCGGGGACTTTTTCGGCATCTTGCCGCGCGTTTCGGCCGGCAGCTCGTGGAAGCGGCGGGACTGGCCGAAAACCTCGTCGAAGAGGCTCAGTGGCACGCCATGGCCCGTGAGGTAGAAAAAGCCGATGGTCTCGGAAATCTCGCGCAGTTCGGCGCCCAGCCGCTCCCGCGCGCCGGGCTTGCCGGCCATATAGTCCGAGATGTCGAGGACCGGGATCTCTTCGGTCGAATCGGGATGGGCCGCGAGGTAGGCTTCGTCTTGTCCGTCCATCTTCAGGTCTCCTCTGTCGAGGTCAGTGCGAGCTAGTATCCGATTCCGCGCAGGCGCGGTCAGCTGTTAATTCGGCGCTTCCCGGGAAGACGTCGAAGGTGAAGCCGGTGATGATCTTCTGCCATTCGCCGGAGACCTTCATCTTGCGGAATTCGGCGATGAAGGCGCTGCTGAGGTCCGTGTCGGCGGGACGGAAAGCGGCGCTCGCCGGGCTCACCATATCGTCGGGCAAGGGATAGAGATATTCGAAGGAACCGGGCTTCTGTTTGATGACTTCGCGGATCACGCGCATGCCGGTGCAGCCGATCTGGGCGCGCTTGGCGGTTACCGCTTCAAGAATAGCGGGGCTGTCGGGATAGACCTGGATGTAGTCTTCCGGCTTCTCGTAGGCGGCGCGGAAGGCCTTCATGTTGTAGGCGCCGGCCAGCACCGCGAACTTCAATTTGCGCTGGCCGATCTCCTTGATCGTCTTGGGCGGATCGGGCAGTTCCGACTTCAAATAGGGGTAGGCGGCGTAATCGACCGTGAAGGGATCGCAATAGGTGACCTGGTCGCAGCGCTCCTTGGTGATCGTCATATCGGCGCCGATCATGTCCCAGCGCCCGGCCTGCAGACCGGGAATGAGCTGGCCATAGCTCACGACGATGCCTTCGACCTTGGGCACGCCCAGCCGCTCCATGACCGTGCGGACCAGCGTCGGTGCGACGCCATCGAGCGAACCGTCCGGATTGAGCGAGGAATAGGGCAGGCCGTTGGTGATGCCGATCTTGATCACGCCGGCTTTGCGGACTTTGTCCAAAAGCCCGTTGCCGGCCTGGGCGAAGGCCGGGGCGCTGCCGAGCAGCGCACTGCTGCCCGCCAGAAGCCCGAGCATCATTCGTCGCGACAAGTCTGCAGTCATGGTTCGCCCCTTTTTGCTTTGCTGACCGGCGTCGTTTTGACTGCCAGATTGTAAAATGGATCCAAAATTGAACCTCATGGAGCCTGGGCTGTCAAGAGCGGCAGCCGGCAGTGGGGAATGATTTGTCAGGGAGGCAATGGGAATTTATAGTCCTATCGTTCCCGGAGTCCCTCGCGGGTCTGGCGCAGATAAAGGCGAATCGAGTTTTTCATGAAGAGTACCAAGCCGAGAAAGCTCTCGGATGTGCAGGGGTTGGCCATTCCGGATTTGCCGCCGAGTCTTCCGGACTTGGCCTACCGGTATCTCAGGGATGCGATCCTCAACGGCCAGCTCGCCTTCGGCGCGGCGATCCGCCAGGAGGATATCGGCGCCCGCCTGGGCATCAGCCGCCTGCCGATCCGTGAGGCCTTGCGCCGCCTGGAGGCCGAGGGGCTGGTGGTCCTGAAGCCTCGCCGCGGCTATTCGGTCACCTCCCTCAGCTGGGAAGAGATCGAGGATATCTTCGACACGGCCGCCGTTCTGGAGGAGCGCGCGGGATATCTCGCGACACAGAAGCGGACCCAGGCCGATGTCGACGCCCTGGAATTGGCGCTGCGCGATCTCGACGGCTTCATGAAGCGGGGCGCCACGCGGGATCTGGCGGCTTTCGGCAAGGCCAACGCCCGCTTTCACAGCCGGCTCGTCGCGACGGCGGACCGCAGCTATCTCTCCCGGCTGCTCACCACGGTTCAGAACAATGTGGAGCATTATGTGCGGGTCGGCGCGGGGCTTGTGCCGGAGCTCGACGCCTCGAACAGCGAGCACCATGCGATCTTCGAGGCCTTCAAGGCGGGCGACGCCGATACGGTGGGCTCGCTCTCCCGCAGCCATCGGAAAAGCACGGGGCGGCGATTGCTCGACTATCTTCAGGCGAAGGCCCCCGACTGAGACGGGTTGCTAACGCATATTGTAAAATGGATCCAATATTGTTATTGAAGACCGCGCTCGCCGATATCGGTTAGAGTGACGATGGGGTTCGCCCCCAAAGGTTTCAGCCAGGAGGCGTCGGATGCTCGACAATAGCATATGGCCCGCGAAGGATTATTCGCGGGTTCCGTTCAGGCTCTATCACGACCAGGAGGTCTACGATCTGGAGCGGGAGCGGATCTGGCGAGGGCCGCTCTGGTCGTTCCTGGGCCTCGAGGCCGAGGTCCCGAAGATTGGCGATTTCCGCACGAGCTTCATCGGCGATATCCCCGTGGTCTACAACCGGGGCGACGACGGCAAGGTCTATGGCTTCGTCAACCGTTGCGCCCATCGCGGCTCGACGGTCCGGCGCGAGGCCTATGGCAATGCTGCCGACCATACCTGCATCTATCACCGCTGGTGCTACGATAAGAAGGGAGGGCTGATCGGCGTGCCCTTCCGGCGCGGCGTCAAGGGGCAGGGCGGGCTCGATCCGGCCTTCGACCAGGCGCAGCACGGGCTGGAGACGATCCGCATCGAGAGTTGGCACGGCATTCTCTTCGCCACCTTCTCCGACAAGGTGGAGCCCCTGGAGCAATATCTCGGCGGCCCGATGTCGAACATGCTGGCGCGCATCATGGCGCGGCCGGTGAAGGTGCTGGGCTATCAGCGCCAGCGCATTAAGGGCAACTGGAAGCTCTATTGCGAGAATACCCGCGATCAGTATCACGGCAGCCTCTTGCACCAGTTCCACATGAAGTTCGGCATCACCCGCGTGACCCAGAAGGGCGGCGCCTGGATGGATACGCGCCACCGGCACAGCATCTCCTATACCCGCGAGGACACCGACGCCCAGGACAGCGCCCAGGCGATCGCGGCCTATGCCGACCAGAAGGTCGCGGAGAGCGACTTCCAGCTGAAAGACCAGGGCATCCTCGGCTACAAGCAGGAATTCGACGACGGCGTGAGTCTTGCCATCTGCTCGATCTTCCCGAACGGGACCTTCCAGCAGATCCGCAACAGCATGGCCGCGCGTCAGGTGCGCCCGCGCGGCATGGACGAGTTCGAGCTTTATTGGACGATCTTCGGCTACGAAGGCGACGACGAGGAGTTGGAGATGCATCGTCTTCTCCAGACCAATATGATCGGCCCGGCCGGCTTCATCTCCATGGAGGACGGCGAGGCGGTCGAGATCGCCCACCGCGCCACCATGCTCGAAGGCGAGGCCTGTTCGATCATCGAGATGGGCGGCGGCGGCAAGATCCCCGACGAGATCACCTTCAAGGTGAGCGACGTGCCGCTCCGGGGCTTCTGGTCCTATTACGCGGAATTGATGGGCATCGAGCCTGAAGGCGGCATTCGATGATCGCCTCCGAAAAGCGGGACGCCATCGCCGACCTGATGGCCGAATACGCCTATCGCATCGACCGCGACAAGCTCGAGGACTGGGTGAACCTCTTCACCGAGGACTGCCTCTACAAGGTGGTCCCGCGCGAGAACGTCGCCCAGGGCCTGCCGGGCGTGCTGCTGATCTGCCTGAATCGCAACATGGTCCACGACCGGGTGACTTCGCTCAGGGTCGCCAACGAATACAACATCCATGTGGACCGCCACGTGATCGGCGCGCCGAGGCTCACCGCCCAAGCCGACGGTTCGGTCAGGGCGGAGAGCAACTACGCGCTCTTCCAGACCAATCAGGAAGGCGAGAGCTGGCTCTTCAGCGTCGGCTGCTACGAGGACGTGATCGTCTTCCAGGGCGGCAAGGCGCTCTTCAAGGAGCGGGTGGTGATCGTCGATACCTACGCGATCCCGAACCTGCTCGCGACGCCGATCTGAGGTCTGGAAGCCGCCTTCTGATCTATCCTTCTCCGCTCCTTGGGGGGCGGAGAAGGATTAATAACGAGACCTACACCGTCCCGCTGCAGGCCTGCTCGGCCGTCATATTCTCCGTCCTTGGCGAGATCTCGAAGCCGAAGGTTCCGATGATCTTCTGCCATTCGCCCGATTTTTTCATCTTCTGAAACTCGGCCTTGAAGGCGGTGATGAGGTCGGTGTCGCCGGGGCGGAAGGCGGCGCTGCCGGGGCTCAAAAGGTCGTCGGGCATGGGATCGACATGCTCGAAGGCGCCGGGCTTGCCCTTCAGCACTTCCTTGATCAGGACGATGCCGGTACAGCCGATCTCCGCGCGCTTGGCGGTCACGGCTTCGAGGATCGAGTTCGTATCGGGATAGGTCGCGATGAATTCGTCGGGTTTTTCATAGAAGGACTGGACGACCTTCAGGTTGTAGGTGCCGGCCAGCATGGCGAGTTTGATCTTGCGCTGGCCCATTTCCTTGAGGCTCTTGGGCGGAGAGGCGAAGGCGCCCGGCAGATAGACATAGGCCGCGTAATCGACCGTGAAGGGATCGCAATAGGTGACCTGTTCGCAGCGCTCCTTGGTGATCGTCATATCAGCGCCGACCATGTCCCAACGGCCTGCGAGAAGGCCGGGGATGAGTTGCCCATAGGATCCGACGATACCCTCGACCTTTGGGACCCCGAGGCGCGCCATCACCGTCTTGACGAGCGTCGGGGCGACGCCGTCCACCGATCCATCCGGGTTCAACAGGGAATAGGGCAGGCCGTTCGTCATCCCGATCTTGATGACACCCGCCTTGCGCACGCGTTCCAGAACTCCGTCAGCCTGGGCTAGGGCACCGCCGCTCGCCAAGCCGATTCCACCGGCGGCCATGAGGCCAACGAAACCGCGTCTCGACCAATTCGCCTCTGCCATTTCAGTCTCCAGGATGTTCGTGTCGGCAGAAGTGTCGCGGTTTCAAAGCGTTACGGCAAGCGGCTCCAGGCGGAGCCGCCTGCCGATTGCTACATAGTCCTAGGCCGCGCCGGCGCAGGCCTGCTCGGCGGTCACGTTTTCCTTGCCCGGAAAGACCTCGAAGCCGAAGGATTCGATGATCTTCTTCCATTCGCCCGAGGCCTTCATCTTCTGGAACTCGGCCCGGAAGGCGGTTCTGAGATCCGTGTCGCCCGGCTTGAAGGCGGCGCTTGCCGGGCTGATCATGTCGTCGGGCGCGGGATAGAGATATTCGTAGCTGCCGGGCTTCTGCTGCAGCACAAGCTTGATGTTGCGACCGCCCGTGCAGCCGATTTCGACGCGCTTTGCCGTCACCGCCTCGAGGATCGCGGGCGTGTCAGGGTAGATCTGGATGAACTCGTCCGGCTTCTCATACATGGACTGGATGAGCTTCAGATTGTAGGAGCCCGCCAGCATCGCGAGCTTGGTCTTGCGCGCGCCGATTTCCTTGAGGGTCTTGGGCGGGTCCTTATAGGCGCCCGGCAGATAGACATAGGCCGCGTAATCGACCGTGAAGGGATCGCAATAGGCGACCTGGGCGCAACGCTCCGCGGTGATCGTCATATCGGCGCCGACCATGTCCCAGCGCCCGGCCATGAGCCCGGGGATAAGCTGGCCGTAGGTTGCGACCACGCCTTCGACCTTCGGCACGCCAAGCTTCGCCATCACCGCCTTGACGATCGACGGGGCGACGCCGTCCACGGTGCCATCGGGGTTCATGATGGAATAGGGCAGGCCGTTGGTCAGCCCGATCTTGATGATGCCTTCCTTCTGCACCCGCGCGAGAAGGCCGTTACCCGCCTGCGCCGCGGCCTCGCCCCCGCCAAGCGCGAGGCTGCCAAGTCCCGCGCCGCCGGCCGCCATCAGGCCAAGCATGTCACGTCGCGTCCAATCGTTTTTCACCATTCGAGCCTCCACCCTGGATTAATATTTATCCATGGAGTGTCGCGGTTTCGGATGGGACGATCAAGACGGGGTTTTTGCGCCTGGTGAGAAACCTGGCGGGTTCAGGTGAAGCCGTCGGCGCAGGCCTAGGCAAGTCGGCATCTTCAAAGGGGTTAGACGGCTCCCGTGCAGGCCTGTTCGGCGGTAACGTTCTCCTTGCCGGGGAAGACCTCGAAGGTGAAGGATTTCAGGATCTTCTCCCATTCCCCCGATTTCTTCATCTTCTGGAATTCCGCCTTGAAGGCGGTGATGAGATCGGTGTCGCCGGGGCGGAAGGCGGCGCCGGCCGGCGCGACGATATCGTCGGGCAGGGGATAGACGTATTTAAAGGCGCCGGGTTTCGTCTCCAGCAATTGCCGGATCGAGCGGACGCCGCTCGCGCCCATCTGCACCCGCTTGGCGGTGATCGCGTCCATGATCGCCGCGGTGTCGGGATAAGTCGTGATGTGGTCGTCGGGCCGTTCGTAAAAGGCCTGGATGACCTTGAGGTTATAAGTCCCTGCCAGAAGGCCCAGCTTGATCTTGCGCGCGCCCATCTCTTTCAGGGTCTTGGGCGGATCGAAACCTTCCGGCAGATAGACATAGGACGAGTAATCGATGGTGAAGGGATCGCAGAAGGTGACCTGCCCGCAGCGGTCCGGGGTGATCGACATATCCGCCCCGATCATGTCCCAGCGCCCGGCTTGGAGGCCAGGGATGAGCTGGCCATAAGTGTCACCACGACGCCCTCGATCCGGGGTACGCCCAATCGCTCCAGCACGGTCTTGACGATGGTCGGCGCGACGCCGTCCAGCCTGCCGTCGGGATGCATGAAGGCATAGGGCAAGCCGTTGGTGAGCCCGACCTTGATGACGCCTTCCTTGCGGATCTTTTCAAGAAGGCCGTTGCTGGCACCTTGTGCAAGCGCCGGCCCGCTCCCAAAGAGACTGCCACCCAATCCCATCAGTGCCAGCATGTCGCGCCGGGTCCAAACGTGCTTCATTCCAAACCCTCCGTCTATTGTAGACAGAAGTGTCTCGGTTTCAGTTTAAGGATGCAAGGCGGGGTTTGGACGACTGTAAAAAATATCTAGGCTGTCATTGCGAACCACTAAAGGCGAAGCTCTGCTTCCGCGAGAACATTCGCGTCCTCGCGATGATGGCGGAAAGCAAAACGATCGGTCACCGCCCCTTGAGAAACTCGATGACCATGGCGTTGAATTCGTCGGGCTTCTCGTAATAGGGGCAGTGGCTGGTCTCGGCGATGAGCCGCAACGGGGCGTGTTTCAGGAGCGCCGCCGCCTTCTCGCCGATGACGACCGGCACCGACTTGTCCTCGCTGCCCCAGATCAGGAGCTGCGGGAAACGGTCGCCCAGCGCCGCGAGCTTCTCGCCCACCGCGTCCTTGTCGATCTGGTCGCGGAAATAGATGGCGAGTTTCTGGAAGCTCTCGGTCGAACCCTCGGAATTGTTGATCGCATATTCCTCGGCGATGAAGTCGGGTGTCGCATGGACGGGATCGAACATCACCGTCTTGAGCTTGCCCTCGATGCCCGCGAGGTTGCGGTCGACGATACGCTCAGCGATCCGGTTGCAGGCCTCGGGTCCGATGGGGAAAAGCCCGGTGGAGCCGACCAGGGTCAGGCTCTTGACCCGATCCGGCGCATTCACCCCGACCCAGGCCGCGATTTGCCCACCCAGAGAGGTGCCGACGAGATGCGCCTTCTTGGCGCCCTTCATGTCCATGAGGCCCAGCACGAGATCCGCGAAGGCCGGAACCCCATAGGGGAAATCCGGCCCCTTTTGCGCAAAGCCATGGCCCGGCAGATCGAGCGAGAAGCAATGGAAGCCCGCCGCCGCGATGGGATCGAGGTTGCGCCGCCAGCGGTCGCCCCGCGCGCCGACGCCATGAGTGAAGATGACGAAATTGTCGCCCTCGCCGGCCTCCATGAGCCGGGTGAGGGTGCCGTTGATCTTCGCCGGATAGCTGATCATGAGGGCCTCTTACGGCAGGACGGCGATGGCGTTGATCTCGATCATGGCGTCGAGGGAGACGAAGCGGCTCACCTCCACCATGGTCGAGGCTGGCGGATCCTTGGGGAAGTATTCGGCGCGCACCTTGTGGATCGTCGAGAAGTGGTTCATGTCGGTGATATAGACATCGACGCGAACGAGGTCCGCCAGCGTGCCGCCGGCCGCTTCCACGGCGAGCTTCAGGTTCTCGCAGGTCTGGCGCGTCTGGGCCTCGATATCGCCCTTGCCGACGATGTTGCCGTCCGCGTCACGGGACACGAGGCCCGAGATGAACAGCATCTTGCCGGGCTGGGTCAGCACCGCATTGGTCCAGACGCCGCTGGGCTTGGGCAATCCTGGAACGGGAATGGATTTTCTGAGACTCATGGCTTTCCTCCTTGGTTGTCGTCGAAGCCTTCGAAATGGGCGAATTCACGGGCCGGCACGCGCTCGGTGACCAGCTGGTTTTCCAGCGCCGTCAGATCGGCATAGCCCAAGGACATGCCGCAGGTGACCATCTCCTCGGGCGCCAGGGGCAGGTGCTGCCGGATGATGTCGTGGAAGGGCGGAAACGAGGCCTGGGGGCAGGTATCTAGCCCATGGCCGCGCGCCGCGATCATGACATTCTCCAGGAACATGCCATGGTCGAGCCAGCTTCCGGGCTCCAGCCGCCGGTCGATGGTGAAGATCAGCCCCACGGGCGCGCCGAAGAACTCGTAGTTCCGGGCATGGAAGGCGTTCATTTTCTCGCCTTCGCCGCGGGCGATGCCGAGGAGGCCGTAGAGATCCCATCCGACTTTCCGCCGCCGGGCCAGATAGGGCTCGAAAAAGGGCGTTGGGTAATAGGCGTATTTCTCGTGCTGGCGCGGCGCGCCGGATAGAAAGGCCTCGACCAGCGCGCGGCACAGGCGGTCCCTCGGTTCCCCCGCCACCGCATAGGCGCGCCAGGGCTGCGTATTGGTGCCGCTCGGCGCGCGGGCCGAAACGTCCAGGATATGTTCGACCAGAGTCTTCGGGACCGGCTTGTCGAGATAGGCGCGCAGCGATCGCCGCGAGCTGATCGCCCGGTCGACCGCTGCCGCGTCTGAGTTTCCTTCGGCACCCTCGGGTGACGCTTGCTGCATGATTGGATCCATTCGCCTATTTCGCGACCTTAGCTTGGGCAATGCGCCTTTGTCAGCCTGTCATTCGGCCGCCGGTCTTTCAATTATCGGATGAGCGGCATACCGTCTCGGGAAAGCCTTTGGGAGGGCGCGATGAACGAGCGGCAAGTGGGCGCGGTGCGGGTGACCCGGATCGAGGAGATGCTGGGTCTTGGTTTCTTCGCCAGGGATTTCTTTCCCGACTTCGACGAGGCGGTTTTCGCCGAACAGCTTCCCTGGCTCGCGCCCAAATTCTACGATCCCGACAGCGGCAAGATGCGGTCGAGCAACCATTGCTGGGTGTTGCGGACGGGCCGCCACACGATCCTGATCGATACCTGCAACGGCAACCACAAGAACCGCCCCGGCATCCCGCGTTTTCATATGCTGAACACGCCCTGGCTGAAGCGGCTGGAGCGCGCGGGCCTCACTCCGGAGGAGGTCGATTTCGTCCTCTGCACCCATCTCCACAGCGATCATATCGGCTGGAACACGCAGTTGCAGGACGGCCGCTGGGTCCCAACCTTTCCCAATGCCCACTATGTCATGGCGCGGCGCGAGCACGATTTCTGGATCGAGCATGCGAAAGCGCCCGGCACGGCAGAGGTCTGGAAGGAAGCCTATAAGGACAGCGTCCTGCCGGTGGTCGAGGCGGGGAAGGCGGTCTTCGTGGACGACGGCCACCAGATCGACGACTGCCTGACCCTCAACCCGGCGCCAGGCCATACGCCGGGCCATATCCGGATCGAGATGCGCTCCGAAGGCAAACTGGCGGTTTTTTCCGGCGATATCCTGCACAGTCCGGTGCAGATGCCGCTCTGGCGCTGGAACAGCAGCTTTTGCGAAGACCCGGTGCGGGCGAGGCAGTCGCGCCACGATCTCCTGGCCTTCTGCGCGGAAGAGAGAGCCCTGTTGCTGCCCACCCATTTTGCCGAGCCCCATGCCGCCACCGTCAAGGTCAAGGGCGACGGATTTATGCCGGTGTTCGAGGGCTAGATCGACTGGGCTTCAAATGGATTGGGTCAGGCCGCCGTCGCAGGCGATGGCCTGACCGGTGACATAGCCCGCCGCATCCGACAGCAGGAAACTCGCCACCGCCGCGAATTCCCGAGGCTCTCCGAGCCGCTTGGCGGGTACGTCTTGAGCGATCCGGTCAAGGTCCGGCATCACCTGTTTCAGCCGTTCGGTCAGCGTATAGCCGGGCATCAGCGCATTGATGGTGATCCCCTCGGCTGCGATTTCCTTGCTCAGTGCGTTGACCATGCCGTGGAGACCCGCCCGAAGCGCGTTCGACAGCATCAGGTTCGGGATCGGCTCCCGCGCCGCCGTCGAGGTCACCACCAGGATGCGGCCCCAGCGCCGCTCCCGCATGCCGGGCAGGCTCTCCCGGATCGCCTGGACCGCGGACATCCAGAGCTCCTCGAAACCAATGCGCCAGGCCCCGTCGTCGATGCGGTCGAAGGTATTGGGCGGCGGGCCGCCCGTGTTGACGAGCAGGATATCGACCCCGCCCATTTTGCTCGCGACCTCGCGGACAAGCCCTGCCGCAGCCCCCTCGGTCGAAAGATCGCAGGGAAAGGCCGTAGCCCCGATCTTCGTCGCGGCGTTCGAAAGCTTCGCCGCGTCTCTCGCGCAGATCGCGACCTTCGCTCCCTCGGCGATCAGGGCCTCCGCCACCGCCCGGCCGAGGCCCCGCGATCCGCCCATGACCAGCGCGCACTTGCCCTCGATCCCAAGGTTCACGGAAGCACGTCCAAGGCGACCGAGCCGATGCCACCGAGGTCGAAGCGGAAGGCGCCGGTCCTGGGGAAACGGGTGGTGACCAGGCTTCCGGTCATGACCACGTCGCCCTTGCGCAAGCCGCCGCCCTGGCGGGCGAGATGATTGGCGAGCCAATGAAGCGCCGTGACGGGATGGCCGAGCACGTCGCGGCCGGTCCCTTTGTCCACTTCGACGCCGTTCTCGAAAACGGTCCCCTTGAGGCCGGCAAGATCCGGCCAATGGCTTTGGAATTCGCCGAGCACGATGCCCGCGTTCCAGGAATTGTCCGCCACCAGCGAGAGGACATCGAGCCCGGCGTAATCGGCGTTCCGGTCGTCGACCAGTTCCATGGCCGGCGCCACGGCTTCGATGGCACCGGCGACGGTTTCGATGTCAAAGCCTTTCGCCCTTGCGGGCAGATCCTGGCCGATCCGCACGGCGATCTCGAATTCCACGCCCAACCGGCCGAAATTGCGGGCCTGGATCGTGATGCCGGAACGGTGCACCCGCGTTTTCAGCACGAAACCCGCGATCGGATGGTCGATCCCGCAGAATTCCTGCATGCGCCGGGAGGTAAGGCCGATCTTGTAGCCGGCGACGAAGGTCTCGTCCCGTTCGCAGAGCCGGGTCACATAGGCGGCCTGCGTAATGTAGGCCGCGGCCTCGTCGGCGAGGCCGGGTAGGGTCGAGAAGCGTGTGCCGGCTGCGTGTTCGTCGAACAGCCGCCGGGCGAGGTCGCTCATCGGCTCACTTGACATCCTGCAGGACGCGCCAGATGTCGTCGTTCATGGCGCCCCAGACTTCGAGCGTGTTGCGCACGGTGGTCACGACGATCTGGAGATCCACGTCCGTCTTGGCGAATTCCTGGAGGAATTCGAGCCCGGCGTCGGAATGGTCCTTGTCGGCCTCTTCATGCACGGTGAAGAACATCGCCTCGTCGGCGGTGCAGCCATAATGCTTGATGAAGGTCTCGGAGATCTTGCCGAAGACGCCCGGCACCTGGCTTTCGGCGCCCAAGGAGGTTGCGGAAATGCCCTGGAGGAAGCTGGAACGGCACATATCCGCCTGATAGGAGCGCACGCCCAGAGCGCCGGCGCAGAGCTTGGCGTTATAGAGGTCGCTGGGAGTCAAGCCGAAGGCGGCCCCTAAGTTCAGATAGAGCTTCCAATGGGGAACGCCGTCGGAGAAGAGCCGTCCCGTCCCTTCCTCATAGACGATCTCCGCCATGCGCGGCCGCCATTCCGGGTTGGGGCAATTCATGTAAAGCTCGCCATGGTAGAAATGGTTATAGAGCGGCACGACGCTGAATTGGCGAATGTATTCAGCGACCTGGTTCCGGGTGAGGCCCCCGCTCATGAGATTTATCCAGAGCGGATGCTTGTGCCGGCTCTTCGCGGCGTGGAGCGTCGCGATCTCGTCGAGGACGCTCTGATAGCTGCGAGATAGGGCCATGGTCTGTCGGAGCCTCCCGGAAATGTTGTAGGAACCGACCTTATTTTCGCGGGACTGGCGCGTCAATCTCGGGTTACCCTGCGGTTCAAGTTAAATCCGCCAGCCCGAGCACCCTGGTGTTTTTGTTTACAATCTGCGCTGGCCTCCGCAAAATGCGCGCGTCGAATCATGGGGAGTGGTTATGGATCTGCGTTTCACGCCCGAGGAGCAGGCTTTCCGGGCCGAGGTGAGGGAGTTTCTGAAGACCTCGCTGCCGGAAGAGCTGCGCCGGAAGCTCGTGACGGGCCTTTTGCCCTCGAAGCAGGACATCGTCGGCTGGCAGCAGATTCTCTACAAGCGGGGCTGGGCCTCGCCCAATTGGCCGGTCGATTGCGGCGGCACGGGCTGGGATGCCGTGCACTCCTATATCTTCCGCGAGGAAATCGAGAAGTGGCCGGCGCTCACCCCTGCCTCCCAGAACGTCAGCATGATCGGCCCGGTGATCGCCCATTTCGGCACGCCCGCCCAGAAGGAACGTTTCCTGAAGCGGATCGCCAATCTCGACGATTGGTGGTGCCAGGGCTTCTCTGAGCCCGGTGCGGGTTCGGATCTCGCCTCGCTGCGCACCACCGCCAAGCGCGAGGGCGACCATTGGGTGGTCAACGGCCAGAAGACCTGGACCACCAACGCCCATCATTCCAACTGGATGTACACGCTCTGCCGCACCGATCCCAATGCCAAGAAGCAGGAAGGGATTTCGATGCTGCTCATCGACATGAACTCGCCGGGCGTCGTGGTCACCCCGATCGTCACCATCGATGGGGCGCATGAGGTCAATACCGTCTTCCTCGATGACGTGAAGGTGCCGCTCGACTGCCTCGTGGGCGAGGAGAACAAGGGCTGGGACTGCGCCAAGTTCCTCCTGTCCAACGAGCGCACCAGCACGGCGCGCATCGGCCTCGCCAAGGAACGCCTGCGCACCCTGAAGGGCCTCTTCGCCGAGGAAGTGAAGGAGGGTAGCGCCATCGCCGAGGACAAGACCTTCCGTTCCAAGCTCGCGGCGGTCGAGGTCGAGCTGAAGGCCCATGAGATGACGACCCTGCGGGTGCTCGCTTCCGAGCGCCGCCGCAAGTCGCCGGGTCCCGATCCCTTCTCCTCCATGCTCAAGATCCGGAGTTCCGAGATCATCCAGCGGATCACCGAGCTTTACGTCGAACTTGCCGGCCCCTTGAGCATGCCCTTCCAGGCGGAAGATCCGGAAGGCATGCGCAACAACGACGAGGATTTCGAGCAATCCTGGGCCTCCGTCGCGGCCCCCACCTATTTCAACCGTCGTAAGCTTTCGATCTACTCAGGATCCAACGAGATCCAACGCAACATCCTCGCCAAGGCCGTGTTGGGCCTCTAAGGAGACAAGATATGAATATCGCCACCAGCAAGGCCGCCGTGCAGGGCATGACGGAAGAAGAATGGAAGACCCGCTGCGATCTCGCGGCCTGCTATCGCCTCGTCGCCCATTACGGCTGGACGGACCTCGTCTATACCCATTTGAGCGCCCGCGTGCCGGGTCCGCATGAGCATTTCCTCATCAACCAATATGGTGTGCTCTTCCACCAGATGCGCGCGTCGGACCTCGTGAAGGTCGATGTGGACGGCACCATCGTCGATCAGGACGCCAGCGGCTCCCGCCACATCAACCAGGCCGGCTACACGATCCATAGCGCCGTGCATATGGCGCGCCCGGACCTGACCTGCGTGCTGCATACCCATTCGGCGGCCGGCATCGCGGTTTCCTGCATGAAGCAGGGGCTGCTCTCGATCAGCCAGCAGGCAATGCGCTTCCACGGCAAGCTCTCCTATCACGACTACGAGGGCATCGCTCTCGACCTCGGCGAGCGCGAGCGTCTGGTCAACGACCTCGGCGACAACAAGTGCATGATCCTGCGCAACCACGGCCTCCTGGCCGGCGGCAGCTCGATCCCGGAGGCCTTCTTGAACCTCCATCGCCTCGAGTTCTCCTGCAAGACCCAGGTGATGGCCATGGCCGGCGGCGCCGAGTTGGTCTATCCGCCCAAGGAAGTCTGCGAGCATGCCGCCCGCCAGTCCTCGGGCACCGGCGGCAAACATCAGGAGCAGGTCTGGAACGCGATCATTCGCCTCATCGAGAACGATACCCCGGACTATCGGACGTAATCGGCGCGCCATGATCCGGAGGGGCAAGGCGGCCCGCTATGGCGGCGTTGCCAAGCTTCTCCACTGGCTGACCGCGCTCCTGATTCTGGTGATCGTTCCGGTGGGCCTCGTCATGACGAGGCTCGACGGCGGACCGCTCCAGGATCGGCTTTTTACGCTCCATGAATCGACCGGGATCACGATCCTGGTCCTGACGGTCTTGCGGTTCCTGTGGCGCATCGGCCATGGCGCCCCGACCCATTCCACCGCACTGGCCCCCATCGAGGTCGCGGCGAGCGGGGCGGTCCATTGGCTGCTTTACGCCTTGCTGATCCTGATGCCGGTCAGTGGCTATATCTTCGTGGTTGCGGGTGATTTTCCCATCACCTGGTTCGATCTTTTCCAGGTGCCGAGGTTCCTGGCCAAGGACGAGGCGCTGTCGAAACTCGGGGAGACGGCGCATCTCACGCTGCAATATGCCGTTTATGGGGCGGTTGGCCTGCATGTGGCGGCGGCGCTCCATCATCATTTCTTCAAGCGCAATGACGTGCTAAGTCGGATGCTTCCTTTTTCCTGAAGCCTCCGGAGTTCGTCACATGAATATCGACCGGCTCGTCAACCCGCGCTCGATCGCCATCCTTGGCGCGTCGGAGAATAATGCGGGCACGCGCAGCATCGTTGCCTCGCTCGAATCCCTGGGCTTCGATGGGCCGATCTGGCCGGTCAATCCGCGCTACGAGACGCTGTTCGGGCGGCCCTGCTATCCGACACTGAAGGACCTGCCGGGCTCGCCGGATGTGGTTTCCTTCCGCGTGGGCTATCAGCGCGTGCTGGAAAATTACCGCATGCTGCCGGAAGTCAAAGCCGGCGGGGCGGTGATCTACGATGGCGGCTTCGGCGAGGGCGGGGACGAAGGCAAGGCCTTGCAGGCGGAAATCACCGCGATCTCCAAGGAATTTGGAATCGCGCTCTGCGGTCCCAATTGCCAGGGCATCATCAATCCCCACGCGCGCTCCACGACCTCCGGCCAGGAGGTCGCGGATGTGGCGAAGCTCCAGGGCAACGTCGGCTTCGTTTCCCATAGCGGCACCATGTGCATCGGCATGATGACCGACACCCGCCGCTTCGGCTTCAGCCTGGTGGTTTCCTCGGGCAACGAGGCGGTGGTGAGCGTCGCGGACTATGTGAACTGGCTGGCGACGGATCCCAATACCAAGGTCATCGCCTGCTTCCTCGAAACGATCCGCGAGCCGGAGGCCTTCCTGGCCGCTGTAGATCGCGCCGCAGCGGCCGGCAAGCCCGTCGTCGTGTTGAAGGTCGGCAAGAGCGAGCGCACCCGCCGCGCCATCACCAGCCATACCGGCGGTCTGGCCGGGGAGGCCAAGGTCTTCTCCGAGGTGCTGAAGGCCCATCGGGTCATCGAGGTCGATGATTTCGACGAGCTTTCGGAAGTCCTGGCGGTCTGCCAGGGCAAGGTCTGGCCCACGGGGCGCCGCACCAATCTCATTACGCCCTCGGGCGGGATCGCCGAACTGGTGCTCGACGTCGCAAGCGCGGCGGGCGTCGTCATGCCGCCACTTCCGGCGGAATCGAAGGCGGCGGCCGAAAGCGTCATCGGCCATGTGGGGGGCGACGGCAATCCGCTCGACGCCTGGGGGCATGCGGATTATGCCCGTAACCTTCCCCATGCGCTCAAAGTCCTTGACGAGAACCCGATCTGCGACAACATCGTCGTGACCATGGAGGGTTTCAACTACAACCCGATCAAGCGGCCGCCGCTGGGCTATGCCTCGCAGCTTTCCGAAGCCGCCGCCCAGAGCAAGAAGCCCCATTACGTGCTGAACATGCGGTCGGGCCTCATGCAGGTCGAGCAGGTCGATTACCTGAAGGAACGCGGGATGGTCGTCCTCGGAGGCTCCCGCCAGGGGCTGATGGCCGTGGACCGGGTGGCGCGTTGGAACACGCCGCTGCCGCCGGTGCGGAAGAGTGCTGCGAAGTCCGCTGCCGTTACGATCGCGGGCCGTTCGACGGTCCATGAATATGACAGCAAGGCGCTGCTCGCCGCCTGCGGCGTGACGGTGACGAAGGAGAAGCTGGCGACCAGCCTCGACGCGGCCAAGGACGCGGCCAAGGCCATCGGCTATCCGATCGTGCTGAAGGCGGTGTCGGACGACATTCCGCATAAGTCCGAATATGGGCTGGTGAAGGTCGGTATCGCCGACGAGGCGGCGCTGGCCTCGGCCTGGGCCGAACTTGAAGCCAATATGAAAAAGGTTGGCAAGCCGGTGAAACTGGCGGGCTTCGTCGTCCAGGAAATGATCAAGGACGGGATCGAGATGTTCGCCGGCGTCTCCCGCGATCTGGAATTCGGGCTGACCCTGGCGGTGGGCTTCGGCGGGATCGAGATCGAGATCACCCGGGACTTCGCCTTGCGGCCCTTGCCGCTGCGCGAGGGAGATGCCGAGGCGATGCTGGCGGAATTGAAAGGGGCCGCCCGTCTGGGGGCGATCCGGGGCAAGCCTGCGGCGGATGTGAAAAGCCTGGCGCGGGCGATTTACGGTCTCGCGGATTTCGTCGCGTCGAACGGCGAGCAGATCGAGGAGATCGATTTGAACCCGATAAAGCTCCTGCCGGAAGGCAAGGGCTGCGTGGTGGTGGACGCGCTGATCGTTCCGAAGAAGTAGGAGGCGCGACCGCCTACCCCCGGCCCGCCGCGTCCTCGACCGCGTCGATGATCTTCGCATAGCCCGTGCAACGGCAGATATTGCCCCGCAGGGCGTCGCGGATTTCGTCCCGGTTCGGCTTCGGATTTTCGGCCAGGAGCGCTGTCGCCGTCATCAGGAAACCGGGCGTGCAGAAGCCGCATTGGACCGCGCCGTGCCGCATGAAAGCTTCCTGCAGCGACGTGAGCTTGCCGCCGGTTTCAAGTCCTTCGACAGTGGTGATTTTCGCCCCGTCCGCCTGGGCCGCCAACAGGAGGCAGGAGGTCACCGGCTTTCCCTCCATCAGCACCGTGCAAGCGCCGCAGATGCCCTGGGCGCAGTCGCGATTGGTGCCGACGAGGCCGAGCCGATCCCGCAGCACTTCGACCAGCATCTCGGTCGAGCCGACCTCGAGCGCATGGGGCTTGCCGTTGACGGTCAGGGTGATCTCAACCGCCATTACTTGGTCCCTCCTGCCAAGGCCCGCTCCACCGCCCGGCGCAGCAGCACCTTGGCGAGCCGGGCCTTATAAGACGCCGAATAGACGAGATCGCTTTCGGGCTTGATGTCGCTGTCGAACGCGGTCCCGACAGCGTTCCAATCGATCGCGCCGGGGCTTTTGCCCAGAAGGGCCGCTTCCGCGTTGCGGGGCCGCACCGCCGTGGGTGACACGCCGTTCATTCCACAGCGGATATGATCGATCCTGCCATCCCCGCCCAATCTTGCGACCACCGAGACGGCCACCAGCGTGAAATCCATGGCATTGCGCGGACCTTGTTTCAGGAAGGCCCAATGCGCCCCCTTCGGAGCGGCGGGGACATGGACCTCTTCGAGTATCTCGCTTTCGCCCAAATCGAGTTCGAAGGCGTCCTTGAAGAAGGCTTCAAGCGGGATCGTCCGGCTGCCCTCGGGTCCCTTGATGCGGATCGTGGCGTTCAGCGCCAGAAGTCCCGTGGCCGGATCGCCTTGCTGGCCCATCATGCAGAGGCTGCCGCCCAGGGTGCCCCGGTTCCGCAGCCGCCCGCAGGCGATATCCTCGGCGATTTCGCAGAGGAGGGGCACCGTCCGCTTGACGATATCCGAGCGCAGCACGTCATCGTGGGTCGTGAGCGCGCCGATGGTCAGGCCGCCATCGGTGCCCGCCTCGATCTTCTTGAGGCTGGGGATCCGGGTGATATCCACCAGCAAGGCCGGCGAGGCAAGACGCTGGTTGATGAGCGAGCCCACCACCAGACCGCCCGCGACGATCACCGCGTCGCCCGCCTGGGAGGCGAGCGCCGCGATTGCTTCATCCACGGAGGTTGCGCGGAGATAGGAGGTGGCTTCGGTCATTCCGCGGCCTCCTTCCGGTCGAGAAGATCCAGCACGGTCTCCGCATCCATCGGCATCTTGGCGGGCCTGACCCCGGTTGCTTCGTGGAGCCCCGCCGCGATCGCTGCGGGCACGGGGATAATGCTTGCCTCCGCGACTCCCTTGGCGCCATAGGGACCGGTGGGATCTGGATTATCGACGAAGATCGTCTCGATCTTGGTGGGTGTATCCTTGGCGCCGGGGAGCAGATAGTCGCGATAGCCGGGGTTCTGGATATAGCCGTCCTTGCGGACGATCCGTTCCCAGAGCGCCATGCCGAGACCCATCACCACGCCGCCCTCGATCTGGCCGACCGCGCCCATCGGATTGACGAGCGTGCCGGCATCATGCGCCGCCCAATAGTTAGGCACTTCGATCCGGCCGGTTTCGATATCGACTTCGACCTCGGCCAAATGGGTCGCATAGGTATAGGTGGGGTAGGGATCGCCCTCGAAGTTCTTGAGGTCGAGCTGGTTCACCGGATCGAACTTGCCATAGGCGACGATGTTCTTGGTGGCACTGCCGATGGTCTTGCAGGCTTCCTCGAAGCTCATGGGGCTGTTGTTCACCAAGACTTGATCGTCGTTGAGCCGCACCACGCCCTTCGATACGCCCAGCTTCGCCGCCAGCGCCTCGACGAATTGCCGGTTGAAATCGTTGCCCGCAATCCGCGCGGCGCTGCCCGAGAAATAAGTCGTCCTGGAAGCCGAGGTCGGACCTGAATCGTCGGTCTTGGTCGAATCGCCGCTGACCACGCGGATCCGCGCGATGTCGATGCCCGCCGCATCCGCCGCGATCTGCGCCAAAGCCATGTCGGAACCGGTGCCGACGTCCGGCGTGCCGCAATTGGCGATGACGAGGCCGGTCTCGTCGACCTCGATGCGGGCGGTGGAGGGATTGCGCACGCCGCTATAGCCGATGCCATAGCCAAGACTGGCAATGCCAAGGCCGGTCCTGATCGGACCCGTCTGAGGCTTGGCCGCCAATTCTTTTCGTCGCGCCTCGTAGATCGGCTCCAGCGCGTCGAGGGTCTTGATGAAGCCCACGTCCTGGAGGACCTGCCCGGTCATGGTGACCGTGCCGCTCTTCACGGCATTGATCCGGCGGATCTCGATGGGGCTCATGCCGAGCTGGTCGGCGATCTTGTTGAGTTGCGATTCCGTCGCGAAGCCCAGCTTGATGACGCCGAAGCTGCGCATCGCGCCCGAGGGCACGTGATTGGTGAAGGTCGTCTTCATATGGGTCTTGATCGCCGGGATGTCGTAGGGCATCGCCGAATGGATGATGCAGCGGCCCGCGACGATCAGGCTGTAGGAGTTATAGGCCCCGCCGTCGCAGAGCACGTCCATGTCGAGCGCCGTCAGCCGCCCGTCCTTGGTCGCGCCCAGGCGGTGGCGGATGGTCATGGCATGGCGCTTCGTGGTGGAAGAGAAGACCTCGTTCCGTTCCAGCACCATTTTGACCGGCCGGCCGGTCTTCATCGTCATGAGGCTCGCGGCGCATTCGATGGTTACGTCGATCTTGCCGCCGAAGGCCCCGCCGATGACGCTCTGCACCACCCGGATCTTCTCCATCGGCAGGCCGGTGACGCGGGCGAGCTGCTTGTGATGGAAATGGGGGTATTGCGTGCAGACCAGCAGGGTCAGCACATCGCCGTCCCAGAAGGAGATGCCCGCCGGGGATTCCAGATAGGCATGCTCGATGGGATCGTTGGTATAAACGCCCTCGACCACGATATCCGAGGCCTTCAGCGCCGCTTCCGCGTCGCCCCGGGTCTTGGTGAAATCGGCGATGATATTGCCTTGCTCATGGAGCTGAGGCGCGCCGGGCGCGATGGCTTCCTGCGGCGTCAGGATGGGCTTCATCGGCTCGTAATCGACCTCGATGAGGTCAAGCGCGGCTTCCGCTTGTGCCAAGGTCTCCGCCGCGACGGCGACGACCGGCTCACCCACGTGTCGCACGACCGTTTTCGCCAGCACGGGCGTATCCTCGAAGAGCGACCCCACGAGAAACCCTTCCTCGCGCACGTCCCAGGCGGTCAAAACGCATTGGACGCCCGGCGCCGTCTTGGCCTTGGAGACATCGACGCGCTTGATTTTGGCGTAGGGGTGGGGGCTGCGCAGGAAGACCCCATGCAGCATGCCGGGCATGGTGACATTGGCCGCGTATTTTGCCCGGCCGCGCACCTTATAGAGGACATCGTTGCGGGGGATGCTGTGGCCGAAGAAGACGTCGCTGCCCTTCGTGGCCCCACCGATGATCTCGCGATAGACCTCCTGCCAGTGGCGTTGCTCGTCCAACCCATCTAGGGCGAATTTCTCGCCGACATCGAGTTCACTGGCCAAGATCCGCCTCCCCTTCGCTACTTTCTCATCATGAAACGCAGTCTTGTCCCGGCGCAAGGCCGCCATCCCGTCTTTCCGCGAACCGGAAATCCTGCTTCTATCTGAGGATAGGGATGGGTCCAGCCATGCTATGCCCATTGTATACATCGATAGAGCGGAGTTGCGACCCATGGTGGATCTCTTTCCCGGACACCCCGACTGGTCGATTCAGACCCAGCGCGTCATCGCGGAGGCCGCCTTTGGCGGTGGCGACGTTTTCGAATGCTCGCGCACGGCCGAGAAAATCAAGCCCGGCGACCAGGAAAGCTGGTGGCAGGAATGGGTGGGCCTCGCCCGCGCCACGGAAGCCGAAGGCCGCCGCGCCCTGGCCGATGGGGCGCTGGTGACCGGCAAGCAGTATCTCTTCCGGGCGTCCAACTATTACCGCCACGCGGATTTCTTCCTCCTCGGCACCGATCACAGGAAGCGCGAGGATTTCATCCGCACCCAGGCATGCTTCCGGGACGCGGCGAAGCTTCAGACGCCGAAGATCGAATTCGTGCAGGTCACTTGCGGCACGGATGTCTACGACGGCTATTTTCTCCATCCCCACGATCCCGCACCCGGCAAATGGCCGGTGGTGCTGATGCTGGGCGGGGCGGATTCCCTGGCGGAGGAGCTTTATTTCTTCGGCGGGTCGGAGGTTGCGGCGCGCGGCATCGCCGTGCTGATGCTCGACACCCCCGGCCGGGGGTCGAGCTTGCGCCTCAAGGGCATCGTCTCGCGTCCCGACTACGAGGTGCCGGTGAAGGCGGCGATCGATTGGATCGAGGCGCGGCCGGAAATCGACCGGGACCGCATCGGTTGCGTCGGCGTCAGCATGGCGGGCTATTACGCTCCCCGTGGCATCGCCTTTGAGCCGCGCGTGAAGGCCCTGGCGCTCTGGTGCGCTTGTTACGATATCCTGGAAGACCTCTATGAGTTCTACCCGCCGATCCAACTGCAGATGCAATGGATCGTCGGCGCCAAGGACGATGCGGAGGCGCGGGAGAAGCTGAAGGCCTTCAACATGAAGGGCCACGCCCAAAACATCAAATGCCCGGTGCTTATCTCCCACGGCGAGCAGGACATCGTCATGGACGTGAAGGGCGCCAAGAAGCTCTTCGACGAGATTGGGTCGAAGGACAAGACCCTGAAGCTCTGGTCGGGCTCGGCCGGCGGGGCAATCCATTGCAACTACGACAATTGGGCCGCCGCGATCCCCTATATGTTCGACTGGCTGCAGAAGAAGCTCTGAGGTTTCTCCCGAGATTGACAACTCATGAGTTCAACGTGATTCTGTATACATAGTCCAGTCGAGGATCACGCTGATGACCAAGGTTCTGTCGCGCCAGGAGCTTTCCCACCTCGCCCGCGAGGGCTGGCTCAAGGGCATCCCGATCCTCTCGCCCGAACAGGTGAAGCACTACCGGTCGAGCCTCGAGAACTTCGAGCGCAAGTACCCGGACCATGTGAAGAAGCTCAAGAGCAAGTCCCATGTGCTCTGCCCCTGGGTGATGGACCTGGCGCGCACGCCCAAGGTGCTCGATGTCTATGAGGATATCGTCGGCCCCAACATCATGCTGCGCAACATGGCCTGGCGCGTGAAGAAGAACGATGGCGAGACCTTCGCCGGCTGGCACCAGGACAATGTCTACGGCGGCAATATCGCGCCCCGCACCATCGCGGGGGTCGTGGCGCTGTCGGATTGCAGTTCCAAGGCCGGGTGTCTGCGGGTCATTCCCCGGTCCCACAAATGGGGGAACATGCCCCATCAGGACTTCGACGATCCGACCAGCATCCTGGCGCGCGGCCAGCAGATCTCGGTCGAATTCGACAAGTCCAATGCGGTGGACCTGGAGCTGAAGGCCGGCGAGATGGCGCTCTTCGACCGGGGCTGCATCCATGGGTCGAGCGCCAATACGAGCGACGACCGCCGGATCTTCGTGCTGATGGACTATGTGCCGAGCTTCGCGGTCACCGAGGATGGCGTGAAGGACAGCGCCATGCTGATCCGGGGCGTCGACGAGCACGATCATTTCTACGCCGAGCAGGCCCCGGAGGAGGAGTTCTCCGAAGCTGCGTTGGCGGAGTGGAACAAGGTGATCCAGCACCGCGCCCGCCAGATCTTCGGCCAGAGCCATCTGGCGGTGAGCGAGGCCTATGGCGGGACAAGACAGGCGGCTTACGGGTTGGCGTAAGAGGATAATCCCTCTCCGGCCGCTTGCGGAGGGAGAGGGAAGGGGCCCACGTAGTGGGAAGGGTGAGGTAGGGTCCTCCGCTGGCGAGATGCTCCGGCGCCTCAGCGCCCTCGCCCCACCTCATCCTAAATCCTTCTCCCCCCAAGGGGCGGAGAAGGACTTTCCGGCCGACGCGGGGCTCTTAAACCCTGATCTCCCGTCTCACCTCGTTCGTCGCCAGCACCTTGCCCCCCTTGATCACCCAGGCGGGGGGCTGCTGCAGCCTCAGCACATGCTGGATCGTCGGCGCGGCGAGCACGTTGAGATCCGCCTTGCAGCCGACTTCCAGCCCATAGCCTTCGAGCCGCATCGCCTTCGCGGCATTGTCAGTGATGAAGCCGAAAACCGCCGCGATCTCGTCCGGATAGGTCATGTGGCAGCTATGGCAGACATAGGAGGCCACCTCCTGCTGGTCGTTCCGGCCGAAGGGGTAATAGGGGTCGTTGACATCGTCCTGGCTGGAAAAGAGGTTCACCCCCATCCGCCACATCTGCTTCACCCGGGTGATCCCGCGGCGGATCGGCTCCTGGTCGTAGCGGCCCTGGGCCACGAGGCTGATATGCGGGTTGGTGGAGATCGAAACCCCCGCCTGCTTCACCAGGGCCATGACCTTATTGGCATGAACCTCGTCGTAGGAGGCCAGTGCCCCGCAATGGCTGGCGGAAACCCGGCCTTGGAAACCTTCCCGCATGGTCTTCACGGCGAGATATTCGAGCGACCGGCTGTTCGGATTGTCCGTGTCGTCCACCAGCATATGGACATCCTTGTCGTATTTTCGCGCCAGATCGAAGCAGAGGTCGATGTGGCGGCGCGCGTCTTCGTCCAGATGTTCGTGCCAGGGGAGGCCGCCCACCACATCGGCGCCCATCCGCATCCCTTCCTCCATCAATTCGAAGGTGCCGGGATCGCGGACGATGGCTTCCTGCGGGAAATCGACCGCTTCGATTTCGACGATGCCGCGCCATTTCTCGCGGAGCGCGATGATGCCTTCCAGAGGCCGCAAGCCGCCGATGGTGTCCACATCCGCGAAGACCCGGAAGACCGTGGTGCCGTTGAGGATGCCTTCCTCGATGGCGCGGCTGGCGCGGGTGACAATGTCTTCGACCGTATAGGTGCGCTTGTGCTCCCAGGTGATCTCCAGGCATTCCTGGAAGCTGTTGGTCTTGTTGGGGCGCATCACGTCGCCGAGGTTGCATTTGTCGAGATGGACGTGGCCGTTGACATAGGTCGGGGCCATGAGCCGCTCGGCCGCGTCGATTTCGGTGGGGGCTTTCGCCTCGATCTTCTGCGCCACCTCGGCGATGAGGCCGCGTTCCACCCCTATGTCCCAAAGGCCAGCTTTGCCGTTGAGCCGGCCGCGTCTTATGATCAGGTCCATGGCATCGCCCTCCACTGAATTTTGTGCCGACACTAGCGGCGGGCGATGCGTTGTCAACCAATGGGGAGTGAGCGAGATGACCGGCAGATTTATGCGCGCGGCGATCCTGGGGATCGCGCTGGCGGCACTCGCTCAGGGCGCATCGGCCCAGGAGGCGGTGCGGGTCGCCTCCAAGATCGATACCGAGGGCTCGCTTCTCGGCAATATGATCATCGCCACGCTGGAGGCGAAGGGGATCAAGACCCAGGCCAAGCTTCAGCTCGGCCCCACCAAGATCGTCCGGGAAGCCATCCTGGCGGGCGAGATCGACCTCTATCCCGAATATACCGGCAACGGCGCCTTCTTCTTCAACGCGGATACCGATCCCGCCTGGAAGAACGGCAAGAGCGGCTTCGAGAAGGTGAAGGCGCTGGATGCGGAGAAGAACAAGCTCGTCTGGCTGGAGCCCTCGCCCGCCAACAACACCTGGGCCATCGCGCTGCGCCAGGACGTGGCGAGCGCCAACAAGCTCGCCTCCATGGCGGATTTCGCCAAATGGGTTTCGGGCGGCGGCAAGGTGAAACTCGCGGCCTCGGCGGAGTTCGTCGAGAGCCCGGCGGCGCTGCCGTCCTTCCTGAAGACCTATAATTTCAAGCTCAACGCCGACCAGATCCTGACCTTGGCGGGGGGCAATACCTCGGCGACCGAGCGTGCGGCGGCCGAGCAGACTTCCGGCGTCAATGCGGCCATGGCCTATGGCACGGACGGAACCATTGCGACCCTGGGCTTGGTGGTCATGAGCGATCCCCAGGGCGCGCAGATCGTCTATGAACCGGCCCCGGTGGTGCGGGCTGCGGTGCTGGAGAAGCATCCCGCCATCAAGGAAGCCCTGGCCCCGGTCTTCGCGGCGCTCGATTTGAAGACCCTGCAGGCCCTCAATGGCAAGATTGCGGTGGACGGGCAGGACGCCAAGCAGGTCGCGGCGGCTTGGCTCAAGGAAAAGGGTTTCCTGAAATAGGAGAGCCGATGCCGGGCGGGCGACGCTTGGTCCGCAACCGCTTGCTACTCCTGCTCGTGGTCGCGGGGCTTCTCGCGGCTTTCCTGCTGTCTTTCGTGAGCCACGCGCCAAACCGTCTAGTGTCCGGGCGGGGAGTCGGTCTAGGGGAGGTCGCCGGTGGGTTGCGCTGGCTTGCCCTGCTGCCCGGTTTCCTGCTCCTGCCCATCCCGTTCTTGCCGCAACGGCGCGAGATCCTTTGGCTCGCAGGTATCTTTTCAGCCGTTTTCCTCCTAGCGCTCTGCTGGCTGGCTGGGGATTCTGTGATGAGATTGGCGGAAGGGGCTCCGCCCGCCGCGCGGACCTCCCTGGGATCGGGGTTCTGGATCTTGTCGTTCTGTGCGGTTCTGGCGCTCGTCGATGCTGTGCAGCGTTTGAGGCTTTCGACGGCCCTGGGGCTTCTGATCGCGGCCTTGGTGATGGCCTTCATCGTCGCTTTAGGTTTCTCCGGTGCCTTCGACCGGCTGTCGCTCGCGCTTGAGATCGCGAACCGGCGCGATGTCTTCGAGGCGGCGGTGATGCGCCATATTCTCCTTGTCCTGGGCGCCTTGCTGCCCGCCGTGCTGATTGGCATACCCCTGGGTTTTTGGGCGCATCGCCGGGCCTCGGCCTCGGGCGGACTTTTCACGATGTTGAACCTGATCCAGACGATCCCCTCGATGGCGCTTTTCGGTTTGCTGATCGCGCCCCTCGCGGCCTTGGTCGCAGCTATGCCCTGGCTGGCGTCGCTCGGCATCGCGGGCATCGGCCCGACCCCGGCGATCATCGCGCTGGTGGCCTATTCGCTGCTCCCCATTGCGCGCAACACGGCGGAGGGGCTCTCGGGCGTGCCGGCGGCTTCCGTCGAGGCGGGGCGGGGCATGGGCATGACCGGCGGGCAGCTTTTCTGGCGGGTCGAATTGCCGCTGGCTTTGCCGGTCTTTCTCTCGGGACTGCGCATCACGGCGGTCCAGGCCATCGGGCTTGCGGCGGTGGCGGCGCTGATCGGCGCGGGCGGGCTTGGCTCCATCATGTTCGAGGGGCTGTTCGCCAATGCGCTCGACCTCGTGGTGCTGGGGGCGCTGCCGGTGGTTTTCCTGGCGCTGGCGACAGATGGAGTTTTCCGATTGGTAACAGCTGCGGTAGAGGCCGGTCCCCGATGATCGAGCTCGATCACGTCACCCAGCGCTACGGCGAGACTGCCGTGGTCGACGACCTGTCGCTCACCGTCGCCGAGGGCGAATTCCTGGCGTTGATCGGCCCGTCGGGCTCAGGGAAATCCACGACCCTGCGGATGGTCAATCGGCTGGTGACGCCGACCTCCGGCTCGATTCGCATCCGGGGGCAGGACGCGCTTTCCGTCAAGCCGGAGGAGCTGCGCCGCCGGATCGGCTATGTCATCCAGTCCGGCGGGCTCTTTCCCCATTGGACTGTGGAGCGCAACATCGGGACGGTCCCGGAACTATTGGGCTGGCCGAAGCCCGAAATCCGCGCCCGCGTCGGGGAGTTGTTGGGGGTTTTAAGCCTCGATCCCGGGAGTTTCCGGGACAAATATCCCCATCAGCTCTCCGGCGGTGAGCAGCAGCGGGTGGGCGTGGCGCGGGCGCTTGCCGCGCGGCCCGAGATCCTGCTGATGGACGAGCCCTTCGGGGCGCTCGATCCCGTAACACGGGTTGCCTTGCAGGGAGAACTGAAGCGCCTTCATCGGGAGACAGGCACCACCACGATCTTCGTGACCCACGACATGGGGGAGGCCCTGGCGCTGGCGACCCGCATCGCCGTGCTCGACCGGGGACGGTTGGTCCAGGTCGGTTCGCCGCTGGAGATCGTCGCGGAACCGGCCGCCGATCTTGTCCGGGACATGATCGGCCGGGATGAGCGGGGGTTGCAACTCCTGGCGCTGGAGACTGTCGCGACCCGTCTGCGGGCGGGCGATGCCGCGTCGGGCGAGCCGGTTTCATCCGCCGCCAGCCTTCGTCTGGCGTTGTCGAGAATGGTTGCCACTCGAACGGATCGGTTGCCGGTTATCGACGAGGCCGGCAGGCCGCTCGGCGCGATCCATCTTGCCGACTTGATCGGGCGATGACCGGCGCGCGGGGCGGTTCCATCTGGGCGGCGCTGGGGTTCGTCGCCCTCGTCCTGCTCATGCCGCATCTGAAGCCGGTCTTCGCCGCGCTCTTCCCGAAGCTCGACCGGCCGCTTTTCGAACAGACCTCTTTCCCGCGGCTTGTCCTGGGACATCTGATGCTGGTCGGCGCGTCGAGTTTGGCCGCGATGGTCATCGGCGTCGGTGCCGGCGTCTTTGTGACACGGCCTGCGGGAGCCGAATTCCGCGCCACGGTCGAGACGCTGGTCGCCATGGGCCAGACGATCCCCCCCGTGGCGGTGCTGGCCTTGGCGGTGCCCATGACGGGTTTCGGGGCGGTGCCGGCACTGATCGCGCTGACCGCTTATGGGGTTCTGCCGATCCTTCAGAACACGATTGCGGGTCTGGCCGCAGTCTCGGAACCCGTGCGCGAGGCGGCGCGGGGCATGGGCATGGGGCCTGCCGCTATTCTTAGCCGGGTAGAACTCCCCTTAGCCCTGCCGGTCATCCTTGCCGGGATCCGGACCTCGGTCGTGATCAATGTCGGCACCGCCACCATCGCCTCGACCGTGGGGGCGGAGACGCTGGGCCTGCCGATCATCGTGGGACTCAACGGCTCCAACACCGCCTATGTGATCCAGGGGGCCTTGCTGGTGGCGGTCCTAGGCATCGCGCTGGACCTGGGATTGGGCCGGCTCGCCGCCCTGTCTGTGCGCTGGCGGACACTTGCCTGAAATTTCCCGCTTCCCATGGAAGGCAGGCACCGCTATTGCCATTGGGGAGTGGGAGACTGCGGAGAATTTTCGATGGCGGATAAACCCTTCGACGCCGGGGCCTATGTAGACGCCGCTGCGGCGCTTACCGGCATGCCGATCGCGCCGGAGCATCGGCCGGGCGTGGTGGTCAACATGGAGCGGATCGCCGCCATGGCGAAGCTGGTGATGGACTTCCCCCTGCCCGACGAGGTCGAGCCCGGCCCGGTATTCCGCGCATGATCGACCAGACGAGCAGCGCGACCCAGATCGCCCAGGCGGTTTCCCTCGGCAGCGTCAGCGCTCTCGAAGTCACCGAAGCGGCCCTGAAGCGCATCGAGACGGGCAATCCCCGCCTCAACGCCTTCAGCGCGGTCACGGCGACGCGTGCTCTGGCCGAGGCTAAGGAAATCGACGCCCGCCGGGCGCGGGGCGAGCCCATGGGTCCGCTGGCGGGCGTGCCCTATGCGGTCAAGAACCTCTATGACATCGCCGGGATGACCACCATCGCCGGCTCCAAGATCGATGCGGAAGAGCCGCCCGCGGCGTCCGATGCGACCGCCGTCAATCGCCTGAAGGCGGCCGGCGCTGTGCTGGTCGGCGCCTTGCATATGGACGAATACGCCTACGGCTTCACCTGCGAGAATTCCCACTACGGCCCGACCCGGAACCCGCACGACACCGATTGCGTGCCCGGCGGCTCCTCCGGCGGTTCGGCGGCGGCGGTGGCCGGGGGGCTGGTGCCGCTGTCCTTGGGCTCCGACACAAACGGCTCGATCCGCGTCCCGGCGGCGCTCTGCGGCATCTTCGGGCTCAAGCCCACTTATGGGCGGTTGAGCCGGGGCGGGGCCAAGCTTTTTGCCGGCAGCTTCGACCATATCGGACCCTTCGCCCGTTCCGTGCGCGATCTTGCGGCGGCTTATGACGCGATGCAGGGGCCGGACAGCCGCGATCCCGTCTGCCAATCGGTCGAGATCGAGCCTGTGCTGCCGCAACTGGGGCGCAGCCTCGCGGGCCTTCGGGTCGCGGTGGCGGGCGGCTATTTCGCGCCGCCCGGCGTCGAGGCAGCCTTGGAGGCCGTGCAGAAGGTGGCCGGAGCGCTTGGCGCGATCAAGCGGGTCGATATCCCCCAGGCCGAGCGCGCGCGCGCCGCGGCTTTCCTGGTGACGGCGGCGGAGGGAGCCAATCTCCATTTCGCCAATATCCGCAGCCGGCCGCAGGATTTCGACATCGGGACCCGCGACCGCTTCATCGCGGGCTCGCTGGTGCCCGCCGTCTGGGTCCAGCAGGCGCAGCGGTTCCGCCGCTGGTATCGCGCCCAGATGCTGAAGCTCTTCGCCGAGGTGGATATCATCCTGGCCCCTTCGACGCCCGGCCCCGCGCCACGCATCGGCGACGACAGCATGCCCATTCCGGGCGCGCAGCTTCCCGTCCGCGCCAATCTCGGCGTCTTCACCCAGCCCCTCTCCTTCATCGGCCTGCCCATCGTCGCGGTGCCGGTCCAGCGGGAGGGAGCCTTGCCCTTGGGCGTGCAGATCATCGCCGGCCCCTGGAAGGAGGCCATGGCGCTCCGCGTCGCCGATGCCCTGGAGCGCCAGGGCGTCGTTTCGGCACCGGTCGCGGGATAAGCGATAACGTATACATTTTGGGTTTGATTTTCAGGGTAGCCCCGTTACCCTGCGCCGCAAATTCGCAGCCGGTGGAAATCCTCCGGCCAATAAGGAGCACCCCCCATGAAGATGGTAGACCTGTCCCACGTGATGAACATGCATACCCCCGGCTGGGTCGGCTACGCGGGTAACAAGGTCTATTACGCGCAGAATCTTCAGACCAAGAGCATCGTGGCGCAGCGCATCGACATGGCGCTCCATGTGGGCACCCACATCGACGGCGCGATGCATGCCGCCGACGGCATGGGCGACATGGCCTCCTATCCCTTGGATTACCTTGTCAGCAAGGGCTGCGTCATTGACGTTTCCCAACAGGTCGACGACTGGGGCGTGATCACCCCGGAGATGATCATGAACGCCCCGGTGAAGGTGGAGAAGGGCGATATCCTGATCATCCATACCGGCTGGCACCGCTATTACGAAGGCATGCCGCAGCAGGATCTGGTGCGTTATTTCTGTATGCATCCCGGCGGCAAGATGGAACTGGTCGAGTGGATGCTCGACATGAAGATCAAGTGGTGGGGCATCGACGCCGGTTCGGGCGATCATCCCATGAACACCACGATCCGCTACATGCGCCCCGACCTCACCAAGCAGTTCGAGGAGAAGGTTGGGATGAGCTGCGACGAGTTCTTCCCGCATCACGAGTACAAGCACAAGCTCTCGGGACGGCATGTGAAGAACAACATTTTCGCCTTCCACAACTACGCCTTCCAGGAAGGCCTGATCCACGCCGAGAACGTGGGCGGCGACATCGAGCTGGTGCTGAACCAGCGCTGCGTGATCGGGGCTTTCCCCTGGCGCTTCGACGGTCTCGAGAGCTGCCCCTGCCGCATCGTCGCCTTCACGGATGTGGGCGAGGGCGATGTGGTCGGCATCGGGCCGGCGGCTGCGGGCCTCAAGCGCTAATCCTCGCGCTGACCAAGTGAAACCGCCGCCGTTCGACTATGCGAAGCCAGCGTCTCTCTCGGAGGCGCTGGAACTTCTCGCAAGCGACGACGACGCCAAGATCCTCGCGGGCGGGCAGAGTTTCGTGCCCGTCCTCAATTTCCGGCTCGCGTCGCCCTCGCTCCTGATCGACATCAACGGTCTGGCGGAGCTGGGGCGGATCAGCCTGGTGGATGGGGGATTGCGGCTCGGCGCCATCGTGCGCTACCGCGATCTTGAGGACAGCGAGCTGGTCGCGGCGGAAAACCCGCTGCTGGCCCATGCGCTCCACCACATCGCCCATTACCAGATCCGCAACCGGGGCACGGTGGGGGGCAGTTCCTCCCATGCCGATCCCTCGGCGGAATTTCCGGCAGTCTCCGCCCTCTGCGGGGCGGAATACGTGCTGCAGAGTATCCGGGGGAGCCGGGTCCTGCCGGCGGACGAGTTCTTCCTCGGCGCGCTTACGACCGCGCTCGAAGCCGACGAGATCCTGACCGAAATCCGTTTCCCGCCCTGGCCCAGGGACCGGCGCTGGGCCTTCGAGGAGATCGCCCCCCGCCTCGGCGATTTCGCGATCCTGGGCGCCGCCGTGCTGCTCGATCCGGGCGAGACGCGGATCCTGGTTTTCGGGGCGGGTGATCGTGCCTCCCGCCTCCCCCGGGCGGAAGCGGCGCTCAGGGGCCGCACCCTGGATAAGGCCGCGATCCTGGAGGCGGCGAAGCTCGCTTCCGAAGAGATCGAGCCGCAAGGCGACATCCATGCGACCGCCGAATACCGCAAGGCCATGGCGGAGGTCCTGGTGGAACGCTGTCTCGAACGCGCCTCGGGCGTGAAGGTCGTGGCATGACCCCCCGCACCGTCAAGCTCCGCGTCAACGGCGAGGCGCGCGAAGGCCAGGCGGAACCGCGCCTGCTGCTCGCCGATTTCCTGCGCCACGAGCTTCACCTAACCGGGACCCACGTCGGCTGCGAGCACGGGGTCTGCGGCGCCTGCACGGTCATCGTGGACGGCCGCGCGATGCGCAGCTGCCTGATGTTCGCGGTGCAGGCCGAGGGCACGGAGATCACCACGGTCGAGGGGCTCGGCACGCCGGAGAATCTCTCGCCCTTGCAGGATGCTTTCCACCGGCATCACGCCTTGCAATGCGGCTTCTGTACCGCCGGGATCCTGACGACCATGACGGCCCTCCTGAAGGAAGAGCCCGATCCCACGCCCGACCGGGTGCGCGAGGTTCTGTCCGGGAACCTCTGCCGCTGTACGGGCTATATCCCGATTGTCGACGCGGTCCTCGACGCCGCCGAGAAGATCCGTGCAGCCAAAGCCTGAGGGGCTTGACCCCAAGACCTTCATCGGCCAGCCGATCCTTCGTAACGAGGATGCGCGTTTCCTCACCGGCGGCGGGACCTATTCCGACGACGTGACGCGGCCCGGCATGCTCCATGCCGCGATCCTGCGCAGTTCCCACGCCCATGGGCTCGTCCGGGGGATCGACGCTTCGGAGGCCCTGGCGCTGCCGGGCGTGGTCGCGGTCTATGCCTGGGCCGATATCGCCGATATCGCGCAGCCGATCCCGATCCGGCTGGCGCCTCTCGTGGGCCTCGACCGGTTCCCGCAATATTGCCTGGCCAGCGACAAGGTCCGTTTCGTCGGCGAGCCCATTGCCTTGGTGGTGGCGGAAAGCCGCTATATCGCGGAAGACGCGCTTAACCTCATCTCCGTCGATATCGAGGAACTGCCGGCGATCGTCGATTTCGCGGGAGCTTCCGCTCCGAAGTCGCTGCTGCACGACGCTCATGGCACGAATATCGCTTCGGCCTATGAGGTCCAGCGTGGGGATGTAAAGGCGGCCTTCGCCGAGGCCGATTACCGCCGCCGCGAGACCTTCGTCTGCCAGCGCCATACCGGTGTGCCCATGGAAACCCGCGCCGTCATCGCGGAATGGGACGTGGCCGCCCAGCATATGACCGTCTGGGGCGCGACCAAGGTGCCCTTTCCGAACCGGGCGACCCTGGCGAAGATGCTGGGCCTGGAGGATAAGTCGGTCGATCTTATCGAGGTCGATGTCGGGGGCGGTTTCGGGATCCGGGGGGAATTCTATCCCGAGGATTTCCTTATTCCCTTCGCGGCAAAGAAACTCGGCCGTCCCGTCAAATGGATCGAGGACCGGCGCGAGCATCTGCTCTCCGCCCAGCATTCGCGCGACGTCTCCTGCATCCTGGAGATCGCCTGTAAAAGCGACGGCACGATCCTGGGCCTCTATGCCGAGCTTTTCGTCGATCTCGGCGCCTATGTCCGCACCGTGGGCGGCGTCGTGCCGGCCAAGGCGGCGCAATTCGTGCCCGGCCCCTATCGGATCGCGAATGTCGGCTGCTCGGTCCAGATCTTCCTGAGCAACAAAACGCCGGTCGGGACCTATCGCGCGCCCGGCCGCTATGAATCGAATTTCTTCCGGGAGCGGCTCATCGACATGGCCGCCCATGACCTCGGCATCGATCCCGCCGAGATCCGACGCCGGAACCTCGTGCTGGGGTCGGAGATGCCCTACGGCATCGGCAAGCTCGTCCCCTATGAGCCCGAGGGCGAATACGACACCGGCGATTTCGTCGCCGCCTTCGAGCGCGCGCTCCAGGACAGCGACTGGAACGCCCTGAACGCCCGCCAGGGTGAGGACGAGGACGGTTGGCTCCATGGCACAGGCCTCGCCTGTTTCGTCGAGACCGGCGGCGCTGGCCCCAAGGAAACCGCGCGGCTCGTCGTGCGCAAGGAAGACGGCGGGATCAACCTTTTCATCGGCTCCTCCGCCCTGGGGCAGGGGCATGAGACGGTCTTCGCCCAGATCTGCGCCGATGCCCTGGGCATCCCGTTCAAGGGTATCCGGGTCTTTCACGGATCGACGACCTATCTTGACGAGGGTTATGGCACCTATGCCAGCCGGGCCATCGTCATGGGCGGCAGCGCCGTGCTCAACACCGCGGAAACCCTCATCGAGACGATGAAGCCGCTCGCGGCGGAAGCCTTGGGTTTCCCCAATGAGGCTTTGGTCTGGAAAGCGGGCCGTTTTGAGACCGAGAGCGGCGGGAGCTCGATCGGGCTGGCGGAACTCGCGGCGGCGACAGCCCAAGAAATCCGCGCCGATGGCTCCTTCTCCTCGACCCGCCGCACGGCGAGCTATGGGACCCATGTGGCCCATGTGGCGGTGGACAGGCGGACAGGAAAGATCCGGCTCATCGACTATTATGTGGTCGAGGATGTGGGGCGGATCATCAATCCGCTCATTGTCCACGGGCAGGCGGTGGGCGGCGTGGTCCAGGGGCTGGGCGGCGCTTTCCTGGAAAACCTCGCCTATGACGAGAACGGCCAGTTCCTGGCGGGATCCTTCGCCGATTACCTGATGCCGACCGCGACCGATTTCCCCTCGATCCATTGCACGAGCCTGGAACTCTCCCGCGCGCCCAGCAATCCCCTGGGCGCCAAGGGAGCGGGCGAGGGGGGCACCACGGCGGCGGGGGCGGCTATCGGCAATGCGGTCTCGGCGGCGTTGCGGAAGTATGGCGCCGAGGTCCACGAGTTGCCCGTGACGCCGTCGAAAGTCTGGTCCCTGATCGCTCAGGCGAAGGCTGCCGCGGGGCAATAACCCGCTCAAGGCTCTTGGGCTGTTCCCAAGCTTCGCATCCCTTGTTAAGCTTTCCGCGACGGGGCGCAAATGTCCCGCAAGGGAGGATTCACATGACTGGACAAGATCGGACACTCAGCCGGCGCACGCTGATCAAGACAGGCGCGGCATCGACCGCCTTCGTGGCCATGGCGCCGTCGATCCTGCGAGCCCAGGAAAAGGTCGTCTATGTGAATACCTATGGCGGCAACATCCGCCAGGCGGAGACGGCGGCCTATTACAAGCCTTTTACCGATAAGACCGGGATCCAAGTCATCCCGGTGGACGGTGTGAACATCGGTAAGCTCAAGGCGGCGGTGCAGACCAAGAATTACGAGTTCGACATCTCCGTCTTCGACCATCTTGAACTGCGCCAGGCCAAGCTCGAGGGCCTCGTCGAGACCATCGACTACAATGTCATCAACAAAGCCAACCTGGTGCCGAACTCGGTGGCGGACGAGGCGGGCGTGCTGTTGCGGGCGCTTTCCACGGTCATCGTCTATCGCACCGACAAATTCCCCAACGGTGGTCCGCAGAACTGGGCCGATTTCTGGGACGTGAAGAAGTTCCCGGGCAACCGCTCGCTCATCAACCAGTATTTCTCGGTGCCGGCCATGGCGCTCCTGGCCGACGGGGTGCCGGCGGACAAGATCTATCCCATGGACCTCGACCGGGCCTTCAAGAAGCTCGACCAGATCAAGCCGCACATCAAGGTCTGGTGGACCCAGGGCAACCAGTCCGAGGCTTTGATCCACGATAATGAAGTGGACATGATGTGCATGTGGAACGGGCGTGCGCAGACCCAGGTGGATGCGGGCACACCCTGCAAGATCGCCTGGGACGGCGCGCAGCTGGGCTGGATCTATTACGGCGTCACCAAGGGCACGCCGCGCGCGAAAAACGCCTGGCAGTTCATCGAATTCTGCCAGCAGGCCAAGGCCCAGGCCGATTTCTCGAATCAGCTTCCTTACGGGCCGGCCAACCCCAAGGCCTTCGATCTCCTGACGCCTGCGACCAAGGAGAAGCTGCCGACCTCGCCGGAGCATCTGAAAGTCGCCTTCGTGCCGGATGCCGAATGGATGGGGCCGCGCATGAGCCAGCTTCAGGAACGCTGGAGCCAGTGGATCGCGGGCTGAGGCCTGATCTTTACGGGGCGGCGCGCTAAGGGGCGGCCGCCTCGCCCTTCTTGCGGTGGCCGCTGATGTCGGCGGCCGCATCGGGGGCGAGCCGCAAATAGAAGAAGATCGCGACGGCCGAGCAGACGCCTACCGCGAAGAGCGCGAAGCGGATGTCGATGGCGTTCATCGCCTCGGTTCCGACCCCGCGCCAGACCATCGAGATCTGCAGCAGAACCGCCGCGACCGCGACGCCGAGGCCGCCCGAGAGCTGCTGCACCATGCTGCTGAAGCTGGTGGCATTGGCGAGGCGCTGGGCCGGGACCTCGGCGAAGACGATGGTATTGAGCGCCGAATACTGCGTGGAGCGGATCAGCCCGCCGAGCCCCAGGAGGATCACCAGCACCACAACCGGGGTGGTCTCCGTGAAAAAGCCGCAGACCAGGATCGAGGCGGCGCAAGCGACCCCGTTCCAGACCAGCACCGGCCGGTAGCCGAACCAGCGGAGCGTGTATTGGATCACGGTCTTGGCGAGGACCGTCCCGACCGCGCCGCTCAAGGTGATGAGCCCGGATTGGAAAGCCGTCATGCCGAAGCCGACCTGAAGCAGGAGCGGGATCAGGAAGACGATGGCCCCCACCGCCGTGCGGAAGAAGGATCCCCCATCCACCGAGATCCGGAAGGTCGGCAGCTTCAGGAGCGAGAGATCCAGAAGCGGGCTCGGATGGCGTAGCGAATGGAGCACGGCCAAGACGCCGGCGATGAGGCCCCCTCCCATCAGGAGGTAGAGTTCGACCCCGCTCTCGCGCCTGCCGATCAGCTCCAGGCCATACATGAGACCGCTCAGGGAGCCGCCGCTCAGCAGAAATCCGATCCAGTCGAGCGGCCGCTTCTCCTCCGAGCGGAAATTCTTGAAATAGACGGTCGCCAGAACCATGCCGAGAATCCCGATCGGCACATTGACGAAGAAGATCCAGCGCCAGTCGAGATAGGTCGTGATGAAGCCACCGAGCGGCGGGCCCACGATGGGGCCGACGAAGGCGGGCACGGTGATATAGGACATCGCGCGCACGACCTCGGACTTCGGCACGCTGCGGAAGACGACGAGTCGCCCCACCGGCGTCATCATCGCACCCCCGATTCCCTGGACCAGCCGCGCCAGGGTCAGTTCCATCTCGCTATGGCTCAAGCCGCACCAGATCGAGGCCAGGGTGAAGACCCCGATGGCCGCCCGGAAGACCGTTCGCGCGCCATAGCGGTCCGCGACCCAGCCGCTGACCGGGATGAAGACCGCGAGGCTCAGCATGTAGGAGGTGATGGCGAGGCTCATATGCGCCGGAGTCGAGCCCAGGGATTGCGCCATGTCCGGCAGCGCCGTGGTGATCGCCGAGCCGTCCACATTGGTCATGAACATGGCGCAGGCCACGACAAGCGCGACGATCATCTTCTATCCCAGGAGTTGCCGGCCGCAGTATGACCATCGCCGCCCCGGCTGCAAGCTTTAGGGCCACATCTGGGAAAATTGCCGATTTTGGGTTGCCGTCCCGCTCCGCGCGGACATAGCATCGACCCAAGGGGAGCAGGGATGAGAAAGATGAGCGGCCCGTCGCCGGCGGAAACTCGGTAATGAACGGGGCGGAAAGTCTCGTCCGGACCCTTGTCGCCTCGGGTGTCGAAGTCTGCTTCGCCAATCCCGGCACTTCGGAGATGCATTTCGTCGCGGCGCTTGATCGTGTCGAGGGCATGCGCTGCGTGCTGGGCCTCTTCGAAGGGGTCGTCACCGGCGCGGCCGACGGCTGGGCGAGGATGATGGACCGGCCGGCTTGCACCCTGCTTCATCTGGGGCCGGGCCTGGGCAATGCGCTCGCCAATCTGCACAACGCCACCAAGGCGATGACGCCGGTCGTCAATATCGTCGGCGACCATGCCACTTATCATCGCCAATACGATGCGCCGCTGACCTCGGATGTCGAGGCGGTGGCCCGGCCCTTTTCCCATTGGGTCCATACCTCGCCGGACGCCAAGCTCGTCGCGGCCGCGGGCGCCCGGGCGGTGGCGGCGGCGATGACGCCTCCGGGCGCGGTCGCGACCCTTATCCTGCCCGCCGACACCGCCTGGAACGAGAGCGATGGCCCCGCGCCGGCCCCCGAAATTCCGCCGCGCGCCAGGGTTTCCGCCGAGGCGGTGCGGGGGGCGGCGAAAGCCCTGCGGTCGGGCGAACCGGCGCTTCTGCTCCTGGGCGGCATGGGCATGCGCGAGCGGGCGGGAGCCCTGGCGGGCCGGATCGCGGCGGGGACGGGGGCCAAGATCATGGCGCAGGGCTCGATCTCCCGGCTGGAGCGGGGGGCAGGGCGGGTGCCCATCGGGCGGGTGCCCTATCCCGTGGATCTGGCCCTGCCGGCTTTGGCGGGCGTCAAACACCTGATCCTCGTTGGCTCCAAGGTGCCGGTGGCCTTCTTCGCCTATCCGGGCAAGCCGAGCGTGCTCACCCCGCCGGGGTGCCAGGTCCATGTGCTGGGAACGGCGGCGGAGGACCTCGACCATGCGCTGGAATGGCTCGCCGACGAGGTGGGGGCGCTTCACGCGGCGCCGGTAACGCCCTATCTGCGGACCGAGCCCGGAACCGGGCCGATAACGCCCGAGGGGCTGGGCCGCTCGCTCGCGGCGCTCTTGCCCGAGGACGCCATCGTCGTGGACGAAGGCCTTACCACCGGCCGGGGCTTTTTCCCGGCGACGGTTGCTTCCAAGCCCCATACCTGGCTTGCCAATACCGGCGGCTCCATCGGCATTGGCCTGCCGCTTTCCCTGGGCGCGGCGATCGCCTGCCCCGATCGCAAGGTGCTGACGCTCCAGGCGGATGGCAGCGCCATGTATACACTCCAATCGCTCTGGACCATGGCGCGGGAAGGGCTCGACGTGACCGTCGTGCTGCTCTCCAACCGGGCCTATGCGATCCTGCATAACGAGTTGATGAACGTCGGGGCCAATCCGGGGCGTAAGGCGCTCGACATGCTGGACATCGGACGGCCCGATCTCGACTGGGTCTCGCTCGCCAAGGGCATGGGCGTGCCGGGGGCAAGGGTGACCGAAATGGCCGGCTTCAACCGGCACCTCGCCGCTGGACTCAACACGCCGGGTCCCTACCTTATCGAAGTCATGTTATAACGCGGGCGAAGCGCCGCTGCGCCGTGAAAGGCCTGAATTTTGAGCGAGCGCGTCGAACGATCTTCCATAGGCAGCCTGCCGGAGGACTGCGATCCCCGCCTGAAGCAGATTCATGCCTATTGGGAATCAATCAGGCCTTCGCCGGACCTCCTGCCCGGCCGCCAGCATTTCGATCCGGTCGACGTGCCCCGGCTCCTTTCCTGGATCTGGCTGGCCAATGTGGAGCGCGACCCGCTTCGCTTCCGCTACCGGCTGACCGGCACCGAGCATGTGATGGCCATGAATGGCGATTACACCGGCCGGCTGGTCGGCGAAAAGAACCCGGATTTTCTCACGACCCCGCAGGGAACCCATTATGTCGCCGCGGTGGAGCAGGGAATCGTGGGCTATTTCAGCGGGAAGCCCACGGTCTATACCAACCTCAACCATTCCTGGTTCGAGCGGGTGCTGCTACCGCTTGCGCGGGATGGGAAGACGGTCGACATGCTGCTCGGCATGACAATCTATCACCGGATCACTTCCTGGTTCTGGTGAGCGGCGGGCTTTAGGACCCGGTGGCCGCTGAAGGCCTGACCCGCATCCATCGGCAGTCGAAAGAAGAAGAAAGCGCCCGCCAGCATCATGAGACCCATGGTGGCGATGGTCCATTGGATGGCGGCCGAGGAGAGCGGTGCCGCGCCCGTCCATTGGGGCATCGCTTCGAGGAGGGCCGCGGCCAGCGCCACGCCGACGCCCTGGCCCATCTGCTGAACCATCGCGCCGATGCTGGCGGCGTTGCTCGCCTGGGCCTGGGGCACGTCGGCGAAGACCAGGGTCGAGAGGCTTAGGTATTCGCAGGAGCGCAGATAGCCGCTGCCGACCAGGACCGCGATGATGACGAAGACCGGCGTCGAAGCCGTGAAGAAACAGAAGACCAGGACGGAAAGGCCGCAGGCGGCGGTATTCCAGACCAGCATGCTGCGGAAGCCCACCCGCTTCAGCCAGTTCTTGGTGGTGCCCTTGGCGACGACCGAGCCGAGCGCCCCGCAGAGGGTCACGAGGCCCGACTGGAAGGCGGTCATGCCGAATCCCAGCTGAAGCAGGATGGGGGTAAGGATCATCATGCCGCCATGGGCGATGCGGAAGATGGAACCCGCGTCGTTGGCGATCAGGAAGGTCGGGATCTTGAAGAGCGAGAGATCGAGGATCGGCGCCTTGTGTCGCCGCGCATGGAGAATCGCCAACACGCCGAGTAGCAGCCCGCCTCCGAAAAGCAGGGCCAGCGTGAGCGCCTCATCGGTCTTATGGGCGCCCACCATGTCGAAGGCATACATGAGCGCCATCAGCGAACCGCCGGTGAGGATCGATCCCAGCCAGTCGAGCGGGCTCGGCTTCTCGGCCTTGAAGTTCTTGATGTAGAGCGACACCAGCACGATGGCGATAAGACCAAAGGGCAGGTTGACGAAGAAGATCCAGCGCCAGCTCCAATAGGTCGACAGGAAGCCGCCGATGGGCGGTCCCAGCACCGGACCCAGGAAGGCGGGCACCGTGACATAGGACATGGCCCGGAGGAATTCCGACTTCGGGAAGCTCTTCAGGATGATGAGCCGCCCCACCGGGACCATCATCGCCCCGCCGATCCCCTGGAGGGACCTTGCCGCGATCAGCTGCGGCAGGGTCTCGCTGATGCCGCAGAGCAGCGAGGCAAGGGTGAAGACGGCGATGGCCGCGCGGAAGACGGTGCGGGTGCCGAAGCGGTCGGACATCCAGCCGCTCGCCGGGATGAAGACGGCGAGGCTGACGATATAGGCGGTGATGGTGATGCTGACTTCGGCCGGGGTGGCGTTGAGTTCCCGCGCCATGTCGGGCAGCGCGGTGGTCAGCACGGTGCTGTCCACGAACTCCATGAAAAAAGCGAAGGCCACCACCAGCGGGACGATCATGCGTCAGGAATCCTCAGCCCGCCAATGCGCCGGCGACCTCATGCGCGCCGTTCCAGATCATTTCGAGCGCGACATAGACGATCAGGATGAGGCCGATATAGGCGATCGAGCGATAGCGTTCCAGCAGCTTGACGATGAGGGTCGCGGCGCAGCCCATGATGAGGACCGAAAGCCCCAGCCCGATCATCAGGATGATTGGGTGGTCCATGGCTGCGCCCGCGACCGCCAGCACGTTGTCGAGGGACATCGACACGTCCGCGATGATGATCTGACGCAGGGCCTGCGGGAAGGTCTTCTCGTGTCCGTGGGCTGGAACCTCCCGGCCGTCGATGACGGCCTCGCCCTCGGCCTCTTCCGCGCGGCCCGATTCGCGGATTTCGCGCCAGAGCTTCCAGGCGACCCAGAGGAGGAGTACGCCGCCCGCCACCATCAGCCCGATGACGTGGAGGAGGGAGGTCGTCGCGATCGCGAAGATCACCCGCAACACGGCGGCGGCGAGAATGCCCCACCAGACCGCCCGGATCCGCTGCTTGGCCGGCAGCGTCGCCGCCGCCATGCCGATGACCACCGCGTTGTCGCCCGAGAGGATCACGTTGATCATGATCACTTCGCCGAGCGCCCAGAGCGCCGACATGAAATCGGGTCCGAAGAGGTTATCCATCAGGTGAATCCGTGCCCGCGCCTTATTGGGTGTCGTCCGAATCCGTGGGAGGGTCGGGGATCGAATCGGGCATGTCCACATCGAAATGGATCTGGCTCGAATCCCCCGCGACATGTGTATCCAGGAGCCCCGTCACCATGATCGGGAAGGCGATCACCAACGCCACCATGATGAGCTGGATCCCGACCCAGGGTAGCGCGCCCCAATAGATGTCCGAGCTTTTCACTTCCCGGGGCGCGACGCCGCGCAGGTAGAAGAGCGCGAAGCCGAAGGGTGGATGCATGAAGGAGGTCTGCATGTTGACGCAGAGCATCACGCCGAACCACACGAGCGCCACGTCGGGGCCGACGATGGGCGCCAGCATCTTCTGGGCGATCGGCGCGATCATCGGCAGGATGATGAAGGCGATCTCGAAGAAATCGAGGAAGAAAGCGAGGAAGAAGATGAAGAGGTTGATGAAGGCGAGGAAACCCCAGGGTCCGCCTGGCACATGGGACAGGAGATCCTCGAGCCAGCGGTTCCCGTCCACGCCCAGGAACACCACCGAGAAGCAGGTCGAGCCGATCAGGATGAAGGTGACCATGGCGGTGATCCGCATGGTCGTCTGATAGCCCTGGATGATGAGCTTCCGGAGGTCGGAGATGCGGACCGCTTCGATGCAAAGCCAGGCGACCGCGAGATAGCAGAGGGAGAAGGCGATCTGGAAAGGATAGCCGGGGATCTCATAGATCCCGAGCATGGTGCCGACGCCCCCGGCGACAAGGCCCAGGACGAAGATCCGGCGGCTGTTCTGGCTCAATTGCGGATGATGGATCACCGCCAGGATGACCGCTCCCACGGCTCCCATGGCGCCGGCCTCGGTGGGGGTGGCGAGACCCAGCATCATGGTGCCCAGCACCACGAAGATCAGGATCGCCGAGGGAATGATCCCCAGGAGGCATTTCCGCACGAGCGGCCAGCCGTCGAGGGTGCGGGCGGATTTCGGCACCGCCGGGACCCACTGCGGCTTCACGAGGCTGAGGATGAAGGTATAGCCCGCGAAGAGCAGCACCTGGATGATCGACGGTCCCCAGGCCCCGAGATACATGTCGCCCACCGACTTGCCGAGCTGGTCGGCCAGCACGATGAGCACGAGCGAGGGCGGGACGAGCTGGGTGATGGTGCCCGAGGCCGCCAGCACGCCGGTCGTATAGCGGGTGTTGTAGCCGTAGCGCATCATCACGGGCATGGAGATGAGCGCCATGGTGATGACCTGGGCGGCGACGGTGCCGGTGATCGCGCCCAGGATGAAGCCGACGATGATGACGGAATAGCCGAGGCCGCCCCGGATCGGCCCGAAGAGCTGTCCCATGCTGTCGAGCATGTCCTCGGCGAGCCCGCATTTCTCCAGGATCGCGCCCATGAAGGTGAAGAAGGGCACGGCCAGCAGGAGGTCGTTCGACAGCACGTTGCCGAAGATCCGGTTGGGGATCGCCTGGAGGAAATTGAGGCCGAAGAAGCCTTCATGGATCGAGATGAAGCCGAAGAAGAGCCCGAGCGCCGCCAGCGAGAAGGCCACGGGGTATCCGACCAGCATGAAGAGCACGAGCCCCGCGAACATGAGGGGCGGCATGAACTCGACGGGGATCATTGGGTCGGCCTCTCGTAGTGGACGTCGAGCTTGATGACGCCCGCGATCGCCGCCATGCGCTTGATGATCTCGGAGAGGCCCTGGAGCGCCAGGAGCGCGAAGGCCGCCGGCGTGGCGAATTTGATCGGCCAGCGCAACAGGCCCCCGGCGTTGCCGGACCATTCGTTCTCGATATAGGACTGCATGAAGAAGGGCCAGGAGAGATAGACCATCAAGAGGCAGGTCGGGATTAGGAAAACCAGCGTGCCGATCAGGTCAAGCCAGTATTGCCCCCGGTCCGACAAGCAGACGTAGAAGATCTCGACCCGGACATGCTCGTTGCGGCGCAGGGTATAGGACGCGCCGAAAAGCACGATGATGGTGAACATGTACCACTGGATTTCCAGGAAGCCGTTGGAGCTGTAGCTGAAGGCGTAGCGCATCATCGCGTTGCCGGCGCTGATGGCGCAGCATAGCAGCACGAGGATATTGGCCACCCTGCCGATCTTTTCGTTCAGCCAGTCGATGGCCTCGCTCAATCGCAGCAATGCGTTCATCTAGGCTCTAGGCTCCCGGTGGCGGTGTTCTTTATCGTAGGAACGAGAAGACTCTAAGCCCAGAAGTATGAGGAAGTCGCCGCGAATATTATGCGCGGTGCGGCAAGTTTGCCGCGCTGTCGTCATTTCGCGGCGCAGGGGCGCAGCGTGAGGACGCCCTCCGCCGCGTCGGAGCCGATGACCTCGGTCAGCGCCCGGCAGGCGCCGTCGAGGCACAGGCGGTATCCCGCCGTGAAGGGGGAGAGCGTGAGCCGCAATTCCGGCAGCGGCGACAGATGGGGATCGTAGCGCCACCATCCCTTGTCGAGGCGCGCGCCCTCGGGCGGGTCCATGCCGGCGCCGCTGCCCTGGATGCGGGCCTCGGTCAGCAGCAGGCGGTCGCCGCGCAGGACGTAATCCTCCTGCCATTCCGTCTTCTGGACGGAATGTGTCCAGGCGAGGGTGAAATGGTCGCCGGGCAGGATCGTGCTCATCCCGGCGATGAGGAGGCAGACCGTCGCCCCGCTCACGCCGCGGCCGCAGCCCCTTGCCGGAGCTTCCAGCGCCGGTAGAGCAGGAAGGCCGCGCCGATGGCAAAGCCCGCCTCGTCGGTCCAGGCGACCGCCGCGACCACGAGTCCCGCCGCCACCGTGGCGATGATCCGGTCGAGCCAGGTCATCGGTCCGAGGAGGTATCCCGTGGCCGCCCCGCCCCAGAGCGCGATGGCGAAGAGCGCCTTGGCGAGGATGTAGGCGAGGCCGACGAAGGTCCAATTGCCCTGGAGGAGGAGGGCCGGATCATAGACCCACATGAAGGGCACGACGTAGCCCGCCAGCGCGATCCGCGTGGCGATCCAGCCCACCTCCATATGGTCGGTCTTGCTGATCGCCGAGGCGGCGAGCGCCGCGAGCGCCACCGGCGGGGTCAGGTCCGCCATGATGCCGAAATAGAAGACGAACATGTGTGAGGCGATCAGCGGCACGCCCATCTTCAGGAGGGCGGGAGCCGCCATGGCCGCGCAGATGATATAGGTCGGGATGGTCGGCAGCCCGGTGCCCAGCACGATGCACATGATCATGGTCATGACGAGCGCCAGGAAGAGGTTTTCGCCCGCCAGGTCCAGGATGATGCGGGCAAGCTCGCTGGCGAGGCCGGTCAGGGTCATGGTGCCGACGATCATGCCGACGATGGCGCAGGCGAGGCCGACGCCGACCGCGCTTTTGGCGCCGTCCGAGAGGCTCGTGACCAGAAGCGCCACGGTCTTGCGCCGGTCGCGCGCGAAAAGGCATATGGCCGACATGATCGCGATGGCGCCGAAGAGCACGGTGTTGATCGACAAGAGGTCGGCGGCGAGGAGACCGCCGCCGATGAGGCCGAGCGCGATCCAGAAGCCACCCCGGATGAGGGTGCTGCCGAAGGGCGATATGATCGAGGTGCCCAGAATCATGATCGAGGTCAAGGTCAGGCCCACGGTGCCGGCGAAGAGCGGCGTATAGCCGTCGAAGAGCATGTAAACCAGCGCCACCAGGGGCAGCGCCAGATACCAGTCGCGCTTCAACGCGTTCCAGGCGCTGGGGCATTTCTCCTTGGGCAGGCCGACGAGATTGTTCTTCCCGGCTTCCAGATGGACCATCCAGAAAGTGCTGGCGTAATAGAGGGCGGCGGGGATGATCGCCGCGATGGCGATGGTCGCATAGGGCACGCCCAGGGTTTCCGCCATGATGAAGGCGACGGCGCCCATCACCGGCGGCATGATCTGTCCGCCCATGCTGGCCGTGGCCTCGACGGCGGCGGCGAAGGAAGGGTTATAGCCGAAGCGGCGCATCAGCGGGATCGTGAACTGGCCGATGGTCACGACGTTCGCGATGCCCGAGCCGTTGATCGTCCCCATGAGCCCGGAGGAGATCACCGCCACCTTGGCGGGTCCGCCTTGGGTGTGGCCCACGGTGCCCATGGCCACGTCGTTGAAGAGGTTGATCATCCCCGCCTTTTCGAGAAACGACCCGAAGAGGATGAAGAGGAAGATATAGGTGGCCGAGACGAAGGTGGGCGTGCCGTAGATCCCCTCGGTCCCGAGAAAGAGCTGGTCGATCACCTGCTCGAAATCGAAGCCGCGATGGAGCAGAAAGCCCGGCAGATACCGCCCGAAAAGCGCATAGGGGATGAAGACGATGCACATCGCGGGCAGTTCCCAGCCCATGGCCCGCCGCGACGCTTCGAAAAGCAGGCCTAGAACGACGCAGCCCACCCCGATGTCGAGCATCGAAGGATCGCCCGCCCGCTGGATGAGGTCAGCCTCAAAGACCCAGTGATAGAAGCCCAGCCCGAAGGACAGGATGCCGAGCGCCCAGTCGTACCAAGGCACCGCGACCTTGCCGTTGTCCCGGCTCCGGAAGCGGAGGATCGCGAAGGCCAGCAGCATCAAGAAGCCCACATGCACCGACCGCAGCACCATGGTCGAGACGGGGCTATAGGCGGCGTTGAAGACCTGCCAGATGCTGAAGATCACCGCGATCCCGAAGATCGCGGTTCCTGAGCGTCCTGGCGCCGTGAGGCCGGCGGCCGGGTTCTCGGGGTCGATGATGACGGAGGTTTCTTCCACCGTCGCGGTGGCTGCCGTTGACGTCATGGAAGATGCTCCGTTTTACGTTTTACGAGCGGCCAGCCCTATTTCAGCAGGCCCTTTTCCTTGAAGAACTTCTCGGCACCGGGATGCATGGGGATCGGCATGCCCTTGGCCCCGTTTTCCAGCTTGATGTCCTTGGCGGCGGCATGGGCCGCCACGAGCTGGTCGAGGTTGTCGTAGACCGACTTGGTCATGGCATAGACCACGTCGTCCTTCATGTCCGAACTCGTGACCAGGAAGTTGGTGATGGCGATGGCCGGAACGGCCGCCGTCTGGCCCGGATAGGTATTGGCCGGGATCGAGGCCGCCTGATAGGCCGGGTCGCCGATCTTCGCCACCACATCCGCCGGGACCGGGACGACGATGATGTCCATGGAGGTGCCGAGGTCGCGGATCGAGGCGACGCCGAGGCCCGCCGACTGGAGCGTCACGTCGATCTGCCGGTTCTTCATAAGGTCGACGGAGACGCCGAAGTCGAGATATTCGACCTTGGAGAAATCGGCATAGGTGAGGCCGGCACCCTTGAGCACGGCCCGGGTGTTGAGCTCGGTGCCGGATTTCGGCGCGCCGACCGAGATGCGCTTGCCCTTCAAGTCCGCCAGGGTCTTGATTCCCGAGGAGGCGCTCGCGACGATCTGGATGTAATTGGGATAGATGCCGGCGATGCCGCGCAGCTTCGTCAGGGGCTGGGCGAAGCCCGCGTCCGCCTTGCCGGTCCAGGCGTCGCTCAGGGAGTCGCCGAGGGTGAAGGCGATCTCGCCGCGGCCGGCCTGGAGGAGGTTGAGGTTTTCAACCGAGGCCTTGGTCGCCTGGACCGCCGACTTCGAATTGGGCAGCGACTTCGAATAGATATTGGAGAGGGCGACGCCCAGCGGATAATAGACGCCGCTCGTTCCGCCGGTCAGGACGTTGATGAATTGCTGGGCATGGGCGGCGGGCGCCGCGACCAGCGCGGCCGTGACGACAGCCAAGGCGAATGCGGTCTTCTTGAACATCGATTTCCTCCAAAACGGGCCGGCTTCATTCTTTCGAGCGAAGCCTAGCTTGTCGGGAGGCGATACCTCAACCACTAACCTGCAAGTTGACCCCTTCTCCTCCTGGCCCGGCGCTTACCGGCCCTGGAAATTCGGTTTCCGTTTTTCCATGAAGGCGCGGCGGCCCTCGATGAAGTCCTGGCTGCCGAGCGCTGCCGCCGTCTTCCGCTCGCAGAGCGCGAAGTCCCGCTCGCCCGGATCCTTCAAAAGCTCGGCCACCGACTGCTTCACCGCCGCGATGGTGAGCGGGGCGTTGCCCGCGACCGTCGCCGCATAGTCGTCGACGAAGGTCTTCAGCTCCTCCACCGGGACCACATGATTGACGAGGCCGCAGTTATAGGCCTGCTGCGCCGTGTATTGCCGGGCGGTGAAGAAGATGTCCTTGGTGACGGAAGGACCGACCAGTTCCATCAGCCGTCCGATGCCCTCGTGGCCATAGCCGATGCCGAGCTTGGCCGCCGGAACCGCGAAGCGCGAATTCTCGGAGCAGATGCGGATATCGGCGCAGATCGCGAGGCCCAAACCGCCACCCAGGCAATAGCCCTGGATCTGGGCGATGGTCGGTTTCGACAGATCGCGCAGGCCGGTGGAGGCGCCGGCGACCGCATCGGAATAGATTTTCTGTGCGTCGGCGCTGGCCCGCTCGCTCTCGAATTTCGAGATGTCGGCGCCGGAGACGAATGCCTTGCCGCCGGCTCCGGCCAGGACCACGACGCGGACGGCGGGATCCTGGTCGAAATCCGCCAATATCTCAGCCGTGCGCTGCCACATCTCCAGGGACATGGCGTTGTGCCGCTCGGGGTTGTTGAAGGTGAGGCGGCCGATGCCGCCCTCCTTGGCGACGAGGATCTTGTCGCTGCTCATATTGGAAACCCCGGATCTAGAGGATGCTGTCGCGGCGCAGGGCGGCGATTTCGGCCGCGGCAAAGCCAAATTCGCCAAGGATCTCGTCGGTATGCTGGCCGACGACGATGGGCGGTTCCGTCACCAATGCGCTCGGCGTCCGGTCCAGATGGACCGCCTGAGCGACCTGGGCGATCTTGCCGTGGACCGAGGTTTCGATCTCCTGCACCAGCTTCAAATGCTTCACCTGGGGATCGGCGAAGGTCTGGTCCATGGTGTAGATCGGGCCGCAGGGCACTCCGGCCTTGTTGAGCCTTTCGATCCACCAGGCGGACTCATGCTGGCGGGTCCGCTTGGTGATCTCGTCGTTGATCTGGGCGCGATTGGTGGCGCGGCCGACGCGGTCGGAAAAGCGCGGATCCTGCGCGAGTTGCGGCGTTCCCATGCTCTCGCAGAGCGCCGCCCACATCTTGTCGCCCCCGGCGGCGATATTGATGTAACCGTCGCTCGTCTCGAAGACGCCGGTGGGGATGATGGTCGGATGGTCGTTGCCCGATTGCGGCGGGACTTCCTTGTCCACGAGCCACCGCGCCGCCTGGAAATCCAGCAGGAAGATCAAGGCTTCCAGGAGCGAGGTATGGACGAACTGGCCCTTGCCCGAAACCTCGCGTTCGAGGAGGGCGGTCAGGATGCCCTGGGCGCAGAGATGCCCGGCCGTCGAATCCGCCACCGCGATGCCCGCGCGCACCGGGCCTTGGCCCGCTAGGCCCGTGATCGACATGAGCCCACTCATGCCCTGGGCGATCTGGTCGAGGCCGGGCCGTCGCGCATAGGGGCCGTCCTGCCCGAAGCCCGAGATGCTGGCGTAGACAATCCGAGGGTTGACCGCGCTCAAGGCGGCATAGTCGATGCCAAGCCTGGTCTTCACGTCAGGCCGGAAGTTCTCGACCACCACATCCGCCTTTTCCGCCAGGCGCTTGAAGACGGCGACGCCCTCCGGCGCTTTGAGGTTCAGCGTGAGGCTCCGCTTGTTCCGGTGGAGGTTCATGAAATCCGACCCGTCCCGCGCCGTGCCCATGGGATCGCCGCCGCCGTCGCCCAGGTCGGGCATCTCGATCTTGATCACATTGGCCCCCCAGTCGCCGAGCTGCCGGGTGCAGGTGGGACCCGAGCGCGCGCGCGTCAGGTCGAGGACGGTAAAGCGCGAAAGCGCTTGCGACGCCGCGCGAAAGCTCATGCCCGGAGCACTCCTTGAAGGGAGCGCGGACTGTATCGCCGGGACTTTCCCCTGGCAAGGCGGGCGGCGGGCCATGCGCTGCTTGCAACACAGCCATTGATATTCCGGTGGAAGCTGTCATAGCATGAGAGGGGGGTCCAAGCGGCGTAAAGCCGTTGTCGTCAAGACGGCCTTCTTGGGAAGTTCACGAATGAGACCGAGGTTTCTGAGGCGGATTGCCCGACCGGCATTTGGCGCGGTCGGAAACAGGCGGAGTTTGGGGCTCTATTCCGGCACGCCTGCCCGCTCTCTTGGGGTTGCGACTCTTTCCGGGTTGACGAGTCGGTGCCGCAGAGGGCAGAGGATGCAAAAAAAGCTTCACGCTTCACGGGCGGTCTACATTTTCTGGACGGTGGCGGATCGGCGGAAAACAGCCGGGTCGCCGCAAGCATGGATGCGAGGGTGTGCGGGGGTAGATGGTAGATGAGTAATTTCACCTCAAGATTTAAATCCCTTCCGGCCGGTGTCGCCGCAGCCGTTTATGTCGGCGCGCTGGTCGTGATCGCGATCGGCGCGCAATTCTCCGGCGTCGATCCGACCATCATCTCGAACGACGCCTTGCTGCCGCCGTCGACTTCGCATTTCCTAGGATCCGACGAATTGGGCCGGGATGTCCTCGTCGGCATCATCTTCGGGATCCAGATTTCGCTCTCGGTGGGGTTCTGCGCGGCGATCGCGGCAACATCCCTCGGAATCTTCATCGGTGGCATCGCGGGCTACTATGGCGGCGCGCTTGACCTTATCGTCATGCGCGTCACCGAGGTTTTCCAGGTGGTGCCGAGCTTCATTCTGGCCGCGGTGATCGTGGCGCTTTCCGGTCCCGGATTGACACGGATCATCGCCGTCATCGCGCTGCTTGCCTGGCCCCAGGCCGCGCGCGTGATGCGCGGCGAGGTCATGCGCGTGAAGCAGCTTGAATTCGTCGAAGCGGTCCGCTGCCTCGGGTATAAGGAGGGCTATATCCTCCTGCGCGAGGTTATCCCCAACGCGGTTTCGCCGACCATGGCCATCGGGACCCTGATCGTCGGCCAGGCCATCCTGCTCGAAGCGGCCCTGAGCTTCTTCGGCTTGAGCAACCCCGACCTCGTGAGCTGGGGGCGCATGCTGAACAGCGGCCAGCGCTTCCTGTTCAATGCCTGGTGGCTTTCCTTCTTCCCGGGCACCGCCATCCTCATCACGGTGCTGGCTTTCAACCTGCTTGGCGACTCGATCAGCCGTGCGCTCAACCCCAAAGGCGTGAAGTAGATGGCCGAGACGACAGCGAAGAGCGGACGCAACATCCTCGAGATCGACGACCTGAAGCTCGCCTATCTGGTCGGCGGGGCGAGGGTCAAGGCGGCGAACGGCGTCACGCTCCGGGTCGGCGAAGGCGAGGCCGTCGGCATCGTCGGCGAATCGGGCTCCGGCAAATCCACCATCGCCCGCACGGTGCTGGGTCTTCTGCCCGAGAAGACCTCGGAAATCGAAAGCGGCAAGCTCATCATCGACGGCCGGGATGTCACGCGCCTGAGCCCCAAGGAATGGGAAAGCGTCCGGGGCAATCCCGTCGCCATCGTCTTCCAGGATCCCTTGAGCTTCCTCAATCCGGTGATGCGTATCGGCCGCCAGATCGCCGAGAGCGTCGAGCATCACGATCAAGGCGTGAAAGATGTGAAGGCGCGCGTCGCCGAGCTCCTGACCCTCGTCAAGCTGCCGGTCACCGCCGCGCGCGCCTATCCGCACGAGCTGTCGGGCGGCATGCGCCAGCGCGCCATGATGGCCATCGCCTTGGGCTGCCGGCCGAAGCTGCTGGTCGCCGACGAGCCCACCACGGCGCTCGACGTGACGACCCAGTCCGAAGTCATGGAGTTGCTGCGCGACCTGCGCAAGAAGCTCGGCATGGCGTTGCTGCTCATCAGCCACGACCTGGGCGTCGTCGCCTCGGCCTGCGAGCGGATCTACGTCATGTACGCCGGCCGCACCGTCGAATGGGGTCCTACGGCGACGATCTTCTCCAATCCCTCCCATCCCTATACCAAGGGCCTGCTGCGCGCCGCCAAGGCGACACGGGACGAGCGCGGGCGGTTCGAGACCATCCCGGGCGACGTGCCGAACCTGTCGAAGCAGCCCCCCGGTTGTCCTTTCGAGATGCGCTGTCCGGTGGCGATGCCGGTCTGCAAGGAAAGCATGCCGGCGCCGACCGATCTCGGCTCGCGTCATGCCGTGCGCTGCTATGCCGTCGAGGCCGCCGCCCAGCGGGTGCCGGCGAGCGCGGCATCGTGACCTTATCGATGATAAACGGGGCGTCGCCTCTTCACAGTCCGGGATCCGCAAGCCATGGTTGAGACAGTGATCGGCAAGCCGGTCCTTGAACTTTGCAAAGTGTCGAAGTCCTTTCACCGCCGCGGTTTTCCGCCGGTGACGGCAGCTCGCGAAGTGGACCTTCACGTTTGCGAGGCCGAGACCGTCGCCCTCGTCGGCGAATCGGGATCGGGCAAGTCGACCCTGGCGAAGATCGCCCTTGGCCTCGTCCGGCCGGATGCGGGTGAGGTGAAGCTTTTCGGCAAGACCATCAGCGGCCTGCCCATGGGGCAGCTTCGCGAGGTCAGGACCGCGATGCAGCCGGTGTTCCAGGATTCGAGCGCTGCCTTCAACCCGCGCCGGACCGTCACTCAGCTTCTGTCGCAAGCCGCGATCCGTCATCCCTCGCCGATCGGCACGATGCGCGAGCGGCTGATCATTCTGCTGGAGCAGGTCGGCCTGCGTCCCGGCGAGGACTACCTCGGCCGCTTCCCGCATGAACTCTCGGGCGGTCAGCGCCAGCGTCTCTCCATCGCCCGCGCGCTCGCCATGGATCCGCCGATCATCATCGCGGACGAGCCTTTGTCCGGCGCCGACGTGTCGATCCGCGGCCAGCTTCTCAACCTGATGATCGATCTGCGCGAGAAGCGGAAGGTCGCCTATCTCTTCATCACCCACGACATCTCGATCGCCAAGGCTTTCGCGCATCGCGTCGCCGTGATGTACAAGGGCTCGATCGTGGAGCGCGGCAACGCCGACGAGGTGCTGGCCAATCCGCAGCACGAATATACCAAGCGGCTGGTCGAAGGCTCCCTCACCGTCGAGCAGGCGGAGAAGGCGGTCGAGGCCATCTCGCATAAGATGGAAAGCGGCGTCGCGGCTTCCTGAGGCGGCGACTTCTTGACAGGAGGCGTCGCGCCTCCGACACTGATTGTCAACAATCCGTAGGAGAGGTCCCCGCATGAATATCGCCACCAGCCCGGCCGCTTTGGCGGGCGTCTCGGAAGAGGAATGGAAGACCCGCTGCGAACTCGCGGCGCTCTATCGCCTCGTCGCTCATTTCGGCTGGACCGACCTCGTCTACACCCATCTGAGCGCTCGGGTCCCCGGACCGGAAGATCACTTCCTGATCAACCAATACGGCGTGCTCTTCCACGAGATGCGGGCCTCGGATCTGGTCAAGGTCGATCTCGACGGCACCATCGTCGACCAGGATGCCAGCGGGTCGCGGGCGATCAACCAGGCGGGTTACACGATCCACAGCGCCATCCATATGGCGCGGCCGGACCTGACCTGCGTGATCCACACCCATACGCCGGCGGGGATCGCGGTCTCCTGCCAGAAGAACGGGTTGCTGTCGATCACCCAGCATTCCATGCGCTTCCACGATCACATCGCCTATCACGACTACGAGGGCATCGCGCTCGACCTCGAAGAGCGCGCGCGGCTGACGGCCGATCTTGGGCCGCATAAGGCGATGATCCTGCGCAACCACGGGCTCCTGGCCTGCGGCGCCTCGATCCCGGAGGCCTTCCTGCGGATCTATTTCATGGAGCGGTCCTGCCAGGCGCAGATCCAGGCGCTGACCACCGGCGCGGAACTGGTCTATCCGTCGGAGGAGGTCTGCCAGTATACGGCGCAGCAGACCCAGGCCAACCGCACGGTCGCCACGGCTTGGAACTCCGCCCTGACCCTGATCGAGCATACGAAGCCGGATTACCGCACCTAAAGCAGTCGCCGGTTTTCGAGAATTGAGAGCCCGCCTTTCCGGCGGGCTCTTTTCTTTTGGGCGATATCCTGGCGGGGTCAGGCTGCGCTGCGATCCTCCTCGACCACGACTTCGATCAGCCGGTCGGTGCTGCGGTTCCGCTGGGTGACGGCGAGTGCGGCGCGGAAGAGGTCGGCGGTGCGCGGATCGGGCGCGGCGAGCTTGACGGGCTTGCCCGAAGCGGCGGCCCGGAAGCTCGCGGGACCCAGGCGATTAATCGCCATGACCGCCAAAGCGATCTCCTGGCTCGACAGGGGAAGCGCCTCGGCGGAGAGGGATTTAGCGGGAAGTGCCGGGACCGAAAGGGGATGGGGCGGGAGCGCCGTGGTCGGGCTCACGGGAGCCTGAGCCCGGCGCAGCAGCTTCCAGATCCGCGAGCGCTGGCCGTTCTGGGCGCGGCGGCGCGGCTTTGCCGCTTGCAGCATCGAGGCCAGCCGCTGGGTCATCTTCAGTCCGGTTGCAGCCTGCCGCGTCCCAAGATCGTGTATGTCGGCCATCCAATTCCCCTAGCTATGGGTTTCTATTGGAAAGGCACCATAGGTCGGTTTGATGACAGAAATTCGACGGTGGAACGAAGGGCCGGAATCCCTAATCCCCGACTAATTGGCGGACCCGGTCCTGGAACCAGATCAACGACTGTTCCTGGCGCGGACTGAGCGGCCCCGGACGATAGGCGCCCGACGCGTAGTTGAGCTGCGTATGCTCGCAGATCCCGAAATCCTCGCGCACGATGCCGCAATTGGTCTCGACGACTTGGTTCCGCGCCGCCTCGGTCTCCGGCGAGAGGTCGGCGAAATAGAAATGGTAGACGAGTTCCGTCGAATTGACGCCGAGCGGAGTGATCCGGCTGGTGTTCATCCCGCCGGGAAATGTGGAGAGCGTCCATCCCGGCCAGCCCCACATCCATTTCCCGCCATAGATCGAGCCGTCCTTCTGCGGCGCGGTCATGCGCACCGCGTTGCCGAGCGCCACGGTCTCGAAGCGGGCGAAATCGATGACCCGGCCGAAGCCCGGATGGATGCCGGGGATATGGTAGCCCTCGATGAAATTGTCCGTATAGGTCTTCCAATTGGCCGCCATGACGAAGCGCGCGCTGGTCATCGGCCGGAAGGTTTCGAGGGGAAACTCGGCGAGTTCCCGGGGCATGTCGCCCAGTTGTTCCACCAGCCCCGTCGCGGGCTCGATCGCGACGAAGAGAAGGCCGCGCCAGACCTCGACCAAGATCGGTTGGAGCGGCCAGTCTTCCAGCTTGAAGCTCGGATCCTCCCCGAAGAAGGGCGTGTTGCGCAGGCTGCCGTCCTGTTCATAGACCCAGAGATGGTAAGGGCATTGCAGCCGGTCGCAGCGCCCGGTTCCTTCCTCCAGGAGCCGCGCGCCCCGGTGCCGGCAGACATTGTGAAAGGCGCGCAGCACGCCGTCCTGGCCGCGTTGGGCGAACAGCTTCCATCCCGCGATCTCCACCGCCAGATAGCGCCCCGGCTCGTCCAGTTCCGAGGCCGGACCCAGCAGGTGCCAATGGCGGCGAAAAATGACCTGCCGCTCGCGCTCATAGAGAGCCGGATCGACATACCAGCGCGCTTCCATGTTGTGGAGCATGCAGTCTTTTCCTTTCTGCGCCGGGAGCGGCCCTGAAATCTTAGCCTGATAATATCCGGATAACAGCGGTCCTCTAGGGTCGCGTCATGCAGATCGAACTCGCACCCTCCGTGGCCTCTTCGGTTAAAGGGCACTTCGCGCGCCGGATCATTCAGCGGGACGAGACGGATATTCTCGCCCTCGGGAGCCCGCCGCCCGACAGCGATCCCCGGATCCTGGGCCTCTACGCCTATTGGCGATATATCGCCCCGGCGCCGGGCGTCCTTCCCGGACGGCAGCATTTCGATCCCATCGACACACCAAAGCTCCTGCGCTGGATCTGGCTCGCGGATGTCGAGCGCGATCCTCTCGCCTTCCGCTACCGCCTGACCGGCTCGGAATTCGTCATCGCCATGGGCGCGGAGTTCCGCGGACGCTGCATCGGCGAAGCGGATCCGGACTTCCTGCAGACCCCGCGCGGACAGCATTACATCGCCGTCGCGGAGGGCCAGACCGGTTATCTGCGGGGCTGCCCGGTGGTCTATCCTGATCGCAACCACTCCTACCTCGAACGGCTGGCCCTTCCGCTCGCCAGGGACGGGAAGAATGTGGATATGCTGCTCGGCCTGACCGTCTACGATCCGATCAACCGACCGCTCTGGTAGAAGGGGTCCACCCAGAGTTTATACGTTGTCGCTCCTCTCCTCCGCGGCCTAGACTGGCGCAAAGAAACCAGGAGGAGGAATGACCATGACGTTGCCCCAGGCCCCCAGCCGCCGCAAAATCCTGAAAGCCGGGCTCGCGGTCCTGGCGGCGCCGACGATCATCCGCTCCGCCGGCGCGGCCGAGGAAAGGGTGATCTACGCCAATACCTGGGGCGGCAGCATGGAGGAGACGGAATTCGTCGCCTACTTCGACCCCTTCACGGAAAAGACCGGCATCAAGATCCGCCCGGTCGCGCCGATGTCCTTCTCCAAGCTCAAGGCCCAGGTGACCTCGGGCAATTACGAATGGGACCTGTCCAGCACCGGCAGCACGGAATTCCATCAGGCCGTCCATGAAGGGTTGCTGGAGCCCATCGACTGGTCTTCGGTGGACAAGAAGGCGACCGAGGGCCTCATCCGGGGCAACGGCCACGGCATCGCGAATATGTCGCTCGGCACGGCGCTCGTCTATCGCAAGGACAAGTTCCCCAACGGCGGCCCGCAGAGCTGGGCGGATTTCTGGGACGTGAAGAAATTCCCCGGGACCCGCGCGCTCTACGATCGTTCCTATGCGGTCTTGAGCTTCGCGCTCCTGGCCGACGGCGTGCCGAAGGACAAGCTCTATCCCCTGGACCTCGACCGCGGCTTCAAGAAGCTCGACGAGATCAAGCCACATATCAAGGTCTGGTGGAAGGAAGGCTCCCAGTCGCAGCAGCTTCTGCGCGACGGCGAAGTCGACATGATGCCCATGTGGAACGCAAGGGCGGAGGAGCTGATCGACCGGGGCGTGCCGGTGCAGATCGTGTGGAACGGCGCCCAGAGCGAGATGGGCACCTGGTTCGTGCCCAAGGGCAACCCGCGCGCCAAGCTCGCCTGGGAACTGATCGCCTTCTGCACCGAGCCGCAGCGGCAGGCGGTCTATTGCACGCGCTTTCCCTATGGCCCTTCGAACCCCAAGGCCTTCGAGTTCATCAAGCCCGCCGACGCCAGGAAGATGCCGACCTCGCCGGAATACAAGGACATGATCTTCGAGCCCGATTCGGAATGGCTCGCATCGCGCATGTCGCCGCTCCGGGACCGCTGGTCCCAGTGGCTGGCGAGTTAAGCCCTTAGGGCGACGAGATGCCCGGATCACGTCCGGGCATGACGTGAAATTAGATATCGAAAACCGTCATGGCCGGGCTTGACCCGGCCATCTCTGTCGATCGAGCTTATAGCTGTTTCATGCCGATGGCGTGATGAAGTCTCGTCTCATCGCGAGGCCGTCTGGCCAAGAAAGCTCAGCTTTTCCAAAGGAGCCGGCGATGGTGGGCGCGAGAGGGATTGAACCTCCGACCCCAACGATGTCAACGTTGTGCTCTCCCACTGAGCTACACGCCCATCGCCGGCGGCTGCGCGAGGGGTGGACCCTGCGAAGCGAGAGGGCGATGTAGCCCAATTTCCGTCGTCATGCAAGCCTTGGAGCCTGCCAAGAGTGATCAACAGGCTCGTGACAGGACAGCCCCCGCCACGTAATCTGGCGGTCATGGAAGGTAGTTCCGAACAGATCCTTGCCGCCGCTTCGCCCTTCGAGGTTCTCAGCCCCATCGACCAGACGATTCCCCTGGTCTTTTCCTCGCCTCACAGCGGCGCCGACTATTCCGCCGAATTCATCGCTTCGTCCCGCCTCGACCCCCTGGCTCTCCGGCGGTCGGAAGACAGTTTCGTCGACGAGATCTTCGCCGCCGTGACCGATCTCGGAGCACCCTTGCTCCGGGCGCATTTCCCGCGCGCCTTCCTCGACCCCAATCGCGAGCCCTATGAGCTCGACCCCCAGATGTTCGAGGACGAGCTGCCGCGCTTCGTCAACAGCCGCTCCCCCCGCGTCCAGGTCGGGCTCGGCACAATCGCGCGCATCGTCGCCAGCGGCGAGGATATCTACTCCCGGAAGCTGAGGTTCGAGGAGGCGACGGCGCGGATCGACGGGCTTTACAGGCCCTACCACGACGCGCTCGAAGGCTTGATCGAGGCGACCCGGCGACGCTTCGGCTGCTATCTCCTGATCGATTGCCATTCCATGCCCTCGATCCAGGGGCAGCGGGAGCGGGGGCGTAAGATGCGGACGGATATCGTGCTGGGCGACTGCCATGGCACGGCCTGCGATCCCGTCGTCACCGAAACGGCGCAGAAGATCCTGAGCGACAAGGGCTATGTGGTGGCGCGCAACGCCCCCTATGCGGGCGGTTTCACCACCGCTCATTACGGCAAGCCCTATCGCGGCGGCCATGGGCTTCAGATCGAGATCAACCGGTCGCTCTACATGGACGAGCGGACCATGGGGCGAAAGCCCTATCTGCGGCAGCTCGCGGCGGATATGGCGGATTTGACGAAGGCGCTGGCGGGGATCGACCTGGCGCAACTGAGCCCGTGATTCGCCGCGCGGCCTCGGCGCGACGCATCGTCGTTCGCGCTTCGGAACCTGCCGATCTTCCCGCCATCGCGGCGATCTACGGTCATCACGTCGCCACCGGCTGGGGCTCCTTCGAGGAAGATCCGCCCAGCGTCGAGGAAATGGCCCGGCGCCGCGCGGATGTGCTGGATCGCGGCCTGCCTTTTCTGGTCGCCGCCACGGCGGATGGTGTCATCGCCGGCTATGCCTATGCCTCGCCTTTCCGGATGCGGCCGGGCTACGGGCGTTGCCTGGAGGATTCGATCTATGTGGCGCCCGACGCGCTCCGCGGCGGGATCGGCACGAGCCTTCTGGCGGAACTGATCCAGCGCTGTACCGCGGCGGGATACCGTCAATTGGTGGCCGTCATCGGTGACAACGCCAACGCAGCCTCCATCGCGCTCCACGAGCGGGTCGGGTTTCACCGGGTCGGGCTGCTGCAATCGGTGGGTTGTAAGCGCCGACGCTGGATCGACGCGGTGCTGATGCAGCGGCCTCTGGGCGAGGGCGATGCCACTTCCTGACGTTTTTCCAGGCCCGAAAAGAAAAGGGCCGCGACAAGCGCGGCCCAAGTTTAGGGAGGAAACGCCTAGAAGACGTACGGCAGGACCATCATGGATGGTCGGTGCCGCACGCCAGGATATGGCGGTTGGAGCGATTCAAATCAAGCGACAATGTTGTTCCGAATCAAGTTTTAGAAAATGTTGCCTCAATGCCACAAACCAAATTTCACCCCGCGCATTGCGTTGCACAATCGTCTCTCGCGCTGCACCAAAGGTGGCGGGAAAAGGAACCCTGACGTTCCGGTCGCGTTCTGCTGATCGGCCCCCATCGATTGGTCCGGTTTGAATGTTAGTGGATGGTTGGTTTAGGGTCTAGCGCGGGCGGCGTAGCTGGTCGGGATTGCGCAGCCGACCGCGCGGCAAGAGCTGGGACAAAAACCTCCGGGGCTGGTGGCTTGTAGCC
>CANJCB010000022.1 GCA_947473305.1 Rhodospirillales bacterium
GCGTGCTGGCGATCGGCAAGACCGGCAACCGCCCCATCCGCATGCGCATCGCCGGCGGCCCCCCCGCCGAACTCCAGGAAGGCGCAACCCTCACCGTCGGTTGGGTCCCCGAAGAAGCCCACGCAATTCCGAAAAACTGAGGCTTAACCTCTTAAAATCGGTCATTGCTGTGTGTGTTCACTAATTCGGTGATCGATCAGGTTTGGTGTTGGCCTGGGTTATTTCGTTAGCGAAGTCCTTTGGGGTCTTTCCGGCGATGGCCTGATGTGGCCTGAGGTTGTTGTAGTAGACGAGGTACTCGAAGAGTTCGTTGGCGAAGTGGTCGATGTTGTCGAAGGTTGCGCCGTCGATGAGGTCGTCGTCGAGGGTTCGCCAGAAGCGTTCGACCTTACCGTTGGTCTGGGGCCGATAGGGCCTTGTGTATCGATGCTTGATGCCGAGTTCGATGAGCATGGCCTCGAAGGGATGTTCTTCTGGGGTTTTGCGGGAGGCGAATTCGGCGCCGTTGTCGGAGAGGATCTCGGCGAACTGGACCCCATAGTGGTGGTTGAGGGTATTGATCATCTTCAGGGCGCGGAACATGACCGGCAGGGCCTTTTTGGAGGTCACCACCTCGGCCCAGGCCAGGCGGGAGCAGCTGTCGACCAGGCTGACGATGAAAGCGGGGCTTGGGGGTGGCGCCAGGAAGATGTCGCGGGACAGCTGGTGCAGGTCGACATGGCCGAGTTCGCCGATCTTTTCCTTGATGATGCGACGTTTCTCCTCACGCAAGGCCGGGGTGCGGCGGTTCAGCTGGTAGCGTCGCAGCACCCGGTAGATGGTCGTCGGCGAGGGTACCGCATCTCGGCCTTCGCGCAAGGCGGCGTGGATTTCATACCGGTTCATGCCGCGTAGCCGGAAGGCGACCATCTCCGCCTCGATCCCCACCGGGTCGCGACGCTCACGCCACTTCGGACCCCGGCGTTGCGGCAGAAGATCAGCCGCCGCCCCGCTCCGCAGATAGCGGTTGTAATACTTCCGGAAGGTCTGCGAGCAGGTCCCGTGATGCTTGTAGAAGTCCCCGACCCGACGGAAGCTCGCCGACCGACCGGCCTTGACCTCCTCATATTCCGCGAACATGCACAGCAATGACGACCGTGCGCAACGAAACCCACCAGTAAGGGAAATATCCCTCATTTCCCCCACTTCCTCCCGTCGCCGCCTCCCGCTATCTTCGCCCGCGTGAACTTCAGCATCGAGGCGCGATCATGACCGAAGCCGGAACCACCCTCCCCGCCGTCAAGAAGGGCTATGTCGATACGCCCGACGGGCAGGTCCATTACCGGACATCCGGCACGGCCGTCGAGGGCAAGGTCCCGCTCTTCTGCTTCCACCAGAGCCCCAATTCGAGCCTCACCTTTCACGAGATCCTGCCCTATCTGGGGGCGGAGCGGCTGGCCTATGCCACGGACACGCCGGGCTTCGGCGAGAGCTTCCGGCCCCCGCGCCGGCCCCAGATCCCGGACTATGCCCGCTGGCTGCGCGGGACGGCCAATGCGCTCGGTTACAAGAAGTTCGACATCTGCGGCATCTTCACCGGCGCCGGCATCGCCTCCCATATGGCCATGGCCTATCCCGAGGAGGTACGCCGCGTCGTGCTGATCGGCCCGCCCCTTTTCGACGAGAAGTTCCGCAACAAGGACCCCTGGCCGGAACTGCCGAAGCTCGACGGCTCCCATCTCATGATCGAGTGGAACAAGATGATGGAGACCCTGCCGATCTCCGGCATCAACTTCGAGCGGCAGTTCGAGACCTATCGCGAACTCTGGCGCGGCGGCGCCCATGCGATCTGGGGCGAGGACGCGGTCAACGCCTATAGCCTGAAAGAGACCCTGCCGAAGATCACCCGGCCCGTGCTGGTGGTCTATCCCGACGGCATCCGGGCGGACGTGACCTCGGCGATCAAGCTGTTGAAAAATCCCCAGGTGGCCCGGCTGGAGGAGATCCAGGGCTACTTCATGATGCAGACGCATCCGAAGCTGGTGGCGGGGGTGATCAACCCATTTTTGGATGGGAAATGATCTCTAGAGAAACCCAATCATCATCCGCGAGCCGCTTTCAATAAGCCAGCAAGTTGCTCAATACCGTCGAAGGTGCTCGGAAGTTTTTCAGGATCGGTGGCTAGGCCACTAAAAATTAGCGCTTCAAATTTTTCTAAACGCTCCGCCTTATTTTCATTGGCGAATTCAACATACTTTTGTATGAATACCCGCAAAATGGCACGCGCTCGCGTGCCCCGGCGCGGTCCGATCCACCAACTCCGGCACTTCTTCCGCACATCTCGCCTGCGCCTTGAAACATCGCGTCCTAAAGGCGCAACCTGACGGCGGATTGGCTGGGTTCGGGAGATCCCCCTTCAACACGATGCGGCCTCGCGTCTCCCGCCCCTTCGGGTCCGGCACCGGCACCGCCGAGAGCAGCGACTGCGTATAGGGATGGGCGGGCGCGCCGAAGACCTGGTCGCGCGTTCCCATCTCGACGATCTTGCCGAGATACATGACCGCGACCCGGTGCGAGATATGCCGCACCACGCTCAAGTCATGGGCCACGAAGAGATAGGTCAGCCCCATCTCCTTCTGCAGCCGCATCAAAAGGTTGATCACCTGGGCCTGGATCGAGACGTCGAGCGCCGAGACGGGCTCGTCGAGGATGATCAGCTCCGGCCCCAGGGCCAGCGCCCGGGCGATGGCGATGCGCTGGCGCTGCCCGCCGGAGAATTGCGCGGGCTTCTGGTCCGCCATCTCGGGCCTGAGACCGACGCAATCCAGCATCTCCTTGACCCGCGCTTCGCGGTAGACGCCGTTGATCCTGAGGGGCTCGGCGACGATGTCGTGGACGCTCATCCGGGGGTCGAGCGAGGCATAGGGATCCTGGAAGACGACCTGCATCCGGGGCCGCTGTCTTTGCCGCTCCGCCTTGGTCATCGCGAGAAGATCCTTGCCGTCCAGCTCCACCGAGCCGCTGGTCGGCTTCTGCAAGCCCAGGATCGCGCGGCCGAGGGTCGATTTCCCGCAGCCCGATTCGCCGACCAGCCCCAGGGTCTCGCCCTTGGCGATCGAGAAGGAGACGCCGTTCACCGCCCGGAGGATCTCCGCCCGCCGCCCGAAGCCGCCGCCCAGCCGGAAATGCTTGTGGAGATCGGTGACGCGCAGCATGTCGGTCATAGGGCCGCTTCCCGTTTCGCGGCGGCCACTTCGCGGACCCAGTCGCCAACCTCCTCCGAGAAATGGCAGGCGGCGGCATGGGCGGGCGCGACCTCACGAAGCGCCGGGACCTCCGTCTCGCAGCGTTCCCTGCCGCGCTTCAGCCCGCAGCGCGGGTTGAAGACGCAGCCCGAGGGCCGCCCGCGCAGGCCCGGCGGCTGGCCGGGGATCGAATAGAGCTGCTCCGAGGAGGAGGCATCGAGCCGGGGCAGGCTCGCCAGCAAGCCCACGGTATAGGGATGGCGGGGCTCGGCGAAGATCTCGTCCACGCCCGCCAGCTCCGCGACCCGCCCGCCATACATCACCGCGACCCGGTCGGCGGTTTCGGCGACGAGGCCAAGGTCATGGGTGATCAGGATCATCGCCGCCCCGGTGCGTTCCCGGACCGAGGCGAGAACCTCCATGACCTGCGCCTGGATCGTCACGTCCAGCGCGGTGGTGGGCTCGTCGGCGATCAGGATCGAGGGGTCGTTGGCGATGGCCATGGCGATCATCGCCCGCTGCCGCATCCCACCGGAGAACTCATGGGGATATTGGTCGAAGCGGCGGCCGGGATTGGGCACGCCGACGCTGCCCAGAAGCTCCACCGCCCGGTCGCGGATGGCGGAACGGCTGAGGCCCTTCTGGTGAAGCCCGATGGCCTCGGCAATCTGGCTGCCGATCTTGATGACCGGGTTGAGCGAGGTCATGGGGTCCTGGAAGATCATCGAGAGATGCTTGCCCCGGATCGCCCGCAACCCCTCGGTGTCGAGATCGAGAAGGCTTTTGCCCCGGAACTTCACCTCGCCTCCGGCGATGCGGGCTTGCCCCTGGGGCAGGAGGCCCATGACCGCCAGCATGGTGACGCTCTTGCCGGAGCCCGATTCGCCGACGACGCCGAAGACCTCGTGCTCGTGGACGTCGAAGGAGATGTTGTCCACCGCGCGCTTCGGGCCATCCGGCGTCTGAAACTCGACGGTCAGGTCGCGGACGGAGAGGATCACGTCAGCCATCATGCGGGCTTCTTCGACCAGCGGGTCGCCATCTTGAGGTCCTGGTCGCCTTCCTTGGTGAAGCGCTGGCTCAGGAATTGGACGCCCGCCACCAGCATGAAGATGCAGAGCCCGGGGAAGATCGACATCCAGGGATTGATCGCGAGATACTGCTGCCCCTCGGAGATCATCAGGCCCCAGCTCGGCAGCGGCGGCTGGACGCCAAGGCCGAGGTAGCTCAAGGAGGCTTCCAAGGTGATGACCTGCCCCAATTCGAAGGAGCCGACGATCAGCATCTGAGGCAAGACGTTGGGGAGGAGATGCTTCCACATGTTCCAGAGCGGCGAGGCTCCCTGCGTCACGGCCGAAAGCACGAACTCCCGCTCCCGCAACGACATCGCCATGGCCCGCGCGACGCGGCCATAGGAAACCCAGCTCGTGACGCCCAACAGGATCGTCAGGTTCAAGACGCTCGATCCCACCACCGCCGTCACCGCGATCAGCAGCAGCACCCGGGGAATCGACAGCTGAAGATCGGCGAAGCCCATGATGAGGTTTTCCGCGATCCCCCGGAAAAATCCCGCGACGAGCCCAAGTGCCACGCCGATGACCAGGCTGATGAAGACAGCCGAAACCGCGATGATCAGCGAGACCCGCCCCGCCAGCGCCAACCGGCTCAAGAGATCGCGGCCCAGGAAGTCGGTGCCGAGGATCGAGAACTTGTCCCCGTCATGCTCGAAGGGCGCCATCAGCCCATAGGACAGATCCTGGCCATAGGGGTCGTAGATCGGCAGCAGCGGCATCACGACGATGAGCAGCATCACGGCGGAGAGCAGAAAGCTCGCCACCCACATGGAGGGTCCAAACCTTTGCCCGCTCATCAGGAAAGCCTTACCCGAGGATCGAGCAACCCATAGATCAGGTCGACCATCAGATTGACGAAGACGAAGATCACCGAGATCACCAAGACCCCCGCAACGATCACCGGATAATCGCGCTGACTGACCGACTGGACGATGAGCCGTCCTGCTCCCGGCCAGGAGAAGACCGTCTCGGTCACCACGGTCCCGCCCAGGAGCACACCCAGGTTGATGCCCGCGATGGTGATCAACGGCAAAAGCGCGTTGGGCAGCATGTGCCGAAGCACGATCTTGGTCCGGCTCTGTCCCTTGGCATAGGCGGTTCGGACATAGTCCTGCCCCTCCTCCTCCGCCATGGCCGCGTTGAAGAGCCTGAGATAAAGCCCGAGTTCATAGGTCGCGAGCGTGGTCGCCGGCAGGATCAGGTTGGCGATGCCGCCCCGACCGAGCGACGGCAGCCAGCGCAGGGTGACGGAAAAGAGCAGGATCAGCAGAAGCCCGAACCAGAAGACCGGGATCGCCTGGCGGATGAAGGCGGCCCAGAGAAGGGTCGTCCTGAGCTTCTGGCTCGACGAAAGGCGCATGAGAAGCCCGATGGCAAAGGCCAGGGCGATCCCCAGGACGAAAGCGGTCAATGCCAGTTCCAAGGTCGCCGGAAGCCGCTCGATCACCAAGCCCAGCGCCGAGGTCCGGTTGCGCAAGGATTGCCCGAGATCCCCATGGGCCGCATTCGCAAGGAACTTCAGGTATTGCACCAGCAGCGGCTGATCCAGCCCAAGTTCGGTCCTGAGGCGCGCGATATCCTCGGTCGTTGCTTCTACCGGCATCAGCAACGCCGCGGGATCGCCGCTCAACCGCACCAGGAAGAAGACTGCGGTGACGACCCCGAAGACGGTCAGAACTGATTGCAGCACGCGGCGGGTGACGAACCAGAGCAAAACTCTATCCCTGTCCTAGCGTTTTGAGGAGAGTATGAGCCGGCCGGTTGACGGTCAACAATTCCCAGGCGACAGACAACCTTCGCGGTGCTAGACGAAATGCGCCCCTGATCGCCGATATCGACCAGCAAAGGAGTTTCAGACTTGTCCGACCATCCGGGAAAAATCCTTCGGGCGAAGATCGCGGAGCGGCGCGCCCTGATCGCACCCGGCGCCGTCAGCGCGCTCAGCGCCTGGATGATCCAGGATCTAGGGTTCGAGGCGGTCTATATAACCGGCGCCGGCGTCACCAACGAGCATTTCGGCCTGCCCGACCACGGCTTCATCGGATTGACCGACGTGGTGCAGCAGACCGCGCTGATCCGCGATGCGGTGGAACTGCCCTTGATCGTCGATGTGGATACCGGCTTCGGCAATGCGGTCAACGTCTATCGCACGATCCGGATGCTGGAACGGGCCGGCGCCAACGCGATCCAGCTCGAAGACCAGGACATGCCCAAGAAATGCGGCCATTTCTCTGGCAAGGAAGTGGTCTCGACGGCCGAAATGGTCGGCAAGATCAAGGCCGCCGCCGACGCGCGCCACAGCGAGGACTTCCTGATCATCGCCCGCACCGACAGCCGCGCCGTCCACGGCTTCGAGCCCGCCATGGAACGGGCCCAGGCCTTCATCGACGCCGGAGCGGACATCACCTTCGTCGAGGCGCCGGAAAGCCTTGAGGAAATCCGCCAGATCCCCAAGCGCCTCTCGGTTCCCCAGGTGCTCAATATCGTGATCGGCGGCAAGACGCCGGCGATGGACCAGCAGGAGATCGCCGATCTTGGCTTTGGCCTGGTACTTTATGCCAACGCGGCGCTTCAAGGCGCGATGCGCGGGATGGCGCTGGCGCTCGGTACGCTCAAGGCCAAGGGCCGGCTCGACGAGGATCCCGCGATCGTGACGCCCTTCCAGGAACGCCAACGCCTGGTTCGGAAGCCCTTCTTCGATGCATTGGAAAAGAAATACGCGGCGGATTGATCGTCGGCGGACCTGCCGTTAACGGGTCCGCGCCCGCATCTGCCGCGTCGCGACAAAGCCGCCCAGCAGAGCCAGGGCGACGGCCAGAACCAAGGGCGGCGCCACGAACCAGCGCCAGACGATGGTTCCGGTAATCTCAGCCGAGGTCAGCAGTGCGCGCTCGCTCAAGCGTACGCCGGCGATCACCGTCGACAAGATCGTTCCAAAAAACCAGATCGAGGTCAGCCATCTGATCAAGCTCACCCTCGTCCTCCATCGGCCCACCCGGGTGCGATTGTAGCATTTTTCACGGTGAGCAGGAGCAGTTTGTTACAACCGCCCGGTAGCAATCCCGTGACACTCGCCGATAACAGGCCCAGGGTAGAAAATCCTTGCCGACCCTCGCCGAAGCGATGAAAGATCGGCCAAGGACAAAGATCCAAAGGAGGACTCTATGACCACGACAGTCGGCAAACCCGCCCCTGACTTCTCGCTTCCCACCGATGGCAACGGCAAGGTCTCGCTTTCGGGGCTCAAGGGCCGCAACGTGGTCGTCTATTTCTATCCCAAGGACGACACCCCCGGCTGCACCAAGGAATCCTGCACCTTCCGTGACAATCTCCCGGATTTCTCCAAGATCGACGCGGATATCATCGGGATCTCGAAGGACAGCGTCGCCTCCCACGATGCCTTCAAGGAGAAGTTCCAGCTCCCCTTCAAGCTGGCCTCCGACGAGGGCGGCGATACCTGCGAGCGCTATGGCGTCTGGGTCGAAAAAAACCGCGACGGCCGGACCTATATGGGCATCGACCGCGCCACCTTCCTGATCGACAAGCAGGGCGTGTTGCGCAAGGAATGGCGCGGCGTCCAGGTGCCGGGTCACGTGGAAGAGGTCCTGCAGGCCGCTCAATCCCTCTAAGGGGGATCTTCTTGACCTCGCCGGTAGATATCGATCGTCTCGCCGCTTTCATCGCCGAACACGTCACCGGTGGGCGGGTCGAGTCCGTCACCGTCGAGCCGGTCGCGGGCGGACAATCCAATCCGACCTATTTCGTCGAGGCCGGAGCCCGGCGGCTGGTGCTCCGCGCCCAGCCCCAGGGCGAACTCCTGCCGAGCGCCCATGCGGTCGACCGGGAATTCCGGGTCATGGGCGCCCTGGCGGAGAGCGAGGTGCCGGTCCCGACCGTCCTTTGCTATAGCGAGGATCGATCCATCACCGGCACGTCCTTCTATCTCATGGAACGGATCGACGGCCGGGTCTTTCGCAACGCCGAGCTTGAGGGGGTCACTCCCGCCGAACGCCGGCTCATGTATCTTTCCGCCGCCGAAACCCTGGCGAAGCTCCACAGGGTCGATTGGAAAGCCGTCGGGCTCGGCGACTATGGCCGGCCCGGTGACTATTTCACCCGCCAGCTCAATCGCTGGAGCCGGCAATGGCAGGCCTCAAAGGCCCGGGAGATACCCGCGATCGATCGGCTGATCGCCTGGCTTCCCGACCATATCCCCCCGAGCGACCGCACCACCATCGCCCATGGCGATTTCCGCATGGGCAACCTGATCTTCCATCCGACCGAGCCCAAGGTGGCGGCCGTGCTCGACTGGGAACTCTCGACCCTGGGCCATCCCTTGGCGGATCTCGGTTTCTTCTGCATCCCCTATCACACGCTCGCCAAGGAATATGGGGGCGTCATGGACCTCGACGCCGAGGCGCTCGGTATTCCGGCCGAGCGGGAGATTGTCGACCGCTACCGCCGCGCCGTGGGCGATGACGAGCCGATGAAGCCTTTCCACGTCGCCTTCGCCCTCTTCCGCTTCGCCGTGATCTTCGCCGGCATCGAGGCGCGGGCGGCCCATGGAAATGCGGCGGGCGCCAATGCCGCCAGCATCGGTTGGCTCGCCGACGCCATGGCGACACGCGGCTGCGAAGTCGCGAGGATCTGACATGACCGACGGGCTCTTTTCGCTCAAAGGCACCACCGCGCTGCTGACCGGGGCGGCAGGCGGCCTCGGCAAGCGCTTCGCCCAGGTCCTGGCCGGCGCGGGCGCCAAGGTCGCGCTCGCCGGGCGGAGCGAAGGTCCCCTCCAAGCGCTGGCCGAAGATCTGCATACGTCAGGTTATGAGGTGGTCGTCACGCCTCTCGACGTGACAGACGCCGCTGCGATCGAACGTGGCTTGGACGCGGCGGAGAAGGCGCTGGGACCTGTCACCTTGCTGATCAACAATTCGGGCGTCGCAGCCGCGGGCATGGCTTCCGAAATCCTAGAGGCCGAATGGGATCGTGTCTTGGACACGAACCTCAAAGGCGCCTGGCTCTGCTCCAGCGCCTTCGCGCGACGCCGGATCGCGGCGCAGGAACCGGGCGTCATCGTTAATATCGCCTCGATCCTGGGGCTTCGCGCGGCGGGTGGCGTCGCGGCCTACGGCGCGTCGAAGGCGGCGCTCGTCCAACTCACCCAGAACATGGCCTTCGAACTGGCGCGCCACCGTATCCGGGTCAACGCCCTGGCCCCTGGCTATATCTCCACCGACATCAACCGGGATTTCCTCGAAACCCCGGCAGGGCAGGCGCTGGTGAAGCGGGTGCCGCAGCGACGGCTCGGCGATCCTGCCGACCTCGACGGGCCGCTGCTTCTCCTGGCGTCGGACGCCTCCCGCTTCATGACCGGCGCCGTCATTCCCGTGGACGGCGGACATCTGGTGAGCACCCTATGAGCATCGATTTCCAACCGAGCGAGCGTGTCGAGAGCTTCCGATCCCGCATCGAAGCCTTCGTCGCCGAGCATCTCATGCCCATCGAGAACGATACTTCCGTTCGCGACGATCACGAGAACATCCGCCTCGATCTTCTCGATGAGCTGCGCGCCAAGGCCAGGGCCCAGAACCTCTGGTGCCTGCAACTGCCCGAGCAATTCGGCGGCCAGGGCCTCGACAAGGTCGGGATGACCGTCTGCTACGAGGAGATGAACCGCTCGATCTTCGGCCCGGCCGTCTTCAATTCCGCCGCTCCCGACGACGGCAATATGCAGGTCCTCGCCAAGGTCGCGCGCCCCGATCAGCAGGAACGCTGGCTGAAGCCTATCGTCGAGGGCAAGGTGCGCTCATCGATTGTCATGACCGAGCCGATGCCGGGTGCGGGCTCCGATCCTTCCGTCATGCGCACCACGGCCACGCGGCAGGGTGACAAATGGGTCATCCATGGCCGGAAATGGTTCATCACCGGCGCGGGCGTGGCCCAGCATTTCATCCTTCTGGCCCGCACCTCCGACGATAAGCGCAAAGGCATCACCGCCTTCCTCTTCGACCGGGATCAGCCGGGCTGGGAGATCGTCCGCCGTATCCCGATCATGGGACCGGAGGAACATGGCGGTCATTGCGAGTTGCTCTTCGACGGCCTCGAAATCCCCGATGAGAACCGGCTGATGGGGGTTGGCGACGGGCTCAAGATGGCCCAGATCCGCCTGGGTCCCGCCCGCCTCACCCATTGCATGCGCTGGCTTGGGCTCGCGCGGCGCTCGCTCGAGATCGCCTCGGCCTATGTCGCGGAGCGCGAGAGCTTCGGATCGAAGCTCGCCGCCCATGAGGGCGTCCAATGGATGATGGGCGAGGCCGCCATGCAGGTGCAGATGGCCCGGCTCCTGACTCTCCATGCCGCCTGGAAACTCGATCAGGGCGACCGGGCGAAGTCTGAAATCTCCATGGCCAAGACGGCCGTCGCCGACGCGCTTCACAAGGCGGTGGATACGGCGATCCAGCTCAACGGCGCCCGGGGCTATTCCAAGGACACCGTTCTGGAATGGATTTACCGCTACGCCCGCCAGGCGCGACTGGTAGACGGCGCGTCGGAAGTCCATAAGATGGTGCTTTCAAGCGCCGTTCTCGCTGAGGGAGCGGCCTTCTGGCGATGGGGAGCCTAGACCCATGCGATATATCTGCGACGCGCCCGACGGCAAGACCTGGTTCCGCATGGAGACCGAGGCGGAGGCGATCGCCGAATCGGAGCTGATGCACCACGCGGTCGAGAAATATTTTCGCCGCGAGACGGAAAAAGCGACGGCGACCTTCAAGCCTTCCCCCGGCGGGGCGGTCTTCGAGCAGCAGATCGGGCTCAAGGCCCATCTTCAACAGGAAATGCCGCTGTTCCTCACCTTGCGCGACGGCGAGGGCAATGGTCTCGTCACCGCCATGCTGCCGCCCCAAGGGCAGGACGGCGGTCCCTTCCGACCCATCGTCGTAGGACCGGAGAACAAGGATCCCTACCCCGAGCACGGCGAGGCTATCGCGGCCCTGGGACTCCATTTCAACATCTCCTTGGGCCGGGACCGCTGTTTCCCCTACCGGCGGGATTGACCGACGACGTCACGAGGCGCTGACGGCGGCCTCGAACGCATCGAGGGTGGCGAGCACGCCCTGGTCGCAGAAGGGCGTGACCTGGGTCATGAAGATGCCCGCGACCTGACGCTTCCGGTCGATCCAGAAAAAAGTATTTCCCACCCCGGCCCAGCCGAGGCTCCCGGCGCTGCGCCGGCCGGGCACCTCCGCTTCGTTGAGCATGAAGCCCAGGCTCCATTTCTTCGGCACGCCGGGAAAGAATTCGGTGACGGCCGTGGCATGGGGCGCTGCCGACCTCATGAAGCCCGCGTTGAGAGTGCCGATGTGATTCTCGCCCATCAGCGCGACGGTCTCAGGCTTCAGGAGGCGCTCCCCGCCCAGCGAGCCGCCGTTCATGAACATCCGCAGGAAGGCGGCATAATCACGCCCGCTGGACATGAGCCCGCCGCCGCCCGGCGCGAATTCCATCGGCTCGGGGAACTGGCGGGGCATCGGCGTCAGGCCCGCGCCGGCGATGCGGGCATGCATGAGGGCAACCCTTGGAAGCTTCTCCGGCGAGGGCCGGAAGGATGTATCGACCATGCCGAGCGGGCCGAAGATATGATCCGCGAAATACTGATCGAGCGTCTTGCCGGCAGCGATCTCCACGAGGCGGCCGGCCCAGTCGATCCCGATGCCGTATTCCCAGCGCTCGCCCGGATCGAACATCATCGGGGTCTCGAAGACCTTCATCTTGCAGGAACGCGGGGGCGGGAGCCCCATGTCCCGCACATAGCGCAGCGAATCGACCGACTGCGCCTCATAGCAGAAGCCGGAGGTATGGGTGAGAAGCTGGCGCAGGGTCACCGGACGCCGGGCGGGACGCAGTCTCGGCTTGCCGGCGGCATCGAAGCCTTCCAGCACCGGGATCTCGGCAAGTTGGGGAGCGATCTCGGCGGCGGGACGGTCGAGATGGAGCTTGCCCTGTTCCACCAGTTGCATCGCTGCGACCGTCGTCAGCGGCTTGGTCATCGAAGCGATCCAGAAGATCGAATCGAGGCCGACGCCGGGGCCGACGGCGTTCTCGTAGAAGATCCCTTCTGGCGAGAGCGCCACACCGAGCGCGAAGGGAACCTGGGCGTTCTCCACAGCCCGTTGCAGAACATCGTCGATTTCCGCGCGATTTTTCATGAACGCTTCCCCCGATCCCTAGCCTAGCAGCCGTTCCACGCCGAGCGCGATTTCGAAGAGGCGCCTATCCCCTCCGTTCGCGCGGGCCAGCATGAGGCCGACGGGAGCTTCGCCCTCCGCCTGGCACGGCAGGCTGATCGCGCAGCCGTCGACCATGTTGATAAAAGTCGGATTCCGCAGAAGCAGGAGATTGACGCGGGTATAAGCCTCGTCATCGTCCAAGTCCGCGATGGGCGGCGCGATCATCGGCACGGTCGGCATGGCGAGAACGTCGTAAGCTTCCAGGCGCTTGGTGAAGCCGGCGATCAGCGCGCGCCGCGCCTGAAGCAGGTCGATGTAATCGGCCGCCGTCTGGGCGGCACCCCGCTTGATGCGCATCAGCACGCGCGGATCGTAGAAATCAGCCTTCGCCTCGATCAGCGGCCGGTGCCACGCATAAGATTCCGCCGCCGTCAGTCCGCCCTTGGCATTGATGACCGGAACCTGGGCGAATTCAGGAACCGGCAGCCGGACGATCCTGGCTCCCGCAGCGGAGAGCCGCGACAAGGCCGCTTCGAAAGCCTTGGCAACGGCGGGCTCCAGCCCGTCCAGCACGAGGGTTTCCGGCACCCCCACCCTAAGACCGCTCAGCGGATAATCATCAAGCCGATCGAGCGGCTCTCCGGACAGCACGGCGTCGACAATCGCGCAGCATCGCACCGAATTGGCGAGCGGCCCCACCGAATCGAGGCTGCTGGAGAGTGGCACTGTCCCCTCCGTCGGCACCCGGCGTTGGGTCGGCTTGTAGCCGACGATCCCATTGAGCGCGGCCGGGATCCGGCAGGATCCACCCGTGTCGCTGCCAAGCCCCATATAGGCCATGCCGGCCGCGACCGAGACCGCCGCGCCGGAGGAGGATCCACCGGGAATCCGCGCCACCGCGCGATCCCAGGGCGCGGCAGGCGTTCCGAAATGAGGATTGATGCCGAGGCCCGAAAAGGCGAATTCCGTCATATTCGTGCGGCCCATGACGATGAAGCCGGCCGCCTTGAGACGCGCAACCGAGGGCGCATCCCGTGTGGCCGGCGCCGCATCGCCCAGCACCCGCGAGGCGGCGCCCGACACCTCGCCCGCGATATCGAACAGATCCTTGATCGAGATCGGGATGCCCGCATAGGGAGAGGGAGCCGCGCCGGCCGCGCGCAGGCGGTCGATCCCCTCGGCGGCGGCGAGCGCTTTTTCCCTGGTCACGCTCAAGAAAGTCGTTCGCTGGGGCTCGGCGGCAGCATCGATGGTGGAGAGGCATTCCTCGACCAGACGGCGGCTGGTGGTGCGGCCCCCGCCAAGCGCCGAAGCCAGCCCGTCGATCGTCATTTTAGCCGCCATCAATCCCCTCCCGCCGCCTGGGCGCGCTGAAAATCCAGTAATGCCAGGGCCTTGTCGCCGCAGCCGACGAGTTTTCCCATCAGCGTCGACATCAGCTGAAACCCGGCTGCGTCGAGACATCCGAAAAGCGCATCGTTGGCCGGAGCCTGTATCCCGGTGAGCTTCGCGAGCAACCCCCTCGCCCGCTCCGTCGCGGTCAGCAGCACACGCCGCCGGTCTCCGGGATTGACGCGCTTTTCGACGAACCCCGCCGTGACGAGCTTGTTGACCTCGATGGTGACGAAGGCCCCGCTCAGATGCAGGTGTTCCACCACGGCAGCGACCCCCACCCCCTCGACGTCCTGCAAATGAGCAATCGAGATCAGGATCGTATATTGGCTGCCGGTCAGGCCGACGAACTCGCCGAACCGATCCCTGATCTCCTCGATGCGGGCAGCGAAGGCCAGAGTGTCGTGGACGAACTGCCTGAAACGCCGGTCGGATCCATCTTCCAGAAGAGCTGGACTGGATACCGTGAGATCGGGATCGTCGGGTGAACGGACCGGGGTCATAGGGCGACAATAGTGGGGTGACAGAGCGATCACAATAAGCCCAGACTAGGGCCATCGCCGGCTTGATAAAGTAGAGCCGCCTCTCTATCCGGAAACGATGCAGACCGCGCAACCCTCCTCCGACATATCGCTCGCCGATCTGGCCGCACGGATCTCCGCCCTGGCCGGCGGCGATGCGGATCGGCGTCAGGATGGGCTCGACCTACTGGCCGTTGCGGCCGGCCTGAAGCCGCTGTGTCTCATCGGCCGGGGAACCGGAGATCCCGGATGGGGGACGATCTGGAACGCACCGGTTGTTACAGGCGCGATCTGGGAGCCCGAGGGCGATCTGCCCGCATGGTATCTCGCCGCCACGGCCCGCCGGCGGTCGACATATCGGGTGACCTATCTCTGCAACGGGCCCGCCACGCAAAAGGCGGCTGAAGCGCTTTGTCGGCTGAGCCGGGTTTCAGCGGAAGCGGAGGCGGCTCTTCTGGGATATCCCCTCTGCTGCGTCGCTCATCACCACCGGCAAGTGCTGAGGGCCGAGAAGGAAATCGCCACACGGGCCACCCGTCTTGCCTCGGGCGACGAGCCACGCAGGGTCCGGCTGGTCGAAACAGGGGCTTTGTCCGTTCCCTGTCCCCCAATCCGTCCCGCGCCCTGTACCAGCATCAATATGTGCGACGCCTGCGCTCGCTCCGACGAGAGCCCGGCTGCCCTGCTTTCCAACCGCTACCGGGCGCTTGCCGCCGCGGCAGGCTACGAGGTTCCTTGAGCGATGCGTGACCAATCGATCCGCACCCATATCCAGAACCTGGAACAGCAGGGCGAACTCCTCCGCTTTATCGCCGAGATCGATCCCGACGAGAACATGTCGGCGGTCGGCTGGAAGGCCTATGCCGAATTGGGCAAGAGCTGCCTCTATACCAATATCAAGGGCTATCCCGATTGGACGGCGGTCTCCCAGATCGTGGCGAACCGCAAGAAATGGGGCGTGGCGCTGGGGGTTTCCGAGGCCGAGGTCGTTCCCACCCTCAACGAGCGGATCGCGCAACCGATCCCCACCGTGGACGTCGACCGCGGCGAGGCCCCCTGCAAGCAGGTCGTCATGATCGGCGACGAGGTCGATCTCAACAAGATCCCGGCGATGTGGACCTCCGAAAAAGATCCGAGCCGCTACATCGCTTCGGGCATGTGCATCATCAAGGATCCCGAAACCGGCATCCGCAACATGTCCTTCCACCGCGCCCAGGTCGTGGGGCCGGATCGGACAGGGTTCCTCATCTGCCCCCGGCAGGCTCTGAAGATCTATCAGATGTACGGGAAACTCGGGCGCCCCATGGAAGTGGCCATGGTGATCGGCGCGCATCCGCTGATCGGCTTTGCCGCCGGCTTCGTGGCGCCTTACGGGATGGACGAAATGACCATCGCCGGCGGCCTCCTGGGCGACGCCATCCGCATGGTCAAATGCGAGACCATCGACATCGAGGTCCCGGCCGATGCCGAGCTCATTCTGGAAGGCGAGCTTTGGCCGGGCGAGATGACCCCCGAAGGCCCTTTCGGTGAGGTCACCGGCACCTATGCCCAGGAAGGCTCGACCCCGATGTTCCGGATCAAAGCGATCACCCATCGCCGGGACCCGATCTTCTACGCGATGCAATGCGGCCTTGCGCCCAGCGAAGCTCATTCGATCATCTGCACGACCATCGAGATGAAGCTCTGGGAGCACCTGAAAGGAATCGATGGCGGTGAACTCGACCTTCTGGACGTGCGCTGCATCGGCGCGATGAGCCCGCTGATGGTCGTGCTGCAGGTCCGCCAGCATCATGCGGGCCAGGGACGGACGGCTGCCTTGGCCGCCTTGTCGAGTCCCTACCTCCACCCGAAGTTCGCCGTCGTGGTGGACGAGGACATCGACCCCACCGACGTGGGGCAGGTCATGTGGGCCATTGCGACCCGCACCCATGCGACGCGCGACGTGCAGCGGGTGAATTCGACCCGCGTCTTCACCCTCGACAACGCCTCCCCTATCGAGCCCGGCATGAGCGCCATGTACCGGGTCGGGACCAAGATGGTAATCGACGCCACGAAACCATCCCCCGGCAAGCCCAAGGAGCGCGCGCGTTTCGACCGGGCGTTGCCGCCCAACTACGCCAATATCGATCTGAAGGATTACCTCTGATGAGCGGCGCCGACCAATCGCTCCGCCCCCTGCTCGCCCAATTGAAGGCGGCGGAACGGCTCGCCACCGTCCGGGAACCGGTCGATCCGATGACCGACCTCGCAGCCGTCGCGCTGAAGATCCGCGAGGAACGCGGCCGGGCGAGCTTGTTCGAGAATGTGAAAGACGCCGAGGGCTGGCGCGTCGCTGCACAATGCCTGGCCGACCGTGCCGGCTGGAGCCTGGCGCTCGGTCATTCTGCTGCATCCCTGCTACCGACTTTGTGCGGACGCCTCGGCAAGATCGAACAGATCGAGATCGCCCGCGCCACCGCACCCGCCGCCTCGCAAAATCTCGGCCTGGACCTGCCGATCCCCCATGCGGCCGAGCGCGACAGCGGCCCCCAGATGGTTGCCGTCGCCATCGCCCAGGACCCCGTCACGGGACGCGACTGCCTGGGCCTCACCCGGCACCGCTGGCTCAGCGACGGGCATTTCAGCGTCCAGAACCTCTGCCCCTCGCTTCAGAAGATCCGGCAGGCCCATCGCACGGCCGGCACGCCCATGCCGCTGGCGCTCGTCTCGGGCGTCCATCCAGCCGTGTTGTTGGCGGCAGCCCTCGGGACCTGGATGCCGACGGACCTTGCCCTGGCGGGGAGCCTGATGGGAGAACCCGTCCGGGTCTTTAGGGGCGCCCATGACCTCCTGTTGCCGGCCGATGCGGAATTCGTATTGGAAGGCGATATCTCGGCCTATGAGACTTGCGATCCGGGGCTTCTCGGCACGGTCTTCGGCACCTATCAGGAAGAGCACCGGTCGCCGGTTTTCGTTCAGCACAACAGTTCGCAGCGGGCCGATCCGATCTTCCATGCCCTGCATTTGGGCGGCCCCGGAGATTATGCGGGGGCGCTTTGTCTCGCGGCGGAAATCCTGATGGCCCAGCACATCCGCAACATCGAGGGCGGGATCGATTTCATCGACATCAGCTGCCTGCCCGAAACGGGCGGCCTCGTGGTGGTGCTGAAACTCCGGGCGAGGATGGAGGGCCAGGCAAAGACCGCGCTCATGGGCGCGCTGTCGGGCATCGCCAATTGGGCGAAGTTCGCTATCGCCGTGGACGAGGACGTCGATATCCAGGACCTTCGCGACGTCTTCTGGTCATCGGCCAGCCGCACCCATGCGGAAAAGGACGTCGGGATGATCGATGGGTTGCGCGCGCTCGTCTCGGACCTCGCCTCGCCGCTCGACACGGAAAGCGGCGAACGGCTGGCGACCCGCTGGTTCATCGATTCGACCATGCCGCCCTTGTCCCAGGCAAAGGCGCGGGAGGATTTCGCCCGGGCCATTCCGAAGAATCTGTCCGAAACGGATTTGGCGGACTTCCTCCCCAAGGCTTAAATCGGGAATCGCAATCTCCCAGCCTCGTTCCAGCAGCCTAAACCCGGAGAGGATCGGCCATGGCGCAACGCCCCGATGGAACACTCGAGATCGTCGAGACCGGCCCGCGTAAATTCACGCTGACCGTCCTTTACGACGGCCAGCGTTTCGACTGCGGAACCTACCTCGACCGGGGCAGCGCCCTGCAGGCCGGAAAGCTTTTCCTGGTCCGCAAGGAAGGCGAGGCCGAGGGCCGCAAGAAGCGGCCCCGGAAAAAAGAATGAAGTCCTAAGCCGATCCTACGCGGGATCGAAATAGTGGATTTCCAGCAGCAGGCAGCCCTTCTCGGACTTGAAGGGACCATGGGCGGCGCCCGGGGGCCGGCAGGCATAGGTGTTGGGATTGAAGGATTCGCCGCCCTTGCCCTGGGCGTCGTTCCCGACGGTGAGATCGCCGCTCACCTGATAGACCTCTTCCCAATATTCATGGACGAAGGGCGCCGTGGTGAAGACGCCCGGCGCGAAGCGCAGGAAGCGGGTGCGGCTGCCGCGCTTGTTCACCTCGTCGAGACCGCCGGACAAGATCTTTTGCTCGATGCCGGGGGGATAGCCTTCCGGGCGCTCCCAGCCGGTGCTCATGTCGATGGCATGGAATTCGTCGTGCAGCTTGTTCACGGCCATGGATCTGTCCTCACATTGTCGTCGAAGCGCCGGTCTCGCCTTCCAGATCGTAGGAGGCGAGCATCCGGTCAAGCAGGCCTTGGGCTTCATCCCAGTCATAGGTCCGGAAGGAATGGCCCTTGGTCACGAAGGTCGCGCCCGCATAGAACATCTCATACTGCTGATGGCGCGATCCGAATTCCGAGCCCACAGCATCCCAGGCGAGCTTGTAGAATTTCACCTTGTCCTCGGCGCTCGCCAGGGGTGACTGCTGGGTCTTGCCGATGAGATCGGCGATCTCGGGATTGGCGAAATCCTTGACCGAAGACGGCAGCATGATCATCCCGCCCCCCGCCAGTTCCCGCAGCGCCGTAACGAAGCGTGGATAAAGCTGCTGGGTCAGGACCTGGGCGGTATAGAGCGTGTGGCGATCGGGCACGAAATAGGGACCATGCATCCGGCCCTTGACCTCCATGGCGGCGACCAACGCATCGACCATAGAGGCCTCGGCCGCAAGCTGCCCCAGCATCTCCCGGACCTGGGGAAAACCGATGACGCCGTTCATATCGGCCGTCCGCCGCGCGATCCCGATCAGGAACTTGAGCTTCACCGACAGCCGGACCATGGACTGGTAGTTCTGATAGACATGGGCCGGCGTGGCGTGGAACTGCTTCTGGCACATGACGATGTCATTGGCGATGAAGACCCGGTCCCAGGGCACCTTCACCTCGTCGAAATAGAGGACGGCGTCGTTCTCGTCGTAGCGGCTCGACAAGGGATTGTCGAAGACCGAGGGCGACTGCGCCTCGTAGGATTTCCACGACAGGATCTTCAGGCCCTTCGCATTGAGCGGAATCACGAAGGACACCGCGTATTTCTCATCGCCCGGCTGTAGCGGCTGGATGCAGGTGACGAAAACTTCATGGGCCATGATGCTGCCGGTGGCGAGCATCTTGGCGCCCCGGATCGTCAATCCCTCCGCATCCTGATCGACCACGCCCGCCGTGAAATACTCCCCCGATTGCTGGCTCGCGGGCTTGGACCGGTCCGCCTGGGGATTGATGATCACATAGGTCAGATAAAGGCTGTTGTCGCGGGCGTAGCGATAATAGTCGGCCAGTGCCCCCGCGCGCTTTGGGTCATAGGCCTCAAAGACGTCGAGCCCCATATAGAGGCCGGAGATGCAGGAGGCCACATGGTCCGGCCCCCGCCCGATGAAGCCGCAATGGAGCTTGGACCAGGCTTCGAGCGCCTGGCGTCTCGTCACCAGCTCCTGATATGAGCGCGGCGTCTGCCAGATCCGGTTGACCGGTTTCCCGGTCTCCGGAGCCTTGAAGGTCATCAGCTGGGCATTCGCCGGGTCTGCCTGGAAATCGTAGAGCTTGGCGACCGAAGCCACCGTGCGGCGGAAAGCCGGATGCGTCGTCACATCCCGCACCAATTCGCCATCGAGATAGACGGCGCGGCCGTCGTTCAGAGAAGCGATATGCTGCTGGCCGTTCGGAAGCATCCGTCTGTCTCCGGGTCTAGCCTCTTACCCGCGCTGGTTGGGCAAGGGCCATTCCTTCGGAGCCGGATGCTCCTCCGCCTTTTTCAGGGTCTGTATTTGCCCCGGAAGAACAGCAGCGGCTCGCCATCGGCATGGGTGCTGAATTGCACGACCTCGCCGACGAAGATGACATGGTCGCCGCCATCGTAGTGGGCGTAGGGCTTGCATTCGAAATGCGCGATCGCTCCCTTGAGAAGCGGCGCCTCCTCATAGCCCAGGTCATGCTCGACATCCGCGAACTTGCCCGAGAGCTGCTTTGAAAAGAGGTTGGAAATCTCCTCCTGGGACCGGGCCAGGATGTTCACCGCGTAGCCCTTCGCCTGGAGCATTCCGTCGAGGCTGCGCCCCTTGCGGTCCACGCTGAACAGCACGAGCGGCGGCTCGATCGAGACGGAATTGAAGGAGCTCATCGTCATGCCGATGGTCTCGCCCAAGGGGTTCTTGGCCGTGATGATGGCTACGCCCGTGGCGAACATGCCGAAGGCGCTGCGCAATTCCTTCTGATCGAAGCGCGAAGCCTGTTCCGTCATCACTCCCCCCTCGAATAAACTTTAGTCAATAGCTTTACTCCAAAGCTGTCAATCGCCGTTCGAAAGGAATTGTATCGCTTCCGAAAGGCTGGTCCAATCCCCAAGCAAATTCCCTTTCATGGAACGAAATCGCCCATGCCCTTGCCCGCATTGCTCGAAGGACGCCTGAAGCTTCCGGTGATCGCAGCCCCGATGTTCATCGTTTCGGGACCCGACTTGGTCATCGCTGCCTGCAAGGCCGGCATCGTCGGTGCTTTCCCTGCTTTGAACGCCCGGCCGGAAGAAGTCTTTCCCCAATGGCTCGACCGAATCGAGGAGGAACTGGCAGGCGCTCCAGACGCCGCGCCCTATGCGGTGAATCTCATCGTCAACCAGACCAACAAGCGGCTCGACCAGGATCTCGCCGTCTGCGTGGCGCATAAGGTGCCGGTCGTCATCACCAGCATGCGGCCGCCCGAGGAGGTCGTCCCGGCGGTCCATGCCTATGGCGGCGTCGTGCTGCACGACGTGATCAGCGCGCGTCATGCGGAAAAGGCCATCGAACAGGGCGTGGACGGAATCATCGCGGTCTGCGCCGGCGCCGGGGGCCATACCGGCTCGCTCAATCCCTTCGCGCTGGTGGCCGAGATCCGCCGGATGTGGAAAGGCCCGCTGATCCTGTCCGGAGCCCTGGCGACCGGCCGTTCGGTTTTGGGGGCGCTGGCGATGGGTGCGGACCTCGCCTATATGGGCACTCGCTTCATCGCCACCGAAGAGGCCAATGCCAATCCGGCGCATAAGCAGATGATCGTGGAGACAATGGCCAAGGACGTGCTCTGCACCTCCTTCTTTTCCGGCCTTCAGGCCAATTACCTGAAGCCCAGCATCGCCGCCTCCGGCCTCGATCCCGACGCCCTGCCGGACAAGCAGGCGAGCTATACCGGCCGCCGGGCCACGGATGCCAATGCCCGGCCCTGGCGCGATGTCTGGGGCGGCGGGCATGGGGTCGGATTGATCGACGACGTCCCAAGCGTCGCCCAATGCGTGGCCAAGCTGAAAATCGAATACGACGAGGCCAGGGCCGATTTCCTCAAGGCTTTCGCATGACCCTCCCCGCTCTTCTCCAAGGCCGCCTCGCGCTGCCGGTGATCGCCGCGCCGATGTTCCTGGTGTCGGGGCCGGATCTGGTGATCGCCGCCTGCAAGGCCGGTATCGTCGGAGCCGTCCCCGCCGGCAATGCCCGTCCCGAGGCGATGCTCGACGATTGGCTGAAACAAATCGACGAGGCGCTGAAGGACGATCCCCAGGCGGCTCCCTATGCGGTGGGTATCAACGTCCATCCCAACAACACCCGCCTGGACGAAGACCTGGCGGCCTGCGTCCGCTATCGCGTACCCATCGTCATCACGAGCCTCAGGCCACCGACCGAGGTGGCTCCGGCCGTCCATGCCTATGGCGGGATCGTCATGCATGACGTGGTCAGCCTGCGCCACGCGGAAAAGGCCATCGAGGCGGGGGTGGACGGGCTGATCGCCGTCTGTGCCGGCGCCGGCGGTCATACGGGCTCGATCAACCCCTTCGCGCTGGTGGCCGAAATCCGGCAAATCTGGGACGGCCTGCTGGTACTTGCGGGAGCTATCGGGACTGGACAGGGAGTTCTCGGGGCTCAGGCCATGGGAGCGGATCTTGCCTATATGGGCACTCGCTTCATCGCGACCGAGGAGGCTAGCGCCTCCCAGGGCTATAAGGAGATGATCGTCGGGACGAGCGCCAAGGATGTCCTGACATCCCCCTTCTTCTCGGGCATCGCTGCGACCTATCTGAAGCCCAGCGTCGCCGCGGGCGGTTTCGATCCCGACGCCCTTCCCGAAGGCCGTTACAACGGATCGCCGGACGATCCGATCAGGCCCTGGCGCGATATCTGGAGCGCGGGTCAGGGCGTAGGCCAGATCGACGATATCCCGAGCGTCAAGGACTGCGTCGCCCGGATCAAGGCCGACTACGAAGCCGCGAAAGCCGATTTCCTGAAAGGACTCATATCGTGACGATGCCCGCCTCGCTTGTCGGGCGCCTGACGCTGCCCGTCATTGCGGCCCCCATGTATATCGCCTCAGGCCCCGATCTGGTGATTGCAGCCTGCAAGGCCGGCATCGTGGGGTCATTCCCCGCGCTCAACGCGCGCCCTCAGGAGATGCTGACGGAATGGCTCGCCCGTATCCGCGACGAGGTCGGGGATGCGCCCTATGCGGTGAACCTCATCGTTCACAGTTCGAACACGCGGCTCGATCGCGATCTCGCCACCTGCGTCGCGCATCGGGTGCCGATCGTCATCACGAGCCTGCGCCCACCTTCGGAGGTGATCGCGGCCGTCCATGGCTATGGCGGGATCGTCTTCCACGATGTGGTCAGCCTCCGCCACGCGGAAAAGGCCATCGAGCAAGGCGTTGACGGGTTGATCGCGGTCTGCGCGGGCGCCGGCGGCCATGCGGGAACCTTGAGCCCCTTCGCCCTGCTCTCGGAAATGCGAGGGATATGGCAGGGACCGCTCGTGCTGTCGGGCGCCATCGTGACCGGCCGCTCGATCCTCGCGGCCCAGGCGATGGGGGCGGACCTCGCCTATATGGGCACCCGCTTCATCGCCACGCGGGAATCGAGCGCTTCTCTCGCGCATAAGGAAATGATCGTGGCGAGCGCCGCCAAGGACGTGGTTTACACGCCCTTCTTTTCAGGCGTTCACGCAAATTACCTGAGGCCGAGCATCGTCGCGGCCGGCCTCGACCCAGAGGCCCTTCCCACAGTCGATAAAAGCAAGATGAACTACGGCGGGCGGGACAAGGAGCCTCAGGCCAAGGCCTGGCGCGATATCTGGGGCGCAGGGCAAGGCGTCGGCCAGATCGAAGACATTCCCACGGTCGGGGAATGCGTCGCCCGGCTCAAATCGGAATATGACGCCGCATCGGAAGAGCTGACGCGGCGGCGGTTCTAACCCAGCACGGGGAGGGTCGTCACGCTGTAGCCGTGCTTCACGCTGCGCCCCAGCACCGGGTCGTGCAGCTCAAGCTCCAGCCGCTCGGAGGGGCGGATGCCGCCATGGGCGGCGAGCGTCCCGAAGAACATCAGCGTGCCATCGGGCAATCCCTTGCCTTGGGTATAACGGCCTATGAGATCCAAGGGATCGAGCATTGCCGTCACGGGGCCTTCCTGGTAGAGCGCCCGCTTGCCGCCGTCCACGGTATGGGAGCGGAGGATCAGCTTATCCCAATGATCCTTGACCGCGTCGAAAGGCCAAAAATCCTGGCCGATGGGCTTGTCGCACATCTGCTTGGAAACGGTGACGCCATAAGTCTCGACTTGCCGGTCCGTATGATCCGAACCGACGCCGAGCCAGAGCTTGCCGGCCCATTTCAGCATGACGAACTCGACTTCGCCGGATGACTCTTCACCCGTTGCCTCGATCTCGTCGTCGGTCGTCAGGCGCGAGGCGGAGACGCGATAGAAGATCGGCGTGGTTGCGGGACGCTTCACGCCCAAGGCTTCCAGCTCTTTGACGTGCTTCTCGACCGCGGCGGTGTCGCGACCAGTCCAGCCGGCGATGACGGCCTGGGAAACCGTGACCGAAGTCTCGGCGGCGCCCTCGGGCCCGTGGAACACGAGGTTCAATTGACGACCGGACATGGCTTCTCCCTGGCTTCGAGGCCGGCAGGATATAATATATGGTCCTGAGACGGGACAGGAGTTTCGAAGGCATGGGAGGAACGGCCGGCAAACGGCGGTTGATCGTCGGGATTTCCGGCGCTTCGGGTGTCACCTATGGGGTGACGCTGCTCAGAATGCTGCGGTCCTGGAAGGTTGAGACCCATCTCGTGATGAGCCGCTCGGCCCAGGTAACGCTGGCCCATGAGACGGATCTTAAGGTTGCCGATGTGACCGCTTTAGCCGATTTCACCTATCCCAACGAGGATATCGGCGCGGCCATCTCCAGCGGATCGTTCCATACCCATGGGATGGTGGTCGCCCCCTGCTCCATCCGAACCTTGTCGGAGATCGCCAGCGGCATCACCTCCTCGCTCCTGAGTCGGGCGGCGGATGTGGTTCTGAAAGAGCGCCGGAAGCTCGTGCTCATGGTCCGCGAAACCCCGCTCCACCTCGGGCATATCAGGTCGATGGCAGCCGCGACCGAGATCGGCGCGGTGGTCATGCCGCCGGCTCCCGATTTCACGGCGCAACCCCAGAATCTCGACGAGATGGTCGAAAACTCATTGAGACAGGTTCTCGATATGGTGGCCCTCTCCAACCCCGTGGAGAACCGCCCGAGCTAAACAAAAACAGCCGAGGGAACGCCATGCCGGAGAGCATCTACGACGCGCCGCATCTCCAAAGGTCCAAGGCGAATTTCACGCCGCTCACGCCGATCAGCTTCCTCGAGCGGGTCGGAGCGGTTTATCCCGACAAGGTGGCAGTCATCCACGGCGACCGCCGCTATACCTACGCCGAGTTCCGCGACCGCTGCCGCGGGTTGGCGGATGCCCTGCGCAAGGCCGGCGTAGAGCGGAACGACACTGTCGCAGTCATGGCGCCCAATGTGCCGGCGGCGCTCGAAGCCCATTTCGGCGTGCCCATGGCGGGGGCGGTCCTCAACGCGCTCAATTTCCGGCTCGATGCACCGACCATCGCCTTCATCCTGGAGCATGGCGAGGCCAAGGTGCTGATCACCGACCGGGAGTTTTCCACCACGATCAAGGCGGCTCTCAGCCAAGTGAAACGCCCGATCCTGGTGATCGATATCGACGATCCGCTTTACGAAGGCGGCGAGTTGCTGGGCCGGATGGACTATGAGGCCTTCCTCGCGACGGGCGACGCCTCGGCACTTGCCACCCTGCCCGAGGACGAGTGGCAGGCGATCAGCCTCAATTATACCTCGGGCACGACCGGCAATCCCAAGGGGGTCGTCTATCACCATCGCGGCGCTTATCTGAACTCGCTTGCCTCGGTCATGAGTTTCGGGCTCTCGGAGAAGTCCATCTATCTCTGGACCTTGCCGATGTTCCATTGCAACGGCTGGAACCTGACCTGGGCGGTGACGGCGACGGCCGGAACCCATGTCTGCCTGCGCCGGGTCGATCCGGCCGTTATCTTTCCGGCGATCGACGAGCATCGGGTGACGCATCTCAGCGGCGCGCCCATCGTCTTGAATTTCCTGGTCCATGCCCCGGCCGAGGTACAGCGCCGCTTCGATCGCACGATCGAGGTCGCCACTGGAGGCGCGGCACCTCCTTCGGCGATCATCGCAAATATGGAAAGGATGGGTTTCCACATCACCCATCTCTATGGCCTCACCGAAAGCTATGGCCCGGCGACCATCTGCGCCTGGCAGGAGGGTTGGGAAGGGCTGCCGCTCGATGAGCGGGCCCGAAAAATCTCCCGCCAGGGCGTCCCCCATCCCTCGCTGGAGGGGATGCGGGTCGTCGATCCCGAGACCATGGATGATATGCCCTCGGATGGCGCGGCCATCGGCGAGTTGATGCTGCGCGGCAACAACATCATGAAAGGCTATCTCAAGAACCCGAAGGCGACCGAGGAGGCCTTCGCCGGCGGCTGGTTCCATACGGGCGACTTGGCGGTGCTCCATCCCGATGGCTATGCGGAGATCAAGGACCGCTCGAAGGACATCATCATCTCAGGCGGCGAAAACATCTCGTCGCTGGAGGTCGAGGAAGCGCTCTACAAGCATCCCGCCGTGATGGAAGCCGCGGTGGTCGCCCGGCCGGACGAGAAATGGGGCGAGACACCCTGCGCCTTCATCACGCTCAAACCAAATGCGGGCGCGGTGACGGAGACCGAGATCATCGACTGGTGCCGCGACCGCATGGCGCATTTCAAGCTCCCCCGCTCGGTGGTTTTTGGCCCCCTGCCAAAGACCTCCACCGGCAAGATCCAGAAATACGCGCTCCGGGATCGGGCGAAGGCGCTCTAGACCACAACCGGCGTTGAACCGCCGTCCATGTTGATATTGACGGCGGTGATATAGCTTGCCTTGGAGGAAGCCAGGAAAAGCACGGCGTTGGCGATCTCCTCCGGTGTCGCGATGCGGCCGAGCGGTATGCGGGCCACATTCTTTTGCCGGGCCTCCTCGGGAGAAAGACCGGTCATCCGCGACTCGGCTTTCATCCCGTCCGCCACCCTCTCGGTATCGGTCAGGCCGGGGTTGATCCCGACGACCCGCACGCCCTTTCCCGCATAGGCATTGCCGAGGCCCGCCGTCACCAGCATCAAGGCCGCATTGGCCGCGCCACCGCCGAGATGGGTGGGCGAGGCCACCTTGCCGCCCGCGCCGATGACATTGACGATGACGCCCGAGCCGCGCTTGGCCATGAGCTTCACCACCGGGTCCATCACGTTGATATAGGTGAAGAACTTGGCGTCGAGCGAGGCCCGCCAATGGGCCGGATTCAATTCATCGGGGGGCACACGTTTGGCGGCACCGGCGGAATTCACCAGGATATCGATGGGTCCCAGCGCCTTCTCCATGGCCGCCACCATGGCGGCAGCCTGATCCGCGTCCACGAGGTCCGCCGCATGACCGAAAAGCGCGGGAAGTTCCGCTTTCGCCCGGTCGATATTCGCCTGATCGCGCGAGGTGATCCCGACCTTGGCCCCCTCTCCCAGGAAAAGCCGCGCGCAGGCCAGGCCGATGCCCTTGGAGCCACCCGTGACGACGACCGTCTTGCCCTTCAATCCCAGATCCATGATCTCGCCCTTACCCGTTGCCTGTGCCTCGCCACTCTGTAAGATGCCGCTATGGCTCGTCTACCCTATGCCGACATCACGCGGCCCGATATCGCCCCCCTCGCCCAGCAGATCGCGGCCGAACGGGGATCCGTGCTCCATCTCTACCGGATGCTGCTCAACAGCCCGCCGGTGGCCCAGGGCTGGCTCAATTTCCTCACCGCGATCCGGCAGAAATCCTCGCTCAACGGCGCGATCCGCGAGATGGTGATCATGCGGGTGGCGGCGGTCAACGGCGCGCCCTACGAGGCCGAGCAGCATGCGCCCATCGCCATCCAGGAAGGCATGACCCGCGAGCAGGTCGACGCGCTGGCCAATTGGGAAACCTCGGATCTTTTCGACGCCACCCAGCGGGCAGTCCTCGCCTACTCCGATTCGATGACCCGCCAGATCCATGTGCCGGACGAGGTCTTCACCGCGGCAAGCGACCATTTCAACGAACGCGAGATGGTGGAGCTGACCGCGACCATCGCCGCCTACAACATGGTCTCGCGTTTCCTCGAGGCCACCCATATCGATTCGAGGGACCCGGTATAGTCCCCTGGATCCCTCGCGGCGGCCGTGCCTATACTGGCCGAAAAGCCGTGATAAACAATCCAGGGGGTTTCATGCGATGGGCGTTCTCGGCCGGTTAGCCGCCGTTATCGGTTTTGCTCTTCCGCTTCTTGCCGCACCGGCGAGCGCGCAGCAGAAGATCACCATCAAGTTCGTCCATTCGACGCCGCCGACGACCTATTTCCTGCCCTACCTCGTGCCGGTGGATCAGGGCTGGTACGAGCAGAACGGCATCCATATCGAAGAGATCTTCGTCAATGGCGGCGCCACCGCGCTGCGGACCTTTCTCTCCTCGAAAGAGGATGAGCTGACCCTGACCAGCGTCGGTCCTTCGATCATCTTCAACGCCATCATCCAGGGCGCCAAGATCAAGTCCATCGGCTCCTGGCAGCCGACGGTGGACTATCACATCGTCGCCGCCAAATCGGTCGGCACGACCCTGAAAGACCTCCAAGGCAAAATCTTCGCTTCGGCGGATTCATCGGACAATACGGCGGCGCTGCCGCCTATGATCCTGAAGAAGCATGGGATCGACACCAGCGGCATCCGCTTCGTCCAGGTCGGCGGTCATCCCCAAAGACTCCAGGCGGTCGAGGCGGGCAAAGCCCAGGCGACCATCATCAATACCCTCACGATGCTGATCGGTCAGAGCCATGGCGCGATCAATGTCGTCGGCAGGGTGGCGGACGACTTCCCCTCGATCGCCTATATCACCACGGTGGTGAAGGACAGCGACCTGGCGGACGCCAACAAGCGCAAGGCTCTGGAGATTTTCCTCAAGGGCAACATCATCGGCGCCCGCTATGTGATGGATCACCCGGACGAGGCCGCAGCGCTGCTCCAAAAGCGGGTTCCGGATCTCGATCCCACCCTCACAAAGGAAGTCGTCCGCCAGCTCAACGCCCAGAACATCTGGGGCGTCAACGGCGGCAACAATGCCGATGTCTATCGCTTCACCTCCGAGATCGGCAAGCAGTTGGGCGTCATCGAACGCGAGGTGACCGTGGCGGAGGTCATGGACAATTCGCTCGCCGACAAGATCGTGGCGGAAATCGGCAAGCGTTGAGGGGGCATTTACAAGCGGCGAGGCAGCACGGATTATTCCGAGGCGGGCCTGCGGGGCTCCAGGGGGAGGTCGTTCATTTTGCGTAATCTGGCGGACAATGCCGTGGCGGAACAGACCGGGGCTTCGACCCGGGCGATGATCACCGTTGAAGGGGTCCATAAGGGGTTCAACGTCCGTGCGACGGGCGGGGATGACGGTGGCGGCGGTTATATGACCGTGCTCCAGGATGTCAGTTTCGACGTGAAGGAAGGCGAGCTTGTCAGCCTGCTGGGCGCCAGCGGCTGCGGCAAAACCACCCTCCTGCGCATGGCGGCCGGCCTCATCAAGCCCGATCAGGGTTCCATTTCCATCAAAGGCACGCGCCTGCAGGGACCTCGCAAAGACCTATGCATGGTCTTCCAGAATTTCAGCCTGCTCCCCTGGCGGCCGGTGCTGTCCAACGTGGCATTCCCGCTGGAACTCGACGGCATGGGCAAGGCGGAGCGGGAGGATGTCGCCCGCCACTATATCGAGATCGTCGGCCTCCAGGGTTTCGAGCGGCATTTCCCGCACGAGCTTTCAGGCGGCATGCAACAGCGCGTCGGCATCGCCCGGGCGCTGACCCGGAAGCCGCTGGTTCTTTTGATGGACGAGCCTTTCGGCGCGCTCGACGCCCAGACCCGGGAAACCCTGCAAGAAGATTTCATCAAGATCTGGGCGCAGCTCAAAACCACCGTCGTCTTCGTCACCCATAGCATCGACGAAGCGCTGATGCTGTCGGACCGCATCATCGTCTTCAGCTCACGCCCCGGCCGCATCAAGCGGACGATAGCCCCGCCCTTCGCGGCGCTTCGCGGCCAGGAAGACGTGCGCGTGAAGCCCGAATTCGGATCATATGCCCAGGAAATCCGCGATCTCCTGAGGGTGGAGAGAACCCCATGAACGACGCTTCCATGACGGAGCCCCGGGCAACGGACATGCGTCCGCAGGAAAAACCAAGCGTCCTCGAATGGCTCAAGGCGCGGCCCAACGTCTTGCGCGTCAGCGCCGTTGTGATCTTCTTCATCTGGTGGGAATTGGTCGGGCGGGACGTCAACCCGCTGTTCATGACCTACCCCTCCGCCATCTTCAGGGCGGCCTGGATCATGACCCAGTCGGGCGAGTTGCCCAAGGCACTGGTCGCGAGTTCCCTGCCTTTCGCCATCGGACTCAGCATCTCGATTTTCGGCGGCATCGTCATCGGCATCCTGATCGGGACCTTCTGGTTCCTTGAATACAGCCTCGATCCCTTTCTCAATGCGCTCTATGCGATCCCCCGCGTGGCGCTGGTGCCCTTGATCATTCTCTGGGCCGGCCTTGAAACCACGGGCAAGGTCACGATCATCATATCGCTCGCGATTTTCCCGGTGATCATCAACACCTATTCGGGCATCAAGGACGTGCGCGGCAGTCTCATAGAGATCGGTCGGGCCTATGGCGCGACCGAGATCCAGATCTTCCAGAAGATCGTCCTGCCGGCCTGCGTACCCTATATCATGGCGGGAATCCGCTTGGCGGTGGGCTTCGGCATCATCGGCATCATCGTCGCCGAGTTCTTCACGGCGATCACCGGCCTCGGGGGGCTGATCGTCTTCTATTCGAACAATTTCGCCACGGCGAAGCTCTTCGTGCCGGTGATCGTCATCGGCATCCTCGGCATCGCCATGACACAGCTCGTCGCGATGCTGGAAAAGCGGCTCTCAGGCTGGCGGATTTCGGAGCGGGAGCGGTTCTAGCTCCCCTCCAAACCCTCCACATGCGCCTTCAAGCGACCTAGGGCATCGTCCCAGCGGCGGGATATCTCGGCGAGATAGTCCCGCACGTCTTCAAGCGGCTTCGGCTGCAATTGGTAGCGACTTTCCCGGCCGATGCGCATGCTGTGCACCATGCCGGCGTCGGAGAGCACACGCAGGTGCTTCGTCACCGCCTGCCGAGTGAGACGGGTGCCGGCGGTCAGCCGCGAGATCGACTGGGGATCGCCCTCGCAGAGACGCGCCAGCACTGCCAGCCGCGTCTCGTCCCCCAGCGCAGCGAAGACCCGCGCATGGGACGCCTCAAGCTGCATGGACATGTTTGGCGATGTTCTCCATCTGCGCCACCCAGCCATTCTCGTGCTTCGGGAAGGCTTCGAGGCGTCGTTCCGGCGGCAGCTTGTCGAAGCCGGACTCGACCACCCGCACGAGGGTGCCGGTTGCCGTCGGCTGCAACGTGAACTCAACCAGCGTCTGCGTCTCATCGGAAAAGTCGCGCTTTGGGTCGATAGCGAAAGGATGCCAGGTAAAGGCGAAAATCCGTTCAGGCTCCATTCTCACCACGGTCGTTTTCCATGGGACGTTCTCATAGCCCTCGCAGGGGTTAATCTTCCGGCCGCTACTAGCCTTTCCCACCACAAAGGGTCCGTCGAGCTTGACGCCGAACCAAGCGCCGAACTCGGTGTGATCGGTCAGCGCGCGCCAAACGCGCGAGACAGTGGCTTTGACCTCAATGGATTTTTCAATACGATCCGACATCCGCAACCTCCTAGTTGCGGATTGTTTAAAACAGCCCCGCAGAAAAGGCAACTATTTTGTTGCCTTTTCTTTCATGGGCCAAATGGGCTAGGCGGGGACCGCGACGATGGCTTCGAGCTCGATGATGAACTCTTCTTTCACCAGCCGGTCGACCATGAGCAACGTGTTCGGCGGATACATCGAGGTCTTGAAGAGCTTCGGGAAGAGCTCGGCCCGGCACTTCATGAACTTCTTGATGTCCTGGGAATGGACCAGATAGGTCGTGAACTTCAGCACCGAATTGTAATCGACGCCCATGCCCTTCAGCACATCGCCCAGGTTGTCGAAGATCTGCTGGAATTGGGCTTCAAAATCGTGCTCGCCGACGATTTCGCCCTTGGCGCCCACGGAGAGCTGGCCCGCCACGAAGGCGATGGAAGCGTTGCCGCTGTAGCGGCCGACATGGGAATAAAGGCCCTGCGCGGGCGCCGTGCCTTCCGGATTTTCGTACCAGACCTTGACCAAGATAATCCTCCTGCGGTTGGAAATTTCTCTTGTGTCAAAGGCCGGGAGAGGGCCGAAAAGTCAATGGCAAAACCGCCCCTCCCCGCTTAACCTGGGCTCAGCAATGGGAGGATAACGAACTATGAGAATCAGCTTCGCCAATATCGATGGGGTCAAGACCCGTTATCTCCACGCGGGCGAAGGCCATCCCATTTTCCTGCTCCACGGAGTAGGGATCTCGGGCGACTGCTTCATGCGCAACATGGATGTGCTGGGCGAGCATTTCCACGCCATTGCCCCGGACATGCTGGGCCATGGCTTCACCGACTATGTGGATTTCCAGGGTGGCCCGCCGCAGCCCCATGTGGTGAAGCACCTGGGCCGGCTGGCCGATCATCTGGGTTTCGACAAATACAGCGTCGCAGGATCGTCCTACGGCGGCTTGATCGCGGCGCTCATGGCCTGCGACCGGCCGGCACGGGTCGAGAACCTCATCGTGATCGGCAGCGGCTCGGTTTTCCATCCGGCCGACGATCAGGTCTCCGCCCTGAAGGCCGCTTTCGCCAATGCCTCCCAGGCAATGGGCGATCCGACGCTCGAATCCTGCCGGAAGCGGATGGCGAATATCTGCTTCGATCCCGCGTCGGTGGACGAGCGCATGCTGCCGGTGCAGCTCACGAGCTATGCCGACCCAAGCCGCTTCGAGGCCTATAAGGCGACCATCAACGGTTTGATCGGCGCGGCGGAATCGCCGGTCCACCGGGTCTATTCGCGATTGGAAGAGATAAAGACCCGCACCCTCATCATCACCGGCCGAGAAGACATCCGCGCCCAGGTGAAGCTCCATGAGGAAGGGCGGCACCGGATGCCCAATGCCCGCATCGTCGTCTTCGACAAATGCAGCCATATGCCGATGATGGAATATCCGGAGCGCTTCAATACCCTGGTGACGGACTTCCTGCAGGGAAAGACCGTCGGGGATTAAGCGTCCGGGACCATGATCTTCACCTCGTCGCCTTCGACGGCGACGGGGTAGGTCGCGATCTTCTTCCCGGCATGGCCCAGGCCCTGCCAGACATCGACCGGATAGAAATGCAAGGGGCAGCAGGCGATGGTCCCGTCGAAGGGACCCTCACCGAAGGAGCCGCCCGCATGCGGGCAATTGTCCGCGATGGCGGCCACCCGATCACCGACCCGGAAGACGGCGATGCGGAAGTGGTCCCGCACGGGAACCGCCATTCCGCCGCCGTCCGGGATCTCGCCCAGGCTTAGCCGGATCTCAGGCATCAGGCGTGATGCGGCGTGGCCTCGGCAAGGGCCGCTTCGCTTTCCCGCTCCTTCGAATGATCGGTCGCGATCATGAGATAAGCGGCCGGCACGATGAAGAGGGTGAAGAAGGTGCCGATCGCGATACCGGTCGAGATCACCAGCCCCATGTCGAAACGTGACACCGCACCCGCGCCCGTCGCCATAACCAGGGGCAGCACGCCCAGAACCATGGCGGCGGTCGTCATCAGAATGGGCCTGAGCCGGATGCCGGCGGCGAGCGTGATCGCCTCGCGCTTCGACTTGCCTTCGAGTTGCTGGGCATTGGCAAACTCCACCAGCAGGATGCCGTGCTTGCTGATCAGGCCGATCAGGGTCACGAGCCCGACCTCGGTATAGATATTGAGCGTCGCCCCACCTACCCCGAAGGCGATGAAGAAGAGCGCGCCCGCGATCGACATCGGCACCGACAGCAGGATGATGAAGGGATCGCGGAAACTCTCGAAGAGAGCGGCCAGCGCCAGGAAGATGATGATCAGCGCGAAGCCGATGGTGACAAGGAAGCCGCTCGATTCCTGAACGAATTGGCGCAATGGTCCGCCGTAGTCGACGGTATAGCCCTGCGGCAGGAGCTTGGCGGCCAGTTCCTTCAAGTATTCCAGCGCATCGCCCTGGGTCACGCCGATGCCGGGCACACCCTGGATGATCGCTGCGTTGAGCTGCTGAAAGTGGTTGAGGGATTCCGGCACCACCTTGGTGGTGATCTTCACCACGGTCGAAAGCGGCACCGGCGTCCCGTCCGCAGTCTTGATGTAGTAATTCATCAATTGGTCGACATTGAGCCTATGGCTCTGTTCGACCTGCGGGATCACCTTGTAGGACCGGTCATAGAAGCTGAAATAATTGACGTAGCCGCCGCCCAGGATCGAGGCGAGCGAGTTGCCGATATCGCTCATCTTGAGACCGAGCTGGGCGGCCTTGTCACGGTCGATGACGACCGTCGATTGCGGCTGGTCGATCTTGAGATCGCTGTCGAGGAACATGAACTTGCCGCTCGCCTGCGCTTCCTGGAGGAATTGCTGCGAGAGATCGTTCAGCCGCTCGAAGGGCTCGGTGGTGAGGATCCCGAACTGAATGGGCAACCCTTGGGCACCCGGCAGAGACGGAAGCTGGAAAGCCACGACACGGACGCCCGCGATGTCATTGACCTCGCGGCTGATGATCGGCTGAAGTTGGTTGGAGGTCAGCACACGCTGATCCCAGGGCTTCAGCACCAAGCCGGCCAGCGACAGGCCCGGCGCATCGATCTGGAAGACGTGAGCCGTCTCCGGATGTTTCATGAAAAGGTCGAAGACCTGGCGCGAGTAGACGAGACGCTGCTGGAGCGTCGCGTTGGGCGCGGAGAAATTGCGCGTTATGACGATGCCCTGGTCTTCCTGAGGCGCAAGCTCGGTGCGGGCGGCGGTGAAGAGCATGTAGATGCTGGCCCAGACGACCAGCATGAAGACCACCGTGATCGCGAGATAGTTGAGGCTGCGGACCAGGAACCACATGTAGAAGCGGCGGATCCTCTCGAAGACCCAATCGATGCCGTCGACCAGACGATCCTGGATCCCCCGCCGATTGGGATCGCGCGGCTTCAGCATCCGCGAGCACATCATCGGCGACAGCGTGAGCGCCACAACGGCGGAAACCGTGATCGCGCCCACCAGTGTAAAGGCGAATTCCGTGAAAAGCGCGCCGGTCAGACCGCCCTGAAAACCAATGGGCACATAGACCGCTATCAGCACCACCGTCATCGCGATGATCGGCCCGCCCAGTTCTCGAGCCGCAACGAGCGCAGCCGGGATGGGTTTCAGCCCTTCCTCAAGGTGACGGTTGACGTTTTCCACCACGATGATCGCGTCGTCGACGACGAGGCCGATCGCCAGCACGAGGGCCAGAAGGGTCAATAGGTTGATCGAGAATCCGAGCGCCAGCATGATCGCGAAGGTGCCGACCAGCGACAGGGGGATTGCGATCACCGGGATGAAGACCGACCGGAGTGACCCCAGGAACAGGAACACCACGAGCGTCACGATGAGGAGCGCTTCGACGAAGGTCCGGACCACCTCGACAATCGAGCTGTTCACGAATTCCGTCGCGTCGTAGACGATCTCGCCCCGGATCCCCTCGGGCAGGCCTGCAACGATATCCGGGAAGACCGCGCGCACGCCCTTGATGACATCGAGCAGGTTCGCGGCGGGCGCTACCTGGATGCCGATATAGACCGCGCGCTTGCCGTCGAAGCCGACCTGGGATTCGTAGTTGTCGGCACCGAGGCTCACCCTGGCCACATCCTTCAGGCGCACGATCGCGCCGTTGGTTTGTTTCAGGACGAGTTCCTCGAATTCCTTGGCCGTATTGAGCCCCGTGGACGCGGTCAGATTCACCTGGACCCATTGGCCCTTGGTCGTGCCAAGGCCGGAGATGAAATCGTTCTGCGCGAGCGCCGTATTGATATCGGTGCCCGTCAAACCATAGGCCGCCATCTTCGCGGGATCGAGCCAGGCGCGCAGGGCGAAATTCTGACCGCCCAGGATCTCGGCGGTCTGGACACCGGTCACCGCCTGCAGCTTCGGTTGGACGATGCGGACGAGGTAGTCGGTGATCTGGTTGGGTGCGAGAACCTCGCTGCCGAAGCCCATATACATGGCGTCGATGGTCTGTCCGACCTGCACCGTCAGCACAGGCTGCTGCGAGCCCGTGGGCAATTGGTTCAGGACGGAGGCGATCTTGGTGTTGATCTCGGTCAGCGCCTTGTCGGCCTCGTAGTTGAGCCGCAGGTTCACGGTGATCGTGCTGACGCTGCTCTGCGAGGTCGAGGTCATATAGTCGATACCGTTCGCCTGGGCGATGGCGGTTTCGAGCGGGGTGGTGATGAAGCCCGCGATGACGCTGGGATCGGCGCCGTAGAAAGTCGTGGTGACGGTCACCACCGCGTTCTCGGTGCGCGGATACTGCAGGATAGGCAAGGTGCTTTCGGACCGTAGCCCCAGCACTAGGATCATCAGGCTGACGACCGTCGCAAGGACCGGCCGGCGGATGAAAATATCTGTGAAGTTCATCTGATGCGCCCCGGCCTTACTGTTCCTGGATCTTGGGCTTAGCGTCGGCCTTCGGCGCCTGGTCGTTGTTGATCGTCACATTGACGCCGTTGCGCAGCTTCAACTGACCGGCGACGACGACCGTCTCGCCTTCCTTGACACCCTTGAGGATCGCGATCAGATCGCCCTTGGCCGTACCCGTCGTCACGAAGCTCTGCCGCGCGACGAGATTGGGCTTGCCGTCCGGCGTCTTGCCCTTGTCGTCGACGACATAAACCGTGTCGCCATAGGGATTATAGGAGATGGCCGTCTGCGGCAGGGTCACGAGCTTCTCGGGCGTGCCCACCGCGATATGCACATTGGCGAACATGCCCGGCACGAGCTTCTTCTCGGGATTGGGGAAAGATGCCCGCACGAGCACATTTCGGGTGGCCGCATCGACCTTCGGGTTGATCGCCGAGATCTTGCCCATGAAGTTCTGGCCGGGGAAGGTATCGATATTGGCGGTCACCACCTGGTCGATCTTCAGCCGGTCCAGCGCCTGCTGCGGCAGATAGAAGTCCACATAGACAAGATCGAGTTCCTGCAGTGTCACCACGGAAGCGCCGGCGGCGACATATTGCCCGAGATCGACCTGGCGGATGCCGAGCCTGCCGTCGAAGGGCGCCCGGATCGACTTATAGGAGAGGAGCGCTTCCTGCTGCGCCACCTGGGCCTCGGCGCTCTTCAGGTTCTGAGCATCGGTATCGACCTGCTGCTGGCTGATCGCCTGGGCCTGAAGCTGGCGCTGGTCGCGGTCGAGGGTGAGCTTGGCAAGCGCTGCGGCTGCCTTGAGCGACTGGAGCCGGGCGGCATCGTCAGCCGACTGGAGTTCCAGCAGCAATGTCCCCGCCTTCACGTCGGCGCCAGATTCGAAGCGGATGGCCGAGACGATGCCCGCTACCTGGGTGGCAAGATCGGCGCCCTTGGCAGCCCTGACATTGCCTACCGCGCTGAGCTCGGGCTGCCAGGGCTCCATCGTCGCCGAAGCCGTCGAGACCGTTGGCGGCGGCGGCGCGAATTGCGCCATCACTTCCTTGATCTTGGCGGCTTTGAAGGCCTCGAACTTGGGATAGCCCCAGAAGCCCACGAGCACGCCGAGCACGATTCCGAAGAAGGCGACACCGATCGCCGTCAGAATACCCCGTCCCGTCATATCGCCAGCCTCCATAGGGCTTTGCCAATCGGCATAAAGTTCAGATCAATCATTGCTTCTTTTCCGTTCCCGCCATTTCGGCGGGCATCTTGGGGGGCGGCAGAGGCCTGCCATTTTCGCCCAGCGCCACATCCATCCGGTTCCACCAGCCGCCGCCCAGCGCCTGGAAGAGCGCGGCGGTATCAGAAAAGCGGCTGGCCTGGGCCTGAATAAGGGCGATGCGAGCCTGCTGATAGGTCTGCTCCGCCGTCAGCAGCGAGAGATAGCTCACGGCGCCGAGCTTGAATTGATCGCGGGCGAGTTCGAGGCTCGCGGCCGCGGCCCTTTCCGCCGCAACCTGGGCGGCCAGAGCCTCGGCGTCGTGCTGTAGCGCGCGCAGAGCGTCAGCCACATTCTGGAAGGCCGCGATCACCGTGGCGCGGTATTGGGCGGCAGCCTGGTCTCGGGCAGCAATGGCGGAGCGGCGCTGATGCTCCAGCATGCCACCATTGAAGATCGGCTGAACCAGGCCCGCCCCGATGCTCCAGACACCGCTGCCCGGCTGGAAAAGGCTGCTGAAATCCGAAGCGGTCCGCCCGATGCTGGCGGTCAGGGAAAACTGCGGAAGCTTGGCTGCGGTGGCAACGCCGATCTGGGCATTCGCCGCGTGCAGCAAGGCTTCGGTCGCACGAATATCCGGCCGCTGATCGACAAGCTGCGAGGGCAGGCTGACGGGCAGATCGACCGGAAGCTGAAGCCCCGCGAGATCGAATTTTGCCGCCACCTCCTCGCTCGGGAAACGCCCCGCGAGCGCCGCCAGCAGATTGCGCTGCTGGGCGAGTTGCTTTTGAAGCGCCGGCAGAGCGGCCTGCGTCTGGGCGAGGTTCGCCTGCTGGGCAAGCACCGCCGCCTTCGACGAACCACCCAGGTCGAACTGCCGCTGCAAAACCTCGAGCTGCGACTTTTCGGCCTCGATGATCTGCTCATAGGCCGCAACCTGCGCCCGGAGCGACGCCTCGACGATCGCCGCGGTGACCACGTTCGAGGTGAGGGTCAGGTAGGAAGCTTCCACCTGGAAGCGTTGATAATCCACCCGGGCATCGAGGGCTTCGACGCCGCGACGCGTCCCGCCGAAGACATCCGGCGCATAGGAAACATCGAGCCCGGCTGTATTGAGCGTGAAGAGGGAACCGCCCGGCGCACCGAAGGCGGCGTTGCTGGATTTTTGGCGAGTCACGCCGAATTTGCCCGTCACGGTCGGGAGGAAAGCGCCCCGTTGGGCCTCAGAATTCTCCTGAGCGACCCGCAAGGCGGCCTGAGCCGCCTGCAGATTGGGGTTGGCCTTCAGGGCTTCCTCGATAAGGGCGTTCAGCGGCTCCGACCGGAACAGCGTCCACCATTGGCCGGGGATATCGAGATCCTTGACGAAGCGCTGCGCCTCGCCGCCCGGGACTGAAGCGGAGGTCGTCTGCGCTGCCAGCGGTTCCGGTGTGTAGCCTGCAACCTCGGGCGAGGCAGGACGGCTGAAGTCCGGCCCTACGGTGCAGCCCGCCAGCACGGAAAGCAGCAGGGAATATCCCAGGCGACGCACGGTCATTGGCGTCGCTCCATGGCCACGCGGATGATCGCGTCGGTCTGTTCCCGGACCAGCGCTTTCACCGCCGATACTCTCTCTTCGCCAATGTCGTTCCAATCGAGCGCGCATCGCGCCCCCTTATTGCAAAAGATCGTGATCTGTCCGAGGACAAGCACCGTGCGCAGCATGACGGCCTCGTCCACCTCGTCGCGCCCCAGGAGCCGCGCGATCAGCGCGGCGCAGGGACCGACGGTTTCTTCCATCATCGCCTTGTGGAGCGTGTCGAGGGCTTCCGATCCCTCAAGCTCGCCCCGGCCGATGAAGCGCTTGCGGCTTTCCGAATGCTCGCCGCCCACCATCAAGGTGACCAAAGACGCGAGCATCGCGTGAAGCAAAGTGATGAGTTCATCCGGGGCAACTTCGGGACGAGCCAGAGCGGCCCTGGCGTCGGCAGCCGCCGCCCCCATGCAACTGCGCATTTCCGCGACGATATGCTCGATCGCGGCGCGATAGAGGCCTTCCTTGCTGCCGAAATAATATTGGATGGCCGGAAGGTTGATCCCCGCCCGCTGGGCCAGCACACGAGTGCTTGCGCCCTCATAACCGTCACGGGCGAAAATCTCGATCGCCGTTTCCAGGATGCGGCGACGGGTATCCTCGCCCCGCTGCTGGATGCCGGGCCTGTAATGCTGGGTGGATGAAGCGCTCACAGTCATGGTGCGGCGCAGCAAATATATCGTTCGAAAGACTATGTCAATCGAACGATATATTCTTCTAGAGCATGGCTGTCCGCTCGAAAGCGGCGGGGCTTAGCCGGATCCTACTGTTCCAACCAGGCCTCGGACCACAGCCCGGCCGTGCTTTGCATCTTGCCCCAGACGCCATGGAGGCGCTTGGAGGCCGCATCGATGAATACATATTGGCGCAACTGCAGGCTCGGCAATTCATCCGCGAGGATCGCCTGGGCCTGCTTATAGAAGACGCCGCGCTCGTCGAAGCTCGTGCCCCGCTTACCCTTCTCGAACAACTCGTCGAGCTTCGGATTGGAATAGCCCATCGGATTGCCGAATTGGTCGCCTTGCGAAGAGGTCGCCCAGGTCCGCGCTATGCCCAGGGCCGGATCGTAGAAACTGCCGTAGACCTGCATGGTGATGTCGTAATCGTATTCCTTGAAGACCTTCTGGATGAAGGCCGTGCGCTCCAGCCCCTCGATCTGCATATCGACACCCACGGCCTGCCACATGCTCTTCATGGCGATGGCCGCCTGTTGCATCTCAGGATAGTCGAAGCCGAAGGTCAGCATCTTTAAGGTCATGCGCTTGCCGTCCGCCCCGCGCTTCGCACCGGCCGCATCAAGGAGCGCATTCGCCTTCGCGATGTCATAGGGATACATCTTCCGGTAATCGACATCGGGATTGGACAGCCAGGGGATGTCCGTGGTCATCGGCTGCGTTCCGATAGTCCCGACATTGAAGAAGACGTTCTTCATCAGATAGTCGCGGTCGGTCGCAATGAAGAGCGCCTGCCGCACCCGCTTGTCGTCCAAGGGCTTACGCCGTTGGTTGTACATCATGATGCCCGACTGGGAGCTGGTGTCGCTGTTGAGGACTTTCAGCTTCGGGTTTGCGTTGATGGCCGCGATGTCATTGGCCGCGATGTTGGAGACGATATCGACTTCGCCACCCTGCAGCGCCTGGATGCGCGCGCCGGTCTGGGTAATGATCTTGCCGATCACCGCGTCGAGATAAGGCTTGCCCGGTATGAAATAGTCCGTGTTCTTCACGACCTTCACATATTCGCCGCGCTTCCACTCGCCGAGCTTGAACGCGCCCGTGCCGATGGGCGTCGCCGTCGTCGCCGGGTTCTTGGGAATTTCCGTCCCGCGAAAGACATGGGCCGGCAGGATCGCGCCGCCCTGGGAACAGGCGAGAGACAGAAGGAAAGGCCCGAAGGTCTGCTTCAGCTTGAAGATCACCTTGTCCGGCGCAGGGGTCTCGATGGACTCGATTTCCTTCCCGGCAGCGGCGAAGACCGTCCCGTATTTCACGCTGCCTTCGAGGATCGAATATTTGACGTCATCGGAAGTAAAGGGCTTGCCGTCGTGCCAATTCGCCTTGTTGAGCTCGAAGGTATAGGTGAGCCCATCCGGCGAAATCGTATAGGACTTGGCCAGCACGGGCTGGATCTTGTACTCAGGCGTCACCTGGATCAGCGGTTCGTAAAGAATACAGCCCATGGTCCGGTCGGGAACGCCCGAGGTGATCACGGGATTGAGGGTGGGGGGCTCCTGGGTCAGAGTGAGGATCGCCGTGCCGCCTCGCTGTATCGGCGGCTCGGCCTGCGCGAAGGCGGCGCCGCTTGCGGACAAGGCAGCTATCGCCGCAAAGCTCAGGACCGAAAACTGACCCTTCGTCATCCCCATTATCCCCTTTTATGCGTTGGAACGGGCATCCATGGTCATATGTGCCGGTCGTCCTAAAGTTAAGCCCAGTCGCTGGAACAGCGTCAATGTAAATTTGGGAAAGCCACCTCAATTGACCATCGGTGCGGAGGAGCGATAGGGTCGCTAAAAATAAAGGGAGGCCTAGGTTCATGCATAAGAGCGCAATTCCCGATTACCTCATCGAGCGGGTGAAGGCCCGGCGCGGCAAGGTCGATCTCTTCGAGCGTCTCGACGGCAAAAAGACCGCCCTGCTCGTCGTCGATCTGCAGAACGCCTTCATGCTGCCCGGCATGACCGACGAGGTTCCGATCGCCCGGGAAATCGTGCCCAACGTCAACCGGCTTGCCGCCGCCACGCGGAAAGCGGGCGGGCTTGTCGTCTGGATCAAGATGACGCTCGGCGGCAACAAGGATCGCTGGGACGTGTTTCTCGACAATTTCTCCTCGCCCGCCATCGCCGCGGCCGCGCAGAAGGCGCTGACGCCCGGCGATCCAGGCCATGAGCTTCACGCCGCTCTAGACGTGCAGGACGGCGATCTGACCATCGAAAAAACGAGATTCAGCGCATTCATTCAGGGATCGTCAGGGCTCGACAGCATCTTGCGGGCGAAGGGGATCGACACGGTGGTGATCACCGGCACGGTCACCAATACCTGCTGCGAATGCACGGCGCGGGACGCGATGATGCTCAATTACCGGATGATCTTCGTCTCCGACGCCAATGCCGGGCGCACCGACGAGGAGCACAACGCGACCCTGGGCAACATCCTTCGGATCTTCGGGGATGTCGCCTCTACCGATGAAGTGGTGAAGCGGCTCGGCTGAGCCGCCTCCCTCACGACGGCTGCAGCATCCGGGTCAGGCTGCGGAAGTCCGCCAGCTTTTCCAGATTCCAGACCGTGTCGACGATCTCGCGGTAGCGGGCGCTGCCGAGCACCGGAACGATCAGCGTCTCGGCCTTGTCCTTCAGTTCCTGATCCGTCACCGGGTTCTGCGGCGCGCCCTTGGCGAAGGGAGTCTGATGCTTGAACTGCCGGCCATCGGCAAGCGTCACTTCGACGATGGCGTTCTCGCGCGGCTTCAGCGATGAATCGATCACGAGTTCGGTGCGATCCATCAGACGGTCCACCATCGGCTCGCCCCGGCGTATCGGGATGTATTGGTCGAGCGTCGCCCTTCCGCTGGTCGCCGCGACCGCCATGCCGTAGGGCATGCTGAACTGGGCGTCGAGGAGGTTGTCGGTGCGATGGCTGCCGACCATGCGCATGTTGCCAGCATTGCAGCGCACGAAGACCTTCTCGATGGCCTCGGGCTTGAATTTGCCCTCTTCCATGATCGCGAAGATCGCATCGACGCCCGCATGCACGCCTCGGCAAGAGGCATAGGGCTTGATGCCTGAATCGAGGATCCTGAACTCGACCCCGAGCTTGTCGAGGGTCACCTCCGGCTTCGCGAGGTCGCCGGTATAGGTCGCGTAGAAGCCGCCGTAATCGGCCTCAAGCAGATACCGCGGCCCCGTGAGCCCCGCCTGGGCGAGGAAGGCGGCATAGGTGCCCGTCTCGGCCGCCTTGCCGGGGTGGAAGCGCTTGGTCATGGCGCCATCCACCGCATAGGCCCAGATGCCGCCGGTGAAGGAGCCTGAAATCCCCAGCGCCATAGTGAAGAGCTCGGCATCGAGTCCCATGGTCCGCGCGGCTCCGGCACTCGCCGCGATGCTGCCGATGGTGCCGGTCCCATGCCATCCCTTATCGACAGGAACCTGATAACCACCACTGCCGTCGGTGATGCGCTGGGAGAGATCATAGCCCGCCGCCATGGCGACGATCACGTTCTTGCCGGTGGCGCCTGCGGAATCCGCTACTGCGCAGATCGCCGGCACGACCACCGCACCGGAATGGCCGCAACCGCCAAAATCGTCGAGTTCCCGGGAATGGGCAGAGGTGCCGTTAACCGTCGCGGCCTGCACAGCGGGGAGCTTCTGCCGGGAGCCCCAAACCACCGCCGGGCCCGAGGCGCCATTGACAGAAGCGCTCACTCCTTTAAGAACGGCCGTCGTTTCTTCGGTATCAATGCCGGCGGTGCCGGCGGCTAGCGTATCCAGCAGGAAGCGCTTCGCCGCATGGGTCACATCGGATGGCAGATCCTCATAGCGGCAGGCGCTCCAATAAGCGGCGAGTTCCGAGGTCAGCGACTTCTTTCCCATCGTCCCTACTCCACCAGATAGCCCTTTCGGGTCTTCGGATCGTATTTGAGCTTCGCGTTCAGGAAGATCTTGTGATGCTCGAAGAACCATTCCTGGCGGGGTGCGGGCGGGGTCTGGTCGACTGCCTTGCCACCCTTGAAGATATAGTCGAACTTCGACTTGTCTTGGAGGATGACGATATCCTTCGTGGGATCGCCGTCGACCACGAGGATGTCGGCATAACGGCCCGGCTCCAGGAGCCCGATCTCATGGCCGAAGCGCTTGAAGCACTTGGCCGCCGCACCCGTCGCCGTGTGGATCGCCTCGATCGTGCTGAGCCCCATGTCCTCGACGAAGGTTTGTATTTCCCGCGCATGCCAGTCGCCATAGGGAACAGGCGACCATCCGCATTCAGAGCCCGAAACCAGCGGCACGCCGGCGCGATAGGCCTTCGGGATATTCGTCAGCGCAGCATCGATCTCGCGCTGGGTGGCGCCGGATGAAGAGGCACCCGCCTGGGCCTTACCGGCCGCGACGATGTTCGTGAGGAGTGTCAGCGTCGGATTGATGATGCAATTGTTCTTCAACGCCCATTCGATGCCCTCTTCGTCGATATTGGAGGCATGGAAGAGGATGTCGAAACCCGCCATGGCCGTATGCAGGACCGAATCCCGGGATCGCGCATGAACGGTGCACATCTTGCCGAGGCGATGCACTTCCTTGGCGATGAGCTGGTATTCCTCCAGCGTGAAGGCCGAACCATCGAGGCTGTCCGGCGTGATGAGACTATCGTTGGAGCCCGAGACCTTCACCGCGTCGACCCGGTCCTTCACCTGGTAGCGGATCTGCTCGATGATATCGTCGTTGCTCTTGACCAGCACGCCCGCCTGCCCGACCGGATAGGGCACAGAGTTGGGGAAGCTGTCCTCCAACCCCTGATGGGTGGTGAGCTGCTTGCCCGAGACCGCGAAGCGCGGCCCTTCGAACATGCCGGCATCGATGGCGTCGCGCACGGCCTGCGCTACGTCATAGGTGGTGGCCGCGTCGAAAGCGCTGGTGACGCCAGCTTGAAGAACCTTCTTGGCGTTCCAGATCGCCTTCAGGGTCCGGAATTCGACCGGCGTATAGAGCGCCAGTTCCTCTTCGGACCGCGCCTCGCCGAAGGAGATATGCGTATGCCCGTCGATCAGGCCCGGCATGACGCTGCGGCCGGGCAGGTCGATCTTCTCGAAATTCGGATCCTCGCGGTATTTGCCCGGAAGGTCGTCACGCTTGCCGACCCAGCGGATACGGTCGGCCTCGAAGACCACGGCACCGCGTTCGATCGGCTGGTCGAGCGAGCCGTCGATCACCTTGCCGTAGACGATGGTGCCGGTTGTGGGAGCGGGCATGAGCGGTCTCCTAGGAAAAGAGCAGGTTGGCGGCAGCGATGAGCTTTTGCGGATGCTCCATCGCGATGGAATGGGAGCAACGGCCGATGAGCGTCACATCCGCCTGGGGCAGCGACTTGGCGACGGTCAGCGTGAGTTCCGGCGGAAAGCCCCGGTCATCGCGTCCATGGAGCATCGTCACCGGGCATTTGATCCGTGACAGTTCGTCGGGGCTGAGCACGGCAGCCTCGATGAAGCGGCGCTTGTCGCCTCCGAACATCGACGAGAAATAGGTCTCGTAGTCGCCCTGGAAGAGGACCTTCTCGCGGTTCGAGATATAAGTCTCGTCGATCAGGGTATGATCGGCGATCAGGCTCTGCGCCGCCTTCAAAAGCTCGTCCCGGTTCTTCGGGAAGGTCCAGGTCCGGACCGTATGCTCGTTGGGCTCGAAGGTGGCGCCCATGGTCCCGGTGGTCATGACCTTGGCCACGCGGGGCTCGGAAGCCGCGAGCTTCAGAGCCAGGGAACCCGAGAGCGAATGACCGATGACGCCGACACGATCGCCCGGGATCTGGCCGATCATCGCCTTGCATTGGCGCAGCCAGAGGTCGAGATCGAAATAGGGCGGCGCCGGTTTCCGGCCCGAAAGCCCGAAGCCGACGAGATCCATGGCATGGATGTGAAACCGCTCGGCCAGGGGATCGAGCACAAGACGCCAGTTTCCAAGCGTCGAAGCGCCGGGGCCCGAGCCATGGATCATCAGGATCGGAAACCCCCGCCCGCCCTCGCGATAGTGAACCGGGATACCCTCGAAATTGAATTGCCGTTCGGTATAAGCCATCGAACCCTCGTGCTGAACGCCCGAACCTTAGCGGCAATCGACGAGCCGGGCCAAGCAAAAGCTCAAACTGTATTCAAAAGCGTTGTGCGACCAACAGGGCATCGACTTCGCGGGGCGCGTGCATTAAATTGCATGCAATGACCGGCGCGGACGGCATATTGGCTCGCCTCGCCCGGAGTTGGCCTTGTATGGAGTGATCCCATGACCGTAATGCCCATGATCCGGCACCAGATCAACAATCAAGGCGCCTGGAAAGGCAGCGACTTCAAGAACGGCAAGAGCGATATTGCCTTCGAATTCACGCCGGCGCACATCAAGGCTTTCGACGAGATCCTGGCTAAGATCCAGGCGGAAAAGCTGACGCTCAACGATCTTGAACTGAAGCATTTCGATCATCCGGCGCTCAACGCCGATCTCAAGAAGGTGTTTACGGAAATCCAGGATGGCCGTGGCATCGTCATCATGCGGCCCTTCCCCGTCGACAAATACTCCGAGGAAGAGATCGGCTTCCTCTACTGGGGCATCGGCACCCACTTCGGCTACGGCGTCTCGCAAAGCGTGCTCGGCGACCGGCTGGGCCATGTGCAGGATCATACCAAGACCGATCCCAACGCCCGCGCCTATCGCGCCAACCGGGAATTGACGCTCCATACCGACATGTCGGATATCGTCTCGCTCTGCTCGCTGCAGAAGTCGAAGAGCGGCGGCTTCAGCCGTTTCGCGAGCGCGATCACCATCCACAACGAGATGCTGCGGGATTGCCCCGATCTGCTGGAAGCCCTTTACGAGGGCTATCCCTATCATCGCCACGGCGAACAGAAGGCCGGCGACGCGCCGATCACGCCCCACAATGTCCCGCTCTTCTCGCAGCGGGAAGGCTATCTGACCGTGCGTTATGTGCGGACCTATATGACCTCGGCCGCCAAGGAGATGGGCAAGGAACTGCCGCCGAAGCTGCTCGAGGCGCTCGATTATTTCGACGCCATGGCCTGCCGCCCCGACATCATGCTGGAATTCATGCTGGAGCCCGGCGAGGCGGTCTTCGTGAACAATCACACCGTCATGCATGCCCGTACCGGCTTCAAGGATGGCGATCTGCCCCATGAGCGCCGCCACCTGCTGCGCCTCTGGCTGGACGTTGAGAATGGCCGCCCGGTGGTGCCCGAAATCGACATCTACGGCACGGCGGGCATGGGCCGCGGCGGCATCGGCGCCCAGGACGGGAAGACCCCCTCCTTCAACCAGGAAACCCTTCAATATTGACCTGGAAATGGTAGCGCTTGGCCAGACGGCCAAGCGCGAAGGGGGAGCGGCGAAGGGACTTATCGGCACGTCCCTTCCGCGCGCGGAAGACGGACGGCTCCTGACTGGCAGGGGTCGTTTTATTGATGACCTCTCCTTTCCCCGCATGGTCCATGCGGTGGCAGTGCGTAGCCCTGCCGCCCATGGCCTCATCCGCAAGATCGATCTGAGCGAAGCGCTCGCGCTGCCAGGCGTCCTCGCCGCCATTTCCTTCGCCGATGTCGCCGACTATGTGAAAGTGATCCCGATCCGCATCGGCGGAATGCCGGGCTTCGAGCATTTCCTGCAATTTCCGCTGGCGCGCGACCGGGTGCGCTTCGTGGGTGAGCCGGTGGCGATGGTGGTCGCCGAGACCCGCTATATCGCCGAGGACGCGGCAAACCTTGTCACCGTGGACATCGAGGAATTGCCGGCCATCGTCACCCTGGCCGGTGCCGAACGCGGCGACCCGCTGATCCATCCCACCGCGGGCACCAATCTTTCGCGATATAGCGTTTCACGCGGCGATGCGGATGCGGCTTTCGCAAGGGCGCCCTATCGCCGAAAGGAATTCTTCTCAGTCCAGCGCCATGCCGCCAGCCCGATGGAAACGCGAGGCCTGATCGCGGTCTGGGAAAATAGCCATATGACGGTTTGGGGGGCTACCAAGATCCCCTTTTTCAACCGAAAAATCCTCTCCAGCATGCTGAAATTGCCGGAGAGCGATATCGACCTCATGACCACGGATGTCGGCGGCGGCTTCGGGGTGCGCGGCGAGTTCTATCCCGAGGACTTCCTCGTCCCATTCCTGGCGAAGAAGCTGGGGCGACCCGTCAAATGGATCGAAGACCGGCGTGAGCATCTCATCGCCACCAACCATGCCCGTGAAATCTCCTGCGAGTTGGAGATCGCCTGCGAAAAGGACGGGACGATCCTCGGTCTTAGGGGCCAGCTCGTGGTCGATATCGGGGCTTATGCGCGGGGTACAGGCGGGACGGCGCCGTCCCGGGCGGGCCAGTTCCTGCCCGGACCCTATCGCATCGCGGATTACGCCTGCGAGGTCGTGGCTCACGTCAGCAACAAGACACCGACCGGCTCCTATCGAGGTCCAGGCCGTTTCGAGGCCAATTTCTTCCGCGAGCGCCTGATGGACATGGCCGCCCAAGATCTTGGGGTGAGCCCCGTGGAAATGCGCCGCCGAAACCTCGTCCCCGCGAGCGACATGCCCTATGGCATCGGAAAGCTGGTCACCTACGAGGAAGCGGGCGACTACGACAGCGGCGATTTCCACATCCCTTTGGAGCTGGTTCTGCAAAAGCTCGATTGGGCGGAAAAGCAGAAGCTCCAGGGCATCGAGATCAACGGCTGGCGCCAGGGGTTTGGCCTCTGCTGTTTTGTCGAAAGCGGGGGCGGCGGGGGACGAGAGAACGCGAGAATTCGTGTTGACCCGGACGGTCGGATCGCCCTCTCCGTGGGATCGACCCCTATGGGGCAAGGACATGAGACCGTGCTGGCCCAGATCTGCGGCGAGGCTCTGGACCTGCCTCTTGATCGCATCCGGGTAATCCACGGATCGACAAACGCTCTCAGTGAAGGCTTCGGCACCTGGCATGGTCGCACGATCATCATGGGAGGCAGTGCCATTCTCGCAACGGCCCAGGCGTTTCTGGATCGAGCGACCTCCCTGGCGGCGGATTATCTAGGCCACCCCAATGTCGAGATCCAATGGCGCGGCGGTCGCTTCGTCCGCAGCGACGAGGGCGCCGAGGTAGACTTGGCGACGCTCGCGGCCTTTGCCGGGGGACGCGGCGAGATCATCGACGTGGAAGGCACCTTCGTTCAGAGCAACAAAGCCTTCAGCTATGGGACCCACGGCGCCCATGTGGCGGTCAACGTCAGGACCGGCCAGGTGCGTCTCATGGACTATGTGGCGACGGAGGATATTGGTCGCGCCATCAACCCGGCCATCGTCCATGGTCAGGTGTTGGGCGGCGTTGTTCAGGGCTTGGGTGGCACCTTCCTGGAACATCTCGCTTATGACGAAACTGGCCAGCTTCTGACCGGATCCCTGGCCGACTACCTGCTGCCAGGCGCCACCGATTTCGCTAACATCCGTTGCTTCGGCCTGGAACTGGCGCTGGCGCGAGACAATCCACTCGGGGCAAAGGGTGCCGGCGAGGGCGGCACGGTGGCCGTCAGCGCAGCGATCGGCAATGCCGTGGCCGCGGCGCTGCGCGGGATCGCCTCGGAAGTGCGGGCCCTTCCGCTTACCCCGCCGCGCGTCTGGGCTCTCATGAACCCCAAAGAAAAACAACAGGCCCGGGGGTAATTCGAAACTAACGGGGCGCTTAACCGGCGATCCACTGAGCCCAGCGCTCGTTGATCTTCGCGAGATTGGGCGCCAGATAGTCGTCATCCGGCGTGAAGGTCACCTTCAAATGCTCCGGCGCGCTCGGCATCTTATCGACCTCCTGCGGAGTCATATATTTGAATGAGTCGGGGTTCGAGGGCCCGTAGAACATCCGCTTGCCGAACTCCGCCATGGGCTGCGCCTGAGAAGCGAATTCGATATATTTCCAGGCGAGCTTCGCCCGCGGCGTTCCCTTGGGCACGAAGCGTTGGGAATAGGTCACCTGTGTCCCGTTCCAGACGATCTGCAAGGGCTCACCCTTCTCGATCAATCCTTGAGCACGGCCGTTCCACATGGACATCATCACGACTTCGCCCGACCGGATCAGCTCTTCTGATTGAGCGCCCTGTTTCCACCATACCTTGATATGCGGCTTGATCTCGTTGAGCTTCTTGAAAGCACGATCGAGATCGAAGGGATAGAGCTTGTCTCTCGGCACGCCATCGGCCAGCAACGCGAAGGCGATGACAGTATAAGCCTGATCGATGAGTGAACGATCGCCCGGAAATTTCTTTACGTCCCAGAAATCGGCCCAGCTCTGTGGCCCGCCATTGGGGAACTTGTCCTTGCGATAGACGAGGCCGCTGCCGATCGATGTGGAAGCAACGCTGTAGTCCTTGTAGATCGTGCCGGGCGTAATCTTGCTCTTGTCGAGGACCGAGTAGTCGATCTTCTCGAGCAGATTTTCTTCGATCATCTGACGGGCCTCGCCCATCGAAATCTCGGTCACATCCCAGTCGTAAGTGTTGGACTGGACCTGTGCCTTGAGTTTCGCCATCGAAACAGGCGCAACAGGACGAACCTGGATACCCGTCTTCTCGGTAAAGGGCTTGAAGAGAGACACCTGCTCGGCCTCGGTGAAAGTCCCACCCCAGGTATTGACGTAAAGCACGTCCTCGGCCATCGCGGGCCGCGTGATGATCGCCGGCGTCGCAAGCACCACCGCCGACGCCGCGCCGCTCTGCAGGAGCGTCCTGCGGCTGATCCCCTGACCCAGATGTTTCTTCATCCCCGCTCTCCCTCTTTCCGTCAAACGCCTGACCGAATGGTCAAGACCTGATGGCGCCCGAGAGATAGCGGGCAAAGCCCACGCGCGTCAATGGAAAAGCCCAAATTGTATCCATTTTTGACCGCAATGTTGAGAGGCTACAGCCTATGGATGAAACAAGTCGAAATCTTGAACTGACGAGGTTTCCCTCCGAAAACCTGCCGATCACCGCCGTACGCGATTCCCAATTTTCAGGCCTCGCTCCTAGCGTCTTTTGGGATCGAGCGCGTCCCTCAAGCCGTCTCCGAAGATGTTGACCGCCAGCACCACGGCGAAGATCGCCACGCCGGGCCAGATCGCGATCCAGGGCGCGGCGGCAAGATAGCGCTGACCCGCATTGAGCATGCTGCCCCAAGAGGGTGCGGGGGGCGCCTGCCCCAATCCCAGGAACGAAAGACTGGCTTCGGCGATGATCGCGGCAGCGACCGTGATGCAGGCCTGCACCAGAAGCGGCGGCACCATATTCGGCAGGATGTGCCGCCAGGCGATGCGAAAAGGTGAATTCCCGATGGCGCGGGCCGCTTCCACATAATCCTCGCTCTTGAGCGACAGGACCGCCCCTCGCGCCAGCCGCACGAAAGTCGGCAGGGCCGCGATACCGATGGCGATCATCGCATTGCCGAGGCTCGGCCCCAGAAAGGCGGTCAGAGCGATCGCGACGATCAGAAAGGGGATCGCCAGCATGGCATCCGCCACGCGCATGATGACGCTATCGATCCATCCGCCCGCATATCCGGAGAGCAGCCCGAGAGGGATGCTGAACCCAAGCGCAATGCAGACCGGGATGACCCCCGCCAGCAACGAGGCCCTGGCCCCCCAGATAAGCCGGGCCAGCACGTCGCGCCCCACCTCGTCGGTGCCAAGCCAGTGGAGGGCGGAAGGCGGCTTCCGCACCAGGAGGAAATTGGTCGCGATGGGGTTGTAGGGCGAGATCAGGGGCGCCGCGAGCGCGATAACGATAAAAAGCAGGAGGACGATCCCAGCCGCCACGGCGCTGCGCCGACGCAGAAAGCGCCGGAGAGCCCGATTTCTCGACCGTCGCTCCAAGGTCTCTTCGCCTGCTGTCGTCACACTCATGCCCGCATCCTCGGGCTTACGACGAAATAGAGGAGGTCGCCGACCAGGTTCATCATGATATAAAGCGTGGCGGCAATCAGGACGACGCCCTGCACGACCGCATAATCGCGGTTGAAAACGGCGTCCACGATGAGCTTGCCCATCCCCGGGATGGAGAAGATCTGCTCGGTCAGAACCGCGCCCGAAAGCAGATAGCCGAATTCGATGGTCGCCAGCGTGATGACCGGCACCAAAGCGTTGCGCAGCGCGTGCTTGGTCACGACGCGCCATTGCGGCAGTCCCTTGGCATGGGCGGTGCGGATGTAGTCGGACTGCAGGATCTCGAGCATCGCCGACCGGGTGTGCCGCATCAGCACGGCCGCAACCCGCGTGCCCAGCACGATCGCCGGCATGATCAGCGTGATAAGGTTGCGGCCCAGGTCCTCCCAGGGCGGCACATAGCCCGAAGCCGGCAGCCAGCCCAAATCCACCGAGAAGAGCAGGATCATCATGATCCCGAGCCAGAAATGCGGCACCGAGAGGCCGGACAAGGAAATCACATTGACCAGGGTCCCGCCTGCCCGCCTGTCCCGGACCGCGGCGATCACGCCAGCGGGAATACCCGTGACGAGAGCCAGCAGCATCGCGAGCACCGCCAGTTCCATCGTCACCGGCAGGGTCGAGGCGATGAGCTTGGTGACCGGCGCCCGGGTTCGATAAGATTCGCCGAGGTCGCCCAGCACCGCCTTCCCGATCCAATTCGCGTATTGCACCGGCAAGGGCTTGTCGAAGCCGTATCTCTGGCGGATCTGTTCGATGACTTCAGGCGTGCGCTCATCCCCCGCGAGCGCCAGCGCCGGATCGCCAGGCAGCAATTGCTGCAGCAGGAAAATCAGCACCGACACCGCGAAGAGCGTCGGCACGATCGTACCGATCCTTCGCAGAGCAAAGCCGAGCAAGTCCATCCGCCCGCGTCCCCTGCGGGACAGAGGTTAGGGTGCCAGCTTCAGGCCCGTAACACGGATGATCCCATCGGGATGCGGCGTGAAACCCTGCACCCGCGTCGAATGGGCAATGAAGACATTGCGGTAGAAGAGCGACAGCAGCGGCCGGTCCTTGAGCCAGATCGCGGCGGCCTCGTCGTAATCCTTCTTGCGCTGCGCGGGATCGGTCACGACCCGGGCATGATCGAGCAGCTTGTCGACCGCCGGATTGCAATAAGCCGAGGGGTTCTGAGACCCCTTGCAGGTGAAGAAGGTATAGATATTCCCGTCGGGATCGACGCGACCGCTCCAGAAGGAGAGATAGGCATCGAACTCGCCCTTGATGCCCGCGGCGAGCATGGCGACGTTTTCCTGCGTATCGATCTTGATGGTGATGCCCGCCTCAGCCGCCATCGCCTGGAAGACCTGCGCCATTTCCTGGCGGTCGCGCTCCGGGGGGACGATCAGGGAGAAGGTGAGGTTCGGCTGCCCCGCTTCCGCCAACAGCTTCTTCGCCCGGGCGATATCCGCCTTCGGCACCGGCAGGCTCTTGTTGAAATATTCGCTGGAGGGCGCGACCCACTGATTGCCCGCGATATATTCACTGTCAAAGACGACCTTGACCATGGTCTCTCGATCCAGCGACAGATCCAGCGCTTCGCGGACCCGAGGATCGGCGAAGGTCTTGGCACGAGGGCCATTCGCCACGTTCAGCTGCATATAGGCGTAGCCGATATCCGGTGCTCCCACGACCTTCAGCTTGGGATTGGCGCGGATCTGCTTCAGGTCCGAGGGCGAGACGCGCTCGATCATGTCGAGTTGGCCTGCCGCGAGGTTCGAGAGCCGCACCGTCGAATCAAGTATGGGGTGGAATTCCAGCCGGTCGATATGGATGTTGGCGGCGTTCCAATAGTTGGGGTTCTTCTGGAAGACGATGCGACCCTGGGGCACGCGCTCGACGAAAGTATAGGGACCGGCGCAAACCGGCTTGGTGCCGAGCCGATCGCCCAACTCCTTGGACGCCTTGGGCGACATCATGGTGCCGGCGCGATCGGAGATTGTCGCAACGAGCGGCGACATGGCCTCGTTCAGATTGATGCGCACCGTAAGAGGATCGACCGCATCGATCGACTTGATCGAGGTGAGTTCCGCCTTCCGGAAGGAGGCGGGCAGCGTCATGCTGCGCTCCAGATTGTATTTGACCGATTCCGCGTCGAAGGGCTCGCCGTCGGAATATTTCACATTGGGCCGCAGCTTCAGAGTCAGTGTGAGACCGTCGCCCGACAACTCATAGCCCGTGGCCAATTGCGGGACGATCTTGAGATCTGGGGTCACGTCGAAAAGCTTGTCGCAGGTGGCGGTCAGCACAAGGCGCGCGACATAGGCTCGGCTCGGCGCCGGATCGAGCATGTCGGGATCGTCGTTGAGGCCGATCCGCAGAACCGACTGGGCCATCGCCGACCCACTCGCCAGGAAAAGACCCGCCGCTACCACTGCAAAAAGCTTCCGCGCCATCGTTATTCCCCCAAATTCAGCCGCCCTGAGAAAGCATGACACACTTGCCATTAGAGTCGAGAGACCTGCACTTTAAAGCCCCTTGAAGACCGGCGCGCGGCGTTCGCGGAAGGCGGCCTTGCCCTCGGCAAAATCCTGGGACGCCGCTCCGATATCGGCCCAGCGCTGTTCGATCTCCTGGGCTTCGGGAGCCGATTGCCAATATTGCGCGCGGGTCGCTTCCTTGATCGCCTTGAAGCTGATCGGGGCGCCGCCGGAAACGCGGGCGGCGATCTTCGCCACCTCCGCGTCGAAGGTCTCTTCCGGAAGGACGCGGGTCACGAGGCCCATTTCCTTGGCCCCCGCCGCATCGAGATCCTCGCCCAGGATCAACATGTCGAGGGACCGGTTGCGCCCGATGAAATGAACGAGGCGGCTGAGGCTCATGCCCCAGGCCGGCACCACGCCAATATAGGCGTCGCCCGTGCGGAATTTGGCGGTGGTCGAGGCGAGCCTCACATCGCAAGCCATGCCGAGCGCGAAGCCGCCACCGATGCACCAGCCGCGGATTGCCGAAATCACCGGCTTTGGAATCGTCTCCAGCCGGTCGAGGGCAGTCCGGCCGAGATCCCGGAAGCGGCCTTCGGAGCCTGGCTCCGTCGCCTTGCCGGAAAGATCCGCGCCCGCACAGAAGGCCTTGGTGCCCGCTCCCGTCAGCACGATGCAGCGGGTCTCGTCCCGCGCCTCCAAAACGTTCAACGCTTCGTGGAGTTCTTCCAGAAGCTCGAGCGAGACCGCATTGACCGGCGGCCGGTCCAGCACGATACGCGAAACCTTTTCGACATGTTCAACCCGGATCGCGCTATAGGCCATTCCTCGTTTCCCTCTCGGCAGCCCCGGTCCCGCCGGGCAAGAGAGGGATTATCATCCCATCTTTGGGACGACCGCAAGGAGGGTCGAGACTTAAGCCTTGATATGAGTACCCGGCATCCTGCGCTCCCAGGCGCGGGGCTTATTCAACGGCGTTTCTTCGTATTCGCTGCTGAAGAAGAACCAGTCCTGAAGATCCTTGTAGGTGATCGGATCGTATTGCGGAGGGTTCTCGGCATTGGCGCAGGTCGGCAGGCATTCCAGCACCGCGTCGAGATCGGTCCCCAGGAAGAAGGGGATCGAATAGCGCGGTTGCTCGCTGATGTTGATGACCCGATGCTTGGTCGACAGAAAACGGCCGTTGGTCCAGCGGGTCATCGTGTTGCCGCTGTTGATCATGAAGGCGCCGGGCATCACATCCGCCACCCGCCAGCGACCCGACGGCATGCGTACCGCGAGGCCGGGCACGTCATGCTGAGCCAGCACCGTCATGACCGTATTGTCAGTATGGGGCCGGACCCCATAGATCCCATTCCCCACCACTTTCTGCGGCGGATAATAGATCAGGCTCAACGCCAGATAGGGATCGTTGAAGAAGCGCGCGAAATAGTCCGCCGGTAGCTCCAGCGCCTCGGCCCAGAGCGGCATCATGGCGAGGGCCATCTTCTCGACATCGGCGTAATAGGCCAGGATCGCATCCCGGAAGCCCGGCAAGTTGTCTGGCCAGCTATTGGTCAGGCGATAGGGATTTTCCGGATCGAGCCGCGGGTCGTCAGGCTCCATCTCGCGATAGAGCACATAGCTCGACCGGAGGCCCGCCTTCTTCTCCTCGTGAGCCGTATAGCCGCCGCGCTTGCGCTTCGGCATCCGGCTGCGGATCTCATACGGCTGCTCATGGAAACGCTTCGACTGGGCGAAGGCCTCGTCGATCAGCTTCTGCGGCACTCCATGGCCCTTCAAGTAGAAGAAACCGATAGTCTCGGAAATCTCTCGAAGCTCGGCGCCGATCCGTTGAAGCGAGCCCGGCTCCCCGGCCAGAAAGGGAGCGATATCGAGGATCGGAATATCCTCGGTGGAATCCGCGATATCGATCAGCCGGTATTCTTCCGATCCATCCATGATCCACTCCCTAGGCAGGCAAGAGCGATCATGCCGCCCGGGGCCGGATCAAGGCAAGATCATTCCGTATGATTGTCAACAATCCCTGCTCATGCGGCAGGCTTCGTCGCTTGAAAAAATGCTGCCTCCAAATCGAAGCTACCATCCGGTCCGACCGCGAAGTGACGCTCGACCTTGTCGGACAGAGTGGCCTGCAGAGCGCGGATGGCATCCACCAGCACCTGTGGCGTGCGCATGCGCGCCACCCAGGAGGCAAATTCGATCCGCAGGGTAAAGGGAGCGACAGCGCCCAATTTAAACCCGGCACGCCCGATCGCCGCATCCCATTCGGCGCGGGTGTAATTCCTGACATGGGACGGATCGCGCAGCAGTTCGATCGTTTGAAGGTGGGTATCGAGCAGCGGGGAGCCCGGCGTCACCGTATCGGTGAAGCCCACGGTTCCTCCGGGCTTCAGCACCCGTGCCGCCTCCCGCAGCGCTGCCTCGAAATCCTGCCAGTGATGGGCGCTGAAGCGGGTCAGCACGCAGTCGAAGCTGGCGTCCTCGAAAGGCAACCGCTCCACCACGCCCTGGCGCGTGGAGATGTTCGAATACCCCCTGTCGGCAGCGGCTTTCGCGACCACGCCGAGCATCTCGGAAGAAAGGTCGTAGGCGACCACCTCCGAAGCATGGGGCGCGACGTTGAAGCTGACATGCCCCGCACCACAACCAAGGTCGAGCACGCGGGGACGGTCGAGGCCGGCGACCAGTGATGCCAGCATCGCAAGGTCCGCCCCCTGGGCGTGAACCGCGCTGCTGAGATAGGCTTCGGCCGTCGTGCCGAACTGCCGGCCGACCAATCCCTCATGGGTCTGTTTTTCCGTCATGGCTTCCACTCCGTTTCGACGATGAGGGATTGGTATCATCAAGACTGATACCGGTTTAAGATGGAATTTTATCCTGGTATAAATTCTACCATAATGCCGAAGGACCTGACACAGAGAGAAGAACTCGGGGAATTCATCCGAGCCCATCGGGAGCGTTTGACGCCGGGCGCATTGGGACTGGCGAGCGGATCGCGCCGCCGCACGCCCGGCTTGCGGCGGGAAGAAGTGGCGCAACTCGCCGGCCTCAGCACAACCTGGTACAGCTGGATCGAGCAGGGTCGAGAGGTCTCAGCCTCGCCGACGGCGCTCGCCCGCCTCGCCAGGGTCTTGAAGCTCGGACGCGCGGAACGGGCCTATCTGTTCGAGCTGGCGGGAAAGCGCGACCCCGATCAGGGCGATATGGGGGCGGAAGAGATTCCACCGGCGGCGCTGGCCTGCGTCGAAACCATCGCCGCCCCTGCCTATATTCTCGACCGCTCCTGGAATGCGCTGCGATGGAACGCGGCGGCTGAACATCTCTTCACCGGCTGGCTCGACCGGCCGGAGCAGCGCAACCTCTTGCGCTTCATCTTCCTGGAACCCGGATCGCGGTCGCTGATCAGCGGATGGGAAGAGCGCGCGAGACGGGTCGCGGCGGAATTCCGCGCCGTGGCCGGAACCCACCTCGACGATCCGACGCTGCGACGGATCATCGACGACCTGCTGCAAAACAGCCCGGACTTCGCCACCTTCTGGACCGAGCATCAGGTTATCGGCCGCGAGGGCGGCGAGCGGACCTTCAATCATCCGCGGGACGGCTTCCTGCGCTATGAACAGGCGACCTTCGATCTCTCCGGACGGCCGGACCTCAAGCTGACGATCTTGGTCCCTGCCCCTAGTCCCCCGCCGCGCAGATCACGTTGAGGAGCGCTTGGCGGCCCTCCTTGATTGCGGCCATCGCCCGTTCCAGGGCCGCCGGCAGGGCGTCAGGACTTTCGACCCGCTCGCCGTAACCTCCCGCGGCTGCACAGACTTCCTCGAAAGCCGGGAGTTCGGCCAGATGGATGAAGGGCGGCGCATTGTTGCTTTGGGAGGCCTCGCCTTGAGGATACATGCCCGTAGTGGCGCGGCGGACGGCGTTCCACATGTTGTTGTTCATGACGATGAACAACACGGGAAGCTTGTGCATCGCGGCCGCGTGATGGACGACCACCGGATTGCTGAACATATAGGCGCCATCGCCCAACACGGCGACGACGGACTGGTCCGGAGCCGCGAGTTTCGCGCCGAGCGCGGCACCCGCTCCCCAGCCGAGCCCCGAGGCCGAGCTCGATCCGAAATAGAGCCCTGCTTCCTCGAAGCCGCATTGCTCCATGACCAGGGTATATTCATTGATGACGATGGTTCTGGGATCCTTCGCCTGGTTGAGGCAATGGCTAACCCAGACGGGAGAGATCGGTGCGCGGTGCGCAGCCGCGTCTCGAGCCGCCGCCCAGCCCTTCGCGAGGCCGGATCGCTTCTCCTCGACCTTGGCGCGACGGGCAGCGATGGCAGCCCCGTCCATCCGTGTCTCGAGCGCCGCCGACAAGGCCTTGAGGGTCGCCGTCGAGCCACCCGTGATACTCAGATCGGAGGAGAAGCCGCGGATCGGAATATGCGAGTAAATCGGGTCATAGCCGCATTGGATGACCTTGCAGTCCTCCGCCGGCTTGACCTTGCCGGGAAGCCAGGGCACATCGCTTTCAAGGACGAGGATGACATCGGCCTGGGGCACCCCGACGCCGGGCTCATAGCCCAGGTTCATCGGATGGGAGGACGGCAGGCACAGATAACGCGGCCGGTGCTGCAGGACGGGGATCGCGAAGCGCAGGGCAAAAGCCGATAGCGCGTCGAAACCGCCCGGATCGCGACCGACATTCGCCGCCACGATGAGCGGTGACTTCGCCGACGCCAGCATCTTCGCCGCCATCTCGACCGCCGCCGCATCGGGCGATGCGGGCGACGCCGGCTGGAGACGGTTCGTGGCCTGCCGGGCGCCCTCCGGCATCGGCATCGCCAGCACTTCGCGCGGCAGGCTCAAATAGACGGGACCCTTGGGCTCGGAGTCCGCGATGGACAGCGCCCGGTCCACGACCGTGCCGACCTGCTCGGGCAGGCGCAGCTCGTAATCCCATTTCACGAACTCGCGCACCAGGCCAGCTTGATCGTACATTTCCTGCGCCCAGTGGATATAGCCGTCGCGGGAGCCATGCATCCCCGTCTCGGTAATGGGAGAGCGGCCGGCGCTCAGCAGGATCGGAACGTTCTCGCGAGAGGCGTTCATCGCCGCGCAGATCGTATTGGCGGTGCCGACGCTCACATGAACCATGACCGCCGGGATGCGGCGGGACACCACCCCATAGCCATGCGCCATGGAGACGGCGAGGTTCTCATGGGCCGCCAGGATGGGCGTGGGGACACGGGCGCCCCTTTGGTTCGCCGAAGCATAAGCTTCGATAAGCGGAGCGAAGTCGGTACCGGCGTTGCCGAAGAGGTAATCGACCCCTCGATCCGCCAACAGCGAAAGATAGGCCTCGGCGACGCTCTCGCTCATTGCGCTCCCCCTACCAGTTGCCGGTGTTCTTCATCGATATCCAAGGTTCCTGCGGCGGCAAGGCTTCGCCGGCCTGAAGCAGTTCGATCGAGATGTTATCGGGCGAACGAACGAAGGCCATGCGCCCGTCGCGCGGCGGTCGGAGAATGGTCACGCCCCCGGCCTGCAGCCGGGCGCAAACCGCATAGATGTCTTCGACCTCATAGGCGAGATGGCCGAAGTTCCGGCCGCCCGAATAGGCTTCGGGGTCCCAATTGTAGGTGAGCTCCACCATGGGCGCCCGCTCGCCGTCACTCTTGTCCCCTGGCGCCGCCAGGAAGATCAGCGAAAAGCGGCCTTTCTCGTCGTCCCGCCGCCGGATCTGCTCAAGCCCCAGCTTGTTGCAATAGAAGTCGAGGGACTTATCGACGTCGGCGACGCGCACCATCGTATGGAGGTATCTCATAGGGTGGCCTCTCCAACCTCTGTTAACGACAGAAGAAGAATGGCACAGGCCCCGAAAGAAGCGCCAGGAGGAACTCGTATCCTCCCGCCACTCCGGAAGACGAGTTAGCGGCGGCGCGCTGGCACCGTCGTCACGCGGCCACCATCGGTGACATCCTCGGGCAGATTGACCGCTATGATGTCGCCGACTTTGAGGCCTTCCGCGATATCGATGGCGCGACCGTCGGTTGAGGCGACCCGCACCGGCCGGAACTTCAGCACCTCGTTCTCGATACCGGCGACGAAGGAATCCGACCCCCGCATCACCAGGGAATTCGTCGGAATACGCGGGTAGCTCTGGATCGGCACATGCAACACGATCTGCACGAAGCTGCCCGGCACGAAAAAGCCGGCGTGATTGTCGTAATCGAACTCCACATAGAGCGTCCGGGTCCGGGGATCGAGCGAGCCCGAGGTCCGGCTGAGCTTGGCGACGACCTTGCGATCCGGATTGGTGGAATCGGAGATATCCGCCTCCATGCCGATCTTGGCGAAAGGCGCATCCCGCTGTTCGACATAGGCAGCGATGCGGACCCGGGAACCGTCCGAGATTGTCACCACGGGAAGCGAACTGGACTGATTGGTCGCCGCGTTCTGGATAAGCGCGCCCGGATCGGCGAAACGGGCCGTCACCGTGCCCGCAAAGGGTGCGCGAAGAACCTCGTAGGACTTCAAGGTGCCGAGCTGCTTCACATTGGCTTCCGCCATGCGGAGGTCGGTTTCGGTCTGGTCGGCGGCCTGGGCCGAGATATGGCCTTTCTGAATGAGTTCGCGGCTGCGGGCAGCCTTCTGACGCTTGTTTTCGAGATCCGCTGTGGCGCTGGCGAACTGCATGTCGGTTTCGGCGGAGTCGATTTCCGCAAGGACTTGCCCGGCTTGAACCTTATCGCCGCGGTCCACCGTTACGGCTTTCAGGTAGCCGCTGACTTTCCCGTAAAGCGTGGTCGATTGGAAAGGCCTGACGTCCCCCAGGAGCGAGATGTCGCGCCGTTCAGGTCCGGCTGCGACGGTGATGACTTCCACCCGGGCCCCTTGTTCGGCGGTGCTCGCCTTGGCGTCCCGCGCGGCGGCAAGCGCCGATTCCCGACCCTGGGTAATATAGAAGGCTCCATAGGCTGCTACAGCGACCAGAACCACGCCGCCGAAATAAAGCGGAATTCCACCCTTAGCCATGCGTTGCACCCTCCTTGTCAAGGCTGCCGGCGGCTTCGGCTTCGAAGCGACGGTCAAGTTCATAAAGCGTCGGCGGCTGCCGTCGCAACAATGTGTAGATCACGGGAACGAGGAAGAGCGTCGCCACGGTCGCCATTGCCAGCCCGCCGATGACCGCGCGGCCCAGGGGGGCGTTCTGCTCGCCCGCCTCACCGGCGCCCAAGGCCATGGGGATCATGCCGATGATCATCGCCAGCGCGGTCATCAGGATGGGCCGCAGCCGGGTTTTCGCCGCTTCAAGCGCCGCGGCGCGCGGCGTGAGGTTGTCGCGCACCCGGATCTGATTGGCAAAGCTCACGACCAGGATGGAGTTCGAGACCGAGATGCCGACCGTCATGATCGTTCCCATGAGCGATTCGACGTTGATGGTGGTGTGGGTGAGCGTCAGCATCCAAAGAATGCCAATAAGCGCGCCCGGCACCGCCATCATGATGATGAAAGGATCGACCCAGGACTGGAACAGCACGACCAGCAGCGCATAGACCAGGATAATCGCGAGGATCAGTCCCAGGCCCAGGCTTCGGAAAGCGGCGGTCATCACCTCGTTCTGGCCGCGGATCGTGACGTTCATGGTCAGCGGCATGTCAGGCTTCAACTCGTCGATGACCTTCTGGATGTCGCCGGCGACACCGCCCAGGTCCCGACCATCGATATTCGCCGCCACATCGACGACGCGCTGCACCGTGTAGTGGTTGAGGGATTGCGCGCCGACCTTCGGTTTCAGCGACGAGATATCGGAGAGCCGCGTGACCGGAGAAGACGGCAGATCGGTGATCGTGGTCGTCGTCGCCGCCTGCAGGATGCCCAGGCTCGGCTGGCTCACCGGGATATCCATGAGTTCGGAAACGCTCGATACCTTGTCGATCGGGGTCTGGACGGCGACCGTATAATTGACGCCGTTCTCCGGGTTGATGAAATAAGAGGAAGCAACCAGGGCGCTCGACGACAGCGAGATCAGGAGATTGTTGGAAACGTCACGTTGGGTGATCCCCAAACGAGCCGCGCGCAACCGGTCCACGTCGATCTGGAATCCGGGATAGTCGAAGACCTGGACGATATGCGGATCGGCGACGCCAGGGATCTTCTGCATCCCTTGGAGGATGCGCTGGCTCATCCGGCGAGCCCGGTCGAAGTTGGAATCGGCGACCTGGACGTCGATCGGCGAGGAAGCGCCGAAATTAAGCACCTGGCTGACGATATCCGCGTTCTGGAAATAGAAAAGACAGTCCGGGAAAGCGGTCGGCAGTTGCGCGCGCATCGCGCGGATGTAATCGATGCTCGGCCGATGGGGCGTATTGAGGGAGATCAGGATCTCCGCATCCATATCGCCCACGTTGTCCATGGGAACGAAAGCCAAGTTGATCGAGGGCGGAACACCATCCACGTCGTTGATGGTCCTGAGTTCGGCCGCCGGAATGATCTCACGGATCTTGTCCTCGACCAGGAGAACGAGCTTCTCCGTCTCCTCGAGCCGCAAACCGTGGGGACCTCGCATATGGAGCTTGATGATGCCCACGTCGGCGGTCGGGAAGAAATCGGTTCCGATCGAACTGCCCAATGCCAGTGCGCTGAGGAGGAGCGCGACCGAGGTCACAAGCGTGAAGATGCGGTGGTCCAGCACCCTTTCGAGCATCCGGCCATAGATTTCCTTGATACCGTCGAAAACACGCTCGACCAATATGGTGAAGCGGCCGGGCTTGTGATGGCCGTCTCCCCCTTGCGCCAGGACATAGCGGGTCAAGGCCGGAAGCACGGTGAAGGAGAGAACATAGGAAGCCAGCATCGCCAGCACGACGGTGAGCGCCAACGGAATGAAAAGGAACCGCGCCGGCCCCTGGAGCAGGAGCACCGGGCAGAAGACGATGCAGATCGCGAGCGTCGCCACAGTCAGCGGCTGGATAACCTCGCTGCAACCATCGAGAATCGCAACCGTCAGCGGTTTGCCGAGCGACTGGTTGCGGTGGATATTTTCGATCGTCACCGTGGCATTATCGACGAGCAGACCGATCGCCAGCGCGAGACCGCCCAAGGTCATGAGGTTGATCGACTGCCCAGCCAGGAACAGGCCCGCCAATCCGGCAAAAATCGACAAGGGAATCGAGATCGAGACGATCAGCGTATTCCGCCAGCTTCCCAGAAACAGCAGGATCATCAGCGAGACGAGAACGGAGGAGATCATCGCCTCATGGACGACGTTCTCGACCGCGCTGCTCACGAAGACCGATTGATCGAAATCGAGCTTCACCTCCAGGCCTTCGGGCGCGGCCGCCCGGATCATGGGCAAAGCGTCCTTGGTCGCCTGCACGACCGCCAAGGTCGAGGCGTCCGCATGGCGGAGGATTGCGAGATAGATCGCCCGTTGTCCGTTCACATGGACAATGTTCGTCTGGTTCGAGAACCCATCAGAGACTTTCGAGACGTCCCCCATGAGGACGGGAATGCCGTTCCGAATGCCCAGTGGCAGCCGATTGAATTGATCGACGGCCGTTGGGCTGGAATTAAGGGCGACCTGAAAATTCGTATCCCCGATGCGGGCATTGCCCGCCGGGATGATCACATTGGACGTCTGCAGCGCCTGGACCACATCATTCGGCGAGAAGCCCTTGGCGCCCATGCGTACCGGATCGAGGTCGACGGTGATCTGTCGGAACTTGCCGCCGTAGGGAGCCGGTGTCGACAAGCCCGGTATGGTAAAGAGCTGGAGCCTCAGGAAGTTGGTCGAATAATCGAATATCTGCTGCTCGCTAAGCGTCTTGCTAAACAGCCCGAGTTGGACCACCGGCACGCTGGACGCATTAAAGGGAATGACGGTCGGCGGCGTCATACCGGGCGGCGCGACTCGAAGAACCGTATTGTTATTAGCCGTAATCTGCGAAATCGCGCTGGAGATATCGGTGCCGGGCTCGAAGTAGACCTTGATCATCCCGGTGCCGGGGATGGATTGGGATTCCATCCTCTGGATCCCGTTTACCGAGGTGGAATAGCTGCGCTCGGTGATGAACACCACCCGGCGCTCCATATCCTCGGTTGACAGGCCCGGATAGTTCCAGACCACAAGGACGACGGGAATATCGATGATCGGAAAGATATCGACGATCATCCGGGTCACGGACATCGCACCCAACATCAGGATCAGCAAGGCGCTCACCGCAGCCGTATAAGGCCGCCGAAGCGCCATCCGCACCAGTCCGATCATCCCCGCATGCCCCCGTACTGCGAACGATACTCCGTTGTTTTACTTCATCTAGGCTCAGGACTCATTGATCATAACCAGAATATGACGGTTGCGGCGATGCAGATAGCGGACATGAAAGTGTGTGCGCATCTGTCGTAACGGGTATGGATACGCCTCCAGTCCTTGAGCCTGCCGAACATATTCTCGATCTTGTGAC
>CANJCB010000023.1 GCA_947473305.1 Rhodospirillales bacterium
ACCAACAAGTAAAGCTCCACGGGCTTCATGCTCCCGCCCCTCGTCCCAAATCGGAAACGATGGGCTTACCACTGGCAGACTTTTACGCCGCCATCAGCACCACTGCGGCGCCGATCCGTGGCCTACAATCGCACCGCCGCTCTCAGGCTGCACGCACTCGGAGGCCACACCTACCTGCTCGACGGTGACAATGTGCGCCACGGGCTCAACCGCGACTTGGGCTTTACGCCGGAGGACCGCGTCGAGAACATCCGTCGCATCGCGGAGGTGGCTCGCCTCATGGTCGATGCGGGCCTAACGGTCCTGGTCTCGGCGATCTCGCCCTTCCGGACGGAACGGGCGATGGCGCGGGGCCGCTTCGACGAAGGTGACTTCTACGAGATATTCGTCGATACCGCGCTCGAGGTCTGCGAGGCCCGCGACTCCAAGGGCCTTTACAAAGCGGCTCGAGAAGGTCGAGTCAAAAATTTCACCGGCATCGACAGTCCCTATGAACAGCCGGAAGCCGCGGAACTTATCTTGAACGGCGGAGGAGTGGCGCCCGACGAATTGGCCACCCAAGTGATCGCCATCCTGCGCCGCGATGGAGTGATCGGAGAACCATAGCCTGTCCAACGTGGACCTCGCCGGGCCGAAGGTCTTGGCCTCACACCCACTGATCACGAACGGCCTTGCTTGCTGGAATCTAGCCTTTTTGCTATGAACTTCTGGTCTGCGGATCCTTTTAATATCGGAATGGCGAATTGCTTTCTCCCTCAACCCGCATGAAAGTAAAGACGGCTCATGACCTCCCTGCCCCGCTGGTATGTGGTTCATACCCAGCCGAACGCAGAGGCTCGCGCGAAGGTTAATCTGGAGAATCAGGACTTCGAGACCTTTCTCCCGAAGCGGGTAAAAACAGTAACGCATGCCCGTCGCCGACGTACGATCGCGGTGTCTTTTTTCCCACGGTATTTGTTCGTGAGGCTAGACGTTGATCATCAGCGATGGCGTAGCGTCAACGGAACGATAGGCGTAGCCCGACTCTTGACCCACAATGATCGCCCACAGCCGGTGCAGGCCGGCATCGTCGAGGCGTTGATCGCAGCAACCGACGAAAACGGCATTGTTAAATTGTCCGAAAAAATGGTGCTGGGCGGCGCGGTGCGCATCTTGGCCGGCCCCTTCGCCGATCAATTGGCGACCCTCGAAAACCTCCGCGACGGCGAGCGGGTGAGTGTATTATTCAATTTTCTTGGGCGCGAGATCATCGCGACGACACGGCGATCGGATGTTCTACCGCTCCCGGGTGGTTCGTCACGGCGATAACGATTGCCTCGATCGGGCAACCTGCAAAGATAAGAAAGCCCTATAATCCGATATGGATTAAATCTTTCCGCGACACTCCCTGGTCTGACAGCAGGCGAGTGATCGCGCTTTTGGTTCCATTCGGCACCAAGCCGAATACATCTCTGAGGGCGAGAACACCACTACCGCCGATAACACTGTCCCGGATCATGGCGGAAAGATCGTCGGCGGTGTGGGCTTGGTGCTCCGGCGTGAGTAAACCCCACTCGAATATTCCCAACATACACCGCTGCCATTTCGCCGCCAATTCGTTCGGCCCAGTGATCTCTGACATGGCTAGGGCATCCAGCATCGGCTTGCCTAGTTGGCCCAAAAGTCGATTATTTCTCGCCAAAGCTACCCAGTGTTCACCGGAAAGCGGCCTGACCCCAACCAGATCGGTCAAAAACCTTCCCCGGATCAGATTATCCGGGCTATCAGAACGCGCGTCCGTCCGTCGCAATTGAGTTTCGAGCGTCATCGCTACAAAGCCGGAAATTTTGGCCCATCGATGAAAGCCTGCTTCGGAACTATCGCTGGCAGGATTGTCCCTCCAATAGCTAAATTGCACGACCTCGAAAGCGCGCATTGCAACGGCAATCGAAACACATACCGCGAAAATTACTGTAACTGTGCGCAACAATATAAATACTACTCTCTGTAGTATTTCTTGTAATAACGCGACCCATAATAATAAGAATATGCATACTTTCCATATTTTTGGGCTTGCTTATCGTTCACCATATTGAAGACGATGCCCGCAACTTTACGATGCCCTGAGAATTGAGTGACACACTCCTTAATCAGTTCGCGGGCGGTCCGAGCCCAGCGCACGATAAAGACAATCTTGTCGCAGAGCTGCGAGACAATAATGGGATCCGAGACAGGCCCCACCGGGGGACTATCGATAATGACAAGGTCATAGGCTTCTCTAAAAGCGGCAACCAGGGTTTTCATCCGCCCCGAACCCAGGAGATCCGTCGGGTTTTGCGTTTTTCCACCGGCGGGAAGCGCCCAATAGCCACCCCCCTCATAATATTTGATAACCTCATCCGTCGCATTTTCACCGAGCAACAGTTCGACGAGCCCACGGTCCTTATGCATGTTGAAGACCTTGCTAGCCGAGGGGTGGCGCAGATCGCCGTCGATGAGTAGTACCTTCATACCGGCGCTGGCGGCCGAAGCTGCGATCGACAGAGCGATCGTCGTCTTGCCCTCGCCCGGAACAGCGGAGGTCACCTGAATGACGCGCGGGCGATGATCCACATCGGTCATCTGGATGCCGCTACGCAGCGACCGGATGGCTTCGCCGTAGCGCGATAATGGTTTCGCCTTCGGGAAATCGTGCGGCGGAACGGCCGATCCATTGACTGTGCGGTCTCGGGCCGACAGGCGGCTGACCGAAGCGAGCACAGGAAGACCGAGCAGTTCTTCCACCTGCTTCGGCGTCATGAAACCCGCACTGAGCATCTCCCGCGCGACGGCGCCGGCAATTCCAAGCGCCAGCCCGATGAGGAGGTTGAGCAGAACGAATTGCACCTTGCGAGGATAGCTCGGCGCTCCCGGGGGCGAGGCGGGTGTAATGACGCGCACGTCCTGGGCCCCGAAGGTCGACTGTTCTTCGGTAATTTTCGTTTGCTTTAGAAATTCCTCGAAGAGGGTCTTGTTGACGGCGGCAGTCCGTTCCAACTCCCGCAATTGGACCCCGGTCGCATCGTCGTTATTGACCAACCCCGTGGCCTTCCGCAACGACGCTTCCAGCGACGCCACGCGGGCCTGAGCTAGATCGTATTCGTTCCGAATGCTGGCAACGAGCCGCTTAGTCTCGTTGCCGATGGAGCGATTGAGATCGCGCAACTGAGCCTGAATGTTGACGACCAGCGGGTGGTTGGCGCTGTAACGAGCCAGCAGATCCGCTTCCTGCGTGGAAAGATTCGCTGCCTGCTGCCGAAGCGTCGGCAGCATGCCCGAATTGCTGAAATCCGGCATGTTCTGAAGGCTATTGCCCCTGCCTTCCAACGAGGTGATGAGATCCACGCGGGTCTTCTTCTGCGCAAGGTCGGCGCGCGCCTCGATAAGCTTCGTGTTGATATCTGAGAGCTGCTGTTGCGTAAGCGAAAGATTACCCGCCTGCACTAGCCCCCGCGTCGCCCGGAATTGGGCGACCGCCTCCTCCGATTCGCGCACCTGCTCGCGCAACCCTAGCAATCTGTCGCTGAGCCAAGCGGAGGCCCGCCTCGCCGCTTCGTATTTGGTGTCTAGCTTATCCACTAGATACGCATCGGAAATCGCATTGGCCAAACGCGCGGCCCGGATCGGATCGGGATCGGTTACCGCGATGGCGAGGACATAACCTTGTTGCGGTAGAAGGGAGACGGTCATCGCCCCCCCCAGTCTTCCCACGGCGCGCCGCACTTCGGGCGGCATCGCGCCCTCATTAACTGGCAGGCCAGTCGCCGACGGCGACGATGGAGAGCGCTCCGGCCTTCTAAAATAGACAATGACCGAGCGAGCGTAGCCCTTGACCGCATCGATGATCGGGCCGAGGTAAGGTAAATCATCCTGCGGCACGCTCGCAGGAGCACTGCTGACCTCCGCCAAACGCTCACGCTCGACGACGCGACTCAAGAAGACAGTGGAGCGGATGATGGCCATTTGAGCCTGGACCATCGCCGCATCCAAATTCGTCTCGCCGAGCATCGTATCGCCACCCGGCAGCCTTTGGCGAGGCCGTTCAAGCAAAACTTGGCTTGTCGCAGTATAGAGGGGGACTTCCCGCATCAAAAACACGGTGCCCACAAGCAAGGAAATCGCCGTGATCGCTCCGATCAACTTCCACTGACGCCATGTAAAGCTCAGTGTTTCAAGCAGGTCGAATTTGCGTCCCTCGTCGGGCGCCGGAGACATCTGAGCATCTGAGAATTGCTTATTCATAGCCAACCATAAATCCACATGTCGTCCGGACGAAGATTCGGGAAATGCGATCGTCCGGAACGCCCATCGAATATCTAATGGAGAATCCCGTAACCGTCAGCAGAGAAGAGTCTGTGGAAGCCCCCGACTTTTGGCCTCCTCTACTCTATCTTCCACCTTCCAGCCTCTCCCAAGCATACGGGCCGCAACGCCGGTTAGATGTAGCGACGCGGCACTTCGATGAGATCGCCAGGAAGGATAGGGATCGGTGTAATCCCCACCTCATAGGATTTAACTTCGTTTTCGCCGGCATGCTGAATAAGCACATACGATGTATTCGCGCGGAAGGTAGTACCCCCGGCGATGGCAAGAATATTCTTGAGACTTAGACCACTCTGATAAGGATAAGAACCCGGCTTTTCGACCTCACCCACCACGTAAAACGGCCTAAATTCAAGAATTGATACGGTTATTCTTGGTTCTTTCAAATACTGATTACTATATTCTTTGCTTAGATTTGACGATAACTCATCTGGGGTCAATCCCAATGCTTTTTCCGGCCCGATTAATGGCAAGGTGATCATGCCACTCGGTTCAATTTGATAATCACCGCTAAGGGAGGCCTCGCTATAAACGGTCACTCTAAGCTTCTCGCCTACTTGAAAGCGATGAGGAGCGAGGGCTCGTTTATCGAGAGCCTGCAAATCACTTTTAGTAGCCTTAGGTGCGTCGGAGCCGCAGCCTGTTGCGACCAGACAAATACATAAAAACGTCAGCAGATTTATCGATTTCCGCACCAACCCAGATACTAATTCTTTAGAAGCATAAATCCGCATGCTACCCGTGCTCCTATCTGCACTCTCAGATTTTTGAACGGCACTAGTCCGAACAGGAAGCCATTCAATTCGCATAAAATGCCCAAACCGCGTTTTCGAAATCGGAGGGCCTTCGCGCATATTAGCGGAAACTCCGGATTCCACCCATCCCTAATCACTATTTCAACTGCCGGTGTCGGTAGTCACGCGACACTCTTCGCCGCTCAATCGGCAACCCCGGAGCGAGAACTCATGGATTGGGCAACCCCGGCCCCGAGGATCGCCACGAAGGTCAGGGCGACGGCCTGTATCTGCAGACCAAAGTCGACCAGCGCATGACAGCCAACCAGCACCGTCGCCGCCGCTGCGATACGAGGAATGATCACATTTTTTTGCCGTTTTGCGACCGCCATTGCGCAACGCAGCCCCAATAGTCCAACGCAGGCGATAAGCATCGAGCCAAAAATCAAGCCCAGCCCTTGGAAAACTTCAAGATAGGTACTGTGGGCCTGGGACCACATACCGTTCAAGCTAACGGAGGCGTCGCGATACATCGGGAACACATCTATGAAGGTACCGTAGCCGAAACCCTGCCAGGGGGCATCGAGGATCGAATGGATGGTCAGCCGATATACCGCCAGACGATTAGCATCGGATAGACCTGAAACCTCGAAACGACTAGCCAGAACGCCGCCAAACACCGCCACGATCGCGGTTATCGCCGCCAAACCGGTCAGAGCCATTACAAGTCTGACTCGCAAGCCCCCTTTGCTCCCGGAGGGACGCAGCACGCCAAAGCAAAAAAAGCCCATTGCCGTCGCAAGGGTGCCGCCGCGGGATCCAGTGAGAATGAATGCGACAGCGATCAGAAATGCCGCGGCCGTCAGCCATAGGGCGCGATACCCGGCAAAATCGATGAGCCCGGCGAGTTGATGACGCCACGATCCCGCAGAGTCTCGAATGACCGTGGCGAACCGATCGGCGATCAGGCCTACCGCCACGATCAGCCCCATGCCAGCGTAGGTTGCATAGGAGTTATAGCCCACGAAGGTTGACGATACCCTGCCCTCGCGGATCGGTATTTGCAGAAAAGCAAACGGCCCGAAGGCGAGGGCGGCGAGCCCATAAATCGCATAGGCAGTGGCGATGACGACGATCGCCGTCATAAAAAGCCCCGCCCGCTCGCCATTTCGCAGAAGCTGGAGTGCCAGCCAGAAGACGCTGGCGGCGGTCACGAGCCGAAGCAACCCCATTTCCGTCAGCCCACGGTTCACACTGATGCTTGCGGGCAGGGGCTTACCCAGGGCTTGAGAGGCCATCGCCCAGATCGGGTGGACGAAGGGGACCCAATCGCCGGTCTGCATTTGGAAGACCGTCCAGAGGCAGGCCGCCGCAAAGAGGGCCGCGGGCAGCGCCACCCGATTGATTCCTACCGGATGTCGAGCCTTGCGTAAAAGGAGCGAAATCTCATAGACCGCGACCAGACCGGGGAAAATAACGCCATTCACCCCCCAATTGAGGAGGAGATTGCCCCCATATAGAAGCGGCGCCCAAGCCAAGCCTGCCACAAAGGCCCAGAAAACAATCTGCTCGAAGGTAAATCCGCGCAACCTATCCCGCACTGCTCCACCGATTCGAATGTGCTAAAGGCAGATCGATCCACCTCAGGTCAATCTGGAGGTTCCGCCAGACTACCGCGTGGTCTTAAACTCCAGGTCGGAGGTTTGGCAAGCTCCCCGGCGAAGACAAGGGGGCACAGTCCCCTCTGCCCAGTTCGAACTTGCGCCCCCTATCCATCGCCCAGATGCGCGACCAGGGCCTCCCATTTGGCGAAAGCATGACGCCGGGTGAAATTCCCCTCCAGCATTTCCCGCGCCTTCATCCCCATCCGGCGCAGCCGGTCCGGATCGTCCGCCAGCGCCAGCAGGATCTCCCGAAGCTGCTGCCCAGCCCCCGAGGGAACCACAACCCCGCAATCGTGGTCACGAACCAATTGAGCGATTTCGCCGTCCTCGGCCGTGACGGCAATCGTCGGCCGGCCGGCGGCGGCGATCCCGTAAAACTTGCTCGGCACGATGACGCCTTCCAATTCAGGCCGCAGCGACAGCCAATGCACATCGGCAACCCCCAGCGAATAACGCAATACCGAATGCGGCTGGTAGCCTTGGAAACGGAAGAGATGTTCGAGCCCCTTCTCCCGGACCCGGCGTTCGAGCTGGATAAAATTGCTCCCGCCCCCGATGAACAGGAAGACGATGCGGGACTGGTCGCGCAACCCGTCCGCCGCATCGAGGAGGGTCTCAAACTCATGCGCGCGGCCTAGATTACCGGAATATCCCACGACGAAATGGCCATCGAGCTCCCACTCCCGCCGCAGCGGATTGTCCTCATGGGAGACGGGTCTTACCTCCTCGTCCTCGGACCAATTGGGTATCTGATGGATGATATCCGGCGCCACTCCACGCGACCTGACCAGCGCCGCCATACGATCTCCAATCACCACATTGGCCGCCGCCGACCGCAAGCTTGCATCCCGCATCCGCTGAAGAAGGCGGGCGAGCGCCCCCTGGATCAAAGGGACTCCAAGATGCATCGCCACTTCGGGATAGAGGTCCTGCAACCAGTTGACGAGATAAACCCCGCGCCGCTTCGCCGCGTAAGCCACCGCCACCGACAACAGTGGCGGATCGGTCTTGGCCACCAGAATATCGCCGGCCTTTATCTCGGCGCGGATGGCCGACCAGGCGGCCGGATAGAATGAGAGATAGTCCGCCGCACGCGCCAGCAGGTTGGAGCGCCCAAACCGCGTGGTGGCAACCCGACGAATCCGAACCCCGCGGACAGTCTCGAACTCCGCCAGGGTGGCGTTCGAGTTGTCGTAGAGTTGCCGGCCGGTGATGACGGTGACTTGGTATCCGCATTTGGCTAAGTGAAAGGCAACATCCCCCAGGATTTGGCTGGTGGCAGAAATATCCGGAAAGAAAAACCGGTTAACGAAAAGGATGCGCTTCATCGTCTAATCCAATTGGCAACGGCATCGCTCAGCCGCTCTCCGCTCCGCCCCAAGGGGCGGTAGCCCAAGGGAGGATGGCGGCGCCTCGGTTATCTCGCTTCGGAAAAGGATGCCGGTGGAGAGTTGAGATGTCCCGCCGGGACTCGCGACGACGCCGATAACGGCTCACCGGCGGCAGGCGTCGCTCGCCGCGCCTCCGTCGCGCCGCTCCGATCGGAATCGGCCCGTGCCAGAGCCAGAGCGTGGTCATTGCGGCGCTCACCCAAAAGCAAAGTGCCGAAGGTCAGGACGATGATCTTGAGGTCGAGCCACGGGGAGGCGTTGCGGACATACCATGCATCGAGTTCTTCCTTTTCTTCCGCGTCTAACGACGTTCCGCCATTGACCTGCGCCCAGCCGGTAATGCCGGGGCGGACCATCAGCCTGACAGCCGGCATCGCCGGCTGGTCGTGGGCGAGCAACGGACGCGGACCGATCAGCGACATATCCCCCGTGATGACATTGAAAAGCTGCAGAAGTTCGTCGAAATGGGTCTTACGCAAAAACCGGCCCGCACGGGAAAGCCGCCGCTCGTCCGGGATCTTACCGCCATGCCGGTCGAAAGCCGGGCGGAGGGTGCGTATCTTATAAAGCTGAAACTCCTGTCCACCACGGCCGATCCGCCACTGCCAAAACAAAACAGGCCAGCCGACGTCCAACAGAGCCAAAGAAATCGCAGGGGCGTAGAACAAAGCCCCCACCAGAATCAGCAAAAGGGAAATCGGAAATTCGACGATATGCTTGATTTTGAAATAGGCCGACCGGCGGGGAGACAGGCCCACGATATGCCGTTCCAAGGTCTCCACGGACACCTGCAGGTTTATCACCTCGGTTTTCGCGTTGAGTTCCTCGAACAACGGCAAGAACGTCATCTCTATGCCCAACTGACTGCATAATTCGAGAGCGTCTTGGCAAAACTCCTCGCCCAAGGCTTCCGCCTCGGTCTTCATGACGAGAACGCGGTTGGTAACAACGCCATGCGCCGAAAATTCCTCGATAAGCGCGCCAAGGTGGGCCGCCGGCCCGTAAACCCGCACCCCCCCGATGCTTCTTCCCACCCATTTGTTCGAGGTGTCCAGCAACGCGATCACCCTGCGCCGCAATTTCGATTGGGCGTGGATATGCTTGATATACAAGGCGGAGAAGTCGTTGACCCCGATCAGGATCAGATGCTCCGTCACGGTCTTGCCGGAGGTCCGCTCCATTCCGGCCCGCCGCGCCGCCAGATGCTGACCGCCCCGAACCAGGAGCAAGCAGGCAATCATCACCATGGCATGAAGCGCGGGCAGCGATCGGGGGATACCGTCCAGACGCGTGACGGTAAAAAGCGCCAAGGCGGTGCAAAGCTCACTCGCAACCACAGCCTTGAGCAAAGTCACCGCATCGACGATCGAGAAATAACGCGGGATCGCATCGCCAACACGAAAGACCGCGAAGCTCGCGATGGAAAAACCTACAGAGGCGAAAAAGAACAAGGCGACGGTCTGAACGTCGGGAGACCAAAGGTCGCCATTGCGCAAGTAAATCGCCGCAAGAGGCGAAATAACGGCCACCGCCACATCGTAAACCGAAAGCCGCAAATTCAGGGATGCGCGAGAAACAGGAGCCCCAATATATTGCATAATCAAATCCCGGCAGGGGCGTCTACGAGGCGCGCGAACCGACTTGCAAAAGTTGAGGCGCCCCAAACTTGGGGCGCCCCTCACCTATCCGTTGACACATACTCCATTGATAACCGTACCGCTGACGCATTCCACTGGCGGGGGTGGTGGTGGGGGTGGTGGGGGGGGTGGTGGGGGGGGCGGAGGCGGGGGGGGCGGAGGGGGCGGCGGAGATGGCGCGTTCGGTTCGACGACATTCGGCTGAATATTCGGATTAGGGCTGCTCTTTCCCACTTCCACAACGATTGCGCCCTGTTGTTGGTCCGAGACCAGGGGCGATGCCAGGAGTTGGCGCGCGCCATCGGCCATACCAGCGCCAATGGCCTGCTGCTGGGCAATGGAGGCGCCGTTCGCGGCATTGACGAGCGCCTGTGCGATACCCGGAGTGGCTAACACCGCCTCGGCGATGGCAGCTTCCATCCCAGGGCCACCATTCGGGAAGCGAGCCAGGATCGCTTGCACCTGGTCCTGTGCGGTACCTGGGGCTGCTGCACCGGCTCCGGCACCGCCGCCACCCACCTGCGCGAGCAAGGGGTGAGTGAAGGCGAGCATCGCCGCCACACTCCCGACAAAAACAAGACCACGGTTCATCACGCGACTCCTATTTGGCTTAAGCCAATTTTCTCGATCATCATTCACTAGTAGCGATAGGTCACGCCGATCGTCGCCACGTCCCGGTTGAAGCTCTGCCCCGCGGTATTGCTTCCCAGTTCCAAATGCTGGAAATCGAGCGTCGCATCGATATTCCGTACGATGCTGTAATTGAGCGTCGCACCCACGGTCCAGGCGTCGTCGGTTCGATTGCCGCCGATAAAATCGCTATGGATATAGCCGGCACGGGCCGTCGTCGACCACTGGCGCGAGATCGAATAATCCACGGATCCCAAGACGGAAGTCACCTGGGTAGACGTCGGTGTCGCGAGCTGCGTAGCACCAATCGATTGATCCACCGAAGCCCTAAAGGTCAATTCCGGGCGGGGGAAATATTCCATCCGGAAACCGACGAGCCCATTGCCCTTCTCTCCGAGATTGGCCGCATTGCGGAAATCTTGCTGCTGGAAGCCGCCGTAGATCTCACCCCGGATAAAACCCGCCTGGTCTATGCCAAGACCGGTGGTCACACGATATCCGTTAGAACTCAATGTCCTATTCGAAAATGCGCGATTGTCGCCCCCGCCTTCAACAAAGCCGTATATGACAGGCGTTATCCAATAACCACCGCGCAGATTTGCCGAAGTGGTAACCGAATTTGGCGAGATGGCCCCGGCCTGATTGTCGAACACCTGGTTGACCACGGAGGCCGAAAGGATGGCAAAGGCCTTATCCATGTTCTTCTGGGCAGACACATTGCCCGACATCTGATTGTAGGGAGTCGGGTTGGTCGAAGGGGAAAGACCGTTACCCGTGGTGTTGAAGTTGGTCAGGGACTTGTCGACGCCAAAGGTCGAAAAGAGGTTCGACTGCCGCGTAAAATCGCCAGTCACATTGAAGATCCAGTCGCTGACCGGCTGATACCTGTCCGTCACGCCGATTTTAGCGGAAACGACATCCGCGTTATTGCCTGACTTCGAGTAAAGCCGCCCATCGACCATGCCGTAAAGGGTGGTCTGATTGACGCCGTCGTCGCGCACACCTGAAATGCTGGGCGTAAAACGGAGACCCACGGCGCTGCGAGCGCCCGTATTAACCTGATCGATATTCGTATCGTAGACGACACCAGCGAACATCGATGGATAAACAAGCCAGCTTCCCAGCGGCAAGGCGCCCTCGGCAGCAGCCCTGCCCGGCGGGGCCGGGGCTGGCGATACGTCGCGCGGCGGCGGCTGGATCGTCCCGGAGCCGAAGCTGCCAACTTGGGCAAAACCCGTGCTAGATACCGCGACATTCAACGCGAATCCCAGCACAGGAAGAATCAGAAGTCTAGCAGGGCTGGTGGATGCTCGCATCGCGCAGTTACTCTCCTAAATTGCTTGCACGATTCCCTAGGGGGAGGTCAGCGTGACGATCAGTGCAATTTATCGAATTTAAAGTTGAAACACAACCACGGACTCACCTTGTTACACAACCCTGGCTCGACAAGACTAATAGTTATGGCCCGTCTCATCATCAGAGTAGTGACTTGAAGGTAGAGCATAAGAGTAGTGACTTGAAGGTAGAGCATAACTTTGCCGAGAGTGTCAACCGCCCGAACATCCAAAAAGAAACGCGAGCAAGGCCCTACCCAAAAGGAGGAATTGATTAACGTCAGCCCTTCATTTGTCTTACTTGGATTGCAGAGCCGGTGACCCACGGATGTCAGGAAAAGAGGCCCCGTGAAAACGGTGACTGGCAACCGTAAAGCGCATCGCCCGAACCACCGAATCTCAATTAACGGTTGATTTTTTCTGTCTAGCGTCTGGCAATTTATCCATTGTTTCCAGCTGGCACGCCGATGAGCCAGTGCCCCGATAAAGTCGATTTCGACCTAGCGGGCACTATAATTAGGGAAGCATTCCTGACATTTCAGGCTTGACTCGGGCCACCAGGCCATGGTCCTTGTCCCGGTTCTGCGCGAATGCCTTGTTGCTGATCTCCGATCAGGCCAAAAGGGCATACCGCCAAAGGAGTTTAGGAGTAAGGTCATGGTGCCGGTGAAGCAGGGTCTCTACGATCCCCGCAACGAGCACGACGCCTGCGGCGTCGGCTTCCTGGCCCATATAAAAAATCGCAAAAGCCACGACATCGTCGAGAACGCGCTGAAGATCCTCTGCAATCTGGCGCATCGTGGCGCCGTGAGCGCGGATCCGCTGGCAGGCGATGGCGCCGGGATTTTGCTGCAACTCCCGACCAAGCTCTTCAATGCCGAGGCGGAGCGGCTGGGCTTCACGTTGCCGCCCCAGGGTCGCTATGCCGTCGGGATGGTCTTCCTTCCGCGCAATCCCGAGACCCGCAAGGCCTGCGAGGAAACGATCGCCCGCTTCGTCGCGACCGAGGGCCAGCGGCTCCTGGGTTGGCGCGACGTGCCGGTGGACAGCTCCGTCCTCGGCGAGAGCATCAAGCCGGCGGAACCGGTGATCCGGCAGTTCTTCGTGGCACGGGGCGCCAACTGCCCGGACGTCGATGCCTTCGAGCGTAAGCTCTTCGTGATCCGCAAGCAGACCCACAAGGAAGTCCGCACCCGGAAGCTGCCGGAATGGAACTCCTTTTATATCGCCAGCCTCTCGACCCGGACCATCATCTACAAGGGCATGGTGATCGCGGAGCGGCTGGCGCTTTATTATAATGACTTGCGCGACCGCCGGACGGAATCGGCGGTGGGCCTCGTCCATGCGCGTTTCTCGACCAACACCTTCCCGTCATGGGAACTGGCGCATCCCTTCCGCTTCCTCGCCCATAACGGCGAGATCAATACGCTGCGCGGCAATATCAACTGGATGATGGCGCGGCGCCATTCGATGACGTCGAAGATCTACGGCCCGGATCTCGAAAAGCTCTGGCCGCTGATCGGCGACGGCAATTCGGATTCGGCGACGCTCGACAACTGCCTGGAACTCCTCCTGTCAGGCGGCTATCCGCTGGCTCATTCGCTGATGATGCTGATCCCGGAGGCCTGGTCGGACAATCCGCTCATGGATCCGCAGCGCCGCGCTTTCTATGAATATCACGCGGCCCTGATCGAGCCCTGGGACGGCCCGGCGGCTCTGGCCTTCACCGACGGCCGGCAGATCGGCGCGAGCCTCGACCGGAACGGATTGCGCCCTGCCCGCTTCATCGTCACCGACGACGACCTCGTGGTCATGGCCTCGGAAGCCGGTGTCCTCGACATTCCAGAGGAAAAGATCATCCGCAAGTGGCGGCTTGAGCCCGGGAAGATGCTCCTCGTCGACCTGGAACGCGGCCGGATCATCGACGATGCGGAGCTGAAGGCCGAGATCGCCAGCGCCAAGCCCTATCAGGAATGGCTCGACAAGAGCCAGATCCGGCTCGAATCCCTGCCCGACGAGGTGCCGCCCATGGCGCCGCCCGCGAGCGTGCTCCTCGACCGTCAGCAGGCCTTCGGCTACACGCAGGAAGACATCCGCTTCTTCTTCAAGCCCGTGGCGCTGAGCGGCGAAGATCCGGTCGGCTCCATGGGCCGCGACACGCCGCTGGCCGTGCTGTCGAAGCGGCCGAAGCTGCTCTTCGACTATTTCCAGCAGCGTTTCGCCCAGGTGACCAATCCGCCGATCGATTCGATCCGCGAGGATCTGGTCATGTCGCTGGTATCCCTGGTCGGTCCCCGGCCAAACCTCTTGGATCTCGAAAGCGGCGGCAAGCATATCCGGCTGGAACTGCATCAGCCGATCCTGACCAACGTCGACCTGGAGCGCATCCGGCGGATCGAGGACAGCACCTCCGGCGCCTTCCGCACCTTCACGCTATCGATCTGCTATGCGGCTTCCGAAGGCACCAAGGGTATGGCACGGGCGCTCGACCGGATCTGCGGCCGGGCCGAAGAAGCCGTGCGCAGCGGGCACAACATCATCGTGATCTCCGACCGCCACCTCGACGAGGAGCATATCGCGGTCCCGTCGCTGCTCGCGGTCGCGGCGGTCCATCATCACCTGATCCGCGGCGGCCTGCGCACCGACGTGGGGCTTGTGGTGGAGACGGGAGAGGCACGTCAGCTTCACGACTTCTGCCTGCTCGCGGGCTATGGGGCGGAGGCGATCAACCCCTATCTGGCGCTCGACACCTTGTCGGTCCTGCGCCGCGAATTCGGCGCGGAAATCAGCGAATACGAGGCGCATAAGCGCTACATAAAGGCGATGGCCAAGGGGATCATGAAGGTCATGTCCAAGATGGGCATCTGTACCTTCCAGTCCTATTGCGGCGCGCAGATCTTCGACGCGGTCGGCCTATCGAGCGCCTTCCTCGACCGTTATTTCGTCGGTACCGTCTCGCCAGTGGAGGGTGTCGGCCTCGACGAGATCGCCGAGGAAACCGCACGGCGGCACCGCCTCGCCTATGGCGACGCCCCCAACTATCGCAACGCGCTCGACGTGGGCGGCGACCTCGCCTTCCGCGTCAACGGCGAGACCCATGTCTGGACCTCCGACAGCGTCGGCCTTCTCCAGCACGCGGTCCGGGCCGGCAACTACAAGACCTTCAAGGCTTTCACCCGGCTCGCGGGCGAGCAGGAGGAAGGTCTCGTCTCGCTTCGTGGCCTCCTCGATTTCAATTTGGCCGAGACCGCGATTCCCATCGACGAGGTCGAGCCCGCTTCGGAGATCGTAAAGCGCTTCTCCACCGGAGCCATGTCCTTCGGCTCCATCTCCTGGGAAGCGCATACGACACTCGCCATCGCCATGAACCGGATCGGCGGACGTTCCAACACCGGAGAGGGCGGCGAAGACCCACAGCGCTACAAGCCACTGCCCAACGGGGACTCCATGAAGTCGGCGATCAAGCAGATCGCTTCCGGCCGTTTCGGGGTGAATGCGGATTATCTGGTCAACGCCTCTGACCTTCAGATCAAGATGGCTCAGGGCGCCAAGCCCGGCGAAGGCGGCCAGCTTCCCGGCCATAAGGTCGACGACTGGATCGCCCGGACCCGGCATGCGACGGCCGGCGTCGGCCTCATCTCGCCGCCGCCGCACCATGACATCTATTCGATCGAGGATCTGGCGCAGCTCATCTATGACTTGAAGAACGTGAACCCCACGGCCCGGATCAGCGTGAAGCTGGTGTCGGAACTGGGCGTTGGCACGATCGCGGCGGGCGTCGCCAAGGCCTATGCCGACCACGTCACGATCTCGGGACACGACGGCGGCACGGGTGCCGCGCCCTGGACCTCCGTGCATCACGCGGGCGAGCCCTGGGAGATCGGTCTCGCCGAGGCGCATCAGACCTTGGTGCTCAACGGCTTGCGCGGACGCATCGCGGTCCAGGTTGACGGCGGGCTGCGTTCCGGCCGCGACATCGTGATCGGCGCGATGCTGGGGGCCGACGAGTTCGGTTTCGCCACGGCGGCACTCATCGCCCAGGGCTGCGTGATGATGCGCAAATGCCACCTCAACACCTGCCCGGTGGGCGTTGCAACCCAGGACCCGGAGCTGCGCGCCCGCTTCGTCGGCAAGCCCGAGGACGTCATCACCTTCTTCCACTTCATGGCGGAGGAAGTGCGCGAGCTGATGGCGAAGCTGGGCTTCCGCCGCTTCGAGGAAATGATCGGCCGCACCGACAAGCTGGCCCAACGCCGCGGCTCCAATCACCCGAAGGCGCAGCACATCGATCTCTCGCGGGTGCTGCACCGCCCCAGTGTTCCGGCCGGCACCGCCATGTTCCAATGCGAGACGCAGAAGCACCGGCTCGGCGAGGCGCTCGACCATCAGATCATCGCGGCCGCGAAAGCTGCCATCGAGACCAAGGAACCAGTCGAGATCGCGCTGCCCATCCGCAACGTCAACCGGACGGTCGGCGGAATGCTCTCGGGCGAGATCGCCCGGCGCTATGGCGACGAGGGGCTTCCGCCCGACACCATCAAGGTCAAGTTCTCCGGCACGGCGGGACAGAGCTTCGGCGCTTTCCTGTCCCGGGGCGTCACGCTCGATCTTGAAGGCCAGGCCAACGACTATGTCGGCAAGGGCCTGTCGGGCGGCAAGATCGTTATCCGTCCCCCGGCGGCCAGCAAGCTCGAACGCCACAAGAGCATCATTGTCGGCAATACCGTGCTTTATGGCGCGATCTCCGGGGAATGCTACTTCAGCGGCGTCGCGGGCGAGCGCTTTGCAGTTCGGAACTCGGGCGCCATCGCGGTGGTCGAGGGTGCCGGCAGCCATGCCTGTGAATATATGACCGGCGGCACTGTCGTGGTGCTCGGCGAGACCGGGGGCAACTTCGCGGCGGGCATGAGCGGCGGCGTCGCCTATGTCCTCGACGAGACCGGCGAATTCTCCCAGCGCTGTAACCAGGGCATGGTCGAGCTGGAACCCGTTGCCGACGAGGACGATGCCATCGAGGCCTATGCCCATACGGGCGGCGCGCTCGAAGCCCACGGACTTGTCGATATCACCCACAGCCTGACCCAGAACGACGCCAAGATCCTGCGCGGCTTGATCGAGCGGCACCTGTCCTTCACCGGCAGCCCGCGCGCCAAGGCGATCCTGGAGAATTGGGACCAGTTCCGGTCCAAGTTCGTCAAGGTCATGCCGGTCGAATACAAGCGCGCCCTGCAGCAGCTCCAGTCGCGCTCACGCCCGACAGAGCGGCCCGAGGTCAGTGTCGCGGTGGGAGCGTAAGATGGGAAAGCCTACCGGTTTCATCGAATACCCGCGCCGCGACCGCTCCTATGCGCCGGTCGACGAGCGGCTTCATCATTACCGTGAGTTCGTCGATCCGCTGCCGGAGGAGGAACTGCGCAAGCAGGGCGCGCGCTGCATGGATTGCGGCACGCCCTTCTGCCATCACGGCTGTCCGGTCAACAACCTCATCCCGGAGTGGAACGACCTGACCTGGCGGGGCGACGCCAAGGGCGCGCTCGACGTGCTTCATCAGACCAACAACTTCCCGGACTTCACCGGCCGGATCTGCCCCGCCCCTTGCGAGGCGGCCTGCACGATCAACCTCATCGACCAGCCGGTGACCATCAAGACCATCGAACATGCGATCGTCGAGCGCGGCTGGGATGAAGGCTGGATCGAGCCGCAGATCGCCGCCAAGCGCAGCGGGAAGCGTGTCGCCGTTATCGGCTCCGGTCCCTCCGGCATGGCCTGCGCGCAGCAATTGGCACGGGTCGGTCATGTGGTCGCCGTCTTCGAGAAGGCCCCCCGGATCGGCGGGCTCCTCCGCTACGGCATCCCGGACTTCAAGCTTGAGAAGGTGGTGATCGACCGCCGCATCGCCCAGATGCGGGCCGAGGGCGTCGAGTTCCATCCCAACAGCCATGTGGGGCACAATGTCCCCGTCGAGCGACTGATGCGGGAGTTCGACGCGGTGGTGGTCGCCATCGGCGCGGAAGCGCCGCGTGACCTGCCGGTTCCGGGCCGTGACTTCAAGGGCGTCCATTTCGCCATGGAATTCCTGACCCAGCAGAACCGCCGCGTTGCCGGGGAGAAGGTGCCCGACGAGGGTGCAATTCTCGCCACGGGCAAGCATGTGCTGGTGATCGGCGGCGGCGATACAGGCTCCGACTGCATCGGTACGTCGAACCGCCAGGGCGCTGCTTCCGTCACACAGATCGAGATCCTCTCCACCCCGCCGGACAAGGAAGACAAGCTCCTGACCTGGCCCAATTGGCCCATGAAGCTCCGCACCTCAAGCTCTCATGAAGAGGGCGTGGATCGCGATTGGGGCGTGCTGACCAAGGGCTTCACGGGCGAGAACGGCCAAGTCACCGGCCTCGATGCGGCGCGGGTCGAATGGAAGACCAGCGGCGATGGGCGACCCTCCATGCAGGAAATCCCCGGCGGCGGCTTCCATATCAAGGCCGATCTCGTGCTTTTCGCCATGGGCTTCGTGCATCCCGTGCGCAGCGGTGCGCTGGATGCCTTGGGCGTGGCGCTCGACGACCGGGGCAACGTGCAGGCCAATACCAACGACTATTCGACCTCGGTGCCCAAGGTCTTCACCGCCGGCGATGCGCGGCGCGGCCAGTCGCTGGTCGTCTGGGCGATTCGCGAAGGCCGGCAATGCGCCCGCGCGGTCGACGAATACCTGATGGGTTACTCCGACCTGCCACGGTAGGCGGAAACCTCAGGGCGGAACGGCGGCGAAGCTTACTTTTCCGCCAGGCACCTCGATCACGGCGACCGGTGCGGCGAGTTGCATCGCGAGGATGCCGGTGTAATAGGCATGGACCGTGCGGCTGGTGAGATCGCCAGCCGCTACTGTCCGGGCCAGGGCCGCTTGCTGATCCTGCGAAAAAGATGTCGCCTCGCCCTCCGCCGTCACCTCGATACCCGAGCCGGAGGGACAGACCGTAACAAGCCCCCCGCGCGGGATCGCGTCGGCGGCGAGCACGACGAGGTTGCTGGCAAGGCGTTGCCAGGCGGGCGACATCCCCCTTATCCCGGGCGACCAGTCGAGGCGGGCCTTGCCCCCTTCGAGAAGTCCCCGCGCCAATTCGCCCGCGTCGCTCCCCGCCGAGCCCGACGACGTATAGCCATAGGCGAAGCGATAGAACTGCAACCGCTGGCCTGCCTTCTTGGAGCTCTGTTCGACGAGCGCAATCGCGTCCTTGACGAAATCCGGGTCGTCCTCGCCGAGGAGTTCCACGCCATTGGCAATCGCTCCCACCGGACTGATGATTTCATGGCAGAGACGGGAGCTCAGAAGCTCCGCCACGGTAAGATCGATCATCGTGCCGGTCATGGAAGATACTCCGCAGTCAGAAGGCGCTCGGCCTCCGCAAGGTCTTCAGGTCGGTTCGTATTGAAGAAGGGGTCGAAGGGCTCTGTCGAGAACTCTACGACTCGCAGGGGATAGCGGGCCGCGAACATGCCGACCTTGGCCATGCCCTGCGATACGATCGCGTCGCGCAACGGGCCGGCCAGGCCCACGGGCCAAAGCGCGCAAACCGGCTGGGTGCGGCCGCCCGAAGCGGCGCAGGCCAAGCCCCCCGCGCTTTCAAGAGATACGGCAAGCCGCGCCACGAAATCCGCCGGCACGAAGGGGCTATCGGCCGGAAGGCTTGCTACATGGGTAACGCCCGGAACCCTATCCGCCGCCCAATCGAGACCGGCCAGCACGCCGGCGAGGGGACCGGGAAAACCCGCTATGCTGTCAGGGGTCACCGGCAGTCCGAAAGAAGCGAAACGTGACGGATCGCCATTCGCATTGAGGGCCAAGGCTTCTACCTGCGGAGCCAGTCGCTCGACGATATGCGCCAGGATGGGTCGGCCTCTCAGAAGCCGCAGGCATTTGTCACCGCCCCCCATCCGCCGGGCCAGCCCGCCGGCGAGGATGATCCCCGCGACCTTCATGCGTCGCCCTTGGTGGCCAGCTCTCCCATAGGAGAATGATGAGGCCGCCGCAGGAGCGGTTCAAGTAGCGATCAAGTCCCCGCCCCGTCCGCAAAGCAGCTAGCACAAGATAAGGGGCGCAATTTGCCGAAAAGACATTATCTTAGGGGCATGATCGACCCTTTTGGACGTCATGTAAGCTATCTGCGGGTATCGGTGACCGACCGATGCGACTTCCGCTGCGTCTATTGCATGGCGGAAGACATGACCTTCCTGCCCAAGGCTGAAATCCTGTCCCTGGAGGAACTCGACCGGGTCTGCAGCGCCTTTATCCGCAAGGGTGTCCGCAAGCTGCGGCTTACCGGCGGGGAGCCTCTGGTCCGCCGTAACATCATGCAGCTCGTGCGCTCTCTGGGTCGGCATATCGATGCGGGCGCGCTCGACGAGCTCACGCTCACCACCAACGGCAGCCAGTTGGCGCGCCATGCGGAGGCCTTAAGGGAAGCCGGGGTCGAACGGATCAATGTCTCGCTCGACACGTTGGATCCTGAGAAATTCAAGGAAATCACCCGCTGGGGCCGGCTTGAGAAGGTGACCGAGGGGCTCGATGCCGCCAAGGCGGCTGGGCTCAAGGTGAAAATCAACACGGTCGCCCTGAAGGGCGTGAACGACGGCGAATTCGACCGGCTCGTCGAATGGTGCGGCGAGCAGGGCTTCGACCTGACTTTCATCGAAGTCATGCCCATGGGCGATATCGGCGAGACAAGGGTCGACCAATATCTCCCCCTGTCGATGGTCCGAAGCCAGCTTCAGAAGAACTGGACGCTCACCGAGACAAATTACCAAACGGGCGGGCCGGCACGGTACTATGATGTGGCAGAGACTGGCCGCCGGATCGGCATGATCACGCCTCTCACCCATAATTTTTGCGAGAGCTGCAACCGGGTTCGGCTGACCTGCACAGGGACACTTTATATGTGCCTGGGCCAGGAGGACGCCGCCGATCTTCGAACTCCCCTGCGGGCCTCGGAAAGCGACGGGCCTCTGGAGGCCGCGATCGACGAAGCCATCGGCCGCAAGCCCAAGGGGCACGATTTCATCATCGACCGTCGCCACAAGAAGCCCGCGGTGGCCCGCCACATGAGCGTCACCGGCGGGTGAACCAAAGCCCGTCCGAATTGACGGTCGCTTTCGTCGCGAGCGAGGCGCCCAACGCCCAGGCCGCACTCACCGAGTTGCGTGGTCTTTATCCTTTTGTCGCACCGGAAGAGGCAAGGGTCATCGTCGCCCTGGGCGGTGATGGCTTTATGTTGGAAACGCTCCACCGTTACCTGAAACGCAACGTGCCGATTTACGGCATGCACCGTGGCACGGTCGGCTTCCTGATGAACCTCTATAGACCGGAAGGCCTCATGGAGCGGTTGGCCCTTGCCCAGCCGGTGCGGCTCCATCCCTTGGAGATGCTCGCCATAGACGAGCGTGGCAAGAAGCATCGCGCACTCGCGATCAACGAGGTGTCGCTCCTGCGCGAAACACGCCAGGCTGCCAAGATCCGCATCACGGTCGACAAGATCGAGCGCCTCGACGCGCTCACCAGCGACGGCATCATGCTCGCAACGCCGGTCGGCAGCACCGCCTATAACCTGTCGGCACATGGACCCATCATTCCCCTGGGGGCCGGCGTGCTCGCCCTGACACCGATCAGCGCCTTCCGGCCTCGCCGCTGGCGGGGTGCGCTACTGCCCCATCAGGCCACGGTGCATTTCGATATCCTCGAAGCGCAAAAGCGCCCTGTCTCGGCGGTCGCCGACTATACCGAAGTGCGAGACGTCGTCTCAGTCACAGTCCATGAAAGCCGCCGGGTCGCGCTCACGATGCTTTTCGATCCCGAACACAACCTCGAAGAGCGCGTGCTGAAGGAACAGTTCCAAGCCTAGCGCTGATGCCTGCCCCTGGGGCATAGTAGGGACCCATTGGGCGAGGAGATATTGCGTGACGGCTCCTGTCTATTCCAGCATCGACCTAGTAAGGCGTCTCGTCGCCTACGACACGACGAGTCGCGGCTCGAACCTAGAACTCATCACCTTCGTCCAGGAATACCTTGAAGCCTATGGCGTCGAGAGCGAGCTGACCTTCGATCCCGGCGGGAAAAAGGCCAATCTCTACGCGACGATCGGATCGAAGGAATTGGGCGGTGTCATGCTGTCGGGCCATACCGATGTGGTGCCGGTGGATGGCCAAGCCTGGAAGACCGATCCTTTCGCCGTCGTCGAAGCGGGCGACAAGCTTTACGGGCGCGGCACCGCCGATATGAAGAGCTTCCTGGCGGTGGCGCTGGCCCTCCTGCCGGAAATCAAGGCTCGCAAGCTCAAGATGCCGGTTCATTTCGCCATGTCTTTCGACGAGGAGGTCGGCTGCCAGGGCGTGCGCCACCTCATCACGGCCCTGGCGAAAAAACCCGTAAAACCAAGGCTCTGCATCATCGGCGAACCGACGCTCATGAAGCCTGTCTCGGCCCACAAAGGCAAGGTGAGCTGGCGCTGCGAGGTTCATGGGCACGAGAGCCATTCCGCCCTCGCCCACCAAGGCGCCAATGCTGTCGAAGCCGCCGCCGAGATGATTGCCTATCTCAAGGCAGCCGCCCGGCAGAAACGCGACAAAGGTCCCTTCGATCCCCGTTTCGACCCACCCTATTCGACGATCCATACCGGCACGGTCAACGGGGGCACAGCGCTCAATATCGTGCCGAAGGATTGCTCCTTCGTCTTTGAATGCCGCCATGTGCCGGGCGATGACCCCCATGCGGTTTACGACAACCTCATGACCTATGCGAACACGCATATCTTGCCCGAAATGCGGGCGGTTTCGGCCGCGACGGGGATTGACGTTGAGGTGGTGACGGCGGTTCCCGGTCTCGGTGCCGATCCCAATGGCGAGGCGATGCAGATGGTGCTGGCGCTGACCGGCGCGAACGAGGCCGGCACTGTCGCTTTCGGCACCGAAGGCGGGCTGTTCCAAGAGGCGGGCATTCCGACCATGGTCTGCGGCCCCGGCTCCATTGAGCAGGCCCATAAACCCGATGAATTCATCGCCGCCGAACAGATCGTCCAATGCAAAGGCTTCCTGCGCCGGCTTCTCGACCGGCTAACCACTGTCTGACGCAGCCATGGCCTTGTCCGACGGCTATCCGGTGGAACTCGTTCCGCCTGATATTTCAGCCTATCGGACAGGCAATACCGGCGTGCCCTATGCGACCCGGATACCCAGCGGGAAGCCAGGTCCCGAGGTGGTGGTCGTCGCCCTGACCCATGGCAATGAGATTTGCGGGGCGATCACCCTCGATCGTCTGTTCCGCCAGGATGTCAGGCCTCAAATCGGCGCTCTCACGCTCGCCTTCGCCAATGTCGAGGCCTACGAAACTTTCGATCCCCGCTATCCCGGCGCGTCGCGCTTCATCGACGAGGATTTCAACCGGCTCTGGGATGCCGCGACCCTCGACGGTCCCCGCCAATCCCTGGAATTGGCGAGGGCGCGACGCCTGCGGGCGATCGTCGACCAGGCGGACCTGCTTCTCGATCTCCATTCGATGCAGCATGCCACCCCTCCCCTGATGCTCGCCGGCATGACGGAAAAGTCTCTCGACCTCGCCCGGAAAGTCGGCGTACCGGGGCTGATCGTGCGCGACGAGGGCCATGCGGCCGGTCGGCGCATGCGGGATTACGGAGATTTCTCGGATCCCTTTTCCCCGAAGACTGCTCTCCTGGTGGAATGCGGCCAGCATTGGGAAAGCCGGTCGGCGGAAGTCGCCTATGACACGACGATCCGCTTCCTCGTCTCCGTCGGGATGCTGGCGACAGGTAATCCCCCGGCGGCGCCGCAACAGGTGATCACCATCACCGATGCGGTGACGATACGGTCGGAAGCCTTCGAGTTCACCGAGGATTTTCAGGGAATGGAGGTGATTCCCAGCGCTGGGACGATCATCGCCGAAGACGAAGGCCGCACAATCCGCACGCCCTATGACAACTGCGTGTTGATCATGCCGTCGCGACGGCTCTCGCCTGGACAGACGGCCGTGCGCCTGGGCCACTTCACCGGATGAGCGGTTTGCGGCTGCTTCCCATCGCGGCCCTGGGCGCCTTCCTGGGGTTCATATCCGGATCACAGGCGCAAGCCCCCTCTCTCGACGTGCCGCTCGATTGCGATCTGGGGCAGAATTGCTGGGTCGCCAGCTACTATGACGATGGACAGTTTTCCAACGTCCACGATTATCTCTGCGGCGGCTTCACCTATCCCGGCAATGACGGGACAGATTTTGCCGTTCGCGATCTCAAGGCAGCTGTCGAAGGCGTCACGGTGACGGCGGCAGCCCCTGGAGAAATCCTCCGCCTGCGCAACGACATGCCCGACGAGACGATCGGCGCGGCGGGCCGGGAGGCTATCGCCGGTCGCGAATGCGGCAATGGCGTCCTGATCGATCATGGCGGGGGATGGCAGACGCAATATTGCCATCTGCGCCTGGGATCTCTGGCAGTCCGCGAGGGTGATCGCGTCTCAAGGGGCCAGCGGCTCGGAATGGTGGGCCTCTCGGGTTATACGAGCTTTCCCCACCTTCATTTCAAGCTCACTTACAACGGACGGGAGATCGATCCCTTCCTGGGACTCGACACGCCGGTGCGCAACCCGCTCGCTGTGCCGCCGAAGAGTTGCACCGCCGGTGGCGCCAAGTCGCTCTGGAGCCCGGTGGCCCGACGCAGCATCGCCTATACACCAGGCATCGCCTTCAATCTCGGTATCGTGGCGGGTCCGGCCGACTGGGGCTCGGCGCGGCGCGGCGACTATCGCGACGCCCGCGTGTCGAATGACGCCGAGGCCATGACCCTCTGGGCGGAAATCCTTGGCACGGCTCCCCGCAGCGAGGTCATTCTGCGCATCAGGGGGCCTAACGGCGCGATTCTCGTCGAGCAGGTGGAGATCCTCGACCGGCTGAGCCCGGTCCTCTTCCGGACTCTCAGCTTGCAGAAATCAGGAGAGCCCTGGCGGCGCGGCACTTATCGCGGCGAGATCCTCGTCAATCGGAAGCAGCCCACCCCTGGGCTCGTATCCCGGGACGTAGCTGTCGAGATCAAATAGCAGCTAGCCTCGTGTGCCCAGCCGCACCGCCACATGCCCGTTCTTCTGGGCAAACCCCAGATATTCATAGGTGAAGCCGCTGACCTGGATGAATTCCTGGAAAGCCTTCCACTCGTGGCGCTTCCAGTTCGGATAGTTGAAATATTCGTCGAAGACGATGACCGTGCCGGGCTCCAGCCTCGATTTCAGTCCGTCGAAGATCGTCACCGTCGATGAATAGATATCGCAGTCGACATGCAGCAAAGCCACTGGCCCCGCGTTGGACGTCAGGAACAGCGGAATCGTGTCGTTGAACCAGCCCTTATGCAGCATCACCTCGGGCGGCACCTCGGGAAGCGTGCCCTGGCGGGAAAATTTTCCCTTCCGCTCGAAGGTGCCGGACCAGTTCTCCGGCAGGCCTTCGAAACTGTCGAAGCCGTGGATGCGGCGACCGCTAACCTTGGCGAGATGACGAACGCTCGCCCCATCGGCCACGCCGAACTCCAAGATCAGCCCGTCCTTGGGCGCTTCCGACGCAGCAAAGGCCAGCAAGTCCCACCGATCCACGAAGATCAGCGCATCCGACATATGGGCCTCGATATAGTCGAGGCTCTCGCGCTTGGCCTTCATCTGCAGGTCGGTGATGAGGTAATGGCCATGATATTTGAGGAAGAAGCGGCGGTAGAGCCGCTCCGACAGCGGCATGGGGCGGCGGTCGCCCTTCTTGCCGAAAAGTCCCATCAACGGTGCTCCTCATCCGGCGGGCGAACCACCGTCTTCAAATAGATCAGCATCGGGTAGCAGGCGGAAAACAGCGCCAATGCCACCCCATAGGCACCTTCGCGATAACCGCGCCGCGCCACATAGGATTTCCAGCCCCGGCTCCACATCCGGCGCAGGGAATGGCCGAAGTGAGGCAGATTCCCGGTCTCCAGCGCGTCGAGCGCCGCGAGATCGGTATAGCGATTGAGGCGCTGGAACATCTCGGAAATGTCGCGATCGACGAAATGATGGATCGGTTGATGGAGTTGTCGGCGCTCGCCGGTCAGCGTGATCTTGGGATGGACGCGGCCTTCGCCCCAGCGCTTGGCGCCCTTATGGAAAAGCGCCGCCTTCTGACCGACCCCGTTATAGGCGCCCCAGCCGTGCCGGACGAGGTGGCTGCCCACATGATTGGCGAAGGGGATCAGGAAATAGCCACCCGCCGCTTGGACGATTGCCTGGCGGATTTCGGCCGCGAGCTCCGAGGGGACCCATTCGTCCGCATCGACCTCCAGGATCCAATCCCCCCGGCAGGCGTCGATCCCGGCATTGCGCCGTTCGCCTTCCCGCTCCCAGCCCCCTTCGACGAGACGGGCCTGGAATGTGCGGGCGATCTCGGCGGACCGGTCGGTCGAGCGGTCCAGCACAACCACGATCTCATCGGCAAAGGCGAGGCGGTCGAGACAGGCGGCAAGCCGCACTTCCTCGTTTCTGGCGACGACCAGAGCCGAAAGCGTGGGTCCAGCCCGTCCTGCCTTCCGTCCCTCGATCCTACGCGCCGCCGATGCCGTCATGTTTCCCCATCCGATGGGGCGACAAACTCAACCAAGGCGCGGGCCTCGTCAACTGTCGAAGCCCGAAATTGCCTCACGGCGGTAACGCCGGTGTCATCGATCCCCTGTAAGGTCCCGCCATCTTCCAGCTAGAGGAGCGCGCCATGGCGGACGATCCCTTCCCTGGATCCGAACCCTCCCTTCAAGAGCTTCTCGACGATCCCATCGTCGAGTTCATCTTCCGCCGCGATCGGATCACTCGCGCTGTAGTCGAGCAGGTCGTCGCCGATGCGCGCCGCAGACGGGAACCTGTCGAAGAACCTTGGCGCGGCGCGGCATAGAGCCGCCCGCAGGGCTTAAAACGCAACGACGACCTTGACGACGCTCGCGAATTGGCGGAAATGTCGCGCCATGACGTCGTTTCCGGCAGCCTGCCTGATGGCGTTCGACAAGCCGAGCGAGGCTCGGATGGGTCGAGCCCGTGCCTGGGATTCGGGGGACGCCAGCGTCGGCGTATAGGGGAATCCATGATAGCGTTAAAGCGCTCTGAGGGGAGGCGCGGCGCGATTTGCGCCGCGCAACAGTCGTCTTGACGGCAGTCCAATCCCAAGCGGGAACCCATGACAGGCAAGCCGCGAAGCACAAGCTGCTGATCGGCGCGCTCGGCGTCGTCTATGGCGATATCGGCACCTCTCCGCTCTATGCGATGAAGCAATGCATCCACGAAATGGGTGACGACGCATCGCGTGGAACCGTGTTCGGGGTCCTGTCTCTGATCGCCTGGGCGCTGGTCGTGGTCGTGACTTTGAAATACGTGACCGTGGTCATGCGTGCCGACAACCGGGGGGAAGGCGGCACCCTTGCGCTCACCGCGCTGGCCCTGCGCGCGGCGCCGCCTAACGGACGCATCCACTGGTGGATCCTTTCGGCCGGGCTGCTCGGCGCCTCTCTCTTCTATGGCGACGGGGTCATAACCCCGGCCATCTCGCTGCTCAGCGCCGTCGAAGGCCTGAAAGTCGCCGCTCCGCATCTCGACCACTACGTGCTGCCGATCACCGTGGCGCTGGTATGCTTCCTCTTCGGCGTGCAACGCCACGGCACCACTCGCGTCGGCCGGGCTTTTGGGCCGGTCATGGCCGTGTGGTTCCTGGTTCTGGGATCGCTTGGCCTCATCGAAATCGTCCAGTCGCCGGAGATCCTGTTGGCGGTCAATCCGCTCTACGGCCTCATGCTGCTGGCCTCTCATCCCATCGCCGGCTTCTTCCTGTTGGGGGCCGTCGTGCTTGCGGTGACGGGAGCCGAAGCGCTTTACGCCGACATGGGGCATTTCGGGCGAAAGCCGATTCGCAAGGTCTGGCTCTGTTTCGTTTTTCCCGCGCTGCTCCTCAATTATTTCGGGCAAGGAGCGCTGCTGCTCCGTTCGCCCGAAGCCCTCGACAATCCCTTCTATCGCCTGGTGCCGGACTGGGGGCTCTATCCGATGATCGGGCTCGCCGCGGCAGCTACCGTCATCGCCTCCCAGGCGGTGATCACCGGCGCCTTCTCGATGACACGGCAGGCGGTGCTGCTGGGCTATATGCCTCGGTTCCAGATCCGCCATACTTCGGAAGAAGAAATCGGCCAGATCTATGTGCCTCGGGTCAACCAGTTCCTCTTCATCTCGGTCCTGCTTCTGGTGCTGGGCTTCAGGAGTTCCGATAATCTCGGGTCGGCCTATGGGATCGCCGTCACCGGCACGATGATGATCGATACGCTCCTGGCACTGATCTACATGACCGGCGTGGCCGGCTGGAAGCCACTGCCGGCCGCCATGTTGTTCGGCTGTTTCCTCACCGTCGATCTGGCGCTCTTCTCGGCGAATGTGCTCAAGATCGAGCAAGGGGGCTGGTTCCCACTCGCCGTGGCCGTGGCGGTCTTTACCTTGATGCTGACCTGGCTTCGAGGACGCGAGGCGCTGCTGATCGAGCGATGGCGAGGCGCCCTGCCGCTTGAGGACTTCATCGCCACGCTGAAGCCCGGTCGTCCCATCCGCGTCCCCGGCACCGCCGTCTTCATGGCGGCTAATCTCGACGTGGTGCCGACCGCCATGCTTCACAACATGAAACACAACAAGGTGATTCATGAGCGCGTCGTGCTCATGAGCGTCAAGACCGAGGATTTCCCCCACGTTCCCGACGAGGAACGCATCGAGTTGAAGCATCTCGACCACAATTTCCATACCGTGATCGTGCGCTACGGTTTCCTCGACGAACCTAATATTCCGCGCACGCTGGCTCAGTTGCGACTCCAGCAATTCCGCTTCAACCTGCTGGAGACATCCTTCTTCATCGGGCATGAGGTCATCATCGTCGGAAAGCGCTCCAAACTCGCCCGATGGCGCAAGCAGCTCTTCATCTTCATGCACCGCACGATGCTGACCGCAACCGAGTTCTTCCGCATCCCGACCAACCGGGTGGTTGAACTCGGCGGCCAGATCGAGCTTTGAAGCCGCCGCGAGCTTTCAAGAATGCATCAGGCCGTTTTCGACGCATATGGGCGTACGCATTTAATTAACTATCACATCGTAAAATCGACTTCATGAGCGGTGGCGTCAGCAAGCACAAGGATGTCGGACCCAATCGCGCCACCGTGGCTCAATGGACCGACCTGATTCTGGCGGGCGAGTTTTCCGCCATCGAAGCGGCCTTCGATCGAAACGCCACGCGGGGACCTGATGTGATCTGGTCCCCGAAACCGGGCGGCATGGCCACGCCCCAGCTCGAATTCCTGCTGGAATATTGGTCGGGTCTCGCAAACAGCGGCGAGCCGCCCCGGATGACGCGAATCGACCCCATCGAGATGCGCCCCGCGCTGGGATATGTGATGCTGGTCGATATCGTCGACGGGGGCAGCGATCTGCGCTATCGGCTCTATGGAAGCGGCATCGCGGCGATCACCGGTTTCGATCTCACGGGCCAGAGCGTCTATTCGCATCCTTCGTCGCCAACCACGGTCGAGTTTTTCCTCGCCACCTATGAGGCTGTCAGGCTCAAGCGGACGCCGCTCTATTCGGCATATGGACCCCGCACCTCCAAGGTTATGGCCAGAACCTGGCAGCGCCTGACCCTTCCGCTGCTCGATGAAAAGGGAGTTGTCGGCCGCTTTCTGGTGGGGACCCTCCCCGTCAATCGCACCGGGAACGTGATCTCCAAACGCCTCTGACGGCTTGCCCTTCCGAAAAGACGCCGCTCACGGCATAATGGATCCCACTTAAGCAGGGGGATCGGGGGACCGCTTGCAGAAGCGTCTCCCCCACCCGAAATAATAGGACCGAGCCCATGAGCTCGACGGGAGTGCTTCGATGAGTAAGACCAAGGGACTGATCGTTACTTTCCTGGCGTTGACGATCGCGCTGGCGCCGGCGCTGGCCGAAGCGCGGGCCGGCAGCACCACGCGATCCAACGGCACAACGAGCAATTCAAGCCAGGGCAGCCGCGGCAGCCGGACCTATGACCAGAACGGCGCGGCGCCTGTTCAACGCAGCGTCACGCCGCAAACGGCTCCCAGCCCCAGCAACCCCGCCCGTCCCGGCATGGCTCCGCAGCCCGCTGGCGGTTCCTGGTTCCAGCAGCACCCGTTCCTGAGCGGGCTTGCCGGCGGTTTTGTCGGCTCCTGGATCGGCAGCATGCTGTTCCCCCATGGGGGCGGCTACGGCACCGGCGGCTCGCCCTTCGGCAGCTTCATGGGCGGCCTTTTCTCCTGGCTCCTGATCCTCGGCTGCCTTTACATGCTCTACCGGCTGTTCTTCCGTCGGCGCATGAACCCGCAGACCGTTCCGAGCATGGACGCCGAGCCCTATTACGCGCCGTCCCAATTCACGGGCAATGCAGCAGGGGGCGGGATGGCCCAGCCGTCACGCGGTTCCAACCTGACCATCGCACCTGACGACTATCAGGCTTTCGAAGGGCTTCTGAAATCCATTCAGGATGCCTGGAGCCGGGGTGACCTTGCGGCTTTGCGCCATTATGTGACGCCGGAATTGCTGTCCTATTTCTCCGAGCAGCTGTCGGAGAATGCCAGCCAGGGCGTCGAGAACCATGTGGAGCAGATCGAACTCCTGAAGGGCGACCTCAAGGAAGCCTGGGACGAAGGCCACCTGCAATATGCGAGCTGCTACCTGCGCTGGAAGGCACTCGACTATTCGATCCGCAGCGGCGCACGGCCCGACGAAGCCAATGCGCTCGTGGCGGGCGATGCGAGTCGGCCGGTGGAAGCGGAAGAGCTCTGGACTTTCGCGCGGAGCCCTGGCGGGCATTGGCTGCTCTCCGCAATCCAGCAGGTCTAATAAAAACGTCTTACCCTTGAACAAATCGAGGGGCTGGACCGTTCTCTTCACCGGGTGGGAACCCGGAGGAGAGAACGGATCCCATGTGGACGAACTTTATCTATGGCGCGAGCGTCTTCGTTTGCGCTCTTGCCGCCGACTGGGCCTGGTGCAATTTCCGAGTCTGGCGCTCGCATCGCCGCGCGGCAAAATCCGCGCCGACGCTCACCCGTAAATTTGGCCTGCCCTGGGCTTCATAGCGCGTTGGCAGGTTGCGCGGCCCGCGGCGACCGGGGAAGATGGCCGCCATGGAAGCACGCCTCAAAACCCGTCTCATGGTGCAGGCGGCGATTCGCCTTTGCGGTATCTACGCCATCCCGATCGTTGTCGCCCGTCGGGGCGACGAAGATTCAGGCGCTATCCTGTTGAAGCTCGACCGGCGGAAGCACGGCTTTCAGGTGCTGGCCCAGGCCCGAGGATCTAGCGGCGAACTGGCCTGGCTCAGGGCAACAGGGGCAGACCCGGTGGACGAAGCCACGGCGAACGCTTATATCGCCCGGCAGGTCGACCGCGATCCCGATCTCTGGGTCGTCGAGATCGAGGACCCAGAGGCACGACCTATCTTCGGCGGCACCATCCTCTGAGGCCTTGGCTCCGATGACCTGGGCACCTCACGGCATCGACGAGGGCATGGCGATACTCTGCGCCCGTGACGAGATGTTCGCACATATCGCCGTAACCGCTGGCATCCCCCGCTTTCCCCTGCGGCCCGAAGGGTTCGGGACCCTGCTGCACATCATTCTGGAGCAGCAGATCTCGATCGATGCGGCAGCGGCCATGTACGCGCGGCTGAAGCAGCATTGCATGCCCCTTCTGCCCGAAGGGTTCCTGCGACTCGACGACGACATCCTCAAGCGATGCGGCTTCAGTCGCCAGAAGATCGCCTATGGCCGGCACCTTGCCGTGGCCATCCGGGATGGAGCCTTCGACCCCGCAAAACTCAAGGCGTTGGATGACGATCAGGCGCTTGCGGAGTTGATGAAGCTCAAAGGCATCGGGCGCTGGACATCGGAGGTCTATCTGCTCTTCGTGCTGGGCCGTTCCGACGTCTGGCCCGCCGGAGATCTTGCGCTGCAACTCGCGATCCAGCGGTTCAGAGGCCTCGAAAAGCGACCCGGCGACCGAGCCCTCCGGGAAATGGCCGAGGCCTGGAAACCCTGGCGCGCGGTCGCCGCCTGCCTGCTCTGGCAATATTATCTGCACGCCTTGGGACGATTGCCCGCCGCGGTCTCCTAGCGAGTCGCAGGAACCCCGATGATCTGCCCCGGATAGATCAGATTCGGATCTTCGATCTGGGAACGGTTCGCCGAGTAGATATCCGTATAGCGCGTACCGATCCCATAGGAGTCGCGGGCCAGGCGCCAGAGATTGTTGCGCGGCTGGATCATCTGGCGGCCGCTCGCGAGCCCTCCCTCGGGAACCTCGTCCCGGGCGAAAATGAGCCCGCTGCGGGCCAATACCTTGCCGTCCGCGGCTATGTCATCCATCCGCAACCGATAGTGCCCGACCTTGAAGGGCTTTGCCGGGCGAACGCTCCAGCGGCCTTCCTGGTCCGCCTGGGCCGTTCCTATCGCGAAACCCTCGACATAGAGGGCAACCTTGGCCTGAGGGGCGGCATGACCGGAGAATACGATCGCGCCCGCGCGATCGTATTCCACCGCATCGAGCAAGACCTCGCGGCCCCGCCCCCCAGGACGCCCACTTCCGGCTGAGACCGGCATCACCGGTGAGACGCCTGCAAGGATCTGGAGAGGACGGGCGGGGGCATCGGCCTGACGCGGAACCAGCACCGCCACCGTTCCCTCGCCTTCCACCGAGCGCTTGCCGGCATCGGGCACCATGAGCGCCACGGTGCCTTCGGATCGCGCGACAATGCCGTCGCGAGCCGAGCGCGAAGTCAGTGAAAGCTCGCGATTTCCCGGCGGCATCGGCTTATCCGTCAGGAAGACCCAATCTCCCCTCTCGTCCGCCGTTGCCTGCCCGACCGTCCGATCCCCGTCGAGGATCGTCACCTGGGCGCCAGGCTCCGATTTGCCCGCGATCACCGTTCCGCCTTGCGGGTTGATCCGCACCACATCAAAACTGGGCGCGGTCCGCTTGACCTCGACCGCAGGGGGAGAGACAGCCGCGGGAAGCGGAACCTGGGGCGAGGTAGCGGTGGCAGCCACAACGGGCTTCTGCGCCTCGGATGTCGGAGGCTTGTCCCTGCGCAGCCAGAGAACCATCCCCCCGAGGCCGATGAGGATAGCAGCGACGGCGATGATCCCGACCTTGCGCATGGGCCCCTCGCGATAAAATCCTACCAGGGGTTGTTACACCCGATAGGGGGAAGCTGGCAACGATCCCTGCCCCTCGGTTTAGCCCTGATTGGACAGTGCATTACGGTTGGCCTTCGCTTAGGTTGGTCCCCCTTTAGGGAAAGAGGCCATGGCGACGATCAAGCGTCTTTGCGTCTATTGCGGCTCATCGAGCCAAGTCTCAGAGGCCTATCGGCGCGCCGCGACGGACCTCGGAACAACGCTCGCCCGGACCGGCATCGAACTCGTATACGGGGGCGGAAAGGTGGGCCTCATGGCGCTTTGCGCCGATGCGGTTCTCGCGGGCGGCGGGCAAGTCACCGGCATTATCCCGGGGCACCTCCACGAACGCGAAGTCGGCCACAAGGACCTGACCCGGCTGATGGTCGTGGGCAGCATGCATGAGCGTAAGCAGCTCATGGCGGAGATGTCCGACGCCTTCGTCGTCCTGCCCGGCGGCTTCGGCACCCTGGACGAGGCCTTCGAGATCATCACCTGGCGGATCCTGAGCCTTCACGACAAGCCCGTGATTATCGTCGATGTCGCCGGTTATTGGGCACAACTCGGCAGCCTTATGGAGCACATCATCGCCGAGGGCTTCGCTTCGCCCGCGACCCGCCGGCATTATCAGATCGTGCCCAGCCTCGATGGGCTTTTCGAAGCGCTGGCAACGGCCCCCGAGCCGGCAATCCCCACGCGATCGAAGCTCGCCTGACCTCCGCTGCCAATTGACGCCTGCGGGTTGCTTGCGTGTAGCGGGCACCTTACCTAACTTCGCGCGCCGCATTCGCCACGGCTCCAGCCGGGCAGCATCCATAAAGCCAGGCAAGGAGCCTTTAGGCATGACGAAGATCAAGGTCAAAACCCCGGTCGTGGAGCTCGACGGCGATGAAATGACCCGCATCATCTGGCAGATGATCAAGGACAAGCTGATCCTGCCCTATCTCGACATCGACCTGAAATACTACGACCTCGCGATCCAGAAGCGCGACGAGACCAACGACCAGATCACCATCGACTCCGCCAATGCGATCAAGAAGTATGGCGTGGGCGTCAAATGCGCCACCATCACCCCCGACGAGGCGCGGGTCGAGGAATTCGGCCTGAAGCAGATGTGGAAATCGCCCAACGGCACAATCCGGAACATCCTGGGCGGCACCATCTTCCGCGAGCCGATCGTCTGCAAGAACGTGCCGCGCCTCGTTCCCGGCTGGACGGCGCCGATCGTCATCGGCCGCCATGCCTTCGGCGACCAGTATCGCGCCACCGACTGGGTCGTGCCGGGCAAGGGCAAGTTCCAGATGACGTTCACCCCTGCCGACGGCGGCCCGGTGAAGGAATTCGACGTGTTCGATTTCCCCGGCGGCGGCGTCCTCATGGGGATGTACAATCTCGACGAGTCGATCGTCGGTTTTGCCCGCGCCTCCTTGAATTACGGGCTGCAGCGCGGCTGGCCGGTCTATCTCTCCACCAAGAACACGATCCTCAAAGCCTATGACGGCCGTTTCAAGGACCTGTTCCAGGAGATCTTCGACACGGAATTCGCCGACAAGTTCAAGGCGAAGAACATCACCTACGAGCATCGCCTGATCGACGACATGGTCGCCGCAGCCCTCAAATGGAACGGCAATTTCATCTGGGCGTGCAAGAATTACGACGGCGACGTGCAATCGGACATCGTGGCCCAGGGGTTCGGTTCCCTGGGTCTCATGACCTCCGTGCTGACGACCCCCGACGGCAATACGGTCGAGGCGGAAGCAGCCCATGGCACGGTAACCCGGCATTATCGCCAGTATCAGCAGGGCAAGCAGACCTCCACGAACCCGATCGCCTCGATCTTCGCCTGGACCCGCGGCCTCATCTATCGCGGCGAGTTCGACGGCACTCCGGATGTGAAGAACTTCGCTGAGCGGCTGGAGAAAGTCTGCGTCGATACGGTGGAAGCCGGCCATATGACCAAGGATCTCGCGATCCTCATCGGTCCCGACCAGCCTTCCCTGACAACCATGCAGTTCCTCGACGCCCTCGACAAGAATATGCAGAAGGCGATGAAGTAGCGCTTCCAGCCGTAAGAAACGGTCAAGGCCCCCGCGAGGGGGCCTTTTCGTTTGTGCCGTATCGTTCGTTAGATCAGGCCGCAGCCTTCGCGGCGACCGCCTGTTCGATGGCGGCGATGGCCGCATCGGCCTTGTCCGCGTCGGGACCGCCGGCCTGCGCCATATCGGGCCGACCGCCGCCGCCCTTCCCGCCGAGGGCTTCGGAACCAAGCCGGACGAGATCGACGGCGCTGAAGCGGCTCGTCAGATCGTCGGTGACGGCAACCACGATGGATGCCTTGCCATCCGCGCGCGCCACAACGACCACGACCCCCGACCCGATCTGCTGCTTCAGCTCGTCGGCAAGCCCCTTCAATTCCTTGGCCGGCACATTATCCACCACGCGCCCGGCAAGCTTGACGCCCCCCAGATCCTTCGCCTGGGTCGCCGCACCGCCTCCGCCGCCGCTGGCGAGCGCGCGGCGTGCCTCGGTCAATTCGCGTTCGAGCTTCTTGCGTTCCTCGATCAGCGATACGACGCGGGCCGGAAGCTCGGCCGGAGCGGTCCGCAGGGCGAAGGCTGCCTGCCGCAGCAGTTCCTCCTCATTGGCCACATGGGCTTCCGCGGCGGCGCCGGTCAGCGCCTCGATACGCCGCACGCCCGAAGCGACAGCGCTTTCAGAAACGATCTTGAAGAGCCCGATATCGCCCGTCCGGCGCACATGAGTTCCGCCACAAAGTTCGACGGAGAAGGAACGAGGTGTGGCGGCGGAGCTGGCCGCCTCGTCCTCGCCCATCGAAACGACGCGGACCTCGTCGCCGTATTTCTCGCCGAAAAGCGCCATCGCGCCAGCCTCGATGGCCTTATCCGGCGTCATGAGACGGGTCGCAACCTCGCCATTCTGGCGGATACGGGCATTGACCTCCGTCTCTATGGCCTGGAGATCCTCCGGTGTGAGGGGCTTCGAATGGCTGTAGTCGAACCGCATCCGGTCGGCCGCCACCATGGATCCCTTCTGGGTCACGTGCTCGCCCAGACGCCGCCGCAGCGCCTGATGCAGGAGATGCGTCACCGAATGATTGGCGCGTATCGCCGCGCGACGGGTGTCGTCGATCCTGAGCTCCACCGCATCGCCTATTTTCAGGCTGCCATGGGTAACGCTCCCCATGTGAACATGAAGATCGCCGGCCTTCTTGGCCGTATCGCTCACCGCGAATTCGCCGCCGGTGGCGGAGAATATCGCGCCCGTATCGCCCTGCTGGCCGCCGGATTCGCCATAGAAGGGGGTCTGATTGACGAGCAGGGCCGCCTCGGTGCCGGCCTTGATCTCTTCGACCGGCGTGCCGTCGACCACTAGGCCAACAATGGCGCCTTCGGCCACATGGGTCTCGTAACCCAGGAATTCGGTAGCACCGAGTTTCTCGCGCAGTTCCAGCCAGAGCTGCCCCGTCGCGGCCTCGCCGGAGCCGACCCAGCTCCGCCGCGCCTCGGCGCGCTGGCGCTCCATGGCGGCGTTGAAACCGTCGAGGGCGACCTTGCGATTCTGGGCGCGCAGCACATCCTGGGTGAGGTCGAGCGGGAAGCCATAAGTATCGTAGAGCTTGAAGGCGACCTCGCCCGGAAAATCCTGCGCAGACCCCAGCCGGCTCGTCTCTTCTTCCAACAGACGCAACCCGCGTTCGAGCGTCTGCTTGAAGCCTGTTTCCTCCAGCTTCAAGGTCTCGGTGATCAGCGCTTCGGCGCGCACCAGTTCCGGAAAGGCAGCGCCCATCTGACGGACAAGCGCCGGAACGAGGCGCCACATCATCGGTTCGGTCGCACCCAGGATATGAGCATGGCGCATGGCACGGCGCATGATCCGGCGCAGCACATAGCCACGACCTTCCTTCGATGGAAGGACGCCGTCGGCGATCAGAAAGGAAGAGGCCCGGAGATGGTCGGCGATGACCCGGTGGGACACCGCCTGCGGCCCGTCGGCCGGGACGTTCGAGGCTTCCGCCGATGCCAGGATCAGCGCCCGCATGAGGTCGATATCGTAATTGTCGTGCTTGCCCTGCAGGACAGCCGTGACGCGCTCCAACCCCATGCCGGTATCGATCGAGGGGCGCGGCAGCGGATTGCGCTCCTCCTTCGAGACCTGCTCGTATTGCATGAAGACGAGGTTCCAGATCTCGATGAAACGATCCCCGTCCTGATCGGGGCTGCCCGGCGGCCCACCGGGGATCTTGTCACCGTGATCGAAGAAGATCTCGGAACAGGGGCCGCAAGGACCGGTGTCGCCCATGGCCCAGAAATTGTCCGAAGTCGGGATCCGGATGATCCGGCTTTCGGGAAGCCCTGCGATCTTGGACCAGAGTTTCGCGGCCTCGTCGTCCTCGGCATAGACCGTGGCGAGGAGCTTATCCTTCGGCAGGCCGAATTCCTTTGTGATCAGGTTCCAGGCAAGCTCGATCGCCCGTTCCTTGAAGTAGTCGCCGAAGGAGAAATTCCCCAGCATTTCGAAGAAAGTGTGATGGCGGGCGGTATAGCCGACATTTTCGAGGTCGTTATGCTTGCCGCCGGCCCGCACGCATTTCTGCGAGGTGGTGGCGCGCTGGTAATCCCGCTTCTCCGCCCCGGTGAAGACGTTCTTGAACTGCACCATGCCGGCGTTGGTGAAAAGCAGGGTCGGATCGTTGCGCGGCACCAGCGGGCTCGACTGGACGATCTCGTGGCCATTCCTCCCGAAATAATTGAGAAAGGCGGCGCGGATGTCGTTTGCGGTCTGCATCTTGAATATGTGGGCTTTCGCTGGAGCCGAACCAAGGCGAACAAGGGAACAGCCGCGGAAAGCAAATCGCGCGGCCGAAAGACCCAGTTCCTTGGATTTGTAACGCGCCCTCTCCTGCCCTGTCCAGCTTGGCCGCGCACCGGCGAAAAGGGACAGGCGGGGAGGCATCCTGCCGCAGGTAAGCACGAACTCCTTTGCTCTGCCTGCTCCAATCTCCATATCCTGGTCGCGACAGGGATGAGGGAACATGCCGATGTGGTACGTCACCGGCGGTAGCTATGAAGACCCGGCACAGTGCAAAGGCCTGCGCGGAACGCCCGAGGAATACGGCCCTTTCACGTCCTACGAGGATGCGCTTAGAAAGTGGTCAGAGGCGGCAAAGCGCCAGATCGACGATTTCCACCATCGCTTGGTGATCGTCGAAAGATAAGCGAGGCAGCGCCGGCCAGCTTTTGACAAGGCGGACCGGCGCCGGGATCGCTTTATTCCTCGGCCGCGGCCTCGCCAGCAGGAGCCGCCATCATGGCGTCGGCAACAAGGCCGGCATTACCGCGAATCGCTCGCTCGATCGCGTCGCAGATTTCGGGATTTTCCTTGAGGAAGGCCTTGGCGTTTTCGCGACCCTGACCAATGCGCTGGCCCTCGTAGGAGAACCAGGACCCGGACTTTTCGACGACACCCGCCTGGATGCCGAGATCTATAAGCTCGCCGCGCTTAGAGATGCCTTCGCCATACATGATATCGAATTCGACCACCTTGAACGGCGGCGCCATCTTGTTCTTCACGACCTTGACGCGGGTCTGGTTACCCACGATCTGCTCGCGCTCCTTGATCGCGCCGATGCGGCGGATGTCGAGACGAACCGAGGCGTAGAACTTCAGGGCGTGACCGCCCGTCGTCGTTTCGGGATTCCCGAACATGACGCCGATCTTGAGGCGGATCTGGTTGATGAAGATCACCATGCAGCGCGAACGCGAGATCGATCCCGTCAGCTTGCGCAGCGCCTGGCTCATGAGACGGGCGTGAAGGCCGACATGGCTGTCGCCCATCTCGCCTTCGAGTTCGGCCCGCGGCACCAGCGCCGCCACCGAATCCACCACCAGGACATCGACCGCGCCGGAACGCACGAGGGTATCGGCGATCTCCAGGGCCTGTTCACCCGCATCGGGCTGGGAGATGAGGAGTTCGTCGATATTGACGCCGAGCTTCTTCGCATAACCGGGGTCGAGCGCATGCTCCGCGTCGATAAAGGCACAGGTGCCTCCCCCGCGCTGCGCCTCGGCGATGACCTGGAGAGCCAGCGTCGTCTTGCCCGAACTTTCCGGCCCGTAGATCTCGATGACGCGCCCGCGCGGTAAGCCGCCGATCCCGAGCGCGATATCGAGACCGAGCGACCCCGTGGAGATCACCTCGGTATCCGTTGCCGCCTCGCGCGAGCCCAGCTTCATGACCGAGCCCTTGCCGAACGCCCGCTCGATCTGTCCGAGAGCGGCGTCCAATGCCTTTTGCTTGTCCATGCTGTCCTTATTCAAAAGGCGTAAAACGGCCTGCGACATGACCTGTCCTCCACTTATTTCATAGGGTCCCGGAGGTTGCAACTCGGCACCGGATGAGGACACATTGTACGCATTTTGTTCTCGGCTACAAGTACCTTCTATGTTCTCATTGGAGACGTCATGAATGAGTTTACGATTGTCCCTGCCGCGCCTCGGCATAGACAGGCCTGGGGCAGGCTTTATGCGGGTTACGCGGCCTTTTACGAAGTTGACCAGACCGAAGAAATGCGTGATCGCGTCTGGGGTTGGATCCTCGACGAGAACCACGAAGTCGAGGCGCTGATCGCCCTCGATACCTCGGGCACACCAGTGGGACTCGCGCATTTCCGGCAATTCGCTCGTCCGCTTGCGGCCGGAAGCGGCGGCTATCTCGACGATCTCTTCGTCGATCCCGCTTTTCGCGGCAGAAAGGTTGTGGACGCTCTCTTCTCGTGTTTGAAGGCCGAGGGGGCAAAACGAGGCTGGGGCCTCATCCGCTGGATCACGGCAGAAGACAACTACCGGGCGCCCGGCGTCTACGACAGGGTGGCGCAACGGACCCGCTGGGTCACCTACGATCTGGCCCTCAGTCCGCCTCCATGACTTCCTTCACCTTGCCGGCAAGCTGCTTCAGGCTGAAGGGCTTGGGCAGAAAATGGATGTCCGTATCGCTGTCGAGGCGCTGGCGGAAGGTATCCTCGGCATAGCCCGAGATGAAAATCACCTTCATGTCGGGCCGGGTCGCGCGGACTTCACGGATAAGCCCGGGACCGTCCATGCGCGGCATGACCACATCGGTGATCACGAGATCGACCGGCTCGGTCGCATTGTTGATGAGTTCAAGCGCGGCTTCGGCGCTCTTCGCCTCGATCACCCGATAGCCCTTGTTGCGCAGCGCCCTGGCGCTGAAGAGGCGGACCGGGTCCTCGTCCTCGACCAGGAGCACCGTGCCGGTGCCCGTGAGGTCCCGGCCGCCGGGTCCTTCCCCAAGCTCGCTGCGCGATTGCATCTGCGCCTCGGTCCCCTCGTGTCGCGGCAGGTAGATCGAGAAGGCCGCCCCCTTGCCGGGCTCGCTTTCGACGAAAACGAAGCCGCCGGTCTGCCGCACGATCCCATAGACGGTGGAAAGCCCGAGGCCGGTGCCCGATCCCACCTCTTTGGTGGAAAAGAAAGGTTCGAAAATCCGGATGAGGTTTTCCTTCGGAATGCCGATGCCGGTGTCCGTCACCTCGATCTGCACATAGTCGCCCGGCGGCATAACCTCGTGTCCGCGGCGGATCGGCTGGTCGTTGATGAAATTCGCGGTGCGCACGGAGAGAATCCCACCGCCCGACATGGCGTCCCGGGCATTGACCGCGAGGTTGATGATGACCTGCTCCAGCTGGCCCTGGTCGACCTTTACAAGCCCGAGGTCCCGGCCGTGGACGACTTTCAATTCGATATTTTCGCCGATAAGCCGACGCAGGAGGTGGGAGAGCTCGGCCAGCACGTCGGTGATGTTGAGAATGCGCGGCTGAAGGGTCTGCTGCCGCGAGAAGGCCAAGAGCTGGCGCACGAGATTTGCCGCCCGATTGGCGTTCTGCTTTATCTGCATGATATCGGCGAAGGAAGGATCGCCCGGCCGGAACCGCAGCAGCAGGAGATCGCAGAAGCCGATCATCGCGGTCAGCAGATTGTTGAAGTCATGCGCAACGCCACCCGCGAGCTGCCCCACGGCCTGCATCTTCTGGGATTGGGCGAATTGCGCCTCGAGACTCTTCTGTTCGGTGGTGTCGATGAAATGGAGAATGAGGCCGGATTGCGCCGCGTCCACCGTTTCAAGACGGCTGACGAAGAGCGCCGCCGATTTCTCGCGCGAGCCTTTGAGACGCACCTCCAGAGGGCCGGTGAAGGCCTTGCCGTCGCCATCCATCGCCAACAGGCTCGTGACATTGCGCTGGCTGCCGTCGGCGATGAAATCCATCACCCCGCGGCCGATAAGCTCGTCGTGCGAAGCGCCGAAAAGATCGGCCAGAGCGACGTTGGCTTCCTCGAGGCCGCCCGCGCGGTCGAGGAGCGCGATCCCGATCGGGGCGTCGGCGAAGAACCGTTGGAACCGTTGCCGCGAAAGGCGCAGCGCCTCTTCCCAGTGGCGCTCCGGCGTCAGGTCGCGCAAGACGGCCCGGGTCTCGACCCTGCCCTCCAGATGCAGACTGTGCTGGCTCAGCCAGGCATGGAGACTGCCGCCCCCCCTCGGCCGCAGGACGACCTCCCCCTGCCCTTCCCCGTCGGCTTGCAGCGCGGCGGGCAGCTTGGGCAGGAATTCCGCAAGTCTCGCCGCGCTGCCGGCCAATTCCTCCTGGGATACCCCGAGCCATTGCGCGAGCGTCCTATTGGCGAAAAGCAACCGCCCTTCGTCGTCGGCGGCATAGAAACCGAGCGGCGCCTCATCGAGGAAATCCTTCAGGCCTGACTGAGCCTCGCTTGCCGCCTGCTGCAGGGAGCGGCGCGCGGAAGCATCCTCGAAAGTCCAAAGGGTCGCTCCCCCGCTATCAAGCCGGCGGCCTTTCACGTCGAGCAACACGGACTCGCCTGCATCGGAGGCAAGCGTGATGGTGCTGTCCACCGCCTCGCGATCCGTCAATTGCCGGCGGACCGCAGCAAAAGCCGCAGGGTCCGAAACCCGAGCGCCAATCTGATCGAGCGGCGCCGCGTCAATGCCGGGAAAGAGCCGGTGAAACGGCGCGTTCGCATAAGCCACAGCCCCGGAAGCCGTCAAAACGAGATGGGCGGAACTCCCGGTTTCCAAAGCTTTCGCCATGAGGTCCAGCCGATCCGACAAGGTCGCCGCGATCGAACGAGCCGCCAGACCGGATAACGTCGCCACCAACGCCAAACCGGCCAGGACGGCCGCCAAGGGCCAGGCGATCCGGATCTCGATAACTTCGAGGAACGAAAGGCCCAGGATGCAGGCCGCGCCGATGCCGCCGGCAACGCCGACCAAACCAAGCCCCCTCGACCAGGGAGGCAGATGGGCCGCCGTCATGGCGCCGGAACCGACGGGATTACCGGATTGGAAGCAGCGGGATTGGGCTTGAATTTCCCCTTGAGCTTGAACACGTAGCTGATGATCGCGGCGACGGCTTTGTAATGCTCGGGCGGGATCTCCTCGTCGATTTCGACGCCGCCGTAAAGCGCGCGGGCCAGCGGCGGGTTTTCGACAATCGGCACATCGTTCTCCCGCGCGACTTCACGGATCTTGGCGGCCATCAAGTCGGCGCCCTTGGCGACCACCATGGGGGCGCCCGAATCCGCCATGTCGTATTTCAGGGCGACCGCGAAATGGGTCGGGTTCGTCACCACGACCGAGGCCGTCGGAACCGCCGCCATCATGCGCCTGCGCGACCGCTCCATGCGGATCTGGCGCAAACGGCCGCGAATGACCGGATCGCCTTCCTGCTGCTTGTGCTCTTCCTTCACCTCCTGCTTCGACATGCGCATCGATTTCAGGAATTGAAAGCGCTGATAGGTGTAGTCGCCGATCGCCAGGGCGGTCAGGACCGACATGACGCCGATCATCATCCGGATCACGAGGCTTCGGATCTCGGGCAGGAGTTCTTCCACCGGCATGGTTTGAAGCAAGGGGAGACGGTCGATTTCCGGCCGGATCGAATACCACAGGACAGTCGAGACGATGACCGCCTTGATCACCGCCTTCAGGAACTCGAAGATTCCGGTCAGGGAGAATATCCGCTTGAAACCGGTCAAGGGCGAGAGGCGGTCGAGGGTCGGCGCGAGCCGGGTCGTCGAAAAGACGACGCTGTTCTGAAGAAAAGGCCCGACCAGCGCAGCCGCCATGAGCAACAGGGACGGAAGCATGAGCGCTAAGGCGAGGGCCTTCAAAGTATCGCCGACCGTATCCCACAATGCCCCGTCGAAGGGGATCAGATGGGAAGATGCGATGAATTTGTAGGTAATCTCCTTGATGGAAGCGACGAGCCGAGGGGCGAGCAAAACGGCGAAAGCCGTCATGGCCAGCATCATGAACCAGACGTTGATTTCGCGCGACGTGATCACCTGCCCCTTGTCGCGGGCAGTGCTCAGCTTTTTCCCTGTCGGGTCCTCTGTTTTTTGGCTGTCGTCTTCCGCCATGGCTCAGCCGGGGATAATGCTGGTGAATTGGGTCGTAAAATATTCTAGGAACCACCGCAGGCTCGCGGCCAGCAAAAAGACGATGAGGATGAGCCCGCCGATGATCTGGGCGGGCAAAGTGACGAAATAGATCTGCACCTGCGGCACCAGCCGCGAGATCACGCCGACACCGATGTTGAAGACCGTGCCGACGACGATGAAGGGCGAAGAAATCTCGATCGCCACCCGAAAGGACGCGCCGACTGTTCGGGTGATGGTCTCGGTAAGATCGCCGATCGGCAGCATCCCGCCCGGCGGGAAGATCGAATAGCTGTTGACCACCGCGCGCAGCATCAGGTGATGGGTGTCGGTCATCAAGATAACGAGGGTGCCGAGAAGCCCATAAAGCGCTCCGACGATGGCCCCCTGTTGAGCCATCAGCGGGTTCATGGTCAGCACACTCGACAGCCCCAATTGCAGGGAGACCACCATGCCCGCCGTCTCCAGGGTCGCGAGCATGATGCGGGCCAGGATGCCGATGAAGGCGCCAGCCATGCTTTCCATGGCGATGATGCTCGATAGCTGAAGCGGGCTGCTGGGCAGGGCCGGCATCTGCGACACCATCACCGGTGACAGCAGTATCGCCAGCGCGACCGCGAGCAGCAGCCGAACCCGTTGCGGCACCAGCAATTCGCCGAAGGTCGGCAGCAGCGACAGGGCCGCGCCGACGCGCACGAATATCAGCATCGCTCCGAAAAGGTTGTTGGGAAGCAGCTGCTCGAGCGGCATGGGTCCCTAACCGTGGATGATCCGGCTGACCAGGCCTTGAGTGAAGCTTTCGAGCGTCTGCAACATGAACGGCAGGACAACCAGCAGCGAGAGCAGGATGATCACCACCTTGGGCACGAAGCTTAAGGTCGGCTCCTGGAGCTGGGTCAGCGCCTGAATCATCGAGATGGCAAGGCCGACGACAAGGGCCAACAGCATCATGGGCAGGCCGAGCTTCAGGGTGACAAAGACCGCTTCGCGAGCGAGGTCGATGGCTTCCGATGCGTCCATGGGCGGTTTCTCCCCCAGTGGCCTTCCGGCAGCCCCCGAGCCGCTACATCGGCATGCGGAGGATTTCCTGATAGGCCGATATCACACGGTCACGTACAGCGGCAACCGTCTGCAAAGCGACTTCAGCATTAGATACCGCAGCGGCGACCTCGGCGATATCGGCTTTACCGGTCGCGGCCTTGATCGTCGCGACTTCGCCCTGCTTGATCGTGGAGATCGTATCGCCGGCCGCCTCCTTCAGAAGATCGCCGAAGCCGCCCCCCGATTCACCGACGGAAAGGCCGGGGCCCTTCATTTTGCCGGCATTGGCATAGGCGCTTATGGCGGAGGCGAAATTGACGGCCATGGGAAACTCCTAAAGCGCCGCGTCAGCCGCGCAGCAAATCAATGGTGCGGCTCAGCATCGCCTTCGAAGCCTCGATCACGTTGAGGTTGGCCTCGTAGCTGCGCTGCGCCTCGCGCATGTCCATGACCTCGATCATGGGATTGACGTTCGGCATCTTGACGTAGCCTTCGGCATCGGCGCCCGGATGGACCGGATCGTAATGGCGCTGAAAATCGCCCGGCGCCGGACCGACCCGACCGACCCCGACCTTGGTCGCATCGAGCTGCTGGTCGAAGACCGAGCGGAAACTGATGATCTTGCGGCGGTAGGGATCGCCGCCGGGTGTGAGCGCCGTCGACTGGGCGTTTGCCAGGTTTTCCGAGATGACCTTGAGCCGGGCGCTCTCCGCATCGAGACCTGACACGGCGACCTGGAGGGATTTCGAAAGATCCATCGGCGCTCTCCTTAGCCTGAACTATGGCCGAGCGCGGTCTTCACCATGCCGACCTGCTTGCGATAGAGATTTGTCATCAAAGCGTAATCGCTCGCCGTCTGAGAAACCTTGAGCATCTGGTCCTCAAGGGAAACGGCGTTGCCCGAGAGCGATTTCTCGCCCCCTTTCTCCTTCGACGAATTGCCGCTTCCATTGGCGGACACGGGGCGGCCGCCGAAATGGCCCGATGCGGTCGTCGAAAGGCGGAGCTTGCTGGTGCCGCCTTCCTGAAGCACCTTGCGGAAATCGGGCTCCTTCATGTCCTCTGGCACATAGCCGGGCGTATCCACATTGGCGACATTCTGCGCGAGCACGGTCTGACGTTCGGTCAGCCAGGCAAGCCGCTTGGCCATCGCCTTGAATACGGGTATCTGAGAAAGGTCCATGGGGTTCCCGACCTAAATATGGCGGGAGCTTGTCACGAAATTTCTTAAAAAGCTATTTATTTCGCTTCTCGAGGTTCCATGCCTTTTCTGCAGACACTGGTAATCCTGCTCGCCGCGGCTGTTCTCGCGGTGCCCCTGGCCAAGCGGCTGGGTTTCGGGAGCGTGCTCGGCTATCTCGCGGCGGGATTGGTGATCGGCCCCGCGGGCCTGCGCCTGGTCACGGAAGTCGAGGACATCTCCCATGCCTCGGAGCTGGGCGTCATCATGCTCCTGTTTCTGATCGGATTGGAGCTGCGGCCCGCGCGGCTTTGGGTGATGCGCCGTTCGGTGCTGGGCCTGGGAGCGGCCCAGGTCGTCATCACGACCTTGGCGATCGGCGCGCTGTGCAAGGTTTTCGGGATCGGTTGGGCGGCATCCGCGGTTGTGGGATTCGCTCTCGCACTTTCTTCGACGGCGATCATCCTGCCCCTTCTCGCGGAGCGGGATCTGCTGACTTCCCATGCGGGCCGCGACAGCTTTGCTGTCCTGCTCTTCCAGGACATCGCCGTCATTCCCGTCGTCGCCCTGATCCCGCTGCTCGACGGCGATATGGCCGGCGCCATCCATGCCGGCGGCTGGATGGCGGCCTTGAAGGGAGCCGGCGCGATCCTCCTCGTTCTATTCGGGGGAAGGTTCTTGATCCGGCCCATTTTCCGGGCGGTCGATAAAGCCAAGGCCCCGGAAATTTTTACGGCGACCGCTCTCCTCGTCGTCATGGGCACCGCCTCGCTGGTCAATGCAGCCGGCCTCTCCATGTCGCTGGGCGCCTTCATGGCCGGCGTGCTGCTCTCCGATTCAGAATACCGCCACGAGTTGCGCGCGGATATCGAGCCTTTCGAGGGCATCCTGCTCGGCGTCTTCTTCGTCTCGGTCGGGATGTCGGCGGAATTGGGGCTTTTCCTCTGGCAACCCCTCGTCGTCATCGGGGCGACCGTCGCCCTTATCCTGATAAAATGCCTGATCGGCTTCGTTCTGGCCCGTGTTGCGGGGCAGGACCTCCTCAATTCGACCCGCTTCGCCTTCCTGCTTGCGCAAGGCGGCGAATTTGCCTTCGTGCTGCTCGCTTCCGCAACCGGCGAAGGGGTCATGGCGCCCGAGACCGCGGCGCTGGCGAAACTCATCGTGACGCTGTCGATGATCGCAACGCCTCTGCTCTTCGCCGCCGAGGAGCGTTGGATCGCCAGCCGCCTCACGCCCAAGCCCCAAAGGGATTTCGACACGATCGAGGAGCCGACGGCCCCGGTGATCATCTGCGGCTTCGGCCGGGTAGGCCAGATCGTGGGGCGCATCCTGTCTCTGCGCGGGATCGACTATACGGCCCTCGACAAGGACGCCGAACAGGTCGATTTCGTCCGTCGCTTCGGGGTCAGCGCCTATTACGGCGACCCCACCCGGGTCGACCTCCTGAGGGCGGCCGGGGGCGCTCAAGCCAAGATCCTGGTGGTCGCTCTCGACGACGCCGCGGAAACGTTGAAAGTGGTCGAAAATGCCAAGCGATATTTTCCCAATCTCCATGTCCTCGCCCGGGCGCGCAACCGGCGGCATTACCACCTGCTGATGGACTTGAAACCTCATGAAATCATCCGCGAGACCTTCCATTCGAGCCTGCGGATGACCGAACTGGTGCTGAAGGAGATGGGACTCGAAGAAAAGGATATCGCCCGCACCCTCACGCTCTTCGAGGAGCATGACGAACGGAACCTAATCCGCCAGCACGCCGTCTATCGCGACGAGAAGCAGCTCATCCAGAGCTCGAAGGATGCCATCGACGAGTTGCGCCTTCTCTTCGAAGCGGACCTCAAAGACCGGCTGAGCGACGCCAAGGCCGAGGGCAAACGTTAAACTCAATGGAAAATTAAGCGTGTTGGCGCATGATGCAAGTTCCTCTTCACGAGCTGGAAACTGCCCTTGCCGAGTTCCGATCCTCCGCCGCGCCGTCCATCCGTCGCCGTCGCGCTGCAGTACGATCCTGAAACCGGCACGACGCCCAAAGTTGTCGCCAGTGGTCGTGGACCCTATGCCGACCGTATTCTGGAAGTCGCCTTCGCCAATGGGGTCAAGGTGCGAGAGGATGCCGACTTGGCCGAGATCCTGAGCGCCATCGGCGTCGGCGACGACATTCCCGCGACCGCTTTCCTCGCGGTGGCGGAGATTCTCTCCTACATCTACCGGACGAGCCAGGAACCGGAAGCGACAGGAGAACACCTGCCATGAAGGCTGCGGACATCCTGGCCTCTCTCGATGAGGCCCATCGCGCGGTCGCCGCCGGCAATCTCGTCGATCTCAGCGGCCTCGAAAATGCCGTCGAACGTTTCTGTACGGACGCCGCGACCACGGAGCCTGCGGAGCGGCAAGCGGCGGCGGCCGAATTGGAAGCGGTGCGCAAGGCGCTCGACCGGCTCGCGGGCGAGATCGAGGCATCGAAAACGAGCGGACAAGCCGAAGCGCAAAACCGGAACCAGGCTGCTAAAGCCTATAAGCCGCGCAAGCCATGAGCTTCGACACCTATACGCGTTTCTTTCTGGCGCTGGTCGCGGTTCTGGCGCTGATGCTGGCCTTTGCCTGGCTGCTGCGCCGCTATGGGCTCGGCGCCCGCTATGTCACGCGGGGCGGGCGGCGCCTGGCGATCGTCGAAGTGGCGGCCGTCGATGCCAAGCGACGCCTCGTATTGCTGCGCCGGGACGATACGGAGCATCTCGTCCTGCTCGGCGCCCAGAGCGAGCTTCTCATCGAAAGCGGGATCAAACTCCCAGTAACTCCCGTCAAACTCCCAGCGACTCCCGAAAACTTCGCCTCCGCGCTTCGGGAGACCCAGCCATGACGCCGCGCGCGTGGAAAGCCATCGGATGTGGCGCGGTTCTCCTCTTGCTGCCCTTGCCGGTCTTAGCCCAAAGCATCAACCTCGACCTGGGGGATAGCACCGGGGGATCGACCGGCCGCATCATCCAGCTCATGGCGCTGCTCACCGTCCTGAGCCTGGCGCCCGCGATCCTGGTGACGGTGACAAGCTTCACCCGCATCGTGATCGTCCTGTCCTTCCTGCGCAACGCCATGGGCGTGCAGCAGACACCCCCCAACGTGGTCATGATGAGCCTCGCGCTTTTCCTCACGGGCTTCATCATGGCCCCCACGATCGAAGCCTCCTACCACGACGGGATCGAACCGCTCATTGCCGAGAAAATCTCCGAGAAGGAGGCCCTGCAAGCCACTATCGCGCCGCTCCATGCCTTCATGCGCGCCCATGTGCGCGATCAGGATCTGAAACTTTTCGTCGATCTCGGGCGATTGGGACCTATCGCCGAGCCCAAGGACACGCCCCTTCAGGCGCTGATCCCGGCTTTCATGATCAGCGAACTGCGCCGCGCCTTCGAGATCGGGTTCCTGTTGTTTTTGCCCTTTCTCATCATCGACATGGTGGTGGCCTCGATCCTCATGTCGATGGGCATGATGATGCTGCCGCCGGCAACCATCTCTCTGCCGTTCAAACTTGTTTTCTTCGTGCTGGTGGACGGCTGGTACCTGGTTGCCGGAAGCTTGATCCAAAGCTTCGGAACCGGCTGACGACTTAGTTGATGCTGCTCAGCTTGGTCGTCGTGAGCTTCTGCCGGTAAGAGGCCATGAAGCTCTGCAACTCCGAGATCTGAGCGACGCGGCTGGCCACAAGGCGAGGATCGCTCTCGCCGCTCGGCACGCCGCTGTTGTCGCCGGAAACGATCCGGAAGACATCGCCATAGGGTCCCGCGTTCATCGCAGCGCCATATTTCTGGCGTAGCGCCGCGAGCGCCGGCTGATCGCCGCTCAAGGTCAGGGCGGCGGCCCAATTGATCACGAGACGCATGGTCTCGTCGTCGTATTTGCCATCTGCGCCCGCGGGCCGCGCAAGCCGCGCGAACACCTGGGCCGCATCCCGCCAATTCTGCGTGCGCCAGGCAATATCGGCCCGCAACCGGTCCGCATCGCGGCTCGTATCGTCCGCCAATGCGCTTCTGGCTTCGGCGGTACGGCCCAGTTCTACGAGGGCGCGAGAGCGAAGCTGGTCCCTCTGGCGCTTCAATTCCGGAGGTACATCCCGTCCCACGTCGATATCCAATGCCTCGATCGCCGGACCCGGTTTGTGATCGAGAAGACGGACAAGCGCCAGCTGTGCCGCGACGCGAGCCTTTTCCCGGCCGGTCAGCCGCGTGCGAACCTGGGTGTCGAGCAAGATCGCCGCCTGTCCCAGGAGATCGACCTCGACCAGCCGGTCGATCAGCTTACGGACGAGTTCATCCCCGCGTTCGCCCTTGGGAGCCAAATCCTTGAATTCGTCATAGAGGGCGACCGCCTTGAGCGGCGGCACGTTGTCGGCATCCTTGCCCAGGAAAAAGCTCGTGAAGCTATCGGTCATCGCCTGTTGGACGGCCTTTACAGGAGGATAATCCTGGAAATTTCCGATGGCCTCACGCAGGGCATCGAGTCCGCCGCGATAATCGCCGTCTTCGATCTTGAGCTTGCCCAGCGTGCGAAGCAGGTCGAACTCGAAAGCGTCGCCCCGCCAGGCAAAACGGAGGGAATCGAGTTCGCTGATCGCTTCGGCGCGACTTTCCTTCTTGGCACCGAGACGCGCCATCACGCTCGAATAAAGGGCGCGAGCCCGGCTCGGACGGTCGTTTAGATTGGCGACCTCGCGCCACACATCCGAGGCACGGTCGATGTCACCCTGGGAATAATACTGGCGTCCTTCGAGATAGCGCGCCATGGCCCGGTCGGCGACGCTGGGATCATCGCGCAGCACAAGCCTCAGAAGCGGCGTGGCGCCCTGCTCCTGGTCGGTGTTCACCACCGCCTCTGCAATGCCCAGCGCAAGGCGATTCCGCATCGGCTTCGGATAATTGGGCACCAGACTGATGCCCTTGACGAACTCGCTGACCGCTTCCTGCCAATTGCCCTCGGTGCCATCGAGCATCCCGCGCCAGAGCGCCACCTCGGGCTGGCCGTCGAGCAGGCGCATCCTGAGCTGGAGGGACGCGCTCTTATAGTCACCGGTGACGAAGTAGCAGACGCCGAGCATCGCCCGGACAGTGATATCGGATCCCAAGACGGCATCGTCCTTGACGATCGCCTCCAATACGCCAATCGCCTCGGCGGTATAGAGGTTCGCGAAATAGAAGCGGGCAAGATCGAGCCGGAAACGCGAACGCGCGCTCGTCGGGGCCGAAGCGATCGCCAATTCCAACACGCTGCGACGGCGCAGGATCGGCTGGTCCGCCGGTCCTTTCCAGGCCACGAAATCGAAGAGCTTCGGGACCGCCTCCATGGGCTGTCCCAGGATGCGGTCGCCGTCGCTGGAGAGGGTGAGCCCCTCAGGCGAAGTGACCTCCACGCCCGTTTCCGTCAGACGCACGATCAGGTCGTCATTGTCCGGACGGATCACCAGTCCTTGCGCCGATACCAGAGCCCTGAAATCGACGAGACTGATGGCCTCCCTGAGGCCTAATCCCAGTTCCGAGGTCGGCACGACGATGAGCGTGTCGCCAACCTCGGGATCGCGATACCGGATCGGTCTCGAACTCTGACGCTCGGGAAAATAGACCCGGGGCGGGCTGGCCGAGGGTTGGGCATCGGCGAAGATCGGTGCTTCGGGCTGTAGTTCTTGGGACTTCAGATCGATGATCCAATTCGTGCCCGATCGATGCATGCTGGGATTGAGCACCGCCCGGGTCGTCATGCGGATGATCGTCGCGGTGGGGTCGGCAACCTGCTGCACGCCGGTCAAGGTGGCGCTGCCGGGGCCTCGTAACTCCCCCAAATCGGCATTGGAGGGAGCCGAGAAGACAAGATAGAGCGATCCGCTTCTGCGATAGGCCGCGGCGGCGACCGCCACAGGCCATTCGAACCGAAGGCTGGCTCCCTCGGGTATTTCGTTATACCGAATGACGAGCCGACCGACGGATGCCGGCACGGTGGCAGGTGTCACCGCCGGCGGCGAAGGCGCTGGCGCGGCTGCAACAGACGCCGGCTGGACAGGCGTGTCGGCGACGGAAGCTTCGACCGGAGACGAAACGCCGGGTGTTACGGGCACAGCCTCCGCAGGCGCCGCCGGAGCGTCGGCAGCGGCCAGGGGACGAGGGGCGCCTGCGCCGGCCGGGGCGGCAAGCGCAGGTGGCTCTGCCAATCCGGCGGGCGGCGTCACGGTGGCCGGAGCGGCGTTTGCCGGCTCGCTGAGATCGATCACGGGGCCATTGCGACCGCGAGACTGCTTCAGCTTCGCCCCTCGCGGCAAGGCCATGGCCAGAAGGGTTCCGCGTGGTTCTTCCATGAGCTGCGCGGCCGCGCCGGGCAAGGCCGCCGTCAGGGGAGCTATATCGAGAGTGACGGGCCGCCCGAAACGAATGCGGGCGATCCCATCCGTCTCGCTGATCGTGAGATCGAGGCGAGACCGCGCCTGAAAGCTCAGCCGATGGCCGCCCTTCTCCCTACTTACTTGAAGGATGACGGGGAGCTTTGTCTGCTCGGCCGCGGCTGACATGGCCGGTTTAGGCGTCTCGGGTTTGGGCGCTTCCGGTTTTGCGGGCTGGGTCCTGACGGGTTCGGTCTTGGCGGATTCCGGGGCCTTGGGCGCCTCGGCGATCTTGGCAGGCTCCGCCGCCTTCGGAGGCGCGGCAGCGTTATCCTTGGGTTGCGCTGGAGCTGCCGGCGTTTGCACCGTCTGGGAGGGCTGCTCCACGAGATCGACCGCTACCGTTGTGCCGTTAGGGATGGTCTTGAGCGTGACCGGCTTTTTGAGCGTGAGGGTCAGCCCCATTCCATCCGCGTCGAGATCGGCTGCGGCCACATAGGGCGAGAGCGTGGTGAGCACCGGGCGCAGATTGGCGGTCATCGGCTTATTGAAGCGGATCGTGACCTTGTTTCCCTCGGCACGGGCTTCGAGCGTCGCCGCCTGGGGCCAATCGAAGGCAATACGGCCGAAGGTCGGGTGAAGTCCCGTTCGAACGGTCACGCTCGCCTTTTCGGGAGTTGCCGGCCTTGCCGGAGCCGCAGGCTGTGGCGACGCCTCAGGCTCGGAAGTCACCGGCTTTTCGACCGGCGCCTGTTCAGCAGTCGGCGTCGCTTCTTGCGCCGGGACCGGCGTTGCCGCCAGCAGCAAAAAGGCTAGGAGTGAAAACGGCGTGAAAGGCTTGACGATCCGCCGCATCCTCTCGCGGAAATCGGCCACGAACCTACTTCTACGGGCGAGGTGGCGTCGCAGGCGGCGGGCCCTCGGCAGGGCCAGCAGGTGCTGCGGCAGGAGCAGGTGCTGCGGGAGCGGCAGCGGGGGCCGGAGCCGGCGCGGCAACGGTAGTGGGCGCGGCGGCGGGTGGAGCGATCCCCCGCTCTCCCGGCGCGGCCGGTCCCGGCGACCCGGCGGGAGCGGTCAAAGCCGCCGGCTGAGCCTTGGGCGCTGACGCCGCCGGTTGGTTTCGCCGATCGGCAAGCGCCAGGGTCAGCTGTTTAGCCTTTTCCGGATCCATGCTCGCCAGGATGGGAGCGGTCTTGAGCTCACGCATCTTCTCGACGAGACTGACCAAGGTCGGCGTGTCGATCTGCGCGAAGACCCGAGCGGCTTCCGCCGGCTTCATATTCTCGTAGATCCGGACGAGGCTCTTGAGCCGGCTCTCATCTTCGTCGTCCTGCTTCTTGATCGTGTCGCCGATCCCCTTTTCCAGGGCCTGGAGCTTCGCGATCTTCTCTTCAACCCGTTGCTCGGTGGCGCGCATGATCACTTCACGCTGGGCCAGAGCCGCCTCGCGCTGATCGAGTTCGGCCCGGCGCTCCGAGAGCTTCTGCAGCACCTCGACCTCGGACGGGCTCATGAAAATCGGGTCCTTGAGCGGCTTGCCGGCAGGTTCGCTCCGGATGGGCAAAGACGTGGCGCCCGGTGGCACCTGCTCTGACCCGGTGGCCGCTTTGGCCTCCAGCGCAAACCAGACGTTGCCGATCTTGAGGCTCAGGAGAGCGCCTGCCGCCAGGATAACGACCGGCAGCAAGCGAGGACGGAGATAACGGCTAAAGGGCATGGCTCTCTCCTACCGGCGTCCGCTGAGCGCGCGTTGCAACTCGATCTCGGAACGGGAAGGCTGGCTTCCCGTCCGTCGCGGCCCATCGAGGTCGGTTTTGTCGTCATGAATGCGCGACGAGGGTGCAATCGGCTCCAGCCGAAGTCCGGGCTCGCTGCGCAAGGTCCCTTCGCCACGAACCGCCGCCTCCGGGCGGGGTCCTTCACGGCGACGCGGGGGTTCTTCCATCGGAGCGTCGCGCTTGGCGCGGATCGTGCCTTCGATCCGGTCGGCAAGCGCGCCGCCCCGGTCGATCATATAGGCGAGATCATCTCGCAAGGACGTCCCCTGATCGACCTTCTTCTGAAGGTGCGCGCCGATATCGTCCGCAGCCTCGCGCAGGCCCGCAACACCCGATTCCGCGCGTTGCGCGGCCACGGTCAGACCTTCGACCAGCTTTTCCAGCTTTTCCTTATCGTCGCGGAGCGCGCCGAGCCGCCGGTTGAGCACCGCGGCAAAGCCGATCGTCGCGACCAGAAGAACCGCGACAAGAATGTCGATGGCCAGCGAAAGGGTCATCATGAACCTCGTGTCTTCTCGATCTTTTCATTGATGCGGATCGCGATGTTACCACCTTTGCGACCCATCTTGCCGACGAACATGTCGAGATCGCCGCAGACAAGGTGGACGTCGGATTGGGGCGTCGCGTTGAGCATGATCCGGGTGCCGACTTTCCAGCTGAGGACCTCACGCAGGGTCGTTTCCGAGCTGTCGAGAACCGCCTGGATCGCGACATTGGTGAACCAGAGCTCTCCCGCCAGATGGGCTTCCCAGATCGAATCCCGACCGAATTTTTCGCCGAGGAAGCCCTGAAGCAGGATTTCCCGGACGGGTTCCAAGGTCGCATAGGGAAGCAGGACCTCCAGCCGTCCACCGCGATCCTCCATATCCACCCGAAGGCGGGCGAGTACAGCGGCATTGGCCGGGCGGCCGATCGTGGCAAAACGCGGGTTGGTCTCCAACCGCTCGAAACGGAAAGTGACGGGGCTCAAGGGGTCGAAAGCCCCGGAGAGATCGGACAAGACCACCGCCACGAGCCGTTCCACCAGATTACGCTCGATGGTGGTATAGGGCCGCCCCTCGATACGCATCGCGGCGGTGCCGCGTCGACCACCGAGCAATACGTCGACGATCGAATAGATGAGCGCGCTATCGACAGTGAGCAGGCCGAAATTATCCCATTCATCCGCCTTGAAGACGCTCAGCATCGCGGGCAGCGGGATGGAGTTCAGATAATCGCCGAAGCGGATCGAGGTGATATTGTCGATCGACACTTCGACATTGTCCGACGTGAAGTTGCGCAGGGAAGTAGACATCATGCGGACGAGGCGGTCGAAGACCACCTCCAGCATAGGCAGGCGCTCATAGGAGACGAGAGCCGAATCGATGATCGCGCGGATACCGGAATTATCCGCGGCGCGGCTCCGGTCGTCATCAAAACCCAGAAGGCTGTCGATCTCGTTCTGATTGAGAACGCGTGCCGGAGCCCCGCCGACATCGCCATCGGCAGCGATACCATCACCGTCAGCCCCCGCCATGGAGGCCCATTCGGCCGCGAGCTTGGCCTGATCGTCCTGGGATTGGTCGCTCATTGGACCAGGATTTCTTTGAAGAGGACGTCGAGAACTTTTGCCGGCGCCGCGGCCGTATTGACCCGCGCAAGAAGCTCCTCGCGCAGGCGATAGATGCCGCCCGAACCCCGAAGATCCTCGACCCTCAATTCGCGGAGATAGACCTGGAAATTATCGACGACACGAGGCATCACGGCCTTAATCCGCGTCACGTCACCCTCGCTCTCGACTTCGAGGCTGACCGAAATCTTGAGGAAATTCGCGCGGCGGTTGGCGCCCGACGAATTGAGGTTCACGAGAAGATCGGGCAGATCGAAGAACACCGTTTGCTTGGGGGGCGCGGGCTTGTCCGTAACCTCTTCCTTATGGCCCAATATACGATTCAACACGCCCGTAAAATAGAGCCCCGCGCCGATAGCCAGCAAGACAAGGATCAGACCGCCCGCAATGATGATGAGCATCTTGCCGCCAAACCGTCGCTTGGGGGCTTGCTCATCAAGGCCGGGAACGGCCCCATCATCCGCGATTTGGTCGGTCATGCGCAGGCTACCTACTTCAGGACAGGGCGCTATTGCCGTCCCGCTCACTTCTTATACTACAATTGTCGTTAAAAAGTTGTTGAAATAGGTATTTAGGCCGGTTGAGGCAGCCATCAGCACCGGGGGCAAGAAGTGCTCGGCAAAGCCTGCCCTTGCCATCGTCGGCATCGCGATAAACGATCCCGGATGCTACATAACCACCTGAAATACAATAATATTATATTTGGCACGGGAGCTGCATAAGAATTTGATGACCGATTACACGGGATGTCGTTTCGATGCAAACAGCGGCCTATATCACCCTCTCGAACCAGCTCGCCACGCAGCGGCAAATCGAGACCATCGCAAACAACATCGCGAACTCTTCGACGACCGCCTTCAAGGGCGAACGCGTCATGTTTCAGGAATTCCTGATGCCGAGCGGAACCGGTGGGACGGTGTCTTACGTTCACGATGTCGGCACCACCCGCGACACCCGCCAGGGACCGATCACGCGGACGAGCAATCCGCTGGACGTCGCGCTCAATGGCACCGGCTATCTGTCGGTGCAGACGCCCGACGGTCAGCGTTTCACCCGCAACGGCCGCATGCATCTCAACCAGCAGGGCGAGATCGTGACCTCAGAAGGCTACACGGTACTGGGCGACGGCAATTCCACCCTCACCATTCCCGGCGGGTCGGACAAGATCAGCATCGGCCAGGACGGAACGGTCGCCGCGGGCCAGGCCCGGATCGGCAAGCTTCAAGTGGTCAAGTTCGAACGGCCCCAGGCGATGACCCCCGCCGGCGCCGGCCTCTACCAGACCGACGAAACGCCCCAGGCGGCGGCAGACACAAAGGTCGAGCAGGCTTCGCTCGAAGAAAGCAATGTCCAAGCGATCATTGAAATCACCCGTCTCATGGAACTGACCCGCAGTTCCGGTATCTCCAAGGACTTCCTCGACGGCGAGAGCGATCGGCTGAAAAACGCCATCGAGAAGCTCGGCAAAGTCGTCTGATCCCATTCATCCTAAGCGAGGGTTTTCCCCATGCGCGCAATGAACATCGCGGCGACCGGCATGTTGGCTCAGCAGCTCAACGTCGAAGTCATCTCCAACAATATCGCCAACCTCAACACCACGGGCTTCAAGCGCCAGCGGGCTGAATTCCAAGACCTGCTCTACCAGAACGAGCGGCAGGGCGGCGCCAATACCAATGACACCGGCACGGTGGTCCCGGTCGGCGTGCAGATCGGCGTGGGCGTCAAAGCCGCCGCGGTCTACCGCGTCAACCAGCAGGGCAACCTCGTCCAGACCAGCAATTCCCTCGATGTCGCGATCCAGGGCCGGGGCTTCTTCCAGGTCACCCAATCCGATGGAACGACCGTCTACACCCGCGCGGGCTCTTTCCAACTCAGCCCGACCGGAGAAATGGTCACGGCCGACGGCTTGATCGTCCAGCCGGGCCTTACCATCCCCGCAACGGCGACCTCGGTCTCCATCAATTCCAGCGGCCAGGTGCAGGCCACGATCGCGGGAGCGACCACCCCCCAGAACGTCGGCACGCTGGAACTGGCCAATTTCCCCAACGAAGCGGGCCTCCAGGCACTCGGCAATAATCTCCTTCAGCAGACGGCGGCCTCCGGCACGGCGACGACCGGCGCGCCGGGCTCGGTCGGCTTCGGACAGCTTCAGCAAGGCTTCCTCGAGACCTCGAACGTCGACGTGGTGCAGGAGATATCGAACCTCATCACCGCCCAGCGCGCCTATGAGATGAATTCGAAGGTCGTGCAGGCGTCCAACGAGCTGATGCAGAGCCTGAACCAGATCCGCTGAGTGATAGAGCAGGATGCCCGCCATGATCCGCCTTTCAGGACTTCTTCCGATATTTGTCGCCGCGCTCGTCGCAGCTCCCGCGGCGGCGCGTCCAGTCCTTCAGCCCACCGTCACGGTGCAGGCGCCGGTCGTCCGGCTCGGGGACATCTTTATGGATGCGGGCCCCCAGGCGAACGATCCCGTCGCCGCAGCTCCCGCCCCCGGCCAGCGCGTCACCTACGACGCCAATTGGCTCGCCGGGATCGCCCGTGAGCATGCGCTCGCCTGGCAGCCGGGATCGCGGCTTGAAGTCGTGACGGTGGAACGTGCAAGCCAGTCGATCTCCTCCGATGCGATCGGCGAAAGGCTTCTCCAGGAGATTTCCAGCCTCCAGCCGATCGATACGGCCCAGATCCAGCTCGACAACCCCGGGCTTCGCCTCTTCGCGCCGGCCGGGGTCGCACCGACGATGACGGTCGACGGTCTGACTTTCGACGCGCGCAGCGGGCGGTTTTCCGCCTTTGTCGCGACAGGTCAAAGCACCGCGGAGCGCAGCCGGGTGAGCGGGCGCCTCTTTTACACGACCCAAGTACCCATCCTTAACCGGTCGGTCATGCCAGGCGAGAAAATCGCCCAGACCGACATCAATTACATCGCCATGCGCAATGACCGGATGGGTCAAGGCCTGGTGGTCGATGCCCAGAGCCTCGTCGGCAAGACGCCCCGCAGGCCGCTCCAGGCGATGCAGCCTGTGCGCCCCTCCGACCTGCAAGTTCCCATCGTGATCAAGAAGGGCGACCTTGTGACCGTTACGCTGGTCACGCCCACGCTTCAACTCACGACCCAGGGCAAGGCGCTCGACGATGGTGGCCTCGGCGCCGCGATCCGGATCACCAACACCAAGTCCAACCGCATCATCGACGTCACTGTCACCGGGCCCAATGTGGCCATGGTCGGCACGGCGCCGCAGCCTGTCGTTCGTTAGGAGAGACCCTATGAACCCCCGTATCATTTGCCGGGCCACCCGCTTCGCCACCGTGATGCTCGCCGGCAGCATGCTCGCCGGCTGCGGCATCGGCTCGCGCCTCACCCAGGTCGGCGACGCCCCTCCCCTCACCAATATCCAGGATCCGCAGCGTCAGCCGGGCTACAAGCCGGTTTCCCTGCCGATGCCGGCGCCGATGATCGGCGAAAAGCGTCCCAATTCACTCTGGCAGGCGGGCAGCCGGGCCTTCTTCAAGGATCAGCGCGCCTCGCAGATCGGCGACATCCTGACCGTTCTCATCTCGCTCGACGATAACGCGAAGTTCGACAACAACCTGACCCGGCAGCGCGATTCTGCCGACAAACAGGGCATTTCCCAGCTCTTCGGCTTCCAAAGCCAGATCGCCAAGATCCTGCCCAAGGCCGCGACCCCGTCCGACCTCGTCGACACCAGCGGCAGCACGAGCACCACGACCACCGGCCAGATCGACCGCAAGGAAAAGATCAACGTCAAGGTGGCAGCGCTCGTCACCCAGGTCCTGCCCAACGGCAATCTCGTCGTATTGGGGCGCCAGGAGATGCGGGTGAACTACGAAGTTCGCGAGTTGCAGATCACCGGCGTGATCCGCCCGCAGGATATCGGTTCGACCAATACCATCGGCTACGAGAAGATCGCCGAGGCTCGCGTTTCCTATGGCGGCCGTGGCCAGCTCATGGACGTGGCGCAGCCGGGCTACGGAACGCAGCTCCTCAATATCATCGCGCCGTTCTGAGCATGATCCTGCGGAGGGGGTCCGAACCTCCTCCCAGGCATTAAAAAACCTCCGTCCGGTGGGGAGGGAGGTCGGTCGGAAATCAGTCTTCCCGGTGGGTGCGTTCCATGCGCTCGTGGCGCTCCTGGGCTTCGAGGCTCAGGGTGGCGATCGGCCGGGCCTCGAGACGGCGGATACCGATCGGCTCGTCGGTTTCCTCGCAGTAGCCGTAGGCCCCATCCTCGATCCGCATCAGGGCACTATCGATCTTGGAGATGAGCTTGCGTTCGCGGTCACGGGTCCTGAGCTCGATCGCCCGGTCTGTTTCGAGCGACGCGCGGTCGGTTATATCCGGTTCCGCGAGGCTCTCTTCCTTGAGATGGTTGAGCGTACCGCTCGATTCCGCCAGCAACTCCGCCCGCCATCTCAATAGCTTCTGGCGAAAGTACTCAAGCTGCTGGGGATTCATGAAATCCTCGTCCTCGGAAGGACGATAGTCCGGGGGAAGCGTGGGACGCATTACCTACTCCATGAACCCGAAGGTGCAAAGCGCGCGGAGTATATGAATCACGTCCCTGCTGGGCAAGCGCCTAGAAGGCCTAAACCTATTGAAAACAGCCATTTTTTGTAAAGATCAGGCGGCCGGGGTCAGCTTCGCCAGTTCGACCGCCGTCCGGAGCTCGATCTCGTCGAGGAGTTCCGTCAACCGGGGGTCGTCAACCGAAGGACGTGCCTGGCGCACGAGGCGTGCCATATCGGCCAGTTTATCGCGAGAAACGTGCCCCGTGAGAAGCCCGATACGAAGCTCGTCGAGGCCATCGAGCAAGGCCTCGCCCCGAGCCGCCCCCCGCCGCTTCCCTTCCTGGGTTGAGTCGGAAACCTCCTGCAACGCAAGAAGACCGCCGAGCCCGCCGACGGACGGCGCGGAAGTGGCAGGCTGTGAGGCAGGCTCTGAACTCAGGGACTCAGCGAAACTCTCGCTGGAAACACCGCCCTTCTTCTCGTCGCGGCGTCCCGTCGGACGGATGGGCCGGTTCGATTCGATCCTCATAGGCACACACACTCTCTAAGTCGCATGACTTATACCATTCAGGCTGGGGCGTTGAAACACGTTTAATCCCTTGAAGGAAGGCGGGCAAAACCTGCCGAGAGAGGATGCCACTGCGGTACTGCTTGCCGGGCAAGGCTCTCGTCAAAGAATAAATATACTATATTTATCATATAGCTACCATAACTTCAGGACTTGGCACGGCTTTGGCATAGAACAGGCGGAACACTTAATCCGTATAGGTCATGATGAACCAGTCCCGCCATTTCCTCCGTCGCCTCGCCCTTGCCGGCTTTGCAGTGCTGCTGCCGCTCTTCACGGCGAGCCCGGCGCATGCCGCATCGCGGATCAAGGATATCGCCGATTTCGAGGGCGTTCGTCCGAACATGCTGGTGGGATACGGCCTGGTGGTCGGCCTGAACGGCACGGGCGACAGCCTGAACCGGGCGATCTTCACCCGGGAAAGCCTCATCGGCATGCTGGAGCGGCTGGGTGTCAACGCGCGGGACGAAGCGCTCAGGACCCAGAATGTCGCCGCCGTCATGGTAACGGCCTCCCTTCCCCCCTTCGCCCGCCAGGGCGGCCGCATCGATGTCTCGGTCTCCGCGCTGGGCGATGCGAAAAGCCTCCTCGGCGGGACCCTGCTGGTGACCCCGATGCTGGGCGCCGATGGCGAAATCTACGCGGTATCGCAAGGTGCTGTGGCGAGCGGCGGCGTGGTCGCCCGCGGCCAGGCGGCGACCGTCACCAAGGGCGTGCCGACCGCCGGCCATATCACCAGCGGCGCGATCGTCGAGCGCGAAGTCGGCTTCGAGCTCGCCTCGCTCCGCAACATCAATCTCATGCTGCGCAACCCCGACTTCACGACAGCCCGCCGGGTCTCGCAGGTCATCAACGCCTTCTTGAAAATCCCCGCCTCCCGCGCGGTCGATCCTTCCACGGTGTCGCTGGTGGTCCCGCCCAACTCGACGGCCGACGTCGTCTCCCTCATCACCGACATCGAGCAGCTTCAGGTCGAGCCCGACCAGGTCGCCCGTGTGGTCATCGACGAGGCCAACGGCGTGATCGTCATGGGCGAGAACGTCAGGATCAGCACCGTCGCCATCGCCCAGGGCAGCCTCACGGTGAAAGTGACAGAGACCCCGCAGGTTTCGCAGCCCAACCCCTTCGCCCCCGGTGGCCAGGCCATCGCTCCGGCGATCAACCCGCAGACCGGCCTGCCGGTGGCGCCTGGCCAGAACGGCGTGCAGTTCGCACCTGGCGGCGGCGGCCAGACGACGGTGGTGCCCCGCAGCAACACAACCATCGATGAAGGCGCGGATCGACGCATGGCCGTCATACCCGCCGGCGTCAGCCTCCAGGAACTCGTCAACAGCCTCAACGCCCTGGGCGTGGGTCCCCGCGACATGATCAGCATCCTCCAGGCGATCAAGTCCTCGGGCGCGCTGCAGGCCGATATCGAGTTGATCTGATGAACGACCCTCTCGCCAACGCCCTTCCCGGGGGGATAGATCTTCAGCCTCAAGCGCCGAAGATCGGGAAGCACATGGACCCGGCGGCCGCCCGCAAGACGGCCGAGGATTTTGAAGCCTTCTACCTGAACCAGACCTTCGAGACGATGTTCAGCGGCATCAAGTCGGACGGAATGTTCGGCGGCGGGTCGGGCGAAGAGATCTATCGGTCCCTGCTTCTCCAGCAATACAGCAAGGTCGCGGCCAAAAGCGGCGGCTTCGGGATCGCCGACGCGGTCCAACGCGAGATGCTCAAACTTCAGGAGGTGCAGTGACCATGCGCGCAGCTCTTCCCCTCGCCACGAATCCCGCCGAAGGCTTCCACATCGCCGATGTGGCAGCGGAACTCGTCGATACGATGACCAAGCTCATGAAGCTTCTGGGGCGCGAAACCGCCTTGGTCGAGGCTCATAAGATCGATGAAATCGCCCCGCTCCAGGCAGAAAAGACCCGGCTCACGCGGGTCTACCAGGCCATTCTGCAGACGATGCGCGAACTCTCCCAGGCCGGACAGAAAATCGAGCCAGGCCCGATGGAGCATATCTTCACGCAAGGCCGGCAACTGGCGGAAGTGGTGGCCGACAATGATCCACCCCCATTGAATTGGTCCACCTGAAAGTATGTCCTTTGACATAGGAAAGGAGGACCGAAATGCCCAAGAGAAGACCGACACCCGAGGAGATTGTTGCGAAGTTGCGGCAGGTTGACGTGCTCGCGTCGCAGGGTAGGAGCAT